>NZ_LK995535.1:11055-91990 GCF_900002405.1 Actinomyces succiniciruminis | reverse complement strand
CGCCCGCCTGTACCACGTGGTCACCTCCCCGGACGCCTACTTCGGCGCGCACGGCAACCCGGCGCTGATCCCACAGATCTGGCGCGGCGGCCTGGGCGTGTGGGGCGGCATCTTCTTCGGAGCGCTGGCCGCCGCCTGGATGGTGCACCGCCGGGGGCTGCGGTGGGCGCCGTTCGCCGACGCCGTCGCCCCGACACTGCTGGTGGCTCAGGCCATCGGCCGGCTGGGCAACTGGTTCAACCAGGAGCTGTTCGGCTCCCCGACCACCCTGCCGTGGGGGCTGCGCATCGACGACGCGCATCTGCCGGCGGGCTATGCCTCCGGCACCCTGTTCCACCCCACCTTCCTGTACGAGGCGCTGTGGAACCTGGCCGGCGCCGTCTTCCTGGTTTGGTTGGAGCGGCGGCTGCGGCAGCGTGACGGCGCCGTGGGTGGGCGGCTGCTGTGGGCCTACGTGATGGTGTACACGGCCGGCCGCGTGTGGATCGAGTGCCTGCGCATCGACGAGGCGCAGCTGATCGCCGGCCTGCGGTTGAACGTGTGGACCTCCATCCTGATCTTCCTGGTGGGACTGGTCTGCTTCATCGTGACTTCGCGTCGGCCGCTCAGCGACGAAGTGTCTCGCGTGGGAGGTTCGTCGTAGGGGCGAGAGTCATTTAGGCTTGCCCCATGCGCAGAGCGAAGATCGTATGCACCCTGGGGCCCGCCACCGACTCACCCGAGCAGGTGCAGGCGCTCGTGGACGCCGGCATGAACGTGTGCCGCATCAACCGTTCCCACGGCCGTGCCGAGGACCAGGAGGAGGTCATCGCGCGCGTGCGCGCCGCGGCCGAGGCCTCGGGACGCGCCGTCGCGATCCTGGTGGACCTGCAGGGCCCGAAGATCCGCCTGGGCAACTTCGTGGACGACCAGAAGGTCATGCTCAACAAGGGCGACGAGTTCACCATCACCACCGACGACGTCCTGGGAACCGTCAAGCGCGTCTCCACCACCTTCAAGGGCCTGCCCGGGGACTGCCGTCCCGGCGACCGGCTGCTGATCGACGACGGCAACGTGGCCGTGCGCGTCACCGCCGTGACCGATACCGACGTCGTAACCCGCGTGGAGGTACCCGGGTACGTCTCCAACCACAAGGGCATCAACCTGCCGGGCGTGGCCGTGTCCGTGCCCGCCCTGAGCGAGAAGGACCGCGAGGACCTGCGCTGGGCGCTCAAGATCGGCGCCGACCTCATCGCTCTGTCCTTCGTGCGCAACGCTGAGGACATCAAGGACGTCCACGAGATCATGGACGAGGTCGGCGTGCGCATCCCGGTGATCGCCAAGATCGAGAAGCCGCAGGCCGTGGAGAACCTGATGGACATCGTCTCCGCCTTCGACGGCATCATGGTCGCCCGTGGTGACCTCGGTGTGGAGATGCCGCTGGAGGCGGTGCCGCTGGTGCAGAAGCGCGCCATCGAGCTCGCCCGCCGCCAGGCCAAGCCGGTGATCGTGGCCACCCAGGTGCTGGAGTCGATGATCCAGAACCCGCGCCCCACCCGCGCCGAGGCCTCCGACTGCGCCAACGCGATTCTCGACGGCGCCGACGCCGTCATGCTCTCCGGGGAGACCTCCGTGGGCGCCTACCCGATCGAGGCCGTGCGCACCATGGCCAATATCATCGAGAACGTGGAGGAGAACGGCGGCGAGCGCATCGCCCCGCTGGGCTCCTACCCGCAGACCCGCGGCGGCGCCATCACCCGGGCGGCCGCCGAGATGGGCGAGCAGTTGGACGCCACCTACCTGGTGACCTTCACCCAGTCCGGCGACACCGCCCGCCGCCTGTCCCGCCTGCGTTCAACCATCCCGCTGCTGGCCTTCACGCCACTGCGCTCCACCCGCAACCAGCTGTCGGTCTCCTGGGGCGTGCAGACCTACGAGGTGCCCGAGGTCAAGCACACCGACGACATGGTCGATCAGGTGGATGAGGTGCTGCAGGCCAAGCACCTGGCCAAGCCGGGCGACGAGGTGATCATCGTCGCCGGCATGCCGCCGGGCACGCCCGGCTCCACCAACTCCATCCGCGTCCACACGGTGGGGGAGACCACCGACTACCGGGTGTGACGACTTCCTCCCCCACGTCATCTCCATGGCTTAACGCTCGGGGACCACGCTGATAAGAGTGGTCGCCGGGCCTTCCTGGCAGGCGTATCCACCTCCAGGAGTGTTTTAATAAGGAGAGCCTCCGACCTAACGACAGTGTCGGCATCCTTTCCATCGTGATGCCATCGCCCGCCTGTGCGGCGCCGTTCTGGCTGAGCAGACCGACGAGTGGACCGAACACGACCGCTACCTCTTGCTGGAAGTCTTGCAATGCTGCAAGCAAGACCTCACACCGGACTTAACCGCTATCGAATCCGTACAACAGTTACAACAGATGCGTATCGTAGAGGTCTGGCGCGGATCACGGAGAGGGGCTACACTCGTCGTATGGACCTGAGCCCCTGTCATATTGTCCTGTTCGCGAGAGCCCCTGTGCCCGGACGTACAAAAACGCGGCTTGCCCGCGACCTGGGTGACGTCGCTGCTGCGCGAGTAGCGGCAGCGATGCTAAATGACATATGCGCGACCTTGAGATCATCCGGTCTGTCGAACAAGACGTGCTGCTACGAAGGTGATCGTCGAGCAATTGTCGCACACGTTGACGCGGACTTCGAACTACGAAAACAAACGCAAGCGACACTAAGTGCGCGCCTAATATCGGCGCTCTCGCTTAAGCGTAAACTATTGCTGTTGCTGGCAGACGTGCCACAAGTCTCCGTCCCAATGATCAACGAGGCGGTGACACATCTACAATCCCCTAAGACGGCCTATATAGGCCCGGTTGAGGATGGCGGGGTATGGTGCGTCGGGCTAAATGACGTCGACCCATCTTTCCTGGATAAGATCGACATGGCGTCAAAGACATTTGCGGTAGATGTAATTCGCGCATTACCGAACGGAGTATATACGAAACTTGGTCAAAGGTTGCGGGACATAGATACGGTAGGAGACGCTCGCGCCATTGCTGAAACTTACCCGAGCCTAAAGGCTGCTACGATAATAGCAAACGCGATTACATAACGGCGGCCAACGGGGCAAGGCTCTACCAAGAATTGTTAACTTGGAGGACACATGAAGATCGCCTATGTACGGTCTTATACTTCTACAGACTATCACAATGCGAAAGCGTCGAGTGACGCCATTGGATATGGACGCACGTGCTCGCTTGTGCTCGAGCGCGAACTCGGAAAGCTACCTTCGACGGAATTGATAACGGTGGCAACGCCGGATGACGTGAGCCTAGAACGTACGTCATGGAACATGCGTCAAATCGCACAGTTAATCGACGTCGTGAAACGTGACAAGATTGATGCCGTATTCTTGTTTCATTCGACGACCCCCGACGCGGCATTCGTTAGGAGGAACCTCGACGAGATCGGATTTCAAGGGGCTTTAGTAGGGTATACGCATGGATCGCACTGGGACCCGAGTGACACATTTCGACACGACAATCATCCGAAATTAAAATGGGAAGACCTCGGTCTTCTATTATCGATGGACAGGATTCTGCTTGCAAGCGAATATATTCGAACGCGCATAGCCGCGAGCGTACAGGCGGAAGCTGTCGGCGCCCTAAGCGAGTTCCTTACGAACTCACGTGTCGTCGGCATCCCTATAGATATTGAGGGAATTGACCGGAATCGGGAGCTTGCCAGGAGCGCTTCGCCTCGTTTGCTATTCAATCATTCCTTTGTATCTTCAAAGGGTGCGGATGAGTTCATCGATATGCTTCCAGTTTTGCTCGAGCAAAACAAAGCGCTAAGCGTTGACATTACACGAGCCCCGATTCCCGGATCTCAGACTGAAGGCCGTCTACGTACGGTATGCTCGAAGTACGGTCAGCGAGTGAGGGTGCATGAGGGCCTCGATCCGAGTGCCTACGCCTCATTACTGTGGCAGTGCACGCACCAGGTGTCGACAGCTACTCATGAAACGTTCGGGGTTGCGACGGCGGAGGCAATGGCCGCAGGCGTCGCATGCTTAGTGCCTGATCGCGCTGTGTATCCTGAGCTCGTGGGCAGTTCGACAAAGGAGGCGATATACGATCCTTCTTTCAAACTCCAGAGGCTAACTGAGTGGCTTGCCATGGACGAAGCGACCCGGCGAGACATTGCGACGCGTCAATACAATTCTGTCCGTAGCCGCTTTAATGGGCGTGCGGTGGCGGCTGCTGTTGGTGAGGTAATTAGAGAATGCATCCTAACGTAATGCTTGATTACACGCGGAGCGATGGTGTGTCAGTGCAGGCGTCAGATCGTGCACTCCGCTGGGTCAGTGAAGTACTTGGACCGCTGCGGCGCATCGACTTTCGAACGACTCGAAAATGGGGATTCTCGGTATCGACTTTTGCGCTGAGGTCCAACGAGTCCTTAGGTATCGGTGATTTGGATGATTTGCGTAAGTGTATGGACACACTTGGTCAATTGGGCGCGGAGTTCTGCACAATCAACCCGTTAGGGCTGTGGTCATCACGAAGTCCGTACGAACACTACCCCTATGCTCCAGGCAGTCGTATACTGATCGATCCTGTCCACGTGTCAATGGCGTCTGCTGGAATTAAAGCGACGGGGCCAGCGCCAAAAAGTTGGAAAGAAGCGCGGTGCAGGAAGATCGCCCTCATTCATCGACTTGTCGCAGAGAATCCGCAGATCCTTCGGCAGGACGAGTTCCGAAAATGGGCGACAGAAGGGACAACGCGTGCTCAGCGAGAGGCTCTATTTGCTCTCGAACGCAAGAGCCGTGGTATCGAGCCACATTACGACGAGTTGAATGGGATGACTGACGATGAGTTGCTCGGCGCGGGCCTTGGGCCATATTGGTGGACACAATATGAAGCGGAACGTCAGCTTGAAATTGCGCGAATGATGATGCCTGTGTACGGTGACTTGCCGGTCGGCGTTGCAAGTCCTGGACTTGACGCGGAGATGTGGCCACATAGCATCCTTACTGGTGCAAATCTGGGTGCGCCGAGCGATGCGGACCATTTGAAACCGCAGGCGTGGGCGGTTCACGGGTGGGATCCCCGTGGCCTAGCGCGCGACGGCTATGTGCCATATCGGCAAACGCTCGAAACCAACTTGAAATTCTACTCGGGGTTACGCGTCGATCATGCTCTGGCCCTGGGACGGCAGTATATCGTCCCCATCGCCGGAGATACATTTGACGGGGTGTATGTAAGGTCAGATACGTTGGCCTTGACCGAACTATTGGTTAGTCATGTTTCTCCGGATGGAATGCCATATTTGTACTTGGAGCTTATCGGAACGCCGTTTGATGAACTTGAAGCATTTGTGTCGTATCACGGTCTCCCGCGATACAGGCTGCTGTTGGCGGACTTCGATCAGCGTATAGATAGGAAGGATCTTGTGGCGCTCACCAATCACGACACGCCGACGCTCAAGGGGCTATGGACGCGTTGCGACCTAGCGATGCAGCACTCTCTTGGGTTTCACGGGGACGACGCAGCACTGAATCAGCTGTTGGAACGCACGATGGAGTATGTTGGGGGGGCGGCGTGCTTTTCGGAGTATCAGAACGCGTTATATGAACGACTATCCGGATGTGGCGCGGACCGGGTGACCGCTCACCTCGAAGACATGCTGGGTATGGAGTATAGACTTCATTATCCCGGCCACGCCAAGGGGCCGGACTATCAAGCGCCCCACCCCCGCACGATCGAACAATGGCGATCGGATGGACGCGTGCGGGAACTATGTGAGATATTGTCGACTAGACGTGGGATGTGATGTTGTGCGTTACTTATATTCGGGTGATGGCTGGGATGTTGAGTCGTTGGTCGACGCGGTACGCGCGAGACATGCTGATGGTAGGGGAAGCGGACTCGGCAGCGATGCCTTACGACTGGCTGAGGAGAAGGCTGCTCGCGAGCTCGTGATGGAACCCGCGTCGGTGGTGATGACATCGTCCGGGACCGGCGCTCTGACCGCGGCCGTGTGCGCGATTACTGAGAAGCAAGGTGCTGGAGAGGTGTTGGTTCCGGCATTTGGTTGGACTTCAGTCGCGAGCGTGTTTCTAGTCATGGGCTGGAGCGTGAGGGTAGTGGACGTTGGGAGACACTCTTTGGTGCCCGGTGCCGCAGAGTACCTGCGTGCGATGACAGAAAAAACAAGCGCATTGGTTGTCACGCATATGCGAGGAATGCCAAACCCGGATTTGTCTGGAGTCCGTCAAATATGCGATGAACGTTCGTTGTTGTTGATTGAAGACTGCGCCCAGGCATGGGGCGTAACTGTTTCGAGTCGAAAGGTTGGAACCTTCGGCGACTTTTCAGTATTTAGTTCGCAGGAAAACAAACTGATTTCGACCGGCGAGGGAGGGATATGCGTGAGCGAGCGCAAGGAATGGAGTTCGCTCGTACGGCGCGTTTGCGGATACAGATCTGAGCGCAAGGCGACAACGTTGAATCTTCGTATGTCCGACATGCAAGCGGAGATATTCGTTCGGGAACTGGGTGCGCTTGACTCGCGTATCTTCAGGTTGCGCGAACTTCAAAACTTGATTCGACGAGAGTTCGACGCCTACCTCGAGACTCGTGGGCGTAAACGCGAGATACTCGGCTCTTATGAGGGCAGCAACGGACAAGCGGTGTGTGTTTTGCCCGCGGGCAAGAAGGATATGGAGTTACTCCGTTCGAAGTTACGGAAATATCAGGTTCGCCACTACACGCCGTGCATGGAGGGCGATCCCCATCAGGCTCGGCACTGGGTCGCGGCCGACAAACCTCTTGCTGGTTTGGACAGTATTTCTAACTATGTGGACATACCAATTCCTTTAGTCTCCAATATTGGCGAGCGCGACTACTATGTCGCGTGTGTACGCAATGCGATTTGGGAGGTGCTTCGTGATGATGGTGCTTGGGATTAATACAGGGTTGGCCGCGTCGCACGATGTTAGTGCCTGCCTTGTAGATGGTACAGGGCGTGTGTTAGCGGCGATCGAAGAAGAGCGTCTGACGAGGGTGCGCCATGCGCCCTCCGCATCGCCGCTGAATGCGGTTGCCTCGTGTATACAAGAAGCAGGCATAAGCTGGCACGATGTGAGCCATGTTGCGGTCGGATGGGATGAGCCTCGATTGTGGAAGCGTGCTGGTCGCGGCAACCGCTCTGGTCGCGACATGCTAGACGAGCTTGGCGCGCCTCCGGATGCTAAGCCGGAGATAATATTCGTGCCCCATCACGAGGCGCATGCGTGGAGTGTTGCGCCGCTGTCGCCGTTTGACTCGTGTATAGTGTACGTCCTCGACGGGAATGGTGAGTATGAGAGTACCAGCGTATTTCGGTATGAGAATGGTTCGGGGGTGCCATCACTGAAGCTTGAGGCTCGAATGCCGCGCGCGTCGAGTCTTGGTTATCTCTTCGAGGCAACCAGCGAATGGTTGGGATTAGGACGGCTTGCTTCAGGAAAGACGATGGGGCTCGCCGCGTATGGAAGGGGCCGCGAGCTGACGTGGCTCGACTCGGAAATTGTGCGCTGGCACCCCGGTGAACAGTGGACCTTCTTCGGAGGCGATCCAAAGCTAGATTATGACGAACTTCAAGCCATGTGGAGTTCGGCCATCTCGGAGCGCTTCGGTGGGCCGATGAGACGCCATGATATATTCGAGTTGCATCGTTGCGAGCGTGCTATCAACGCGGCTTGGGCTGCGCAAAACACCGTTGAACAGGCAATCACACGGCTTGTGTCCTATTTCCGTGAGAAGACCGGCGTGCTGGAGGCGTGTTTCGCCGGTGGTGTCGCGTTGAATTGCGCTGCGACCGGGCGCTTGTCGGGGCCAAGATTTACTCCGCCGTGGCCGCATGACGGGGGCGTCGCGATCGGCGCCGCTTGGGCCGTTGTTAGACCACGGCGCGCAACAGCGACGCCGTTTCTTGGGCCTCGCCCGGCGACGGAGAGCTCACGTAAGGAGGATTACGGTACGGTGCATGAGTTCGACGCCGCCGATATTGCCGATAGGTTGATGGCACATCAAATTGGCGCGGTGTGTTCTGGACGCTCGGAGTTCGGGCCGCGCGCGCTTGGAAACAGGTCGATTATCGCGTTGCCGACAGTTCCGGAGATGCAAGACAATGTGAATTTGCGTAAAGGACGGGAGCCTTGGAGACCATTTGGGCCCGCGACGACCAGTAGCGGCTCGGGACTTTGGGAGGACATCAGCTTCCTCGACAAGTATATGGTTGGCGCGGCGGCGATGACCGATGTCGGACGACGACTATTGCCGGCGGTTGCGCACGTCGACGGAACAACGAGGCCCCAAGCGATTGACCCGCGGGAAACTAGTCCCTTTGCGAGTATTGTGTTAGAAATGGAGCGACGCGGGGTGCCAGCGGTACTTAACACCAGCTTCAATGGCCCTGGTGAACCGATTATCCAGACGGCGACAGAAGCCTTGAGCGCGTTCCGGGCACAACAACTCGATTTTCTCGTGCTCGACGACAAGGTCGTGACGACGTGATGATGAGTCGTCGCGATGTCGGCCTGTTCGCATTTGCTCGCGGTGTGAGCAATTTTGGCGGCAACGGAGCACACGTTGCGCTGCTGATAGTTTTGGCCAATGAGGGGAGCTCCCACATCGGCTTCTACTTGGGCGCGGTGGCATTCGTTAGCGTTGCGTTCGCTCCTTTGAACGGGTTCCTTGCCGACCGCGTCGATGCGAAGCGAGTCTTGGTCACATGCGATTTGCTTTGCGCCGGATGTTTCCTCGTGCTGGCCCTTTCAGGGGGCCGGGCCGAGTTTATTACTCCGTGCGGTGTAATGTCGGCGCTGTTCGAGGGCCCGTCGAACATCGCGGGCGTTGCCGCAATCGGCCGGCAGAGCGGTGATCGGGTGACCCAAGCGTTCGGGGCTGTCGAATCGGCGCGGAATGTGGGAAATGTCGTTGGGCCGGCAGCGTCGGCAATATTGGTTTCATCATTTGGTCCTGGATTCGCCTTTGGAACGAACGCGCTGACGTTTGCGTTGTCTGCGTGTGTGATTTCGTTTATCAGCGGCTTCCCCGCCTCGCTGAATGGGCCTCGGCGAGACCGAGTTGCTGTATTCGGTACACTGATGCGCTATCGGGGGTTGATGCGGCTCATCATCGCTTGGATCGCCGTCGCTGGTGTAGCGTCGCTGGTGGTTGTGGCAGATCCGTTTAGGGCCGCCGAAGCGTCGAAGAGCGACGACTGGTCAGGATTACTCGGAACGGTGCTAAGTGCACGTGCATTGGGTGCGCTCTGTGGATCTGTGATTGTCACGTCGAGCTGGAAGATGCGCGGTGGGGCTTTTACCGAAGTTGGCCTTGTTGCGATGAGCCTGTCACTTGTGGGCATGGGCGCGACGGATTATGCGGCCGTGATGGTTTGCTGCTCGTTCCTATTCGGATGCGGCGATTCTTTCGCGTTTGTTGGCAGGGTTACGTTGGTGAGTGAGATGGTGGATAGCGGAGCGCTCGGCAGAGCTCAGGCGGCCTTCGATGCGGTGGTTGGGTGTGTACTGACGGTGGCGCCATCTATTGGGGCTCTCGTGATCGGTGGACTCGGTGCCGCCACTGCGCAGTTGGTTTCCAGCGGCGTGTTGCTGGCGTCGGCATTGTGGATCTTTCTCTCGATATTGCAGGGTAATGCGGTGATGGCACGTCGTCTGGAAGGAACGGACTCGTGACGTTATTAGTTGCAGGCTACGGCCGGATTGCAGAAGAAGCGTGGAGCGAGCACATTCGGCGGGGCGGAGTTTTGGCGCAGACGTTCGGTAAGGTGTGCATTGCTGAGCCTTGTCCGTCGGCGCGTATGCGTGCGCGCAGGTGTGTCGAGTCCGACCATGTTGTTGGTGACATTGTTACCGCGTGTAACGCTTTCGATTGTGACTCGGCGCTGGTGCTGGCCCCGCCGAACATTTCAGTGAAGATGGTTGAGCAGCTACTTGAGTTGGGAGTGCGGCGGTTGCTGGTGGAAAAGCCGTTCACATTGAATCCGGAAGAGTTGGATTGCGTTGACCACTTGGCCGAACGCTATGCGGCGTCGATATCGGTTGTGCAGAATTACTTGTATCGTCCGGACCTCGCTTTTGCTATAAGTGCTATACGTGACGGAGTCATCGGAACCCTTCTGGGCGGGGAGCTCTCGACTGTGGACTGCGCGCCGTGGGCTGGTTGGGGAGCTGAGGCAGACTGGCGTGTGAAAGCAAGTTCCAACCCACAAGGTGTGCTTGGTGACAAGGGATACCACTTGCTGTACATCGTTGATGCACTGACGAGGGGGTGTTCTCTACAACATCGCCTCACGGACGATCGGCGGGAGTGGCGTGCAGCAGCATGTCGGGAAGGTGTTCGGTGGGTGCTGAGAGCGAGTTGGCGGGCGCGCGAGGGCGAGGGGGACCACTATACGTTCCGTGGAGACAAGGGATCGATTTCGATACTCGGCACAGATTTAGGTAAGGTCACGATTCGCTCGTTGGGGTTAGAAAGTTGCCGTGAGTTCCGCGTCTGGGGTGACGACTGGTGGGGGTATCGCGGGGTGATTTCCGATTTCATTCTGGGCATGAGTGAGAGCTGGCGGCGCCATATTGACGTTGCCAACATGATCTCAGGAGGATGCCGATGATACGTTGCTATGTCAGGGTCTCTCGGACGGGAAACTCGCTCCGGCGTCCGCACGGTTTTTGGCCTGGCCCTTGCGTTGAGAGTTTGTTCGAGGCATTGGTAATATCGCGCGTCGCTACTCGGTGCACGGTCATAGTCCCGGATGTTACAACTGCCGGTCTGGTCAGGCCGCTAATTCCTGCGGAGCTTGACTGCACTGTGGTTGTGAGTGGCATATATGGGAACTCCGAGTCATATTACTACGCGCTAATGCTGGCTTTAGACGAGGCGGAGCCGGCAGATGTGGTGTACATGGTCGAGGATGATTATCTGCACTCGGGTCCGATCGGCGATTATATCGCCGATGGCTATAGCCTCAACCCGGCGGGTTATGTCACGCTATACGACGACCCTCTGTATTACTTCGTGAGTGCGGATGTCCCAGCGCCGGAACGGAGCACGGTTATTCACGTCGGCAGCGAGTCGCACTGGTGTGACTCGAGCTCGACGACCATGACCTTCGCGGCAGCGGCGTGGGTGCTTAGGCGTGATTGGAGACTTCATTGCGACTGCCTAGTGCTGAACAGCAAACCGCGTGATCGCGAGATGTGGGATAGCCTCGGCCGTGAGGGACATAGGCTCATCAGGCGAATTCCAGGTGCCGCGAGTCATGTCGAGATCACGGCCGCGGGTATGTACAGTGATACGTTCCGTCCGGACACACGGCGGGGTGCTCAAGGTTCGAGGTGGAGCACCACAATTGGCCCCCAAGACACGCCATTGATTTTGTGTAGTAGGTCGCTGCGCCGCGATTCCATGGGTACCGTTGCGCGGTATGGCAATGTGATCGAGTGGTGTGACGACGAGCATGTGCTCGGCCAGGCGGATTACGCTGTCATAACGGCGGCTGATAAGGCGCTGTTTGATTCGTCTACGCGCGCTCGCGCACATTCAATAAGGGCAGTATTTATCGAGGATATGAAACATCGCGGTCGGTTATACGGTGGTCGAGATTATCCGTTGGAGATGATCGATCAGGTGATGAATCGTACGCGCTTGGGAGGAGAGCACTAGATGAAGCGAGCGGTGTTCGTGTGTCCAGGTATCGGTGGCCAGGTTGCAGGCGGAGGCTGGGCATTATATCGAAGCGTAGCGCTTGTGCTTCAGCACTTGGCTGAGGAGGTTGTGGTCCTTGGTCCGGCTGGGCCGATGGACGGCATTGGCGGCGCAGCGGTTACGACATCGGACGGCGTATTAAGCTGTCTTGACATGCTGTCTCCCGACTTGATAGTAAAGGCGGCGGGTTCTTTGAGTCCGGAAGAGGACGAGAGGCTGGACCGGGGATTGATGGACACGGGATGTGACCGTCGGACTAGTGTTGTCTATTTCGACTGCGATGCGCCGTCGAGAATCCCGATGCTGTGGTACCAGCCGTCTTACTACTTGTCGAAGCTCCTTCAGGAAGGAGTGCCGGTCGTCCTATGGGGCGGTGGCGCTCGCGCCGTGCATGGCTACCGTTCGGCGGGCGCCGACTCCGTATATTACCTTCGTCCCCCTTTGCTCTATTGCGGCTTAGCACATGCGATCAAGTGTTGGGGTATTGAATCGGCTAATCCTTGCAAGAAGGTGGTGGTCAGTGACGTGTCCTCTGGTGATGAGAGGCGTGAGCGCGTCGACCAATTGCTCGCTGATGCGAGTAGCTGTGGTGTTGGAACGCGTGTCGTGGACCAGCGTGTGGACCCGTCACGGTGGCTAAGTGCGGTGGCCGATGCAGGTATGGTGCTCAACCTACTGCGGTCTGATGTGCAGGGATTCTCCGACTTGTCGGCGTCGCGGGTATTTGAGGCGGTGGCGTGCGGCGCAGTTCTAGTGTCCGAATGGTATCCGGGAATAGATGCGGTGGTCCCCGAGCCATTTCGTATATCCCTTCCCAGCGATCTTCGAGGTTGGCAGAGGTTGTCAGATATCTCCGAGGCTGAGCTGTCTTTGAAAGTAAGAGGAGCGAGGCGGTATTTGGAATGCGGTGCTAGGGAGGCGTTTGTGCATGCGGTCAGCGTGTTTGGCGGGCTTACGCCGGAAAGGAGTTGCGGATCATGGGTATGAAGCACGCACTTGTTACTGGCGGTGCTGGGTTTATAGGATTCCATCTTTCAAGGCGACTACTGATGCAAGGATGGCGCGTTACATGTGTTGATGATCTGTCCACGGGTAGTGTAGATAATGCGCAAACGCTCGTGAGTAGATACCCGAATAACTACGTGTGGCACAACGCGGACATTCGTGAAGACTTATGCTGGTTAGAGGAACGGTATGAGGTCGTATACAACTTGGCGTCGCCGGCGTCGCCTATGCGCTACGTCGATTGTCCGATCAAGACGATCGAATCTAATGTTGTTGGGGTTGCCAATGTCCTTGAAATCGCTCAGCGAGACTCTGCGATCCTGGTTCAGGCGTCTACTAGCGAGGTATATGGCGATCCGACTGAGCATCCACAATCGGAACGGTATTGGGGCAACGTGAATCCGGTCGGCCAACGATCGTGTTACGACGAGGGAAAAAGGGCCGCCGAGGCAATGGTGTCTGCCTATCGTCATGAGCGGGGAGTAGAAGGTAGGGTGGTTCGCATCTTTAATACATATGGTCCGAGGATGCGTCTGGACGATGGACGTGTGGTATGTAGTTTCATTCGTAACGCGCTCGATGGGGTCCCTCTTCGTATTCACGGAAACGGAGGCCAAACGAGAAGCTTCTGCTACGTCGACGATACGGTGCGCGCGTTGGTGCTCGCAGGAGATCCCGTGATTGACTGGCCTGAAGTGGTTAACGTTGGCAATCCGCACGAAATTTCGATCCGGCGATTAGCGGCCGAGGTTCTCCGCCTGGTCGGAGGAGCGCCGGACTCAGTCGAGTATGAACCGGCACCGATTGCGGACGACCCACGACGGCGGTGCCCCGACATTCGGCTCGCAAAAGAGGTTCTCGGTTGGATGCCGAAGGTCGGGCTTCGAGAAGGCCTGGTCGAGACGCTTGAATACTATATGAGTTGTGCCGATGTCAACTGGCGCAAGGATGCTAATGAACTGGAATGATCGAATGTATGAACGCGAAGTGCTTGAATACGTACAGTCAATTTCGCCGTCGCTCCGGGGACGTTTCATCGTGGACGATGATGTCGAGTGTCGTGAGATAGGCGATGGTAACCTGAATCTTGTGTTTTTGCTTCGTGACTCACGGGGCGACGCGCTCTGCGTAAAGAGGGCACTCCCATATGTCCGCATGGTCGGAAGGGGGTGGCCGCTTGACGTTAACCGTGTAGATCGTGAGCATATGTCATTGAACATCTTCGGGAAGGTTGCGCCCGGCTCGGTCCCGACAGTGTACGCCGGCGACGCTGCTCGGCATACGATAGTCATGGAGGCGTTGTTGCCGGGTGAGACCGCTCGTTCTCGTTCGGTTGAGGGTCTCGAGTGCCCGGGAATCGGAGAAGCGATCGGTTCTTTCATCGGGACAATAGCGCGTGATTGTTCTCCGGCCGGCGTCCGCGCTCTAGGATATGATCCGGACAATCCAGAATTTCGTAACGAGAATATGTCGGATATTACCCGCGCGTTGGTGTTCGAGGAACCATATTCGGATTCTGCATCGAGGAATTGGTTTCCGCAGGAACTTGCTGAGAGCGTGGCGCGTTTCCGTAGCTGTTCGGCGGTTGTTTCGGCGGCGTTGCACGCTCGCGATATCTTTGAAAATAAGCAGGAAGCGCTGATCCACGGTGATTTACATACCGGTTCGGTCATGAGACTGTCTTCGGGGGTTCATGTTGTTTTCGATACTGAGTTTTGCCGTTTTGGTCCGTCTATGTTTGACTTAGGTGTGTTCATGGCGAATGTGGTGTTCGCGGCTATTAGGGCCCGGCAGAATGCAGGTGTTGGATCCTGTTTGCGGTGGTTGCAAGAGGCGGAAAGCAGTTGGTCAAGGTTCGCAAGGACGACTGCGCTGTTGGGTGTTGACGACGAAGGAAGGAATAGGTCTCAAGAATACCTTCGAGAGTTGGGGGAGTTCTGTGTGGTTGAGCTAGCGCGGAGAGTGATCGGACTGGCCAAGGTTCCTGAGTTGGAAGACTTCCGCTCCCGGCAGGGCTGCGATGCGGGGCGGCGCGCGCTCAGGTGCGCGGAGTTCATCGCGGAGTGCGCCCAGGATGCAGAGTTGTCCATCGGCGCGTATATTGATAGCGTTCACTATGCTCTTGGCTTGGACGTTAGCTAATCGGGCTGTACGTTTCATGGCGTTGACTAGATTGTGTGTGTTGTGTGTTGCGGCGCGGGTTTAGTAACGGGAGTTTTCAGGTGATGGTGTTGGTGGATTCGCGGGCTGGTGCGCTTAGAGCGTTGATGACGCGTTTTGTTTGTTGAGCGTCGTCGCGATTCTCGCTATTTGTTCGCTGTTGATGCATATTGCGGATTCTTCGAGTGGCGTCATTTTTTGGATGAGTTGCTTTATGCTGATTGCCGGACGCGTCCGGCGCACGGGCCGCTGCGAAGGATGGGGTGATGACGGTCGGTTTGGGTTCGGGCGGTGTTTTCGCACGGTTTGGGCGGATGATGGGCGTTACACCCCGGCTGTTTGGTTACGATCTGTGCAGCCGTGGTGTTTGACACGGTATGCACCGCGAGGATGTAGTCGCAACAGCTCTGACGCAAAAGGGCACACACTTGGCATCCGATGCACACCACACAACCTGCGCGGCATCGGCGAGAAGGTCCGGTTCCGACGCAACGGCGCTTAAGCTAGTGTTCGTTAGGTATTGTCTGGCCGGATTACGCAACTGTGTACAGTGGGATTTTTCTTGGGGTCTCGGGTGAGGCTTGGAGTCGGCGCTTCGTCGGCCAGTGATATCTGACGGGGTTCGGCGGGAATGTATACTGGCACTATGGGTCGCAACAGGATAGCTCAGCGTAAAAGGTTCTCACAGAATTTTCTCGTCCGTGAAGGTGCGCGGAAACTAGTGAAGTATGTTCGCGATTTGAACGGCGCGTTAGTATACGAAGTGGGGACTGGTGGCGGACTGGTGACTGAGTATTTGTCTAATAGTGCTAGGTGGGTCAATTCGTATGAGATCGATAAGCATTGGGCGCAGAAGGCTAGGTCGGCTCTGAGTTCTCGAGATAATGTTCGCGTGTATTGTGCGGATTTCCTGCAGGAAGCCGCTCCTGATGACTCGTTTATCGTCGTAGGGAATGTCCCCTTTTCGATTACAACTCGGGTCTTGTACTGGGTTCTGAATGCTCGGGCGCTAGAGTCTGCCACTTTGCTGGTGCAGGATGAGGTCGCAAGGAAACGTTGTGGTGACTATGGTCGCTGGAGTAAGTTGACTATAGAGTCATGGCCAACGCACAAGTGGGAGCTCGGAGTCAAGTTTCCTGCTCGTCTTTTTCGGCCGGAACCGTCAGTCGATGCGCGGATTATGTATATATGTCAGCGTAAGCGCTATCTATTGTCTGGCGACGACCTGTCGCGATACTATTCGCTGGTTGACATTGGTTTCGAGGGGCGTGGGGGGAGCCTTCTTAATTCGATATGTCTAGCAGGTCTTGTTCCTCGTCGCAATTTGGCTGTCGTCGCATCCCGCGTCGGTATATCCACCGATACCCCAGTTGGTTTGGTCTCTCCAGAACAGTGGCTAGACCTGGTGGCGTATCTGCCTTCCATGTGAAAGGGGTCTCTGTTTCTTTGTCAGTGGGCGGGCGGTGTTTGGGTGTTGAAGGCCTCGCGTGAGTTATCGGCGTGAACGTGTTTCTCAAGATCGTGGTTTCGGTTGGTGTGGGTGCGGGAAAGTAGGGGCGATTATGGTCTAGGATTCTTATTCGGGCGGTGCATGATATTTGCGACTGAATGTGCGGCTCGTTAGAACACGTTCTCCGTGAGCAAGACTCTGCACGATTAGTTGTGGCCTTTGTAGTGGTTGTAACGGGGTGGCTGCTCTGGACGTCGGGGTGGTCACCGCGTGATCCTCGAGTTCATCTTTCTGAGCATGTTCAGTGGTCTGTGTATGCCTTGATAGGTGAGGGCTGGCCCTGATGTGGGTTGCTGATGAGAAGAATACCGTTCCGCGGGAGACTGCCGATTGTGGGCGACGAGACTCATCTCAGGTGCCCGCGAAAGAGGTTCGGTGCCTCATCTGGAACTGCCGGCGAGAGTCGCGGATGGTGGCGGGCATGGGGAGTGGGTTGTCAATGGAGGTCAGGGCGTAGATCACTAGGAAGTACGCGGGGGGCGTATGCCAAGGCGTCTAAGAAGGACAAGGGGAGGATGCTGGATGAGGTGTGCGCGGTGGCCGGTTGGAGTCGGGGCAATGCCAGGCGGCGCCTGAGGGCGGTGGCCAAGCGCCCTCCTGGCGCAGGTAAGTCTCAGCGGCGTGCCCGGGTGCGTAAGTACTCCTACGACGCGTTCAAGGTCTTACAGCGTGTGTGGGCGGTCAGCGGTGGGCAGTGAGGCAAATACTTGAAGGTGAACTGCACCGGGTTTGATGGAGGCAGTGAACGCACGGAAGGATCACTGCCGGGAGTGCTCAGAGGAAGTATCCCGAGGAGCTGCGGGAGCGGGCCACCAGGATGGCTGTGGAGGCCCGTAGGGACCCCGAGAGGTCTAAGGGGGCGATCCGCAGGATCGCCGATGAACTGGGTGTCCACCCCGAGGCGCTGCGCACCTGGGACACAGGAGGCCGAGATCGACGCAGGCGCCCGCCCGGGAACCACCACATCCGATGCCGAGCGGATCAGGCAGCTGGAGAAGGAAGTACGCGAGCTGCGCAGGGCTAACGGGGATCCTGCGCAAGACGGTGCGCGTATGTATGCGGCTCTTCCGGTTTGAGGGTGTGGTGGTGGGGTAGTCGCGGGTGCGCGTGTCGGGGTGGTGGGTGTGGGTCGAGGTCCCCGATGATTGGGGTTGCTGAACACCACCGATCACGGAGACCTCGACATGGCCGAGACTACCTTCACTGTCCCTGATCTTGCTAGTTTCCTGGGCCTGGACAGCCTGGGACTGACCGCCACCGGCATGCGCATAGATGGCGGCAGTGCACTGGTGGAGTGCCGGCTGCAGGCCTTGGAGGAGGATGCGTTCTGCCGGGTCTGCGGGGCCCAGGGCGTGGCGGTGGGGACCGTGAGCAGGCACCTGGCGCACGTGCCGGTGGGCTGGCGGCCCACGCACCTGCTGGTCCGGTTGCGGCGCTGGCGCTGCCAGGGCTGCGAACGCGTGTGGCGTCAAGACTGCTCTAGAGCCGCGGCCAAGCGGGCTGTGTTGACCCGGGCGGCGGTGGACTGGGCGATCCGGGCCGTGGGGGTTGAGTTCATGTCCGTCTCGCGCGTAGCAGCGGCGCTGGGGGTGTCGTGGGACACCGAGGGCGACGCCATCCTGGAGCGGGCCAAGGACCGCTTGATCAATGATCCTGGACGTCTGAAGGGCGTGGAGGTCATCGGGGTGGACGAGCACGCCTGGCGGCATACCCGCAAGGGCGACCGGTATGTCACCGTCATCATTGACTTGACTCCGGTGCGCGATCGGACGGGTCCGTCTCGCCTGCTGGACATGATCGAAGGCAGGTCCAAGCAGGTCTTCAAGCAGTGGCTCCAGGACCAGTCCGAGACCTGGCGCAAGGGCGTGCAGGTGGTCGCGATGGACGGCTTCACCGGTTTCAAGACCGCCGCCGCCCAGGCCCTACCTGATGCGACCGAGGTCATGGACCCCTTCCACGTAGTAGCGCTGGCCGGGGACAAGCTCGATGAGTGCCGCCGCCGCACCCAGCGCGAGACCACCGGCCGTAGGGGCCGTAAGGAAGACCCCTTGTACAAGGCCCGCAGGCTCCTGCGCACCGGGGCGGGCCTGGTGGGCGACAGCGGCTGGGAACGTCTCGAACAACTGTTTGCCGACCCCCAGAACACGCCGGTAGAGGCCGCCTGGGCTGCGCATCAGAAGATCATGGCCGCCTACCGCGCCAAGACCCCCGCCCAGGGCAAGACCCGAATGGAGAAGGTGATGCAGACCCTCAAGACCGGCGTGCCTGACGCCCTCGAAGAGCTGAAGTCGCTGGGCAAGACCCTGGTCCAGCGGCGCGATGACATCCTGGCCTACTTCGATCACCCAGGCACCTCCAACGGCCCCACCGAAGCAGTCAACGCCCCGCCTGGAACACCTACGCGGCATCGCCCTCGGATTCAGAAACCTGGCCAACTACACCATCCGCAGCCTCATCCACGCCGGAGGCTTCAGACAACAGCTACTACACCCCTAAACCGGAAGAGCCATGTATGCGCCCCGGGCGGAGTGTGAGGCGCCGCTAGAGGTCATCGATTCATTCATTGATGACAACAAGGCGGACCTTGGGGCCTGTGCCGATCTGCCAGGTGCTTACTAGCGCCGGTACCAATGATCGCCCCTACCCGTCCTGCCGGGCCCGCAAGTCCCGTCCCCCATCGGCAAGGAGTAGACGCGACCAGGCTCTGAAGGCCGAGATCGGGCGGGTGCATGAGAACAACTACTGCGTACTTGGGGCCCGCAAGATGCACGCCATGCTCAACCGGCCCGAGGCCTCCGCCCGGCACGGCCTGGGGCATGCGACGCCTGCTGCACCGTGGAGCGTCTGATGCGGGACATGGGCCTGCACGGCATCCGCCGCGCCAAATCGCCCAGGACGACCCGGTCGGCTCCTAAGGAGCAGTGCCCCGCGGACCTGGTCAAAAGACACTTCAGCGCGTTCAGGCCGAACGAGTTGTGGGTGGCGGACATTCCCCCACTACGTGGGAGGTACCCCCACCTACGTACGCACCCTGTCGGGCTGGGTGTATGTGGCTCTCGTCACCGACGTGTACTCGCGTCGGATCGTCGGCTGGCAGACGTCAACGAGCTTGTACACCGATCTGGCGCTGGGCGCCCTGAAGATGGGTATCTGGCAGCGCCAGCGCGAGGGCGCGGACCTGAAGGGGCTGATTCACCACTCCGACCGGGGGTCCAGTACCGGGCGATACGTTACGGGCAGGCCCTGTCCGACTGCGACGCTGTGGCCTCGGTGGGGTCGAAGGGTGATTCCTACGATAACGCTCTGGCCGAGGCCCTCAACTCGCTTGTGATGTCTCAGGACATCGGTGACAGTTCTGCCTCAGGACATCGGTGACAGTTGGTGTATCAGGACATCGGTGACAGCTCTGGGTCTTGTGGGGTGTGGTGGTCGGTGCTGGCTGGTGGGGTTGGGTGTGTGTGGGTGGAGACGTAGCGGGTGCCGGGTGCGGGCCAGGTGTACTGGGCGAGGACCTCGCCGTCGGTGGTGGTGATGATGATTGTGTCGGGGTTCCAGTCGATGATGGCCTGGCTGCCGGCGTGGGTCTTGGAGGCCAGGAACGTGATCGAGGCCAGGTTGACGGTCCCGTTGGCGCCGACGCGTACCTGCCGGGTCCCTGAGGGTGGGGTCTTGCGGCGCTGGGGTGGTCTGGCACCTCGTCTGCGGTGGCCCGAGGCGGCGTTAGCCGCGGGCGCGGGCAGACCGCCGACGGACACGGTCTCGTCGGGTGGGGCGGGTCTTGGCGGGGCGGCGACGGGGGTGGCGTCCCATGCCTGGGCTGGGGTGTGATACGCCCGGGCAGGCCCTGGTGTCCTCGCTCGGTGTTGTAGATGTGGTCGAAGGCGTCGACTTGGGCTTGTAGCTCTTCGATGGTGTGGGCCAGGGGCTGGGCGTCGAGGTAGCGGAACAGAGTCTGGTGGAAGCGCTCGTTCTTGCCCTGGGTGGTGGGCTTATAGGGCTTGGAGGTGATGGGTTCTACCCCCACGGTGCGCACGTGGCCCGTCCAGTTTGCCTTTGCGACCGCGTCGGGTGGGGTTCAGGGCCGTCCCGTTGTCGGTCAGCAGGCGCTGGGGTACCCCGTAGCGGGCGACGGCCCGGTCGAATACCGCGATAGCCGCCTGGCTGGTCTCGGCGGCGGCGACCAGGGACGCCACCGCCAGGCGGGAGTGGTCATCGATGAGCCGGGGATACGACGCACTTGTGTCCCCTGGCGAGGACGTACTCGGTGGCGCCCCGTCTGCCAGCAGGCGTTCGGGGCCGGATAGACAAACCGGCGCCATGCCGCCCGGGGCCTCTTCGTGGGCTCGGCTCGAGCCACGCCGGCGGCGTGGAAGATCCGGGCCAGGGACGCCGGCGAGGGCGCCTTGAGGCCCATGGCCTGCATCTTGTCGTGCACGCTGATCGGGCCGCAATCCAGGCCCGAGGACGCCAGAGCCGCCCGCACCCGCAGCGCCTGGGTGCGTTGATCAGCACTGATAGCCGACGGACTCCTACGCGGTCTCGTGGAGCCAGGCTCAAGAGCCGCGGCCTCGCCCTCGGTACGAGCTCGGGCGCGGATCGCATAGAAGGTCTTACGGGAGATGGACTGCTCGGCGCAGAAGGTGGTCACCGCGCCGCGCGGGGCGTCATCAGGCCACCGGGCGATCGCCAGACGCACACGCGGATCAACACCACTACTGTTGGATTTCCTGACTGAGCTCATGCGCCCAAAAGCACACCAGAACTGTCACCCCCAACAACCCCCGAACTGTCACCGATGTCCTGACACAGAACTGTCACCGATGTCCTGAGACATAACAGGCCCTCAACTCGCTCTATAAGGCGGAGCTGATCCGAAACCGGCACTACCTCGACGACCACGGCCCCTGGGAGGGCATCGAGGACGTTGAGTTCGCCACCGCCGAGTGGGTGCAACTGGTCGGGCACAGTCCGCCCTCACTCCGCCATCGACATGCACGCCCCCGTTCAGCACGAGCAGGCATACACCCCACCACCAGACACCACCGACACCGCCGACGCGCAGACGTCGGCGAGCAGACCACCCCCAACCAACCCCAGCCGGCAACCCCCGGCGCCAGATAAAACAGCCTCTACGAAACCCGGGGCTTGACAGAACTGTCACGATGTCCTGAGACGTAACAGTGTTATGTGCATCACCTTGTTGGTGACGTCTGGTACCTCCGGTGGGACTCGAACCCACAACACTCCGATTTTGAGTCGGATGCCTCTGCCAATTGGGCTACGGAGGCGTGCTCGCTCGCACGCGGGGCGGCGCGCGGGCCTCGCAACGTCGCCGAGCATACTAGGATTTAGCCGTGAGCAACGAGTCCGCTACTTCCCGAACCCGCAGAGTCCTTGTCGCCGAGGACGAGACCCTCATCCGCCTGGACATCGTCGAGACCCTGACCGATGCCGGCTACGAGGTCGTCGCCGAGGCCGCGAACGGGGAGGAGGCGATTCGCCTCGCCGACGAGTACGAGCCCGACCTGTGCGTCATGGACGTGAAGATGCCCGTGCTGGACGGCATCACGGCTGCCGAGCGCATCATCGACGCGCACGGCTGCGCCGTCGTGATGCTGACGGCCTTCTCACAGACCGAGCTGGTCGAGCGGGCCGGTGCGGCCGGTGCCATGGCCTACGTGGTCAAGCCCTTCACCCCGGCCGAACTGATCCCCGCCATTGAGATCGCCATGTCCCGCCACGACGAGATCCGCTCCCTGGAGGCGGAGATCTCCGATCTGCAGGAGCGCTTCGAGACCCGCAAGCGCGTGGATCGCGCCAAGGGCCTGCTCATGGAGCAGATGGGGCTGAGCGAACCGGAGGCCTTCCGCTGGCTGCAGAAGACCTCCATGAACCGGCGCCTGACCATGCGTGAGGTCGCCGACGCGGTGATCGAGCAGATCGGCGGCGCCAAGGGCGCCAAGAAGGAGTCCTGAACGCGGCCACGGACGGCCGCCGGCGTCCGGGCGGGGATACGGCCCGGACGGTTCAGGCGCCGTCGACCTCCACATACAGGCAGCGCAGAGTGCCGTGCGCAACGATGCGTCCGCTCTCGTCGCTGACCTCCACCCGGTAAACGGCGGTGCGCCGACCGCGGTGCAGGGGGGTGGCCACCGCCGTCACCCAGCCGCGTCGCGCCGGCCGCAGGTGGCTGACCTGCAGGTCGGTGCCCACCGGGGCCGTGCCGGTGGGCGCGCTCTCCCGCGCCGCCACGGAGGCGGCCGTCTCTATCAGCGCGGCGCTGGCCCCGCCGTGCAGTACCCCGGTGACCTGCCGGGCGCCGTCCACCGGCATGCGCACCACGGTGTGCTCGGCCGAACGCTCCTGAAGCTCCATGTGCAGGGTCGACATGAGTGTGCCGGCCTGCGCGTCCGCCAGTCCGGAAGTTCCCAGCGCACTGGTGGCCGAAACCGCGGAGCCGGCCGGCCTGGGTACCGGGAAGGGGCGGACGGAAGCGGCGGGGAAGGCCACGGGCACGTCCGGGCCGCCGGATGCGGGTTCCTTTTCGCTCATGCCCTTAGGCTGTCACGGTGAGCACCATCGAGACCAGCCCCGCCGCCCCGGACGCCGGAACGCTCCTCCTCATCGACGGGCACTCCATGGCCTTCCGCGCCTTCTACGCCCTGCCGGTCGAGAACTTCACCACCACCACCGGCCAGTCCACCAACGCGGTGTACGGCTTCGTGTCCATGTTCCTGTCCCTGCTGGAGCAGGAGCAGCCCACTCACGTAGCGGTTGCCTTCGACCTGCCCGGCGGCACCTTCCGCACCCGCGAGTACGCCGAGTACAAGAGCACCCGCGATGAGACCCCGCCCGCCTTCGCCGGACAGGTGGAACTGCTGCAGGACGTGCTGAACGCCATGGGCGTCCCCACCGTTACCTCCCCCGGATACGAGGCGGACGACATCCTGGCCACCCTGGCCGCGCAGGGGCAGCACGAGGGCATGGAGGTGCTGGTGTGCTCCGGGGACCGCGACTCCTTCCAGACGGTCACCGAGCACTGCACCGTGCTGTACCCGATCAAGGGCGTGTCCACACTGCGGCGCATGACCCCCGCCGAGGTGGAGGAACGCTACGGCGTCACCCCCGAGCGCTACCCGCACCTGGCCGCGCTGGTAGGCGAGACCTCCGACAACCTGCCGGGCGTTCCCGGAGTTGGCCCCAAGACCGCCGCCAAGTGGATCCGCCTGTATGACGGACTCGAGGGGGTCATCGCCAACGCCGACCAGATCAAGGGCAAGGCCGGCCAGTCCCTGCGCGACCACCTCGACGACGTGCTGCGCAACCGCCGCCTGAACCATCTGCTCACCGACCTGGACCTGGGACTCGACCCCGCCGTCGACCTCAAGCTCACCGGCGCCAACCGGGAGGAACTCGCCCGCATCATGGACGCTTTGGAGTTCCGCAACCTCCAGCAGCGCTCCGAGCGAGTCCTGCCCTTCGCCGACGCCGCCGATCGGCCCGGTGACCCCGACTCGCCCGCCGCCCGCCTGGAGGATCTGCGCATCGCCGCCGTCGGGCATGACGTCGAGCCGGGCGACGTTGCCGCTTGGCTGGAGAAGAACCTGCCCTCGGGCGAGGGCGGCTCGCTCGGGCTGGACGTGGTCGGCACCCTGCACCCCGGCCGGGGGGACGCGACCATGGTCGCCGTCTCCGACGGCGTCGTCGCCCTGGTCGCGGACCTGTCCCTGCTCGACCCCACCGATGAACGGACCCTCTTCTCCCTGCTCACCGACGCCGACCGCCCCAAGGTTGTGGCCGACGCCAAGGGCTCCTGGCACGCCCTGCACGCACGCGGCATCGACCTGGACGGGGTGGTGGCCGACCCGTCGCTCGCCGGCTACCTGTGCCGCCCCGAACAGCGCTCCTACGATGTCGGCTCGCTGGCGCAACGGTGGCTCGGCATCGACCTGGAGGCGCTGGCCGCCGCGCCCGACGACCAGCCGCAGACCGCCTTCGACCTGGACTCCCTGGCCGGCGACGCCCCGGCGGCCGCGGCGCTGGCCGCCGCGCGCCGCGCCGCCGTGCTGCTGCCCCTGCAGCGGGCCCTGGAGGAGCAGATGCGCCGGCGCGGCGTGCTGGAACTGTTCACCGACCTGGAGATGCCGGTGGCCGCCACCCTGACGCAAATGGAGGACGCCGGCATCGCCGTCGACGACGACGTCCTGGCCGCGCGCGAGACCGAACTGGACGCCCGCGTCACCCACGCCGCCGAGGGCGCCTTCGCCGCCGCCGGGCACGAACTCAACCTCTCCAGCCCCAAACAGCTGCAGACGGTGCTCTTCGACGAACTGAAGATGCCCAAGACCCGCCGCACCAAGACCGGCTACACCACCGACGCCGACGCGCTGGCCTCCCTGTACGCCAAGACCAGTCACCCGTTCCTGGAGCACCTGCTCGAGCACCGCGACGCCATCAAGCTGCGCCAGACCGTGGAGGGGCTGCGCAAGGCCATCCTCCCCGACGGTCGCATCCACACCACCTTCCAGCAGACCATCGCCGCCACCGGCCGGCTGTCCTCCACCGACCCGAACCTGCAGAACATCCCCGCCCGCACCGAGGAGGGCATGCGCATCCGCGAGGCCTTCACCGTCGGGGCCGGCTACGAGTGCCTGCTGACGGCCGACTACTCCCAGATCGAAATGCGCATCATGGCGCACCTGTCCGGCGACGCCGCCCTGATCGAGGCATTCCGCTCCGGGGAGGACCTGCACCGCTACGTCGCAGCCATGGTGCACGGCATCGGCGTCGACGAGGTCACCCCCCAGCAGCGCAGCCACGTCAAGGCCATGAGCTACGGGCTGGCCTATGGGCTGTCCACCTTCGGGCTGGCCCGGCAGCTGGGTGTGGACACCGCCGAGGCGGCCGCGTTGCGGGAGGCGTACTTCGCCCGCTTCGGCCGCGTGCGCGACTACCTGGAGCACGTGGTCGAGCAGGCGCGCCGCGACGGATGGACCGAAACCATGTTCGGTCGCCGCCGCTACCTGCCGGACCTGAACAGCGACAATCGGCAGCGCCGGGAGATGGCCGAGCGCGCCGCCCTGAACGCCCCCATCCAGGGCAGCGCCGCCGACATCGTTAAGCAGGCCATGGTTGACGTCGCCGAGAGCCTGGTCGCCGCCGGCCTGCGCTCGCGCATTCTGCTGCAGATCCATGACGAGCTGCTGCTGGAGGTCGCTCCCGGGGAGGCCGACGCCGTCGAGGAGCTGGTGCGCACGCGCATGAGCGGGGCGGCCACACTGTCCGTGCCCCTGGACGTGTCCGTGGGACGCGGCGCCACCTGGCGTGACGCCGCCCACTGATCCTTCGTCGTGGGCGTGTTTCAGGAGTACGGCGTGAGGTATTCCACGCAAATGCGGGCACGGTTTGTGACCCGCCTACAAGTCACGGATTGGGAACGTGCTGGTATGGTCTGACGCGCACGCCCCTGGGCGCCGTTCGCGGCACCCAACCGTGGTGCGGTGCCGGTCCGGGCCGGCCCGTGCGGCGGGGGACGTGTGGAATCTACTGACCCGACCCTTCTGTCCATATTCGGAGCAACCACTCAATGACCACAACCACGCCCAGCCCCGCCCCGGTCGCCGTCAACGACATCGGCTCGACCGAGGAGATCCTCGCCGCCGTCGACGAGACCATCAAGTACTTCGATGACGGCGACATCGTCGAGGGCACCGTTGTCAAGGTGGACCGCGATGAGGTCCTGCTTGACATCGGCTACAAGACCGAGGGCGTCATCCTCGCTCGCGAACTGTCGATCAAGCACGATGTCGACCCCGAGGAGATTGTCTCCGTCGGCGACGAGATCGAGGCCCTGGTTCTCCAGAAGGAGGACAAGGAGGGCCGCCTGCTGCTGAGCAAGAAGCGCGCCCAGTACGAGCGCGCCTGGGGCACCATCGAACGCATCAAGGAGGAGGACGGCGTCGTGTCCGGCACCGTCATCGAGGTCGTCAAGGGCGGCCTCATCCTCGACGTCGGCCTGCGCGGCTTCCTGCCCGCCTCCCTGGTGGAGATGCGTCGCGTGCGCGATCTGCAGCCCTACGTTGGCCGCGAGCTCGAGGCCAAGATCATCGAGCTGGACAAGAACCGCAACAACGTGGTCCTGTCCCGCCGCGCCTGGCTGGAGCAGACCCAGTCCGAGGTTCGCACCAACTTCCTGCAGACCCTGCAGAAGGGCCAGGTGCGCACCGGCGTGGTCTCCTCCATCGTCAACTTCGGCGCCTTCGTGGACCTGGGCGGCGTGGACGGCCTCGTCCACGTCTCCGAGCTGTCCTGGAAGCACATCGACCACCCGTCCGAGGTCGTCGAGGTGGGCCAGGAGGTCACCGTCGAGGTGCTCGACGTCGACTTCGACCGCGAGCGCGTCTCCCTGTCGCTGAAGGCGACCCAGGAGGACCCGTGGCAGGCCTTCGCCCGCACGCACGCCATCGGCCAGGTCGTGCCCGGCAAGGTCACCAAGCTCGTCCCCTTCGGCGCGTTCGTGCGCGTCGAGGACGGCATCGAGGGCCTGGTGCACATCTCCGAGCTGGCTCAGCGCCACGTGGAGGTGCCCGAGCAGGTCGTCAAGGTCGGCGACGAGGTCTTCGTCAAGGTCATCGACATCGACCTGGACCGCCGCCGCATCTCCCTGTCGCTCAAGCAGGCCAACGACGGCGTCGACCCGAACTCCGACGACTTCGACCCGTCGCTGTACGGTATGGCCGCCGAGTACGACGAGAACGGCAACTACAAGTACCCCGAGGGCTTCGACCCGGAGACCAACGAGTGGCTCGAGGGCTACGAGGCGCAGCGCGAGGCCTGGGAGGCCGAGTACGCGGCCGCGCAGGCCCGGTGGGAGGCCCACAAGGCCCAGGTTGCGCGCGCCCTGGAGGAGGACCAGGAGGACGGCAGCGCCGCCCCCGCGGACGCCACCTCCTTCTCCTCGGCTCAGCCCGAGGCCACCGGCACGCTGGCCTCCGACGAGGCGCTCGCCGCGCTGCGTGAGAAGCTGACCGGTAACTGACCTCGGCCGCACAGGCGGCACTCGTCTCGGCCCTCGCGCCCGATGAGCAACCACGATTGGGGCCCGTCCACCACCCGGTGGGCGGGCCCCAATCGCGTGTGGACCGGTTCGGTGTGTGGCGCGTTTGGACCGCTTTTCTCTGTTTGGATTACTTCCCTCTGTTTGGACCGCTGATAACCTGGCACTGCCCGGGACGACCCGGAGCCCATGGGTAACACTCGGGGACGGCCCCACGGAAGGGGCATACATGTCCTGGCTGATTTTGATCGGTTCCGGCCTGTTCGAGGCCGTCTGGGCAACCGCGCTGAGCCGTTCTGAGGGGCTCACACGCCTGGTGCCGACGCTCGTCTTCTTCGCCGCCTGCTTTACCTCCATGGGTGGGCTCGCATACGCGCTGCGTGAGATTCCCGTCGGTACCGGCTACGCGGTGTGGACCGCGGTGGGGGCCGCCACGACCGCGGTGTGGGCCATGGCCACCGGCGCCGAACCGGTGTCCCTGGTACGGATATTGCTGCTCACGGGGCTGGTAGCGTGTGTGGCCGGCTTGAAACTGACCGAGGGCTAGGCGGGCATGATGGTGCCATGACTAACGCCTCGCACGCCGCCCACCGCCCGCGCCGCCTGCCCGCGCACAGCCCCGAAGGCCGCGCCCTGTACGTCGGGCTCACCGGTGGCATCGGCGCGGGCAAGTCGGAGGTCGCCCGGCTGCTGGCCGAGCACGGCGCAGTGGTTGTGGACGCCGACGCCGTCTCACGGGAAGTGGTCGCGCCCGGCACCCAGGGGCTGGCCGAGATCGCCGCCGAATTCGGCCGACAGCTTCTGGCCTCCGACGGCGCCCTGGACCGGGCCGCGCTGGGGCGGATCGTCTTTGCAGACCCGGTGCGGCGCGCCCGGCTGGAGGAGATTCTGCTGCCACGCATCGCCGAGCAGGCGTGGGCTCGGTTGGAAGCGGTCCCTGCCGGGCAGGTGGCCGTCTACGACGTGCCCCTCCTGGTGGAGGAGCAGATGCAGGACCTGTTCGACGTCGTCGTCGTGGTGGAGGCCGAGCTGGAGACCCGGCTGGCTCGACTCATGCAGCGCGGCCTGAGCCGTGAGCAGGCCCTGGCCCGGATCGCGGTCCAGGCCTCCGACGCCGAGCGCCGCGCCGTCGCCGACGTCGTACTGTCGAACTCCGGCACCCGGGGGCAGCTGGCCGACGCGGTCGATGCGTTGTGGATCGGTCGGCTTGCGCCCGCAGCGGACTAGCGGCCCGTAGTGCCCCGCGCCCTCACGGTCATGTTCTGCGCCGCGTAGCCTTGGGCCATGCGTCCTGTCACCGACCTGCAGCGCGCCCAGAAGCGCTTCGAGGTCATCAGCCCATACACCCCGTCGGGCGACCAGCCCACCGCCATCGCCGAGCTCACCGAGCGGCTGAACGCGGGGGAGAAGGACATCGTGCTGCTGGGTGCCACCGGCACCGGCAAGTCGGCCACCACGGCGTGGCTGGTGGAGCAGGTGCAGCGCCCCACCCTCATCCTGGAGCCCAACAAGACCCTCGCCGCCCAGATGGCCGCCGAGTTCCGCGAACTGCTGCCGAACAATGCGGTGGAGTACTTCGTCTCCTACTACGACTACTACCAGCCGGAGGCCTACGTCCCCCAGACGGACACCTTCATCGAGAAGGACTCCTCCATCAACGACGAGGTTGAGCGGCTGCGGCACTCCGCCACCAACTCCCTGCTCACCCGCCGGGACGTGGTGGTGGTCTCCTCCGTGTCCTGCATCTACGGCCTGGGCACCCCCCAGGAGTACGTCGACCGCATGACGCCCCTGCGCGTGGGGGAGCAGATTGACCGCGACGAGCTGCTGCGCCGCTTCGTCACCATGCAGTACACGCGCAACGACATCGACTTCACCCGCGGTACCTTCCGCGTGCGCGGGGACACGGTGGAGATCATCCCCATGTATGAGGAGCTGGCCATCAGAGTCGAGTTCTTCGGCGACGAGATCGACGCCCTGGCCACTCTGCACCCGGTCACCGGCGAGGTCATTGACCGGGTGGACGAGGTCTACGTGTTCCCTGCCTCCCACTACGTGGCCGGGCCCGAACGCATGGAGCGGGCCATCGCCGGCATCGAGGAGGAACTGGCCGACCGCCTGGCGGTGCTGGAGCGCGACGGCAAGCTGCTGGAGGCGCAGCGCCTGCGCATGCGCACCACCTATGACCTGGAGATGCTCCGCCAGATCGGCACCTGCTCCGGCGTGGAGAACTACTCGATGCACATCGACGGCCGCTCCCCGGGCACGCCCCCCAACACGCTGCTGGACTACTTCCCCGAGGACTTCCTGCTGGTGATCGACGAGTCCCACGTGACCGTCCCCCAGATCGGCGCCATGCACGAGGGCGACGCCTCGCGTAAGCGCACCCTGGTGGAGCACGGCTTCCGGCTGCCCTCCGCCCTGGACAACCGGCCCCTGACCTTCGCCGAGTTCGAGGACCGGGTCGGGCAGACCGTCTACCTGTCCGCCACCCCCGGCCCGTATGAACTCCAGCGCGCCGACGGCGTGGTGGAGCAGATCATCCGCCCCACCGGGCTGGTGGACCCCAAGATCGTGGTCAAGCCCACCGAGGGGCAGATCGACGACCTGCTCGAGGAGGTGCGCCGTCGCGTCGAGAAGCACGAGCGCGTCCTGGTCACCACCCTGACCAAGCGCATGGCCGAGGACCTGACCACATACCTCGCCGACCGGGGCGTGCGCGTGGAGTACCTGCACTCCGACGTCGACACGCTGCGCCGCGTGGAGATCCTCCGCTCGCTGCGGCTGGGGGAGTTCGACGTGCTGGTCGGCATCAACCTGCTGCGCGAGGGCCTGGACCTGCCGGAGGTCTCCCTGGTGGCGATCCTCGACGCCGACAAGGAGGGCTTCCTGCGCTCCTCCACCTCCCTGATTCAGACGATCGGGCGGGCCGCCCGCAACGTCTCCGGTGAGGTGCACATGTACGCCGACCAGGTCACCCCCGCCATGACGGAGGCCATTGAGGAGACCGAGCGGCGCCGCACCAAGCAGCTGGCCTACAACGCCGAGCACGGCATCGACCCGCAGCCGCTGCGCAAGAAGATCGCCGACGTCACCGACATGCTCGCCCGCGAGGACGTGGACACCGCCGAGCTGCTGGCCGGCGGCTACCGCGGACACGAGGAGAAGCAGGTCGTCTCCCGCCGCAAGCAGGCGGCCGAGGCGACCGTGCGCGAGAAGCTCGCCGGGACGGCCCAGTCCGACCTGGCGGGGCTGATCCAGGAGCTGACCGACCAGATGCACGCCGCCGCGGAGGATCTGCACTTCGAGTTGGCCGCCCGCCTGCGCGACGAGATCCAGGATCTGAAGAAGGAGCTGCGGGACATGCGGGCCACCGCCTGATGCGGCGGTGCGTCCGCCGCGCCCGGGCGTGCTGCGCAGCGGGTCGCGGCGTCGTCGACGTCGGCAAACACACACCGTTTCCGGCCGCGCGGGGGTGGCGGGTCCGGCACCCCGCGGCGATAGACTCGGCCCATAAGCCCATACGGAGGGGAGTACTCCCAGCAACGGCGACGTCGTCATCACGGCGGACCGGACGGCAACCGCACCGCGGCAGCCCCGGCCCCCGGCGTCGCAGGCCAGCAGGCGCGGCACGCAGTCGCGCCCCTGGCGGGGGGAGACCTCCGGTACCAGCACCGTACCGGAGGTACATGCAGTGGATGTCCACGCCCTCGGCTGGCTCGCCCTGGCCGCCATCATCATCACGATGATCACGATCGACATCGTCGGTCACGTCCGCACCCCGCACGAGCCCACGCTCAAAGAGGCGGCCCAGTGGTCGATCGGCTATATCGCCATGGCCGTCGTCTTCGGCGGGATCGTCTGGGCGATTTGGGGCGGCACTTACGGCCAGGAGTACTTCGCCGGGTACATCACCGAGAAGGCGCTGAGCATCGACAACCTCTTCGTGTTCGTCATCATGATCTCCGCCTTCCGGGTGCCCCGGAAGTACCAGCAGGAGGTGCTGCTGGCCGGCATCATCATCTCCCTGGTGCTGCGCTTCGCCTTCATCATGGCCGGTGCCGCGCTGATTGAGAACTTCTCCTGGATCTTCTACCTGTTCGGCGCCTGGCTGCTGTGGACCGCCTTCTCCCAGGCCCGTGAGGGCCTGGAGGAGCCCGACGCGCACCAGGATGAGGAGTACCACCCCACCGGCTTTGTGCGCATGGTGGCGAAGGTCGTGCCCATGACCGACGGATTCGTCGGCGGCAAGCTCATTCACCGCCACGCCGGACGCACCATGATCACCCCCATGCTGCTGTGCGTGATCGCCATCGGCACCGCCGACGTCATGTTCGCCGTCGACTCCATTCCGGCGATCTACTCGCTGACCAAGGAGCCCTACCTGGTCTTCGCCGCGAACGCCTTCTCCCTGCTGGGCCTGCGGCAGCTGTACTTCCTGATCGACGGGCTGCTGGACCGGCTGATCTTCCTGCACTACGGACTGGCCGCCATCCTGGCCTTCATCGGCTTCAAGCTGGTCAACCACGCCCTGCACACCAACGAGGTGCCCTTCATCAACGGTGGCGAGCCCTGGGAGGTCGTCCCCGAGCCGGACATCGGCGCCTCGCTCGGCTTCATCGTGGTGGTCATCCTGATCACCGTGGCCGCCTCCGTGCTCGTCTCCCGGCACCGGGCCCGCCGGGCCGCACGGGAGGCCGCGGGCAGCAGCAACGCCATCGGCGAATCCGAGGGCGCCGTCACGGCACAGTCCGGTGCCTGAGCCGCGGACACGCTGAGAGCTTCTCAGGTATTTCCGGGCTGGAAAGTACATGCTGACCCCGTGAACCCGACATCCACCGCTACCGTGCCCGCAGAGGCCGCGGATACGACCGGGCTGACGAGCCGGGAGGTCGCCCAGCGCGTAGCGGCGGGGCAGACCAACGCCTACCGGGACACGACCTCGCGTTCGGCCGTCGCGATCCTGCGCGCCAATGTCTTCACGGTGTTCAACGCGATCCTGGGCACGGCCCTGGTGCTGATCCTCCTGTTCGGCTCCTGGAAGGACGCCCTGTTCGGCTTCGTGCTGCTGCTGAACACGGCCACCGGCACCATTGCGGAGGTGCGCGCCAAGCGGGCCCTGGACCGCCTGTCGGTGCTGGATGCCCCCCGCGCGCATGTTCTGCGTGACGGCGTCGAGCAGGACGTGGAGGTGGCGGAGGTGGTGCTCGACGACGTGCTGCGGCTGCGCAGCGGCGAGCAGGTGCCCGCGGACGCCATTGTACTGGCCAGTGACAACCTGGAGCTGGACGAGTCCATTCTCACCGGCGAGTCCGCCTCCGTCCGTCCCGGTCCGGGGGACCGGGTCATGTCCGGTACCACCGTCACCGCCGGCACGGCTCTGGTGCGGACGACGGCGGTCGGCGCCGACGCCTACGCCCACCGGCTGGCCCGGGAGGCGCGCCGCTACTCGGTGGTCACCTCCGAACTGCAGGAGGGCACCAACCGGGTGCTGCGCTGGATCTCCTGGGTGATCGTGCCCGTCGCCCTGCTGCTGTTCTGGTCGCAGTTGCGGCAGAACGGCGGCGTGGCGCAGGCGCTCACCTCCGGGCAGTGGCAGGCGGCACTGGTGGCGGGCATCGCGGGCGTGGTCGGCATGGTGCCGCAGGGACTGGTGCTGCTCACCTCCGTCAACTTCGCCACGGCCTCCCTGGCCCTGGCCCGCCGCAACGTGCTGGTGCAGGAGCTGCCCGCGGTCGAGGTACTGGCCCGCGTGGACACCCTGTGCCTGGACAAGACCGGCACCATCACCACCGGATCCATCCGCCTGGAGGAGGTCACCGCCCCCGACGGCGGCGCCCCGGGCCGGGGGGTCCTGGAGGCCCTGGCCGCCCTCAGCGACGGCGAGGATCCCAACGCCACCGCCGTCGCCATTGCCCGCGGCCTGGCCGAGGAGCGGTACCTGGGGGAGCGGGCCGCCGCGGCCCGAGCCCGCACGGTGGAGGCGGCCGTACCCTTCTCCTCACGGCGCAAGTGGTCGGCGGTCCGCTACGACGCCGTCACCTGGGTGCTCGGCGCCCCCGAGATCATCCTGGCTTCCGCCCCGGGGGCCGACGTCGTGCTGGCGCGGGCGCGTGAGCGCGCCGCCGACGGCGCCCGGGTGGTGGCGCTGGCGCGCGCGAGCGAGCCCTGCGGCGAGGACGCCGAGGACCACCTGCTGCCCGGCGGACTGGAGCCGGCGGCGCTGGCGGTGCTGGCCGAGGAGATCCGCCCCGACGCCGCCCGGACCCTCGACTACTTCCGGCAGCAGGGCGTGGAGGTGAAGGTGATCTCCGGGGACAACCCGGACACCGTGGCCGCCGTCGCCCGTCGGGCGGGCGTAACCGGCCCGGACGGCGGGGCGCCGGTCGCCGTCGACGCCCGCACCCTGTCGCAGGAGCCGGACCCGGACGGCCCGGAGGCCGAGCGCCTGGCCGACGCCCTGGAGGGTGCGAGCGTGCTGGGGCGGGTGACTCCCGAGCAGAAGCGCGCCTTCGTGCGGGCGCTCAAGTCGCGGGGCCGGGTGGTGGCCATGACCGGCGACGGCGTCAACGACGCCCTGGCTCTGAAAGACGCCGACCTGGGCATCGCCATGGGCAACGGGGCGCCCGCCACCAAGGCGGTCGCCCGCCTGGTGCTGCTGAAGGGGGAGTTCTCCGCCCTGCCGGGCGTGGTGGCGCAGGGGCGGCGGGTCATGGCCAACACCGAGCGCATCGCCTCCCTGTTCCTGGCCAAGACGGTCTACGCCTCGCTGATCGCCGTGGTGGTGTCCCTGACCGCCATCGCCTACCCGTTCCTGCCGCGGCAGCTGACCATCGTGTCGTCCCTGACCATCGGCATCCCCGCCTTCATCCTCGCGCTGGCGCCCAACTCCCGCCGCTACCGGGCGGGCTTCCTGGGGCGGGTGCTGACCCTGGCGGTGCCGGCCGGGCTGGTGGCCGGCTGCGCCACGCTGGCGGCCCGCACCTGGCTGGTGGCCTCCGGGGCGGAGCAGGCGCAGGTGACTACCGGCGCCACCCTGGTGCTGGTCTGCGCCGGACTGTGGCTGCTCACCTTGACGGCCCGGCCGCTGCTGGGCTGGCGGCTCGGCCTGGTGGCGGCGATGGCCGGGATCGCGGTGCTGGGTGTGTTCGTGCCCGCGGTGCGTGACTTCTTCCTGCTGGCCTGGCCCGCGGCGGGCACCTGGTGGGTCGTGCTGATCGTGTCCGCTGCCGCCGTGGCCGGCATTGAGGCGGTGTACCTGGCGCGCCCGCGCCTGGTCGCGTACCTGCAGGCCCGGGGCCTGGTGAATTATTCGTGCAGGGACGCGAATGAGTGATCGAAGAAACGGTTACACCAGGGTATGGGCGATTCTTTCATTGCGTGCGGCCCTGATTCTGATGGCTGAGTAATAGGGTTCACGCTCGTATGCTTGTAAGTGGTCGGCCGTATACTCTTGCCGGAGAAGAATGTGCAGATTGCCGCTAGAAACGGCGACCTATGTCGCCTATTGCCAGGCGTCACCAAAGAGGGCTTCTGCGATACGGAGGTTCTCGGCTGCATTCTTTCTGACGTTGCCGGATGTGAGATTTGGGCCGTTGAGTTTTGTTGCTCGAACGGTCATGAGAATCGCATATACAGCGACCACGCAGTAGTAATGGTAGGCGTAGTCGCGAAGGACTGCGTTCTGTTTAAGAAAAGCGGGCGTGCTGTTTGCGTGAGTGCGGTCGTTCCGCATTCCGTACAAAAACAGCAGTAATATAACGCTGCTGAGGTTACCGGGAATTGGTTTATCTGCCGTGGGCGTACTAAGCTTCCCTTGAAGCATGGTATTGGCGAGAAACATGCCGAGCTGTCGCCGTATCTCGGTTTTACTGATGGCTTTTGTTGACAGTTCTTGTTCCATTCGAGTGAGCTCTTTTTGAATATCGGAGATTAGGGCTTTCCGCTTTGGGTCCTTTTGCCAGGTAAAGAGCTTGCCATTGTCCCAGGATCCTGTTGGGGCTTCCGCCTTGGGCTCCATGATGCGTCGCATGAGTTTTACTTTCGCTAATCCGGGCGTCGATTTCCATAGTAGTTGACTTGTTTCTGTCGGGAGTGTGTCTGCGAGTTTGTTTAGTTCGACGACCATGTTAGGGTCGTTAGTGTTATTGTCGTCGTGGATACCTGCTTCTAGCGCCTTCCACATTGAATCAAACGCGAGATCAGGCCGAGTGGGGAGTAGATCAAATGCGTCGATTATGTATGCAACCTGAAGGTTTGGAAACTCTGTCAGAGTATCGCAGGACAGTTGAAGTGGCCTGAAGATGGAAGTATTAGAGTTTGTTATTATTCTTTGAAATTCGATTTCGTGCTTGAATAGGTCTCTGTTCTCACCTATGCCACTTGTGCCTAGTGAGTTAAGGAGGCTGATTCTAGCTTCGGGTGTCGCGGTTCGGTCTATTGAGTTGTTCATGTCAGGGTCCTTTGAGTTGGTTTTGTGTAATGCGTTATGTTAAGACTTATGCTAGTCGACCAATAACAGGATTGTACTCGCGTGCGATGCGCTCGGCTATGAAGCCCGCCTGGTTGAAGGGGTCCTCCTCCAGCAGGGCCAGGGCGCCAGCGGCGTCGTCGGCGCGCACCACGATGAGCGCATCGTGCGTGCCCACGTAGGGGCCGGCGGCGAGCAGCCGGTCCTGCTCGGCCAGCGCGGCGTTGAAGGCGCGGTGGGTGGGGCGGACCTCGGCCATGGCCTCGTCCTGGTCGGTGACGTAGTGGTACTCGACGGTGAAGATCTTGCTCATGCGGTCAGCCTAGCCATCGGGTCGCGGCCGTGGTGGGCGATCCGGTCTTGTCCGTGCCCGTGGGGGAGACCTATCGCGGTGATCTGTCGCAGTTCACGACCTTGGGGTACGTTTTACGACCACCCCGGGGTCGTAAAACGTACCCCAAGGTCGTAAAACGTCTGCCCGCCGCCCAGGAAGAGGCGGGAGCGGCGGCTCGGGAGCCTCCGCGGCGGTGCCGGGCGAGGGACCGTTGAGACGTGTACGGGCGGTCAGGGGCGCCGGCGGGCCGTTGACGCCGCGCCGGAGGGGTCTATGAGGGTGGTGGCGCTGGCGCCCGGCAAACGTGGGTCCACCGCTTCGCCTCACGCAGTCGAACGGGTGTACGAAAGCGGGGCCTTGGCCCTACACTCTGACCCCGTGAACGACTCCCTCATCATCCGTGGCGCCCGCGAGCACAACCTGCAGGGCATCGGCATCGACCTCCCGCGGGACAAGATGATCGTCTTCACCGGCCTGTCCGGCTCGGGCAAGTCCTCCCTCGCCTTCGACACGATCTTCGCCGAGGGGCAGCGCCGCTACGTGGAGTCGCTGTCCTCCTACGCCCGCCAGTTCCTCGGCCAGATGGACAAGCCCGACGTCGACTTCATCGAGGGGCTGTCCCCGGCGGTGTCCATCGACCAGAAGTCCACCTCCCGCAACCCCCGCTCCACGGTCGGCACCGTCACCGAGGTCTACGACTACCTGCGCCTGCTGTATGCGCGCGCCGGCATCCAGCACTGCCCCGTCTGCGACGCCGTCATCTCCTCCCAGACCCCTCAGCAGATCGTCGACCACATCCGCGAGATGGAGGACGGCACCCGCTTCCAGGTGCTCGCCCCCGTCATCCGCGGCCGCAAGGGCGAGTACACCGAACTGTTCACCGAGCTGCAGGGCCGCGGCTTCTCCCGCGTCCGCGTCGACGGCGCCACCCACCGCCTGGGGGAGGTGCCCGCCCTGAACAAGAAGCTCAAGCACAACATCGAGGTGGTCGTCGACCGGCTGGTGGTGCGCGAGGGCATCCGCCAGCGGCTGACCGACTCGGTGGAGACCGCCCTGGAGCTCGCCGACGGCCTGGTCATCATCGACCTGGTGGATCTGCCCGAGGACGACCCCGGCCGCACTCGCCGCTACTCCGAGAAGCGCGCCTGCCCCAACGAGCACCCGCTCCAACTGGACGAGATGGAGCCGCGCACCTTCTCCTTCAACGCCCCCTACGGCGCCTGCCCCGCCTGCACCGGCATCGGCAGCCGACTGGAGGTCGACCCCGAGCTCGTCGTCCCCGATGAGGAACTCACCCTGGCCGAGGGCGCAGTCGCCCCCTGGGCCAGCCACCAGAAGTACTTCACCCGCCAGCTCAAGGCGCTGGGCGAGGAACTGTCCTTCGACGTCGATACCCCTTGGCGCGCGCTGCCCGAGCGCGCCAAGGACGCGATCCTGCGCGGCAAGGACTTCGAGATCAAGGTCCGCTACCGCAACCGCTGGGGCCGGGAGCGCATCTACTCCACCGGCTTCGAGGGCGCCCTCAACTACGTCATGCGCAAGCACGACGAGACCGAGTCCGAATGGTCCAAGGAGCGCTACGAGGGGTACATGCGGGAGGTCCCCTGTCCCGTCTGCAACGGCACCCGGCTCAAGCCGGAGGTGCTGGCGGTGCGCGTGGGCGATAAGTCCATCGCCCAGCTGTGCGACCTGTCCATCAGCGAGTGCCGTGACTTCCTGGCCGGGCTGGAGCTGACCGGCCAGGCCGCGCAGATCGCCGGCAGCGTCCTCAGCGAGATCGCCGCCCGCCTGGGCTTCCTCGTCGACGTCGGCCTGGACTACCTGAGCCTGTCCCGCGGCGCCGCCACCCTGTCCGGGGGCGAGGCGCAGCGCATCCGCCTGGCCACCCAGATCGGCTCCGGGCTGGTCGGCGTCCTGTACGTGCTGGACGAGCCCAGCATCGGCCTGCACCAGCGGGACAACACCCGCCTCATCGACACCCTGGAGCGCCTGCGGGACCTGGGCAACACCCTGATCGTTGTGGAGCACGACGAGGAGACCATCCGCTCGGCCGACTACGTGGTGGACATCGGCCCCGGGGCGGGGGAGAAGGGCGGCCAGGTCGTCTACGCCGGCGAGGTCGCCGGCCTGCTTCAGGCCCGCGGCTCCGTCACCGGCGACTACCTGGCGGGCCGCCGCGCCATCGAGGTGCCCGCCAGCCGCCGCAAGCCCGTCAAGGGGAAGGCGGTCACCGTCGTCGGCGCCCGGGAGAACAACCTCAGGGACGTCACCGTCACCTTCCCGCTGGGCGTGTTCACGGCCGTCACCGGCGTGTCCGGCTCCGGGAAGTCCTCCCTGGTCAATTCGATCCTCTACCAGGTGCTCGCAAACCGGCTTAACCACGCCCGGGGCGTGCCCGGGCGGCACAAGACCGTGCGCGGCCTGGACAACCTGGACAAGGTCGTGCACGTGGACCAGTCGCCCATCGGCCGCACGCCGCGCTCCAACCCGGCCACCTACACGGGCGTGTGGGACCACATCCGCAAGATCTTCGCGCAGGTGCCGGAGTCGAAGATGCGCGGCTACGGCCCCGGTCGGTTCTCCTTCAACGTCAAGGGCGGACGCTGCGAGGCCTGCAAGGGCGACGGCACCCTCAAGATCGAGATGAACTTCCTGCCGGACGTGTACGTGCCCTGCGAGGTGTGCGGCGGCGCCCGCTACAACCGGGAGACGCTGGAGATCCGTTACAAGGACGCCACGGTCGCCGACGTCCTGGACATGACCATCAGCCAGGCCGCCGACTTCTTCGCCGCCACCCCCATCATCGCCCGCCACCTGAACACGCTGGTGGAGGTGGGACTCGGCTACGTGCGCCTGGGGCAGGCCGCCACCACCCTGTCCGGCGGTGAGGCCCAGCGCGTCAAGCTCGCCACCGAGCTGCAGCGCCGCTCCACCGGCCGCACCATCTACGTGCTGGACGAGCCCACCACCGGCCTGCACTTCGAGGACATCCGCAAGCTCCTGGCGGTACTGCAGGGACTGGTGGACAAGGGCAACTCCGTGGTGGTGATCGAGCACAACCTGGATGTCATCGCCAACGCCGACTGGATCATCGACATGGGCCCCGAGGGAGGCAAGAACGGCGGCACCGTGGTTGCCACCGGCACCCCCGAGCAGGTCGCCGAGGTCGAGGGCTCCTGGACCGGCCACTACCTCAAGGAGCTGCTCGAGCAGCGCCGGGCGGCGAGCTGACCGGCTCCGCCGCCGGGGCTGCGGACCGGTTCCGCTAGTCCCGGGCGGCGCGCTCCGGCCGGGGCCTAGGACCGTAGGGGGCGAGCGCCTCCCGCAGCCGTATCAGCAGCTCCCGCAGGCGCTCGGGCGTGCGCGCGCCCAGGCCGAGCACCACGCCCGGGCCGGCTGCCGCTCCCGGTGAGGCCCAGTACGCGGACATTCCGGCGACTCCCAAACCCGCGCGGTGACACGCGGCCACGGCGCCCGCCTCATCCGCCTGCGGCGCCAGCAGGACGACGGCGTGGAGCCCACCCTCCATGGGTACGCCCTCCGGGAACACCTCGGTGAACAGCGCCCGCCGCTGCCGCTCGATCCGACGCGCCCGGGCCACGTGCCGGCGCAGGCCGTCCTGGGCGAGGAAGCGGGTCATCGCGTCCTGCACGATCCCGGACACGGGCACGCACAGCGGGCGCATCCGCTCCAGCAGCGGCGCGGGCGCCACCAGGTAGCCCAGGCCGACGGCGGGGCTCAGGGTCTTCGCAAAGGAGCCGAGCATGATGACCCGCTCGCCGGGGTCCAGGGACAGCAGGGGTGCGGGCGCGCTGCGCAGCTCGGCGTCGTAGTCATCCTCAATGATCATCGCCTCTGCCCGGCGCGCCGCCCCCAACAGGGACAGGCGCTGCCCGGCGGGCATGCGCTCGCCCCACGGGAACTGGTGATTCGGCGTGACCAGCACCGCCTGCGCCCCGGCGGGAAGTGCCGGCGATGTGGGAGCCTCCCGGAAGGCGGCGGTGTCGACCGGGACCGTGCGCCAGCCCAGCGCCCGGGGAATGCCGGTGAGTGAGGGGTAGCCGGGCTCCTCGACCGCCAGCGTCCCCGTGCCTGAGGCGCTCCCGCGGCCGCCCAGCGCGGCCAGGGCCAGCCGCAGGCCATCGCGCGCCCCCGCCGTCACCAGAATGCGTTCCGGATCGACGTCGACCTGGCGGGTGCGCCGAATATGGGTGGCCAGGAGCTCGCGCAGCTCGGCGGAGCCGGAGGCGGGGTGCGGTCGCGGATCCGCGGCGGCGGCCCGCCAGGCGGAGCGCCACAGGCCGGTGGTGAGTACCCCGGTGACCGGTGCCCCCGGCCTCAGCTCGGTGGGTTGAGAGTCCGCAGGCGCGCCGGCGGGGCGTGCACGCCGTTGCGGCAACGGCCGGGGCAGCTCCGGGTTGACGCGGGTGCCACCGTGCGTGGCGGTGAGAAAGCCCTCGGCCACGAGCTGCTCGTAGGCGGTCACGACGCTCCCACGCGAAATGCCGAGCTCCCGTGCGAGCAGTCGGGTGGCGGGGAGCGGGTCCCCAGGTGCGAGCTCGCCGCGCGCCACGCGGCCGCGGATGTCCACCACGACCTGCTGGGGGAGTGGCTGCCCGTGGTCGATGATCACCCGACCGCCTCCCATACCTGTTGAACCGAGCGCGTCGGCTGCGCAAACCGCCGCCATCTCCGACACAGGCTAGCCGGTGGTCCAGAGAATTGTCCCCATTGTGGACCAGACAATGGCCCACCGGTGTCGCGAGCATGGCGCCATGAGCACACGCGCAACTCCCGCCGTCCCCGATTCCGCTGCCATTCCCGCGGGCACCGGCTCGCCCCTGGTCAAACGGGGCCTGGCCGACATGCTCAAGGGCGGCGTGATCATGGATGTGGTTACCCCGGAGCAGGCGCGCATCGCCGAGGACGCCGGCGCCGTCGCCGTCATGGCACTTGAGCGCGTCCCCGCCGATATCCGCGCCCAGGGCGGCGTGGCCCGCATGTCCGACCCCGACCTGATCTCCGCCATCATCGACGCCGTCTCCATCCCCGTGATGGCCAAGGCCCGCATCGGCCACTTCGTCGAGGCGCAGGTCCTACAGCACCTCGGCGTGGACTACATCGACGAGTCCGAGGTCCTGTCGCCGGCGGACTACGCCCACCACATCGACAAGCAGCGCTTCACCGTGCCCTTCGTCTGCGGTGCCACGAACCTGGGTGAGGCCCTGCGGCGCATCGCCGAGGGCGCCGCCATGATCCGCTCCAAGGGTGAGGCCGGCACCGGGGACGTGTCCGAGGCGACCCGTCACATCCGCACCATCAAGGAGGAGATCGCCCGCCTGCGCGGCCTGCGTGAGGACGAGCTCTACGTTGCCGCCAAGGAGCTGGCTGCTCCCTACGACCTGGTGGCCGAGGTAGCCCGCAGCGGGGACCTGCCGGTGGTGCTGTTCACCGCCGGCGGGATCGCCACCCCCGCCGATGCGGCCATGATGATGCAGTTAGGTGCCGACGGCGTCTTCGTCGGCTCCGGCATATTCAAGTCCGGCGACCCCGCCGCCCGCGCGGCCGCGATCGTCCGGGCCACCGCCGCCTACGACGACCCGGCCGTGATCGCGGAGGTGTCCCGGGGGCTGGGCGAGGCGATGGTGGGCATCAACGTGGCCGACCTGCCCGCGCCGCACCGGCTGGCGGAGCGCGGCTGGTGAGCGGGCGCGTCGTCGGCGTCCTGGCGCTTCAGGGAGGAGTGGCCGAGCACGCCCGCATGATCGAGGCGCTCGGCCACCGTCCCCGGCCGGTGCGCCGGATCGGCGACCTGGAGGGCATTGAGGCGCTCGTGCTGCCAGGCGGGGAGTCGACGACGCTGCACCGGCTGCTGACCGCCTTCGACCTGACCGAGGGCATCAGGGATGCCGCCCGCAGGGTGCCGACGCTCGGCACCTGCGCGGGCGTGATCCTCCTGGCGACGCTGGGGGTGCTGGACGTCGACGTCGAGCGCAACGCCTTCGGCCCTCAGGCGGACTCCGCCACCGCCCGCCTGCCCTGGAAGGACGGGAGCGTCGTGGCCGCCTTCATCCGTGCACCGCGCGTGACCCGGGTGGGCGGCGGCGTGCGCGTCTGCTCAACCTGGCAGGGCGGCGGCCGCTATGGGGCCGAGCCGGCGATCGTCGGCGTCGAGCAGGGGGAGGGAGAGCAGCGGATCATCGGCGTCTCCTTCCACCCCGAGCTCACCGGGGATACGACGATCCACCGCGACCTGCTGGACTGATGCCGCCGGCGGGGACCGCCCCGGCCGCGTTCCGCTTCGCCTGCTCGTGCGCGAAACGGTTGTAAACCAACGACAGGCAGAAGCACGCCAGCCCGGCCACCAGCAGTGCCAGGATCTGGGTGAGCGAGTTCCCGTCCGCCAGGTCCAGCACCGCGAGCTTGACCACCACCAGCATCACTAGTGTCAGCCCGTAGTGGCGCAGTGCGACCGCCCGCGCCCGGAAGCCGAGCACAATGCCCACTGCGCCGGTCGCCAGCACCACACCGGTGACCAGCAACGAGGTCGCCGACGCACCGGTGAGGACCATTACCGACCACCACAGCGCCACGCTGAGCGAGATGGCGGTGGCCGTGCCGGCGCCCGCGCGCCGCAGCCAGGGCAGCAACAGGCGGGCCGCCGCCACCGCGAGCACCAGGCCCAGCACCACCAGCGGTGCCGCCACCAGCCGGTCGCCCGCGGAATCCGCGCGCGCCAGGATGACGAGCGCCTGCAGGCACAGCAGCGCGAACCCCACCCAGCCGATGACTGGAGTCGCGGGAATTCGCGGCGTGCGCGGCCCATTTGCGCCCTCGATGGCGCCGGCGTGGGTCCCCGAGGCGAGCGCGAGTGGAGTGCATCCACGGGTGAACAGCCCCAGACCCGTCAGCGCCAGGGCGCACACACCACCCACCAGCGGGGCTGCGGAGCCGCCCGGGACCAGCCGCGCGACCAGCGCGGGCAGCACCACCACCAGGTCCGCGCCGATCAGCCAGACGGCCGCGGTCAGCAGGTCGACGCGTGCCTGTTGCGTGCGCCCGGGACTCCGGGCCGGGTTGAGTCGGCTCTCCAGCAGCAGGCTCAGGCCGACTCCGGTCGCCACCGCGACGAGTGCGAGTCCGACGGCGTCCCTGTCTGAATGTGCCCGGGTGGCGAGCGCGAAGGCCGCCAGGCCCGCCAGCGGCAGTATCAGGATCGGTGCGGCTTGCCCGACACGGACCACCGGGGCGCCGGCCAGCCCCACCGCCAGTACCGCAGGCAGTAGCAGGCGGGGCTCCACGGCGAAGACGGCGGCACCGATGCCCACCATCACCCCCAGGTTCACCCCGGCCACGTTCCGCGGCCAGGCAGCCGCACCGCCGTCGGCAAGCAGCGCCGCGGTGGAGGCGACCGCAGCCGCCAGGAGCACCACGGCGGTCAGGGCACGGGCCGCCGACGGGGCCACCGGATCCAGTCCCAGGTGCAGCACGGCCAGCACCATTGCGGCACCCACGGCGCCCCATTCCCAAGCGGCCGCGGCGCGCCCGGCCGTGCGTGACAGCAGCCGCCCGGAGTGATGCGCCTGAACCAGCAGCACGACGGCCGGCAGACACAGCAGGGCGACCCCGGTCGGGGACCCGCCGCGCAGCAGAACGGTCGGCCCGATCACCAGCGCCGTCCCCGTCACCGCCATGGAGGTGGTGGGCAGCCAGACGGCATGGCGCATCCGCCGCGCAAAGTGCGCCAGCAGCGCGGACACCGCTGCGAGGGCGATCAGGTAGCCGTTCACGAGCACCCACACCAATGCCGCCCGCCCCGGATGCGCATTGGCCTGCACCCACGCGAAACCAACCGTGACCAGGGCGCCAAGGGCGGAAACCACGGCGGTGAAGAACTGCCCGGCGGTCCAGGACACCAGTATCAGCACGAACCCCCAGGCGGCCATCAGCGCCATGGCCACGGGGGCTTGTAGGTGCACGAGCAGGACCGCGCCAATGATGGTTACGAAGCCCAAGGCCCCACCCGTACCGGTTACGGTGGCCGCCGCCACCTGCAGGCGGGGCCGATTCTCCGCCAGCGTGGTGCCCGCGGAGACCATGGCGAGGGACATCAGTCCGAGCCCGCCGACCTTCCAGCCGTCGGGAATCTGCTCCCAAACCAGCGCAATGAGGCTCACCGCGGCCAGCAGCACCAGCAGCGCCGCCGCGCCGGACAGCAGATAGGCGCCCAAGTTACCCTCCCGCGCCGGAGGCATTTGGGCGGCGGGTCGGGCTCCGGCGTCGGGGGAGTGCGGCGGCGTCGGCTGCGGCGGCTGCTGGTGTGGGGGTGCATACGGATCGGGAACGTAGGCGGTAGTGGACATGTCCCGGGCGGGCTGCCGGGTGGCGGGCCCGGGGGACAGCGTGACGGCGGGCCCGGAGGACAGGCGAGCGACTTGTCCCTCCAACCGTCCGACCTCACGCTCCAGGGCGTCCAGACGCGCGATCACCTCATCGAATCGTGCGCGCTCTTGGGAATCCATGATTCAAGGATCCGGCAAGGTTGCGGCGTTGTCACGACTTTGATACGGAGACTTGGGCGCAGTGGGCTGATGGGCGGTGGATCGGGCGCGACGCTTCGTGCGCTCCGTCTGACGGTTCGTCCCTTTGGTTGACGGTTCGTGTGTTGCGGTCGACGGTTCGGCACATCCGGTGACGGTTCGTGGGGTAGGTGTACGTACCGTCGTCGTTCATGCCGAACCGTTGCTGCTAGGTGACGAACCGTCACTGGAACACACGAACCGTCGACCCCGACGCAGCCCCGCGACGACGTCCCCGCCGTCCCGAGAACGTCCTCTGCGCGGCCAAAACGACCTCGTCAGCCCGAGTACGTCCTTTGTCCGGTGAGAACGTCCCGTTGCCTCTCCGTCCCCACGTACAGCCTTCGCCTGGCGGCCGACCACCACCACAAGCGCGAGCGGCCACTTTGATACGGAGACTTGGGCGCGGTGGGATACCCTTTTCCCATGAGCACCACCGGATTGGCCGCTGCCCAGGCAAAGATGCGCGACGCCGGCGTCGCCGAGCAGGCCATCGACGTTTTCAGCCACTACTACCGCGCCCTTGAGGAGGGAGCCACCGGGCTCGTCCCCGAGGACACCATCGAGCCGCTCACGCAGATCGACTCGATAGACGACGTCGAGGTCGACGACGCCGCGGCCCGCGAGGCACTGAGCAAGACCGTCCTGATCAAGCTCAACGGGGGGCTCGGCACCTCCATGGGCATGGACCGGGCCAAGTCACTGCTGCCGGTGCGCGACGGCAAGAGCTTCCTGGACCTGCTGGTGGACCAGGTGATGGCCGCCCGCGCCCGCTATGACGTCACCCTGCCCCTGATCTTCATGGACTCCTTCCGCACCCGCGAGGACACGCTGGCGGCCCTCGCCGCCCACCCGGGCATCGAGGTGGAGGGGATCCCGCTGGACTTCCTGCAGAACCGGGAGCCCAAGTTGCGCGCCGACGACCTCACCCCGGTGCAGTGGGAGGCGGACCCGAGCCTGGAGTGGTGCCCGCCCGGCCACGGCGACATCTACACCGCCCTGGTGGCCTCCGGCGTGCTGGACGCGCTGCTGGAACGCGGCTACAAGTACGCGATGACCTCCAACTCGGACAACCTGGGCGCGGCCCCGAGCGCCCGCATCGCCGGCTGGTTCGCCGCCTCCGGTGCCCCCTACGCCCCCGAGCTGTGCAGGCGCACCCCCGCCGACGTCAAGGGCGGCCACCTGGCGGTGCGCAAGGCGGACGGCCGCATCATCCTGCGCGACACCGCGCAGACGCCGCCCGAGGAGATGCACTACTTCACCGACCAGTTCCGCCACCCCTTCTTCCACACCAATAACCTCTGGTTCGACCTGGAGGTGCTGCGGGACACGCTGACCGAGCGCAATGGCATTCTGGGGCTGCCGCTGATCCGCAACGCCAAGACGGTCGACCCCGCCGACCCCGAGTCGACGCCGGTCATCCAGCTGGAAACCGCCATGGGCGCCGCCGTGGAGGCCTTCGACGGCGCCACCGCCGTGGAGGTGCCGCGCAGCCGCTTCCTGCCGGTCAAGACCACCAATGACCTGCTGCTGGTCCGTTCGGACGTGTATGCGGTGGATGCCGACGGGCTGCTGCAGCAGGTGCCCGAGCAGGCCTGCGTGGTCGACCTGGATCCGCGCTACTACAAGCGGATCGCCGACTTCGAGGCGCGCTTCCCGCACGGGGTCCCCTCCATCCGCGATGCACGCAGCCTGACGGTGCGGGGCGACTGGACCTTCGGAACCGACGTCGTCGCCACCGGGGACGCGACCGTGACCGAGGCGGGGGCGCCCGGGGTGATCGCCGACGGCGCCCGGCTGGGCTGAGCTGCCCGACGGCGCCTTAGGGGCGGCCCCCGGGCACACATGGGCGCCGGTGCGTGCTTCACACACGTTTCCATCGCAAATACACGAGTCTTGGAGCTTTGCATGCTCCCTGCCCCTGTAAAGCTCCAAGACTCGTGACTATGACGCAAACTCGTGTGGACTGCCTGCGTCTACTTGGACTGCCTGAATGGTCCTGCGTTTTGCACGACCTCGGGCCGCGTTCCACGACCTTGGTGTGTGTTGCACGACCACCCCGGGGTCGTGGAATGTGCACCAGGGTCGTGCAGTGTCGCCCAGGGTCGTGCAGTGTCGCCCAGGGGCGTGCAAAGCCGCCCCGGCCCCGGCGCCGGACACTGCCACCTACACAAAGGTCAGGCCGAACGAACCAGCCGGCAGAGGCCACAACACCGGTCTCGAGCAACACATTCGCGCCGACGAACTCACTACGCCCCCGAACCGCACGCACTCGCGCCGATAACCCGCAGCTCCTGAGCCTGCACACGAGTGAGGCCCCGGACCGCTTGGTCCGGGGCCTCACATGCTTCCGGTGGGCGATACTGGAATCGAACCAGTGACCTCCTCGGTGTGAACGAGGCGCTCTAACCCCTGAGCCAATCGCCCGGTGCGGTGCAGACACTAGCGGGACCGGGGCCCCCGCGGCAAACGGAGGACCGGTGAGGTGGATCACCGCCCGTGCATTTGCCACCCGGCCCCGGCTGGATGGTATGGTTCAGCAGCGCTCAGGGGAACGCATGGGCCCCAAGGCGTTGAACATGCGGATGTGGCTCAGTTGGTAGAGCATCACCTTGCCAAGGTGAGGGTCGCGGGTTCGAGTCCCGTCATCCGCTCCGAGGAGCGGGGGTCCTCCCAGCCTCTCATTGGTGGGTTGGCCGAGAGGTTAGGCACCGGCCTGCAAAGCCGTTTACACCGGTTCGAATCCGGTACCCACCTCGGGCGATTGGCGCAGCGGGAGCGCGCTTCCCTGACACGGAAGAGGTCACTGGTTCGATCCCAGTATCGCCCACCATCGCCTTCGCTCTTCCCGTGCTCAGTCCGCCGGGAACCAGCCCTCCAGTACTTGCAGCACGCCGTCGTCATCATTGGCGGGCGCGATGAAGTCGGCGGCGTCACGGGCGGCGGCAGAGGCGTTGGCCATCGCAATCCCGTAGCCCGCGCGAGCCAGCATCTCCGCATCGTTCCCGGAGTCCCCGAAGGCCGCCACCTGCCCCGGCACCAGGCCCCAGTGGTCCAGCAGCACGCCCAGCCCCGAGGCCTTGTGCCGCCCGGGCACGATCAGGTCCACGCTGTCGTGTCCCGAGACCACCGGCACCATCGCGCCGTCCAGCGCCTCGGACAACCGGTCCAGGAACGTCTGCGTGAAGCCGTGCTCGTCCACCAGCGCGATCTTGGACACGCGGTGACCGTTAATGTCGGCGGTGCGGGCGACGTACTGGTACCGGGGGTGGTAGAAGGTCAGCAGCTCCCGCATCTCGGGCGTCTCCGACTCGCGCAGGTAGGCGCCGTCCGGGCCGGAGGCGATGAAGGTCAGCCCGGCGTCGCCGTCGAGCACCGCCAGCACCCGCGCCAGCGCGTCCATGGGCACGTGCGTCTCCAGCAGCCGGACGCCGTCGGCCAGGACGATCGCCCCGTTGTCGGAGACCACGCCATCGGGAGCCGGGCCCTCCGCGGCCGGGAAGAAGCCGAGCAGCTGCGCCTCCTGATTGCCGGAGGCGACCACGAAGCGCACCCCGGCCTCGCGCATCCGGCGGCGCAGCGGTGCGAAGCGGCCCCGGTCGTAAGTGGAGCCGGTGCGCAGGAAGGTGCCGTCCATATCCACCGCCACCGCCCGCAGGTGATCCGGACGCCGGGCCGGGGGTGGTGGAACAGACACGAAAACTCCTGGGCTGCCTTGACGCGTGGGTGGAGGCCTGCCGCGGTTGAGGCGGCGCTCACAGCATAGGTGACGTCCCTGCCGCCGGCCAGGACTCACCGAGACCGGTAGAAATAACCGCCGAGGTCGGTCGTAATGACCACCGAGGTCGGTTGATACGGCGATAGGGTTCCCGCCGTGCCGCCCGAATCTCAACCATCCGCCCCCGCCATAAGCAGACAGGCCGTGCCGGTCGTCGCGCTGGGCACCATCTCGCGCCTGGAGTTCAGCCTGCGTGCAACAGCGTTGATGCTGCTGGCGGTCTCCGCGGGAGGAAACGCGATCACGACGGCGCTGATCGGAGCCGGGGCGGTACTCCCCACGGTGCTGATGGGGCCCACCGTTGCCCGGGTCGCGGACCGCTACGGTGCCAGAGGCGCTGCACTGTGCGGCATCTTCACGAATACTCTCCTGTACGCGGCGCTCATCCCGGTGGCGGTGGGAGCGCGGGCCACCTGGGTGTACTGGGTATTCTCAACGGGCTTCGGAATCGCCCGTCCGTTCGTCGACAACGCGGTCAATATCCTGATTGTTGAAAGCTCCAGAGCCGCCGCGATTGAGCGGACCAACGGCGTACTGTCCACCGGCCAAAGCCTCGGCGGGATCGCGGGGCCGGCGCTGGCCGGCACGCTGTTCGCCTGGTCCCGGGTATCGCCACTGTTCGCCGCGATCGTCTTCGCGGTCGTCGCGCTCGCATGTGCATTGCGTATCGCGGGCGTGAGGCGCCCGGAACGGACCGACGCGCGGGAAGTGGAGTCCTCCTGGAGGCTGTTGCGTGCCAATCGCCTGGCGTTGGCGCTCAGTATCAGTGGTTTTCTCTCGAACGTGTTCGCCGGCTGCTACTCCGCGGTGATTCCGTTGTACCTGTTGAAGATTGTGCAGATGCCGCCGCAGGTCTACGGCGCGAATTCCTCCATCGTCTCGGTCGGCGTGGTGCTGGCCAATGCCGCGTACCTGGCGATCGTCGCACGTGTGCCCAGTTGGCGGATCGCCGCCTTCGCCGGCGCGCTCAGCGGCATGGCGATGATCGCGATGTCCACGACGCGTCTCGTTCCGCTGCTGCTCGTCTGTACCGGGCTGTATGGAATCGGGCTGGGCGGCTGGAACTCGGGCACCTCCAGCGCGCTGCTTCGCTCCGCGCGCGGCCCGGGACTGCACGGCATCACCACCCTGTACCGCTCCATCGTGTTTGCGGGCGCGCCCCTGGGGAGCGGCCTCGGCGCCCTGCTGGGCTCGCTCGGCCCGGGGTGGGGCGTGCTTGCGGCGGGAATCGGGACGGCCGCCTGCGCCGGTGTCCTGGCCGCGATGGCGGGTGGCGACGCGGGCGCATAATCTCCTGCCATGGCCGACCCGTCGACATACCGTCCTGCCCCCGGCGATATCCCGACCTCGCCGGGCGTGTATCGGTTCCTGGACGCCGAGGGACGCGTCATCTACGTCGGCAAGGCCAAGAACCTGCGCCAGCGGTTGAGCAACTACTTCCAGGATCTGAGTGCACTGCACCCGCGCACCCAGAAGATGGTCACCACCGCCTGCGCGGTGGAGTGGACGGTGGTTTCCACCGAGGTCGAGTCCCTCGCCCTGGAGTACTCCTGGATCAAGGAGTTCAACCCGCGTTTCAACGTCAAGTACAAGGATGACAAGTCCTACCCGTACCTGGCGGTCACCATGCAGGAGACCTTCCCCCGCGCGCAGATCGTCCGCGGCGCCCGGCGTCCCGGTGTGCGCTACTTCGGGCCCTTCGTGCAGGTGTGGTCCATCCGCGAGACCCTCGATCAACTGCTGCGCGTGTTTCCCATCCGCTCCTGCTCGGCCGGCGTGTTCAAGCGCGCGCACGCCTCCGGGCGCCCCTGCCTGCTGGGCTACATCGACAAGTGCTCCGCCCCCTGCGTGGGCCGCATCGGCCCCGCCGACCACCGGGCCCTGGCCGAGGACTTCTGCGCCTTCATGGCCGGGCGCACCGGCCCCTACCTGCGCGAGGTCGAGGCACAGATGCGGGCCGCCGCGCAGGCGCTCGACTTCGAGAAGGCGGCCCGCCTGCGTGACGACGCCGAGGCTCTGCGCAAGGTCATCGAGCAGAACGCGGTGGTGCTGCCGGAGGCCACCGACGTGGACGTTTTCGCGCTGGCCCGGGACGAGCTCACCGCCGCCGTCCAGGTCTTCCACGTGCGCGGCGGGCGGGTGCGCGGCCAGCGCGGCTGGGTGATCGACCTGGTCGAGGACGCCACCGACGCCGAACTCATCGAGCGGCTCCTCCAGCAGGTCTACTCCGATCTGCTCGACCCGGCCGACGCCGCCGCCCCCGCGGGCACCGCCGTCGGCGCGCCCGCCCGCTCCGGGCCGACCACCTCCCTCGGTGTCGGCGGTCGTGCCCCCGCCGCCCCGCTGGAGCGCACCGCCCCCGAGAACGGCAATCGCACCGGACGCCGCGAGCGCGGCGCCACCAGCGTCGACGACGTCACCCACACCGCCACCACCGCCGTCCCGCGGGAGATCCTGGTGCCCGCCCTGCCGTCCGACGCCGGGGCCGTACGCGACTGGCTGACCGGCCTGCGCGGCGCCCGGGTGGAGCTGCGCGTGCCCCTGCGCGGGGACAAGGCCGCCCTCATGGACAACGTGCGCAAGAACGCCGAGGAGGCGCTGCGCCAGCACAAGACCCGCCGCGCCGGCGACCTCACCCAGCGCTCCCAGGCGCTGGAGGAGCTGGCCGAGGCCCTGGACCTGCCCGAGGCGCCGCTGCGGGTGGAGTGCTACGACATCTCCCACACGCAGGGCACCTACCAGGTCGGCTCCATGGTGGTCTTCGAGGACGGCGCCCCCAAGAAATCCGACTACCGGCGCTTCATCATCCGCGGCGAGGACGGCACCGGCACCGCCGACGACACCGCCGCCATGCACGAGGTACTCACCCGTCGCTTCAAGCGGCTGCTGGCCGAGCAGAACCGCCCCGGCCCGGTGTCCGGCTCCGTCCCCGCCGACGTCGGCGGGGAGTACGTGGAGGAGACGGCCGACGACGTCGTGGCGGACGCCCCCGGTGGCAAGCCCGCGGGCGCCGCCGGCGGCGCGACGGCTGCCGGGGCCGGCGACACCGCAGTGCCCGTTTCCGGTCCGGTCGACCCCGACACCGGCCGTCCCCGGCGCTTCTCCTACACGCCCGGGCTCGTCGTCGTCGACGGCGGCCTGCCGCAGGTCAATGCCGCCCGGGCGGTCCTCGACGAACTCGGCGTGGACGTGCCGCTGGTGGGCCTGGCCAAGCGGCTGGAGGAGGTGTGGGTGCCGGGGGAGGAGTTCCCGATCGTGCTGCCACGCACCTCGCCGGCCCTGTACCTGCTGCAGTACCTGCGCGACGAGTCCCACCGCTTCGCGATCACCCATCACCGTAAGAAGCGTTCGGCGGGCATGACCCGCTCCGTGCTCGACACCGTCCCCGGCCTCGGCCCCGCCAGGCAGGCGGCGCTGCTGAAGGAGTTCGGCTCCGTCAAGCGCATCCGGGCGGCATCCGCCGAGCAGATCGCCGCCGTCAAGGGCATTGGCCCAACCCTGGCCGCCACCATTCAGCAGCACCTCGCCGGGGCACAGGCCGGGGCGGCTACCGGGACGGAGGCGGAGACGGACCCCGCTGCGGCGTCATCGGATCGGTGACACAATCCCACAGGTGGAGATCCTGCGGGTGTTCAACAACAACGTGATCCTGGCGCGTGACGAGCTGGGACGCGAGACGATCCTGACCGGCCGCGGCCTCGGCTTCCAGCACAAACCGGGCCAGGAGGTCGACACCTCCCGGGTGGCGCGCCGCTACGTGCTGGCGCAGAACGCCGAGAGCGTCGGCGAGGTGATGGCCGCGATCCCGCTGGAGCGCATCGCCCTGATCGAGCGCACCTTCCGTGCGGCCGCCCGGGAGCTGGGCACCACCGTGCCCTCCTCCACGGTCGTGGCGGTCGTCGATCACGTCAATCAGGCCATGGAGCGGGCGGCCGCGGGCATCGTCATGGACTATCCGCTGCGCGCCGAGGCCGCCCACCTGCACCCGGAGGAGCTGCGGCTCGCGGAGCGCATGGTCGCCGAGCTCAACCGCGCCCAGGAGGTGCAACTGCCCGACGGGGAGGCCGTCGCCCTGGCCCTGCACCTGTTCGCCGCCGCCGTGGGCGCCCCCTCAACCCGGGAGGCGACGCGCCAGTCGAAGCTGATCGGCCAGGTCATGGATGTGCTCAAGGCCGCCTACGGCCGCGACTTCCGCGCCGACTCCATCGACGCCGCCCGCTTCGCGGTGCACTTGCGCTACTTCCTGGTGCGTGCCCGCACCGACGAGCAGGTGGCAGACGGTACGGGAACTGCGATCGCCGAGTCCCTGCGGCTGCGCTATCCGCGGGCCTACCGGGTGGCGGTGCGGGTGAAGGAACTGTTGGAGATGCGTCTGGGAATCACGGTGCAGGACGACGAGACCGCCTACCTGACCATGCACGTGGCCCGGCTGGAGTCCGGCATCGACCGGGAACCCCTCCAACCCGAATAGGTGGTGTGACTAAGGGCACCCTCGGAGGCTATGCCGCCGCACCCCCGGTACCTTCTAAGCTGTTCCCTGAGCCCCCCAGAAGGGGCCCAGGATTGTTACCCGCAAGGGGCAAGACCTGAGACGACTCGCAGATGTTCTGCGCGGTCGCCTCGGGTCTTTTTTGTTTTCCTGCCGCTTGCGGGCACCAGGATCGAGGAGGATCAGCATGGCCAAGGTCGACTACGCGGCGCTGGCGCCGCAACTGCTGGAGAAGGTCGGAGGTGAGGGCAACGTCCGCTCCATAACCCACTGCGCCACACGCCTGCGCCTGGTCCTGGCCGACGAGTCCAAGGCGGCGACGGCACAGATCAAGCAGCTGCCCGGCGTCGTCACCGTCGTGCAGGCCGGCGGCCAGTACCAGGTGGTCATCGGCAACGACGTGCCGATGCTGTATGAGGAGCTGGGGCGCATCACCTCGCTGGGGGCGGCCGACTCGGGCGCCGAGCAGCCCGCCGAGGAGGGAAACCTCTTCGACCGGTTCATCAAGCTCATCTCCGCGCTGATCCACCCGGTGCTGTGGACCCTGGCGGGTGCCGGCCTGATCAAGGCGTTGCTGGCGCTGCTGACCACCCTGGGCTGGATGTCAGAAGAAGGCACCACCTACACGATCCTGAACGCGGCCGGCGACTCAGTCTTCTACTTCCTGCCGGTCGTGCTGGCGATCTCTGCGGCACGCCGCTTCAAGGCCAACGAGATCACGGCGGTCGCCATCGCCGGTGCCCTCGTCTACCCCGACATCGTCGCCCTGGCAGATGCGGACTCGGTCACCTTCATCGGCATCCCCGTGGTGATGGCCTCCTACAGCTCGTCCCTGCTGCCGATCATCTTCTCCACCTGGATTCAGGGCTACCTCGAACGCTGGCTCAAGCGCGTGCTGCCCAGCACCATCCGCAACTTCATGGTGCCGCTGCTGGTGCTCGCCATCATGGTGCCGCTGGTGCTCATGACGATCGGCCCGGTCACGACCGCGCTGTCCAACGGCATCTCCGGCGGCATCCAGTCCCTGTTCCGGATTGCGCCCTGGGCCGCGGGGGCGATTATGGGCGCCTTCTGGCAGGTGTTCGTCATGTTCGGCATCCACTGGGGCTTCGTGCCCATCATGCTGGCCGACTACGACAACCCCGGCTACTCGGTTATGACCGCCCCGCTGTTCGCCGCCGTCCTGGCGCAGGCCGCCGCCGTGCTCGCCGTCATGATCCGCACCCGCTCGGCGCAGATGCGCCAGGTGGCCGGGCCGGCCGCGCTGTCGGCCTTCCTCGCCGGCATCACCGAGCCCGGCATCTACGGCGTGAACCTGCCGCTGAAGCGTCCCTTCATCGCCGGCTGCATCGGTGGCGCCGTGGGCGGCGCCATCATCGCCATCGGCGGCGGAGCCTCCTCCGCCTTCGTCTTCCCCTCCCTGATCGCCATGCCCGCCCTACTTCAGTACGGCAACGTGGTGGTCACCTTCATCGGCATTGCCGTGGCCGTGGTCATCGGCTTCGTGCTCACGCTCGTGCTCGGATTCAACGAGGCCGACGCGGCCGCCGACTCCGACTCCGACGAGGACACCGCAGAGGACGTGGAGGCATCCGCCGAGCCCACCACCACCCTGGGCGCCCCGGTGGCGGGCCGGGCCATGCCACTGGAGAAGGTCTCCGACCCGGTCTTCTCCTCCGGCGCGCTGGGCGGCGGTGTCGCCGTGCGCCCCAACGGCACCGGGCGGATCGTGGTCACGGCACCCGCTGCCGGGACCCTGGTGACCGTCATGGACTCCGGACACGCCTACGGCATCAAGACCGACGACGGCGTGGAGCTGCTGGTACACGTCGGCCTGGACACGGTCCAGCTCGAAGGCAGGGGCTTCTCGCCGAAGGTCACCGTGGGGCAGCGGGTGGCCCGCGGCCAGGAGCTGGCCGAGGTCGACCTGGAGGTCGTGCGCGAGGGCGGATACGACCCCACCACCATCCTGGTGGTCACCAACACGGCTAGCCTGGCGGGCGTGGTCCCGGTGGCCGACGCCGACGTGGAGGCCGACGACGTCGTCGTCGAGATCGACCACTGATCCCCATCCCCGTCCCGCGCCGGCGCATCCGGTTCCGGCGCGGGACGGGCAGAATCGATTCCGAACCTGAATACCAGCAGACCGACCCGTTAACGCACCCATGAAGGAGAACCCAGCCATGCCGACACCAACCACCTTCCCCGACGACTTCCTGTGGGGCGGCGCGCTGGCCGCCAACCAGTACGAGGGCGCCTACGACGCCGACGGCAAGGGCCTGAGCGTCCAGGACGTCATGCCCCAGGGCATCGTCGGTCCCCGCACCGAGGCGCCCACGCCGGACAACCTCAAGCTGGTGGGCATCGACTTCTACCACCGCTACAAGGAGGACATCGCCCTCCTGGCCGAGATGGGCTTCAAGGTCTTCCGCTTCTCCATCGCCTGGTCCCGCATCTTCCCCAAGGGCGATGAGACCGAGCCCAACGAGGCCGGCCTGGCCTTCTACGACCGGGTCCTGGACGAGCTGGAGAAGTACGGCATCGAGCCGCTGGTGACCATCAGCCACTACGAGACCCCGCTGCACCTGACCAAGACCTACAACGGCTGGGCCGACCGGCGCATGATCGGCTTCTTCGAGCGCTACGCCCGTACCCTGTTCGAACGCTACGGCAAGCGGGTCAAGTACTGGCTGACCTTCAACGAGATCAACTCCGTGCTCCACGAGCCCTTCATGTCCGGTGGCATCAACACGCCCAAGGAGGAGCTGAGCGAGCGGGACCTCTACCAGGCGATCCACCACGAGCTGGTCGCCTCCGCCTCCGCCACCCGCATCGCCCACGAGATCAACCCCGACTTGAAGGTCGGCTGCATGATCCTGGCGATCCCCTTCTACCCGCTCACCCCGGACCCGCGGGACGTGTGGGCCGCCAAGCAGGCCGAACGCGACAACTACACCTTCGGCGACGTGCACGTGCGCGGCACCTACCCCGGCTACTTCCTGCGCAAGCTGCGGGACAAGGGCATCGAACTGGACATCACCGAGGCCGACCGCCGCACCCTGGCCGAGCACACGGTCGACTTCGTCTCCTTCTCCTACTACATGTCCTCCTGCGAGACGGCCACCCAGGAGCGTGAGGCCAGCGGCGGCAACCTCATGGGCGGCGTCGTCAACCCCACCCTGGAGGTCTCCCAGTGGGGCTGGGCCATCGACCCGCGCGGCCTGCGCACCATCCTGAACGACTACTGGGACCGCTGGGGCAAGCCACTGTTCATCGTGGAGAACGGCCTGGGCGCCCGCGACGAGCTGGTAACCGGCCCCGACGGGACCCCGACCGTCGCGGACGACTACCGCATCGACTACATGAACGACCACCTGGTGCAGGTGCGTGAGGCCATCGCCGACGGCGTGCAGGTCATCGGCTACACCTCCTGGGGCTGCATCGACTGCGTCTCCGCCTCCACCGCCCAGATGTCCAAGCGCTACGGCTTCATCTACGTGGACCGCAACGACGACGGCACCGGCACCCTGGAGCGCTATCGCAAGCAGTCCTTCGGCTGGTATCGGGACGTGATCGCCTCGAATGGCGCCAGCCTGAAGGCCTGACCGGCTACGCGGTAACCGACGGCCGCAGCCGGCTCACGGCGGGCGCACCGGGCACTGGGTAGTCTGTGCCGATGCCCGAAGAACGCGCCCCGCTGAGCCGGCTGCGGCTGCTGCCGCTGCGCCTGGTCCAGTTCACCGCCATCCAGCTGGCCTGCTGCGCCTTCCCGATCGCCGTGTTCGCCGGCATGGCGGTCTCCGTGCTCGTCTGGAACCGGTTCGACATGCCGCTCGCCCGCTACGACGCGCTGCTCATCTACGTGGTGGTGGTGCAGATCGCCTTCGTGGTGTTGCGCCTGGAGACTCGACGCGAGCTGGCGGTGATCTGTGCCTTCCACCTGATCGGCCTGGCACTGGAGGTCTTCAAGGTGCGTGTAGGCTCCTGGACCTATCCGGACGCCGGCGTGGTGCGCCTGGGCGGGGTGCCGATCTTCTCGGGCTTCATGTACGCCTCGGTCGGCTCCTATCTTTGTCAGGCCTTTCGGCGCTTCGACCTGCGCATCTCCGACTTCCGCCGCGGGCCGGTCACGGCCCTGGCGGTGGCCGCCTACGCGAACTTCTACACCCACCACTTCATCTGGGATCTGCGCTGGGCGGTGGCGGTCGGCTTCATCCTGGCCCTGTGGGGCTCCGCGGCGCACTTCACCGTGGGCGGCGACCGCTACCGCATGCCGACCGCCGTGTCGTTCGTGCTCATCGGGGTCTTCCTATGGCTGGCGGAGAACATCGGCACGTTCCTCAACGCCTGGCGCTACCCCGATCAGCAGGCCGGGTGGCACCTGGTACACGTGGGCAAGCTCGGCAGCTGGGCACTGCTGGTCACCCTCAGCTTCGTGCTGGTGGCCGCCGTCAAGGCGGAGGAGGGCGTGCGCTACGGCGACGGCGAGGCGCGGGTCACCCCGCCCAGGCGCCGGCGCCGAGCTCGCTGACCGCCTCGATGACTAGCCCTCGGGACGCGTCACGGTGATGGCTCCGGCCGCCTCCCGCGCCCGGCGGCGGGCCGAGTCGACGTCGTCGGCCGCCGCCACGGCCACGCCCATGCGGCGTCCCGGGTGCGCGTCGGGCTTGCCGAACAGGCGCACGTCGCTGCCCGGCACCGCCAGCGCCTCGGCGACGCCCCGGTAGGTGACCCCGGCGCCGGGCCCGGACTCGACGGGCGACTTAACCACGGCGGAGGCGCCGGGGGAGCGCAGTGCGGTGTCCACCGGCAGGCCCAGCAGGGCGCGGGCGTGCAGCTCGAACTCGCTCAGGCGCTGGCTCGCCAGGGTCACCATGCCGGTGTCGTGCGGGCGGGGGGAGACCTCCGAGAAGAGCACCTCCTGGCCGCAGACGAACAGCTCCACCCCGAACAGGCCCCAGCCGCCCAGCGCGCCCGTCACCGCCGCGGCCACCTCCTGCGCGCGGCGCAGCGCCGCCTCTGGAAGCGGGTGCGGCTGCCAGGACTCCACGTAGTCGCCCTCGACCTGCCGGTGCCCGACCGGCTCGCAGAACGAGGTGACGGTCTGGCCGGTGCGCGGGTCGCGGGAGCGGACCGTCAGCAGCGTGATCTCCGCATCGAAGTTCACAAAGCCCTCCACGATCACCCGGCCCCGGTCCACCCGGCCCTCCGCGGCCGCCAGCCGCCAGGCGACCGCCACGTCGTCGCGTCCGCGCAGCACGGACTGGCCATGCCCGGAGGAGGACATGACCGGCTTGACGATGCAGGGGTAGCCGATGCGCTCGGCGGCGACGGCCAGCTCGGCCGAAGAGGAGGCGAAGGCATAGGGGCTGGTGGGCAGGCCGAGCGTCTCCGCGGCCAGGCGGCGGATCCCCTCCCGGTCCATGGTCAGGCGCGCGGCACGCGCGGTCGGCACCACCCGCACCGCGCCGGCCTCCTCCAACGCCACCAGGGCGTCGGTGGCCAGCGCCTCGATCTCCGGCACCACGATCCGTGCCCCGGACGCCGCGATCGCCGCGGTCAGCGCCGCCGGATCGGACATGTCCACGGTCAGGGCGTGCTGGGCGACCTGCTGGGCGGGGGCGCCCGCGTAGCGGTCGATCGCGGTGACCTCCACGCCCAGGCGCATCAGCGCGATCGCCACCTCCTTGCCGAGTTCTCCAGAGCCGAGCAGCGCCACCTTCGTGGCCGAGGGCGTTCCCGGGGTGCCGATGCCCATGGCGGCGGGGGAGGGGGATGGGGATGCGGTCACGGTCGCCTCCAAGTCGATTGTGCGCGGTGCGCCTTCGCGCCCGGGTGGCACGGCAGCCGCGTGCCGACTGCTACGGCCACGCTACCGAAACTACGCGAGCCCGGCACAGCCGGTTGTGCCATGCTGGGGGCATGGACGCACAGGACCGAACCGACCCCGGCCGCCCGCCGGCGCCGGATGCCGGCCCCGACCGGATCCCCCCGTCGGTACCCGTCGCCGGGCCCGCCCCCGCCGCCCCGCCGCCGCCGGGACTCCCCCCGCGCAAGCCGGTGCGCCACCTCGCCACCCCAGCGGCGGACGCCCCCGCCCCCCGCGATCCGGCCAAGGACACGGTCCCGCGCGGCATCCCAGCCATCGATGAGGCGGCCCCGCCGGTGCCGCCGGCCAAGCGGCCGGAGATGATCATCGTCACCGGCATGTCCGGCGCGGGCCGCTCCCGGGCCGCCAACGCCCTGGAGGACCTCGACTGGTACGTGGTGGACAACCTGCCACCACAGCTGCTGCCGGCGCTCGCGGGCATGATGACGACGGTCGGGGCGGGCGTGCACCGGCTGGCCGCGGTCGTCGATGTGCGCAGCCGCGAGTTCTTCGCCTCCTTCATGAAGTACCTGGGGCAGCTGCGCGACGCCGGCGTGGACGTGCGCCTGATCTTCCTGGATGCCTCCGATGCCGCGCTCATCCGCCGCTTCGAGTCCTCCCGCCGCCCCCACCCCCTGCAGGGCACCGGCTCCATCCTGGACGGCATCGAGCACGAGCGCACCCTGCTGGCCGGCCTGAAGGGCACCGCCGACGAGGTCATCAACACCTCCGACTACTCGGTGCACGACCTGGCCCGCCGGATCCGGGAACTGGTCGCCCACGAGTCCGACCTGGGCCTGCGGGTGACGGTCATGTCCTTCGGCTTCAAGTACGGGCTGCCGATGGACGCCGACCACGTCCTGGACGTGCGCTTCATCCCGAACCCCTACTGGGTTTCGGAACTGCGGCATCTGACCGGGCGGGACGCGCCGGTGGCCGAGTACGTGTTCCAGCAGGATGGCGCGGCCGCCTTCGTGGACGGATACGTGAACCTGCTGATCCCGGCGCTGCCCCGTTACGTGGACGAGCTCAAACCGAATGTCACCATCGCGGTCGGCTGTACCGGCGGCAAGCACCGCTCGGTTGCGACCGCCGAGCGGATCGGCGCCGGCCTGCGGGCCGCGGGATTCAAGGTCGCCGTGCAGCACCGGGACCTGGGGAGGGAGTGAACGTCATGGGACAGACTCCGGGGGAACCCGGGCACGGTGCAACCGGCATCGACGTGCCCGGCGCCCGCGCCACCATCGACTCGGCCGGCTGGCGTCGACGCGGGGAGGAGGGGCCGGCCGTCGTCGCCCTGGGCGGTGGACACGGCCTGTCCGCCACCCTGCGGGCCCTGCGGCACGTCACCCAGCGGCTCACCGCCGTGGTCACCGTCGCCGACGACGGCGGCTCCTCGGGCCGCCTGCGCCGCGAGTTCAACTGCCTGCCGCCCGGCGACCTGCGCATGGCCCTGGCGGCCCTGACCGACGAGACCGAGTGGGGGCTGACCTGGCGGGATGTGCTCCAGCACCGCTTCTCCGGTGAGGGCGAGCTGGACAACCACGCCCTGGGAAATCTGCTCATCCTGGCCCTGTGGCAGCTGCTCGGCGACGAGGTCGAGGGGCTGGACTGGGTGGGCCGGCTGCTGAGTATTCACGGGCGGGTCATCCCCATGAGCGCCTCCCCGCTGGTGATCGAGGCGGATATCGTCGACGGCGATCACCGCCAGCGCGTCAGTGGACAGGTGGCCGTCGCCTCCACCCGCGGCCGCATGGAGAACGTGCGCGTGGTGCCCGAGGACGCCGATGCACACCCGGAGGCGATCCGCGCCATCGACGCCGCCGACTGGGTGATCCTGGGGCCGGGTTCCTGGTACACCTCGGTGCTGCCGCACCTGATCCTGCCGTCCATGCGCCGCGCCCTGGTCGGCACCCGCGCCCGCAAGGCCGTGGTGCTGAACCTGTCGGCGCAGAGCGGCGAGACCGACGACATGACGCTCGCCGACCATCTGCGCGTGTTGGCCGAGTACGCCCCCGACCTGCGCCTGGACGTGGTCATCGCCGACCCGAGCGTGGTGGAGGATGTCGCGGAACTGAGCGCGGTGGCCGACTCCATGGGGGCGGTGCTGATGCTGCGGCAGGTGCGGACGGGGGACGCCCTGTGCCACCATGACCCGTTGCGGCTGGCCGCCGTCTTCCGGGACGCCTTCGACGGCGCGGTGGGGGACATCACCGGCCCGCCGCGCGCCGCCTGACCGGTACCCGAGTGGACTGCACCCAACCGGCCGACCCTGAAAAGCGGCCGCGCGGCAGCCCACAACCAGCCCATAACACCCCAAGAACAAGGACCAGGAGCATCACCACATGTCGCTGACGGTGACCGTCAAGGACGAGCTCGCCCGCGTAAGTACCGAAAACGCCGCCCAGCGGCGCGCCGAGGTGGCGGCCATGCTGCGCTTCGCCGGCGGACTGCACCTGGTGTCCGGCCGCATCGTGGTGGAGGCCGAGTTGGACCACGGCGGGGCCGTGCGCCGACTGCACCGGGACCTGCGGGAGCTGTACGGCATGACACCGGAGGTGCTGGTGGTTCAGGCCGGCTCCCTGCACCGCGGCAGTCGCTACGTGCTGCGTGTGAGCGACCGCGGCCGCGACCTGGCCCGCCTGACCGGCCTGGTGGACGCCCACGGCCGTCCCGTGCGCGGCATGCCCGTCGCGGTAGTCCAGGGGGGACGCAACGCCTCCGCGGCCGCCTGGCGCGGCGCCTTCCTGGCGCGTGGTTCGCTCACCGAGCCGGGTCGCTCCTCCGCCCTGGAGGTCACCTGCCCCGGCAGTGAGGCGGCCCTGGCGCTGGTGGGGGCCGCCCGCCGCTTCGACGTGGTGGCCAAGGCCCGCGAGGTTCGCGGTGCCGACCGGGTGGTGGTTCGCGACGGCGAGGCGATCAGCGTGCTGCTGCAGAAGATGGGGGCCGTGGAGGCCAACGCCACCTGGGTGGAGCGCCGCTCGCGCCGCGAGACCCGCGGCACCGCCAACCGGCTGGCCAACTTCGACGACGCCAACCTGCGCCGCTCGGTGCGCGCCGCCGTCACCTCCGGGGCCCGGGTGGAGCGCGCCTTCGAGATCCTGGGGGAGGACGTGCCCGCGCATCTGGTACAGGCCGGACGGCTGCGCATCCAGAACAAGCAGGCCAGCCTGGAGGAGCTGGGGCGCATGGCCGAACCGCCGCTGACCAAGGACGCGGTGGCCGGACGCATCCGCCGACTGCTGGCCATGGCTGACAAGCGCGCCCACGAGCTGGGCATCCCGGACACGGAATCCGTACTCACCCAGGACATGCTCGACATGTGAGATGCACCCGCGTGTTCGCCCCTGGCGTGTCCGAACCGGCACGGCGGCGTGCACGTAACGCTAGACTCGACCTGCCGGATCGGACGGGGAGCACCCCACGAAGGCCCGGGGCACACCACGTGTGCAGCAAGCTACGAATACGTGCGTCCCATGGCGCACTAGGAGGACACAAAGTGACCACCCGCGTTGGTATCAACGGCTTCGGCCGCATCGGCCGTAACTTCTACCGGGCCGCCCTTGAGCAGGGCGCCGACTTCGAGGTCGTGGCCGTCAACGACCTGACCGACATCAAGACCCTCGCCCACCTCCTCAAGTTCGACTCCATCATGGGCCGCCTCGGCGCCGAGGTCACCTACGACGAGGAGAACATCATCGTCGACGGCAAGCCGATCCGCGTCCTGGCCGAGCGCGAGCCGGGCAACCTGCCCTGGGCGGACCTGGGTGTCGACGTCGTCGTCGAGTCCACCGGCTTCTTCACGGACGCCACCAAGGCCAAGGCGCACATCGACGCCGGCGCCAAGAAGGTCGTCATCTCCGCCCCGGCGAAGAACGAGGACGGCACCTTCGTGGTCGGCGTGAACGAGCAGGACTACGACACCACCAAGCACAACATCATCTCCAACGCCTCCTGCACCACCAACTGCCTCGCGCCGCTGGCCAAGGTGCTGGACGAGGCCTTCGGCATCGAGAACGGCCTGATGGTGACCGTGCACGCCTACACCGGTGACCAGCGCCTGCACGACGCCCCGCACCGCGACCTGCGCCGCGCCCGCGCCGCCGCCCTCAACATCGTCCCGACCTCCACCGGTGCCGCCCGCGCCGTGGCGCTCGTCCTCCCGCAGCTCAAGGGCAAGCTGGACGGCTACGCCATGCGCGTCCCGGTCCCGACCGGCTCCGTCACCGACCTGACCTTCAAGCCCGCCAAGCCGGCCACCGTTGAGGAGATCAACGCCGCCGTCAAGGCCGCCGCCGAGGGCCCGCTCGAGGGCGTTCTGGCCTACTCCGAGGAGGACCTGGTCTCCACCGACATCGTCGGCGACTCCCACTCCTCCATCTTCGACTCCAAGCTGACCAAGGTGCAGGGCGACCAGGTCAAGGTCGTCTCCTGGTACGACAACGAGTGGGGCTACTCCAACCGCCTCGTTCAGCTCACCGCCCTGGTTTGCGAGAAGCTCGCCTGAGTCCGCGTAAGCCGGCACTCACCACTGTGAGCAACTGACGGACGCCCGCGCACGCCAACTCGCGTGCGCGGGCGTCCGCCGCATCCGGTGCGAACACACGCTCCGGACCTCCATCCACCAACCATCCCACCAACACAACCAACACAGCACTGCGAGGTTCCATGAAGACCATCGAGTCCCTCGGCGACCTGAAGGACAAGCGCGTCCTGGTCCGCTCCGACTTCAACGTCCCGCTCGACGCCGACAAGCACATCACCGATGACGGCCGCATCCGCGCCGCCCTGCCGACCCTGAAGACCCTGCTCGACGCGGGCGCCAAGGTCATCATCGTCGCCCACCTGGGCCGTCCCAAGGGCCAGGTCAACCCCGACTTCTCCCTCGCCCCGGTCGCCACCCGCCTGGCCGAACTGACCGGCGTGAAGGTCACCCTCGCGCAGGACACCGTCGGCGAGAGCGCCCAGGCCGCCGTCGCCGCCCTCGAGCCCGGCAACATCGTGCTGCTGGAGAACGTCCGCTTCAACGCCGCCGAAACCTCCAAGGACGACGCCGAGCGCGCCGCCTTCGCCGAGCAGCTGGCCGCCCTGGCCGACGTCTTCGTCTCCGACGGCTTCGGCGTCGTGCACCGCAAGCAGGCCTCCGTCTACGACGTGGCCCGCATCCTCCCGGCCGCCTCCGGGCTGCTGGTCGCCAAGGAGATCGAGTCCCTCGGCAAGGCCGTCAACGACCCCGAGCGCCCCTACACCGTGGTGCTGGGCGGCTCCAAGGTCTCCGACAAGCTCGGTGTCATCGCCAACCTGCTGGGCAAGGCCGACCGCCTCCTCATCGGCGGCGGCATGGCCTACACCTTCCTCGCCGCCCAGGGCCACGAGGTCGGCACCTCCCTGCTGGAGGAGGACCAGATCGACACGGTGAAGGGCTACCTGGACACGGCCAAGGCCAACGGCGTCGAGCTGCTCCTGCCCGTCGACACCGTGGTCGCCCCCGAGTTCAAGGCGGACGCCCCGGCCTCCGTCGTCGCCGCCGACGCCATGCCGGCCGACCAGATGGGCCTGGACATCGGCCCCAAGACCCGGGAGCTGTTCGCCCAGGCCATCGCCTCCTCCAAGACGGTGGTCTGGAACGGCCCCATGGGCGTGTTCGAGTTCCCGGCCTTCGCCGAGGGCACCAAGGCCGTCGCCCAGGCCATCTCCGACTCCGACGCCTTCTCCGTGATCGGCGGCGGCGACTCCGCCGCGGCCGTGCGCACGCTCGGCTTCGACGAGTCCACCTTCTCCCACATCTCCACCGGTGGCGGCGCCTCCCTGGAGCTGCTGGAGGGCAAGACCCTGCCCGGTATCGCCGTCCTGGACGACTGATCAACCCCCATCACACAGTACCCGTAAGGGAACCCGGATAAGGAATACGCAAATGAGCAACCGCACCCCGCTGATGGCGGGCAACTGGAAGATGAACCTCGACCACCTCGAGGCCAACCACCTGGTGCAGGGCCTGGCCATGGCCCTGAGCGACGCCGGGCACGACTACTCCAAGTGCGAGGTCCTGGTGATCCCGCCCTTCACCGACATCCGCACCGTGCAGACGATCGTCGAGGCGGACTCCCTGGACATCAAGTACGGCGCCCAGGACGTGTCCATTCACGACAACGGCGCCTACACCGGCGAGATCTCCACCGCCATGCTCACCAAGCTCGGCTGCAGCTACGTGGTCATGGGCCACTCCGAGCGCCGCGAGTACCATGGCGAGTCCGACGAGCTGGTTGGCGCCAAGGCCCGCAAGGTACTGGACGCCGGCATGACGCCGATCCTGTGCTGCGGCGAGGCCCTCGAGGTCCGCAAGGCCGGCACCCACGTCGACTTCGTGCTCGGCCAGATCCGCGCCGCCCTGGCGGGCTGGTCCGCCGAGGACGTCGCCAAGATCGTCATCGCCTACGAGCCCATCTGGGCCATCGGCACCGGCGAGACCGCCACCGCCGACGACGCGCAGGAGGTTTGCGGCGCCATCCGTGAGGCCCTGCGCGCCGACTACGGCGACGCCACCGCCGACGCCACCCGCATCCTGTACGGCGGCTCGGCCAAGCCCGCCAACATCAAGGAGCTCATGGCTCAGCCCGACATCGACGGCGCTCTCGTCGGCGGTGCCTCGCTGAAGGCCGACTCCTTCGCGCAGATGGCCGGCTTCTACGCCTGACCCGTATCCGCGTCAGTGGCGGGTGCGCCCGACCCCACCGTGGGGTCGGGCGCACCCGCATACATGGGGGAGGGGATCGGGTAGAGTCGCCCACGAAGCGGCGGCCGCCTCATAGCCGCCGGACAACCCCGGCCGAATGCCGAACAGCCGACAACGAAGGGAACCGCGTGGGCACGCTGACCATCATCCTGCAAGTGCTGCTGGTGCTGTCCAGCTTCTTCCTGATCATGACGATCCTCATGCACAAGGGCAGGGGCGGCGGCCTATCGGACATGTTCGGCGGCGGCATCACCTCCTCCGCCGGCTCCTCCGGCGTGGCCGAACGCAACCTCAACCGCATCACCGTCGGCGTCGCCCTGGTATGGGTCGCCACGATCATCGGCCTGGGCCTACTGGCCCGCTTCGCCTGAACCGGACGAGGTCGTCACGAAACCAGCCGTCGACACCGTACGCCCCGACGTCGACCCCCGGGGGGACGCACTGGAGCGGGCCCGGGCCGGCTACCTCGCCCACCTACGGGTGGAGCGCGGGCTCAGCCCCAACACGCTGGCCGCCTATGAGCGCGACCTGGGCCGTTACGCCGACTTCCTGCGCGCCCGCACCATCCTGACCCCCGCAGCGGTCACCGAGGCGGACGTGACCGCCTTCCTTGAGGCACTGCGCACCGGCGCCGACGGCGGCCGCCCCCTGGCCGCATCCTCCGCCTCCCGCACGGTCACCGCCGTACGCGGCTGGCACAAGTTCCTACACGCCGAGGGCATCACCGACGCCGACCCCTCCGCGGCCGTGCGCCCGCCGCAAGTGGGCCGGCGCCTGCCCAAGGCCCTCACCGTCGACGAGGTGCGTCGTCTGCTGGAGGCCGCCGATGTTGACGACTCCCCGGTGTCCCTGCGCGACCGCGCCCTGCTGGAGCTGCTGTACGCCACCGGCGCCCGCATCTCCGAGGCCGTGGGGCTGGTGGTGGACGATCTGGACGCCGAATCCGGCTGCCTGCGCCTGTTCGGCAAGGGCCGCAAGGAGCGGGTCGTGCCCATGGGCCAGTTCGCCTGGGACGCTCTGGAGGCCTACCTGGTGCGCGGCCGCCCCGTGCTGGCCGCCAAGGGCAGGGGGGTGCCCGAGGTGTTCCTCAATACGCTCGGCCGGCCCCTGTCACGCCAGTCCGCCTGGGCGGTGCTGCAGCAGGCGGCCCAGCGCGCCGGGCTGACGGGCGCCGACGCGCAGGGGGAACGGCACATCTCCCCGCACACGCTGCGCCACTCCTCCGCCACCCACCTGCTCGCCGGCGGCGCGGATGTGCGCGTGGTGCAGGAGATGCTCGGCCACGCCTCGGTCACTACCACCCAGATCTACACCAAGGTCACCGTCGACCACCTGCGCGAGGTGTACGCCACCAGCCATCCGCGCGCCCGCGGCTGACCATCGCCGGCGGTCACGGGAACGGTCACCGCGCTCCGCGCTGTCTCTTCGACTAGGCTGCCCATGTGAGTGACGTGAAGCAGCCCGGCCTGATCGACCCGCCCGATACCCCCGCCGAGGACCAGCAGGAGGAGAAGACCTTCCCCGTCCCCGCGCCGCTCGACTCGCACGGCCCGGCCCGCGTCATCGCCATGTGCAACCAGAAGGGCGGTGTCGGCAAGACCACCACCACCATCAACCTGGGGGCCGCCCTGGCCGAATACGGGCGGAGAGTACTGATCGTGGACTTCGACCCCCAGGGCGCGGCCAGCGCCGGCCTGGGCGTCAACGCCCACGAGTTGGACCAGACGGTCTACGACATGCTGGTGGCCGCCCGCCCCGACGTGCGCCCGATCATCCACCACACCTCCGTGGAGGGCCTGGACCTGGTGCCCGCCAACATCGACCTGTCCGCCGCCGAGGTGCAACTGGTGGGCGAGGTCGCCCGCGAGCAGGCACTCGCCCGAGTGCTGCGCCCCGTCCTGGACGAATACGACGCCATCATTGTGGACTGCCAGCCGTCGTTGGGCCTGCTGACCGTCAACGCCCTCACCGCCGCCCACGGCGTCATGATCCCCCTGGAGACCGAGTTCTTCGCCCTGCGCGGGGTGGCCCTGCTGGTGGAGACCGTGGACCGGGTACGCGACCGCATCAACCCGCGCCTGCAGATCGACGGCATCCTGGCCACCATGGTGGACCCGCGCACCCTGCACTCCCGGGAGGTGCTCGAGCGCCTGCAGGAGGCCTTCGGGGACAAGCTGTTCGACACGCAGATCCGCCGCACCGTTAAGTTCCCGGACGCCTCCGTCGCCAGCGAGCCCATCACCAGCTACGCCCCCAGTCACCCGGGCGCCGAAGCCTACCGGCGCCTCGCCCGGGAGGTCATCGCCCGCGGCAATGTCGCCTAATAATGTCGCCTAAACCTGGCGCCGCGAGCATCGCGGCGCCCGCCTCCCAGCCACCGCTGGAGGGCGCCGCACAGCCCGACGCCGCGGCGAGAACGCAACTGCCGGGATTCAGCGTCAACCTGCCCCAGTTCGAGGGCCCCTTCGACCTGCTGCTCACCCTGATCGCCCGCAAGCGCCTGGACATCACCGAGCTGGCCCTGGCGGAGGTCACCGACGAGTTCATCGCCTACATGCGCGCCGACGGCGACCTGGGCCGCGCCACTGAGTTCCTGGTGGTCGCCTCCACCCTGCTCGCCCTGAAGGCCCACCGGCTGCTACCGCACGACCCGGATGAGGCCGACGAGGACATGGAGCTGCTGGAGGCCCGCGACCTACTGTTCGCCCGCCTGCTGCAGTACCGCGCCTACAAGGAGGCGGCCGCCGCCTTCCGCGGCCGCGCCGAGACCGCCTCCCGCACTCACCCGCGCGTGGTGGCCCTGCCCCCCGAACTGGCGGCGCTACTGCCCCGGCTCGTGGCCACCATCGATGCGGAGGACCTGGCCCGTATCGCCGCCGACGTGTTCACCCGCCCCCACGACCCGGGCGTGCAGACCGTGCACCTGCACGAGCGCGTCCCGGTGGGGGAGCAGCTGCGTATTCTCGCCGACCGGCTGCGCCGGGCCGGCACCCTGACCTTCACCGAGCTGACCGCGGATGCGGGCCGCACCGCCGTCGTCGTCGCCCGCTTCCTCGCCCTGCTCATCATGTACCGGCAGGGCGGCGTCGACCTGACCCAGGCCGCCCCCATGGAGGAGATCACCGTCGCCTGGCGCGGCGACGCGGATGCGGCCGGCATGACCAGCCCCGAATTGGAGGAGGAGTTCGCATGAGCACCCCGGAACCCGCGGCCTCCCGGCTGCCCGTGCCCGTGTCGGACGCGGAGTTGCGCGCCGCCGTCGAGGCGGTGCTGGTGGTGGCCGACGAGCCGGTGACCGCGGCCGCCCTGGCGGCCGCCCTCGGCAGGGAGGAGACCGACGTCGAGGCGCTGCTGGAGTCCCTGGCCGCCGAGTACGCCGGCGAGGCGCCGTCCCCCGACCGGGGCGTCCGGGCGCGCGGCTTCGTGCTGCGCCGCGCCGCCGGCGGCTGGCGGCTGGCCTCCGCACCCCGGTTCAGCGACCTGGTGGAACGCTTCGTCATCGGCGGTGCCACCGCACGCCTGTCGCAGGCAGCCCTGGAGACGCTGGCCGTGATCGCCTACCGGCAACCCGTCACCCGCGGCCGGATCGCCGCCATCCGCGGCGTCAACGTCGACGGCGTGGTGCGCACCCTGCACGCCCGCGGCCTGATCGAGGAGGCCGGCAGCGAACCCAGCGGCGCGATTCTGTACCGCACCACCGGCGAGTTCCTGGAGTACCTGGGCCTGGACTCGCTCGACGACCTGCCGCCCCTGGCCCCCTACCTGCCCGACACATCCGCCCTGGGAGACATCGAAGACGAGATCAGCGGGAGAATACTGCCGTGAACCCAAGCCAGGACCACCGCGACGAGCGCACGGACGCCGTGCTGGACTTCGGCGCCGAGGAGTTCTACGACGCCGACGACCTCGAAGAAGTCGACTACGAGGTCGACGCCCCCTCGACGGCACCCGCCGCGGCGGGAGCCGTCGCCGGCCAGGACGGGCAGGCGCGCACCGAGGACCCCTACGTCGCCGGCGGCCAGCGGCTCCAGAAGGTGCTGGCCCACGCCGGGGTGGGGTCGCGGCGCGTATGCGAGCAGCTGATCGCCGCGGGGAGAGTGAGCGTCGACGGGGTGCGGGTCACCGAACCCGGGGTGCGCGTGGACCCCGCCACTCAGGAGATACGCGTGGACGGCTCGCGGGTGCTCACCGACCCCGACGTCATCACCATCATGCTGCACAAGCCCGCCGGCGTGGTCACCACCATGGAGGACCCGCAGGGACGGCCCACCGTCGCCGAGTACGCCGAGCGGTACCTGACCGAGCACGCCGAGCAGCTGGGCGGAGTGGAGAAGGCCGCCGCCTTGCGGCTGGTGCACGTGGGCCGGCTGGACGCCGACACCGAGGGGCTGCTGTTGCTGTCCAACGACGGCGAACTCACCCACCGGCTCACCCACCCCAGCTACGAGGTCGCCAAGACCTACGTGGCCGTGGTCAAGGGCCGGGTGGGCGCCGGCCTGCCGCGGCGGCTCCGGCGCGGCGTCGAGCTGGAGGACGGGCCGATCACCGCCGACCGGGCGGTGGTCAAGGATGTCTCCCCGGACGCCTCGATCGTGGAAGTCACCCTGCACTCCGGACGCAACCGCATCGTGCGCCGCATGCTGGCCGCCGTCGGCCACCCGGTGATCCGTCTTTCCCGCACCCGGTTGGGCCCCTTGACCCTGGGTGATCTGCGGCCCGGTGCCATGCGGGCCCTGACCGGCGCCGAGGTCAGCGCCCTGCAGCAGGAGGTGGGCCTGTGAGTGCCATCGGAAACCCCTCGGCCGTCCTGTCCACCCGGGGGCCGGTGCTGGTGGTCGGCACCGGGTTGCTGGGCACCTCCCTGGCGCTGGCCCTGACCGCCGCCGGCGTCCCGGTGCAGCTATCCGACACCTCGCCCACCTCCCTGGCGCTGGCCCGCGATATGGGTGCCGGGCAGGTGCGTGATGAGCACAGCCCCGAACCGGCCCTGATCGTGGTCGCCACCCCACCGGACGTGGCCGCGGGCGTGGTTCTGCGCGAACTGGACGCGCACCCGGATGCGGTGGTCACGGATGTCGCGAGCGTCAAGGCGCGCATTGCCGCCGAGGTGCGCCGCCACGGCGGGCGGGACGCGCGCCGCTATGTCGGCTCCCACCCCATGGCCGGGCGGGAGCGGTCGGGGGCCGGCGCGGCCGACTCCGACCTGTTCGCGGGCCGCCCCTGGGTGGTCATCGCCGACGGCGCCACCCCGGAGGCCGAGTTGGCGGTGCGCAACCTGGCCGTCGACGTCGGCGCGACCCCGGTGCGCATGACCGCGGCCGAGCACGACGCCGCCGTCGCCGCCGTCAGCCACGTCCCCCAACTGGTCAGCTCCCTACTGGCCGCGCGTCTGGAGACCACCCCGGAGAACGCGCTCGGCCTGGCCGGGCAGGGACTGCGCGACACCACCCGCATCGCCGCCTCCGATCCGCGGCTGTGGTCGGCCATCGTGGTCGGCAACGCCGGGCCGGTGGCGGACATGCTGCGCCAGCTGCGTGGGGACCTGGACCGCCTGATCGATGGGATCGCACCCGCCGCCGTGTCGCCCGACGACCCCGCCTACACCGCCGCCGGAGACGCCGCTACCATCGCCCCGGGCGCCGTCGGCGCTATTACCGACCTGATGACCCGCGGCAACGCCGGGCAGGCCCGCATACCGGGCAAGCACGGCGGGGCGCCGCGCCGCTACGCGCAGGTGCAGGTGCTGGTGCCCGACTCCGCCGGCTCGCTCGGTCGGCTGTTCTCCGACGTCGGCGAGGCGGGTGTCAACATTGAGGACTTCGCCATGGAGCACTCGCCCGGGCAGAGCGCCGGCCTGGCCATGCTCTCGGTCATGCCGGCCGCCGCGCAGGGGCTGGAGGATGCCCTGGACGCCCGCGGCTGGCGCGTGGTCGTGTCCTGAGGCGGCCCGCGGCGGCCGTCCCGGCGCGGCTGTGGGCGGACTCATCTGCTGCGGATCCGCGCCCGGCCGCGTCATTGTGGGACGCTTACCCCTTGAGGCCAACCGGGCTCGCCTGAGCCTGCGGGGTTGAAAGTTGGAGGAGCACATGGGAATCGTCGTCGCCATTGACGGGCCGTCCGGGTCCGGCAAGTCCACGGTGTCCAAGCGGGTTGCGGCCGCGCTGGGGCTGGCCTACCTGGACACCGGCGCCATGTACCGGGCGGCCGCCTGGTGGTGCGAGCGCACCGGCATCGACCTGGACGACGCCGCTGCCGTCACCCACGCCGTGCAGGCCATGCCGCTGGTGATGGGTATGGACCCCGAGGCGCCCGGCGTCACCTGCGACGGGGTGGACCTCGCCGAGGCCATCCGCGACCCGCACATCTCCACCGTGGTCTCCAAGGTTGCCACCAATCTGGACGTGCGCGCCGAATTGGCCCGGCTCCAGCGGGAGATCATCCGTGCCGAGGCGACCGGCCTGGCCGGCTCCTTCTCCCGCGGCGCCGGCATCATCGCCGAGGGGCGCGACATCACCACGGTGGTCGCCCCCGACGCCGACGTGCGCCTGCTGCTGACCGCCAGCGAGCAGGCCCGGCTCGCCCGCCGCGCCGCCGACCTGGATGCCGCCGGCAAGGCCGTGGATGCGGCCGCCCTGCGCGACCAGGTGGTGCGCCGCGACCGCGACGACGCCACCGTCTCCCAGTTCCTCACCGTTCCCGAGGGCGTCACCGCGGTGGATACCTCCGATCTGACGCTGGAGGAGACCATCGCCCGCGTCACCGAGCTGGTCGAGCAGGCGCGCACCGAGGCCGCCGAGCGCGAGCGCTTGGAGGACGCCCGCGCCGACGCGCTGCGCGCAGGCCTGGACGACTACGTGCTCGACGCCGACGACCAGGCGGTGCTCGCGGGGGAGGAGATCCCCAGCGCCCAGGCGGGGCTGGAGGCAGGATTGCCGGTGCTGGCCGTCGTCGGCCGACCGAACGTGGGCAAATCCACCCTCGTCAACCGGGTCCTGGGCCGCCGGGAGGCCGTGGTGCAGGACGTGCCGGGCGTGACCCGCGACCGCGTCTCCTACCCGGCCGAATGGGCCGGCAAGCGCTTCACCATCGTCGACACCGGCGGCTGGGAGGTTGACGTGGCCGGCCTGGACGCCGCCGTCGCCGCGCAGGCCGAGGCCGCCGTGGACTTGGCCGACGCCGTGCTGCTCGTGGTGGACGCCCGCGTGGGGGTCACCGAGGCCGACGACCGGATCGTCAAGATGCTGCGCCGCTCCGGCAAGCCGGTGGTGCTGGCTGCCAACAAGGTCGACTCGCCCGTGCAGGAGGGCGACGCCGCCGCGCTGTGGGCCCTGGGCCTGGGCGAGCCCTACGCCGTCTCCGCCCTGCACGGCCGCGGCAGCGGCGAGCTGCTCGACGCCGCCGTCGCCATCCTGCCGGAGGTGTCCGCCGTGGCCGGGCCGGAGCGCAGCGACGACCTGCACCGCATCGCCCTGGTGGGGCGCCCCAACGTCGGCAAGTCCTCACTGCTGAACCAGCTCGCCGGCAACGAGCGGGTGGTGGTCAACGAACTGGCCGGCACCACCCGCGACCCGGTGGACGAGGTCGTCGAGTTCGACGGCCGCCAGTGGCTGCTGGTGGACACCGCCGGCATCCGCCGCCGCATCCGGCAGGCGCGCGGTGCCGACTACTACGCGGTGCTGCGCACTCAGGGGGCGGTGGAGAAGGCCGAGGTGGCGGTGGTCCTGCTGGACGCCTCAGAGGCCATCACCGAGCAGGACATCCGCGTGATCCAGCAGGTGGTCGACGCCGGACGCGCCCTGGTAATCGTCAACAACAAGTGGGACCTGGTTGACGAGGACCGCCGCAAGCAGCTGGAGTGGGAGGCGGAGCACGAGCTCGCCCATGTGGACTGGGCGCCGCGCATCAACCTCTCCGCCCGCACCGGCTGGCACACCAACCGGCTGGCGCGCGCCCTGGACACGGCCCTGGCCGGCTGGAACACGCGCGTGCCCACGGGGCGGCTCAATGCCTTCCTGGGGGAGCTACAGGCGGCCAGCCCGCACCCGGTGCGGGGCGGCAAGCAGCCCCGCATCCTGTTTGCCACCCAGGTGCAGACCGCCCCGCCACGCATCGTCATCTTCACGACCGGATTCCTGGACGCCGGTTACCGGCGCTTCATCGAGAACCGGCTGCGTGAGGAGTTCGGCTTCGCCGGCACCCCCATCCAGATCGGTGTGCGCGTGCGCGAGCGCCGCCAGCGGCGCTGAGGGTGGCGGTTTTGGCCCGAAACCGGCCATAGGACTCGTAGGCTGAGACGGTGGAGTCACAGCGCACCGATTACGTGGCGTGGTTGTGCGCCGACACCTCCTGGCAGCTGGGCTCGGTGGTCGGTACCTTCGCACTGACAATGGTCGCGCTGGACGTTACCGGATCGACGGCGCAGGCGGGCCTGGTCTCGACGGTCGCCGGAATGGCGGCCGCGGCGATCTCCATCCCCGGTGGCATGGCAATGGATCGCGTGGATCGGCGCTGGGCCGTCATTGCCTCCGGGATGCTGCGGGCCGTGCTCTACACCGCGGTCGCCCTCATGTGCGCGACCGGCAAGCTTTCGCTCGGCCTCCTCGCCGTGTGCGCCGGAGCCGCGGGGCTCATCACCGGTGTGTTCGGCACGGCGTCGGACGCAGCGCTGCCCAGCATCGTCTCCGGCGAGCGGCTGCCCGGCGCGCTGGCCGTGAACCGGGGACGTGACGGTGTCGTCAACATAATCGGGCAGCCGATTTCCGGGCTATTCCTGGCGGTGGGGTCCTGGGTGCCATTCGTGGCCTCGGTGTTCGGTGCGCTCGGTCAGGCCGTCGGCATCAGTCGCGTGCGGGCGGACCTGCACCCGCTTGTCGACGACGGCGAGAGCACTGCTCCACCAATCCCGGAAGCCGGGGTGACTTGGCGGTGCCTGCTGCGCATACTCACCCGACCAGCCGTACTGGCCCTGGCATCTTCGGCCATGCTGTTGAACCTGGAGGTCCTGCTCCTGATAGACGGAATGCAGATGGCCCTGCGCGTGGCCGGTGCCTCCACCGCCGCAGTGGGATTGCTGAACACGTTCATGGCGGTGGGCTTGCTCGTCGGTGCGCTGCCCGCGTCGTGGCTAATCCAACGCGTGCGGGCCGGCAGGATCATCGCCGTGGGATCGCTGCTGTGCACGCTCGTGGTGGTTCCCGTGCTCGTCCAACCGGGGCCCGCCGTCCAGGCGGTGACGCTGGCACTCGTCGGGTTGCCCACCGCGACCACGAGCGGCTGCACCTTCGGTTACATCCAACACGTGGTGCCGAAAGCCGGACAGGGACGCGCCCTGGCGCTGGTGGGGCTGGTCATCGCCGCGATCTCGGCGGCCGTGCCGGTCACCGCCGGGGTGCTGCTCGAACTCGGCGGCCTGCGCCTGTGCGTGTTGGTTGCCCTCGGCCTCGGGGTGGCGGCAACCGCTGTGGTTGTAGCGGTTACGCCCGCAAGGCAGCTGGCGCGCGCCTCCGAGTGGTGAGGTCTCTGTCCGGGCGGCGCGCCTGCCTGTACGACGCGGCCTTAGCGTTGCAATGACTTACGTCGCCCGGTTGTATCGCTCTTCCCCGCACCGTACGATCGCGGCATGGTCGACACATCGCGGTGGCTGACTGAGCTCAAGGAGCTGGAGGTCAAGGACTGGCCCGCGTATCTGAACCAGCGCTCGGGGCTTCCCGGCCCCCGCGCGAACATCGAGCTGATCGCGGTGGTCGCGCGGGCCGCCGATCCAGACACGATCGAGGAGCTGCTGGCCGACGGCGGTGAGTACACCACTGCCTGTGCGGCCGCCGCGCTGGGGTATCGGGCGGCCGATGCGGCCATTGAGCGACGGGCGCGGGAACTGGCTACCGACGAGCGCTGGCGTGTGCGCGAGGCCGTCACCATCGGCCTGCAACTACTGGGTGATTCCGACCCGCAAACATTGTTCTCCCTCGTCCTGGCATGGGCGGATGACGAAGACCCGTTGGTACAGCGCGCCGCCGCGGTGACGATCTGCGAGCCGCGGCTGCTGTGTACCGCCGAGGCCGCTCGGCTCGCCATCGACGTGTGCCGGCGCACCACCGATCACCTCATTGCACTGCCGCCGCAGGACCGCAAGGTCCCGGCGGCGCGGACGCTGCGCAAGTCCCTCGGCTACTGCTGGAGCGTGGCCGTTGCGGCCGACCCCGGCGCGGGGCTCCCCGTATTCGCGGCGCTCGACGTCGGCGACCCCGACGTGGCCTGGATCGTCATCCAGAACCGCCGCAAGAAGCGCCTGTCCAAGCTCCTCGGCAACCCAGGCTGACCCCGGAGCGGTGTTGCCGGGGCGGCTCGGCATGCCAACGTACCGGCGGTGTCAAGATCGATGACAAACGCCGGGGAAGCGCTCTTCTACGCCACTCGGTACCCGCATGGTTCCAACGTTTTGTGAAGCGCCTGGAGCGCTGCGGATTTCGTTTGTCATCGATTTTGACAGCAAGAGCGCGGAGCGAGCCACGGCGAGGCAGCGGATCACCGACTTCGTGAGGCGCTCCTCAGTTCCACACCCCGGAGGAGCCGCGGCGCCAGGATCCCACCAGGTGGGTGTCCACGATGCCGATGGCCTCCATAAGCGCGAACGCCGTCGTCGGGCCGACGAACCGGAAGCCCAGGCGCTTGAGCCGGCGAGCCAGCGCCTCCGACTCCGGCGAGCGCGTGGGCGTCTCCGCCAGGGTGCGCGGGGCGGGCGTGGCCGCCGGCCGGTAGGACCAGACCAGGCCCGCCAGGCCGCCGTCGACGTCGTCGGCATCCCGCAGGGCCACGGTGGCGCGAGCATTGTTGATGGTGGCCAGGATCTTCGCCCGGTTGCGCACGATCCTGGCGTCGGCCAGCAGGCGGGCCACGTCGTCGTCCCCGAAGTCGGCCACCGCCTCCGGCTGGAAGTCGGCGAAGGCCTCCCGGAAGGCGGGCCGCTTGACCAGGATGGTGCGCCAGGACAGGCCGGACTGGAAGGCCTCCAGGCTGAGGCGCTCGAACACGCCGCGCTCATCGCGCACGGGCATGCCCCACTCGGTGTCGTAGTAGTCGCGCAGCAGCGGGTCGGCGGCGGCCCACACCGGCCGCGCCAGCCCGTCCTCGCCGATCACCAGGTCTTCCATGCGGTAACCGTAGCGGACGGCCTAGACTGCTTCCATGTCGACAACACGCACACCGGTTGACCCCACCGCCACGGCCGCCTGGAAGCGGCTTACCGAGCTGCACCAGTCCATGGAGCCCGACCTGCGCGCCTGGTTCGCCCAGGACCCGCAGCGTGCCGAGCGCTACTCCTACGAGGTGGGCGACCTGTTCGTCGACCTGTCCAAGAACTTCCTGACCGATGAGGTCCGCGACGCCCTGGTGGAACTCGCCGAGGCCGTGGACGTGCCCGGCCGCCGTGACGCCATGTTCGCGGGCGAGCACATCAACATCACCGAGGACCGCGCCGTCCTGCACACCGCCCTGCGCCGCCCCGCCACCGACACCCTCACCGTGGACGGGCAGGACGTCGTAGCCGACGTGCACGAGGTCCTGGAGAAGATCTACGCCTTCGCCCGCCGCGTGCGCTCGGGGGAGTGGACCGGCGTGACCGGCAAGCCCATCAAGACGGTCGTCAACATCGGTATCGGCGGCAGCGACCTCGGCCCGGTCATGGTCTATGAGGCCCTGCGCCCCTACGTCCAGGAGGGCCTCGAGGCCCGCTTCATCTCCAACATCGACCCCAACGACTGCGCCGAGAAGGTCTCCGACCTGGACCCGGAGACCACCCTGTTCATCATCGCCTCCAAGACCTTCACCACCCTGGAGACCCTCACCAACGCCCGCATGGCCCGCACCTGGCTGCTGGAGGCGCTGGCCGCGCGCGGCATCAGCACCGACGGCGCCGTCGCCAAGCACTTCGTGGCCGTGTCCACCGCCCTGGACAAGGTGGAGGCCTTCGGCATCGACCCTGCCAACGCCTTCGGCTTCTGGAACTGGGTGGGCGGGCGCTACTCGGTGGACTCCGCCGTCGGCACCGTGCTGGCCGTGACCGTCGGCCCGGAGAACTTCGCGGACTTCCTGTCCGGTTTCCACGCCGTCGACGAGCACTTCGCCACCAAGGCGCCGGCGGAGAACGTGCCCATGCTCATGGGCCTGCTCAACGTCTGGTACGTGAACTTCTTCCAGGCCGCCTCCCACGCGGTGCTGCCCTACGCCCAGTACCTGCACCGCTTCCCGGCCTACCTCCAGCAGCTGACCATGGAGTCCAACGGCAAGTCCGTGCGCTGGGACGGCAGCCCCGTGGTGGCCGACACCGGGGAGATCTTCTGGGGCGAGCCCGGCACCAACGGCCAGCACGCCTTCTTCCAGCTGCTGCACCAGGGCACCCGGCTGATCCCCGCCGACTTCATCACCGTCGCCAACCCGGCCCACCCGGTCAAGGACGGCGAAGCGGACGTGCATGAGCTGCTGCTGTCCAACTTCCTGGCCCAGACCGCCGCCCTCGCCTTCGGCAAGACCGCCGATGAGGTGCGCGCGGAGGGCACCCCTGAGGCGATCGTCCCGGCCCGCGTGTTCAGCGGAAACCGGCCGACGACGTCGATCCTCGCCCCGGCCCTCACCCCCGCCGTGGTCGGGCAGCTGATCGCCCTGTACGAGCACATCACCTTCACCGAGGGCATCGTGTGGGGCATCGACTCCTTCGACCAGTGGGGCGTGGAGCTCGGCAAGAAGCTGGCTCTGGAGATCGCCCCCGCGGTGCGCGGAGACGAGGCCGCCTACGCCGGCCAGGACGCCTCCACCCGGCAGCTGATCGACCGCTACCGCGGCCTGCGGCACTGACCGCGGACGACTCGGTACAGACATGACGCCGGGAGCGGGGGAGACCTACCCCTCGCTGATCGACGACGCCCGCCTGCGCCCGCTCACCACCGCCGAGCAGCAGCGCTACTCGCGCAATGCACTCGTGCCGGAGGTGGGCGGGCGCGGTCAGCAGCGCATCCGCGCCTCCCGCATCCTGGTGGTGGGCGCCGGCGCCCTGGGCTCGCCCGCCGTCCTGTACCTGGCTGCGGCCGGCGTGGGCACGCTCGGCATCATCGACGACGACGATGTCGCCGTCTCCAATCTGCAACGCCAGGTGCTGCACACCACTGCCGCCGCGGGGCGGCCCAAGGTCGACTCCGCCCGGGAGGCCGTGGCCGCCCTGAACCCGGACGTAGAGGTGGTCACTCACCGGGAGGCCCTGACCAGCGCCAACGCCATGGAGCTGTTGCGCGGCTGGGACGTGGTGATCGACGGCACCGACAACTTCCCCACCCGCTACCTGCTGGGAGACGCCTGCGTGCTGCTCGGAATCCCGCTCGTGCACGGGGCGGTGCTGCGCTTCGACGGCCAGGTGACCGTTTTCGACGCCGAACGCGGTCCCTGCTACCGCTGCGTGCACCCGGCACCGCCCGACCCGGGCGCGGTACCGTCCTGCGCCGAGGCCGGGGTACTGGGCGTGCTGCCCGGAATCGTCGGAGCCATGCAGGCCGCGGAGGCGTTGAAGCTAGTGATCGGGGGAGCGCGTCCCCTGGTGGGCCGCATGTTGTTGATCAACGCCTGGGACGGGCGCGGTGCGGAACTGCCGATAAGGAAGAACCCCGACTGCCCGCTGTGCGGCACCCAGCCAACCATCACCGGGCTGGTGGACTATGAGGCCTTCTGCGGCGCCCGGCCGCAGGGGAGGATGACTCTTGCAGAGGAGAGCGATATGAACACGATCACCGCCGACGGGCTGCGCGCGCGCATTGCCGCGGGCGAGCTGCCCGGGCGGGCCTTCACGCTTCTGGACGTGCGCGAGCCGCACGAGGTCGAGCTCGAGACGATCGATGGCTCCGTGCACATCCCGCTCGCCCAGGTGGTCGAGCGCCGTGGTGAGCTCGATCCGAGCCGCGAGCTGATTGTCTACTGCGCCGGTGGCGTGCGCTCCGCCCGCGCCATTGCGGCCCTGGAAGATGCCGGATACGCCGGCCCCATGACCAACCTGGAGGGCGGCATCAAGGCCTGGGCCGCCTCCGCCTAACTCGCCAACCCGCCGAGGTCGGTAGATATAACCGCCGAGGTCGGTAGACGTTACGTGCCGAGATCGGTCGAAGTTGTCGCCGGGGTCCCACGGGAACGGTGAGCGGCGTCACCAGCCACGGATTTCGACGCCGGCGCCAGGATGGGCTATTGTCATCCCTGTTCGCGCGAGGCAACAGCCGCGAGCGGACGGGCTGTGGCGCAGCTTGGTAGCGCACTTGACTGGGGGTCAAGGGGTCGTGGGTTCAAATCCCGCCAGCCCGACCAGGACGTGGTCACCACCTCAGGGTGGTGACCGTTTTTCGTTGAGATTGGGTTATCGGCGCGGACGTGGTGCTTTAGGCCGGCGTGTCGTGGTTTTCTAGTGGGTTCGTCCGGCCCAGCCTTTGCGGGCCCAGAGGCCTTCTTCGGGGGTGGGGGGTGGTGCCCCCATCCGGCGGGGTGCGGACTGGCGCTGGTGAGGGTGGTTTTGGGTTTGGGTGTGCGGGTGCGCTTGGGTCTGCCTTGGGCGTGCCAGTCGGCCAGGATGCTGCGGGCGGGTGCGGGATTGTCGGTGTAGGTGTACAGCGTCCACTCGGCGATGGCGGCCTGGTGGTCGGGGGTGGCGCCGCGGTGGTGGCGCAGCCGGTCGCAGACTTGAGCATTGACGGACTCGACGGGGTTGGTGGTGCGCTCCCTTCAGCCAGTCCTTGTACTGGGTGCCGTAGTCGTTCAGATTTACCAGCCACCCGGTGGCCTCCTCGACAGTGGAGATGGTCAGCAGCTTGTGAGAGTGGCGTAGTAGGGCCTTGCCGGGGATGGTCTTGGGGTGCAGTGTCAGGTCTCGGACGGTGCCCGCGGTGTACGTGGATCAGGCACCGCTGGATGGGAGTGTCGGGACACTGGCTGCGTAGCGCTTTTACGTCGGTGGCGACCAGGTCGGGCGGGGCGATAGGAGCCAGCAGCGTCTGGTAGGCCGCCGCGCTCTCGGACGCGGCCCACAGCGCGAGGCGATTAAGTGGGTGGGACTGCGGGCTACCAGGAGGACCCACTTGTGGGTCAACCACATCCCGTCGATGAAGATCTGGGAGTGCACCTCGTCGGTGACTGGCGGGTTGGGGACGGGGATGCCT
>NZ_LK995535.1:6613-10952 GCF_900002405.1 Actinomyces succiniciruminis | reverse complement strand
CCGGCACCAGGCGGTCCGGCGGCGAAACGCCCTGCCGCTACCGCCGGACAGGTCGACCTGGGAGCGGCTGCCGGTCGCCCAGTCGATGAACTCGCCCAGCACCGCCTGCTTGGCCCTACCCGGCGAGGGTGGGCGCGACGCGGTGGTTGAGGACCGGCAGGCGGTGCACTTCCACCGTTGGGCGCCTGCGGCGGTGCGGCCGGACTTCTTCATAGGGGTCTGACAGATCGGGCAGAGCCTTGCCCACGGCGACCGTGTTCTCACGGCCCGCACATCTACCCGCGAATGTCAACCACCGCCCCGGATTAACCTCCCAGACCATAATCACCCCGACTTTCCCGCACCACAGCAACCAAAACCCCGATCTTAAGCACCACGTACACGCCGATAACTCACACCTTAGGGTGATGGCCGTTTTTCGTTGAAATGGAGCGAACGAGGGTTATCGACGCAAAAGTAGTGCTTTAGGGGGGACCTGCGCGAATGTGCTGCTTTAGGTCGGCGTGCGTGGTCTTCTAGCTCACTTGGATTGCTCGGTACTGCAACTGCACACCCCGGTCGGAGTGGGTGGATCAGAGCCTTTCGGGGCGGCGTCCTCGGGTTTGTGCTGCCAGATGTGCATTTTCATGGGTGTCGGGGCCAGCCCGGTGTACAGGCTGGTTGAGGTCTGCCACCCGATGATCCGGCGGGAGCAGCATGTCGTACGCGGCGACTTGGCGCGGCTAATGCCTTGCAGGCCCGTATAGGTGGCGGAGGATCGTGCGGCGAGCGTACTCACCAAACGGTAAGGTATCGATCCGTGTGCCGCGCACCCGTGGGCGGAGGACTTTACCGCGGACGAGGTGTAGGCCGCCCTGGGAACCGCCGCCGCGATCGGGCACGTTGGACCGCCGCCGGGGCTGACTCTGCGCGAGCACGCCGAGTCTTGGCCGCAAGCCGTGGGCGAAGTCCTGAGCATGGCCGAAGAAGCGTCATGGAACACCGATGCCAGTGTCTAAGTCCTTGAGCGCTGTCCCGTTGGGCTAGTTGGAACCCGCCCTGTGCTGCGTGAGGTCGGCGGGACTCAGCTACTCGACCGGAATTAGCGTTTGCCTATGGTGCTGCAGCCCGAATGTTTAGCATGCCTGTAGCAAGATGCTCATGTGTAATGATCTCGGCCGCCTGTTGTTTAAAAGCCGGTAAATAAAAGACCTTCAGGCGGGTCTTGTTGTGAACATCTCGAGCTGTTAGTATAAAAGTGTTGGTTCCGATTCGTGAATGTAAGGCGAGTTAGAAGGAGGTGGCAGAACTCGCGAGAAAACAGGACTGATTCTTATTTCGTGCCGAACCCTGCAACCCGAGAATGAAAGGCACCGCCTTGAACACCCGCAGAACAGGCAGCATTGTTCTCACCTTGCTCAGCATCCCGGCATTCATCGCCATCGCTACGCCGGCGGCCGCTGTCGACCAGACAAGCGCGACCGACTCTGCACTGACGAGCGTTGGCGGCGTAGTGGTCGAGGAGAACGTCTCGGCCGAGTCCAACGGCGACGGGTACGTCGCCGAGGCCGGCAACACCACCGTAGAGATCCCTGACCAGGAGCAGGGGGAGATCGTCGTAGCCGATGGTGTCGCCGACTTCACCATCGACCTTCCCGACTCGAACATGCAAACAGCCGCCCAGCCGTCATCGCTCGGGGGTGTCACCTATGACAACAATGATGACTTCACCACGACCGTGCTTCCCAAGAACGACGGCTCCGTGCAGATCGTGACAGTCCTCGAGTCCGCCGACGCGCCCACGGACTACACGTACACGATCACGGGAAGCGAGGGCTCCTACCTCCAACTTCAAGACGACGGCAGCGTGGTGCTGCTGAGCGCCGACGGTGCCTGGGAAGGCGGAGTCGCCGCACCATGGGCAAAAGACGCGAACGGTGCCGAGGTCGAGACCTCCTACAGTGTCGATGGCAATACCCTGACCCAGCATGTCTCCGCAACGGCCGACACGGAGTTCCCGGTGGTTGCTGATCCTTGGCTGGGAGTCAACTACATCGACCACACCGAATGGGCTGACCTATGGGAGTGGAGCCCGACCCTGATGGTGTACCCCACCTTTTGGGGGCGTGTCGCCGGCCCGGAAATGGGATGGATCGTCTGGGAAGAGGCTCTGGACAAGACGGAGCGTGAAGGTCACCCCGATCCCGACACGAGTACGATGCGCAACCAGTTCTACTGCCACTACGACTTCGTGCGCATTGTTGACCCGGATAAGGAGAGCTGGAACTTGGACATTCAGATCCCCGATAAGGGCTACTTCGGATTCCTGGCGAGCAAATGCAACTGATGGAATCTAGACAGTCGCTATCGTTTCACAAGCTGGTTGGCGGGACGCTGACTCTGCTTGACATCAGCGCCCTCGGTTTCTACGCCCTGTGGTTCGTCGCGCACGACGCGGCGGTTGACCGGTCCGAAGAGCACGGGTTCGACCCGCAGCAGCTTCTCGCGAACGCATACTGGCTGTGGGCGTTCGCCAATGCGACGCTGCTCTTCCTCATCGTCCTCAACGTCATTTTGATCGTTGGGTGGCGACGCCAACGCAACCAGAATCACCAGGCGCAGCCACCCCGGCCCGATTCTCAGCCCATAGGACGGTGATAATCAAAGCCACCAGGGGAGATCCCACGGTACGGGCCTTGGACCCGAAGCGGGTCGTGGGGTCCGTACTCGTGTCGACAGCATGGCTGAAACGGTCGAGTAGCGGAGCAGAGCCTCGGCGCGATCCGTGGCCGCCGAGCGGCAGCGCTCGGGTGCGGAGGAATCTGAAGGTCGGACAACCCCGTCTGTCCGGTGCTGGCGGCGGCTACGGAGACGTGGGACCGCGCCAAGGGGAGGATGCGTAACCGTGATCTCCTGCTGGCCCTGCCGAGGGGCGGAACGACCACCGCCTACCAGGTGATGGATGAGGGTGGGATTGCGGAGTCACGCCAGCCAGCGGGATTGACTCCTAGGTAGCGCGCGGAATCTCTGCGCCGGTTCGGGTGAGCCGCTGAGGGCACGTGCGTGGGGCTCGGCTGCGGGTGGGGAGTCCGGCAGATGCCGAAGACTGACCGCAACGGCCGCACCTTGTTCCTTTCGGGTTTCGTGGTTGTCGCGCTCGTGGAGTACGGACCTCGGAGGAGGGGCCGGTGCTGGAGGCCTTGACTTGAGCAGACTCGATTAGCGATACTCCGCGCTTGCGGATGTAGCTGACACGGTGTCGGGGTGTTTGATCGCTACGTGCGTCACAAAGATGGACTGACAGGTAGCCTGCAGGTCGCAAACGGCAGGAAGTGCGGATGCGCCTACCTGGTCAAGACCGTAGATCCAGCCGATGCAAGGAAGCAGCAGGTGTGACATGGCCTTTGACTACAAGCGGGAGTACAAGGAGGTTTACAACCGCTGATCTTCGGGGTTCGCGCTGTGGTGCGGGAAGGTGCCCGTTGATCCCTGGGATGCTGGGCGTTCTGGGCTGTACCTGCCGCAAGGTGATACAAACTGAATCAAGGTAGTCATATATAATTGACCCAGGTTTCAGCCCAGGGTTAGGGAGGCATCATGGCGAGGCCCTTCGGCACCATCGAGAAGATGACCGGCTCCAACCGGTACCGCGCCCGCTACCGGCACCACGACTACCCCGGCAAGCGCTTCAACGCCCCGATGACGTTCCGCACCAAGGGTGAGGCCCGCGCCTACCTCGCCACCGTCGAGGCGGACATCGCCCGCGGCGTCTGGAAGCACCCCGACCAGGTGGCCGCCGATGCGGAGGCTGCCAGGGTTGCGGCGACCATTGAGTCGGTCACCGTCGCCGACTGGGCGCAAAGGTGGCTGGACGCCCACCGGCGGGAGTGGGCACCCGGCACTCTCCGCACCCGCAAGCCCATCATCCGCAACCACATCCTGCCCGCTCTCGGCAGCGTCCGCCTGGTGGACCTGAGGCCCCGCGACGTTGACCGCTGGTACGACGATCTACCGTCTGACGGGGTGCGCGCCCCCGCGTACCGGGCCTTGAAGGCCATGCTGAACGCCGCCGTCGAGTCTGAGGACACGGCCCTGGTGGAGAACCCGGCACGGGTTCGGGGCGGTGGGATTCAGCGGCCGGCGCGTGGTGAGCGGCGTCTGCTGACTGGGGAGGAGATCGACGCTATCGCCGACGCGATCCGCCCGGAGCTGCGAGCCCTGATCGTGCTGCTGGCGGACGCCGGCCTGCGCATCAATGAGGCCCTGGCGCTGCGGCGGCGTGACGTGCAGCTCGGCGACCTGGGCGGCGAGGTCACCGTGGCCCACTCGCTGACGCGTGGTGAGGCGGGAGGCCTGGAAC
>NZ_LK995535.1:0-6510 GCF_900002405.1 Actinomyces succiniciruminis | reverse complement strand
CTGGGGCCGACGAAGACCCGCCGCTCCCGCACGGTGCAGCTGCGGCCGGCCACCGTGGCCGCACTCCGTGAGCACATGGCCGCCTACACCGATGACGGGCTGGATTCGCCTGTCTTCCCGGCGTTCACGAGCCAGCGCAGGTTCCTGCGGGCGACCCAAGTGCTGAAGCACTTTGACGCGGCCGTCGCCCAGGCCGGCATCGCCCTGGGGGACGGTCAGTTCCTCGGTCTGCACGCGCTGCGTCATTACTCCGCGACCACCTATGGGGCGCTGGGCGCGACCGTGGCGGACTTGATGGATCGTTACGGATGGTCTTCGGCGGACATGGCCGCCCGGTACCAGCACGCTACGAAGGCCCGACAGCGGGCACTACTGGAATCCGAGCAGGCGGGCGGGAACGTCGTCAGCCTCGACGAACGCCGAAGGAGGGCGTAATGGTTGAGTGGGTTACTCGGGTGGAGTCGATGTCGCGTCTGGCCGAACGCGGCGCTGGTGAGCTGTCGAGCGTGAAGCGCGCCCCGAGGAGCGGAGGCGTGGTGGACGCCAGGTTGTTGGTGTTCTGCCCGAACCACGGTGACGGCAAGGGCTACTTCATTGTGTTGACGCGGTACGAGGGTGCGGGCTGGGGCTGGGAGTACCAGCAGCGCGGCGACACTCACCATCGCGCCCTGGGCAAGCCTGTGTTCCTGTTCGGCGACGAGGGCGAGCTGCGAGCCCGGAAGAACAGTCAGCCCTTGGCGGTGGTGCGTGGGGTGGACGGCTCCTTCCGTGATCCAAAGCGTCCGTTCGAGGGTGCCGCGCTGGACTTCCTTCCGGGGGCGGACGAGCCGGGGCCGGAGGAGCTGGTTGTGGAGGAGGGGGAGTCGTCGGGCAGGATGCGGTTGAAGTGCCCGGAGTGCCCCGGCGGCGCGGTTGTGACGATGGTGCTGGACGGGGCGCATGGCTGGGAGAGCATGTTGGACAAGTTCGTAGCTGCGGAGCAGCGGGACGTGTCTCTGTCGGTGCTGGCGTCGGCGTCGTCACGACTGCACAAGCTGATGTGATCGCGTCACCCCCAGTTGGTTGCGAACTAGTCACGTCGGAGATAAAATAAGCGTAGTTGGTAACGGAATCACGCGGGCGCAGAACCCCCCCAAATCGGGAAGATGGGATCGAAAGGAGTAAGCCCGCGCCGTCGTCCAAGAACCCCGATCTCAGCGGATCGGCCATTAGTCATCCGCTAAAGGAGGGGTTCTTCCCGTGTCTAGGAAGTCCCAGGCCGTCACGCCGGCCAACGTAAACGCCAAGACCTTTGCCCAAATCGTCGGGGTCTCATATCCCACGGTCCTCAAGCTGATCTACTCGGGGGAGCTGAAGTCTGCACGCATCGGCAACCAGCACATCATTCCGCTGAGCGCCATCACCGCGATGGGTCTGGATGTGCCCGCCGACTTCGCCACCACCTCCACCACCGGCGGCAGCGCCGAGGGGGTGAAGTGAATGATGGCTCCCCGGAAGATCGCACAGAACCTCAAGGAAGCCGTAGGCCAGTTTACCGCAGAATTGCTGGCGTTCTGGGCTGTGGTCACCGGCTGGGTGGGTGTGCGCCGCGAGCGCGTCCGCCGCTCCGACGCCCTGACCGCCCTTGAGACCGCCGCCGTCACCCTCGACCGGCTCACCCCCACCAGTGAAGTCCGGTACGCCCGCACTCGGCTGGATGCCGCCTACACCGCGCTGGTTGTCGGTGACGTGGTTGCAGTCGATTCGTTGTACTGCGCCCCGCCCTGGGTACCACCTTCATCACCGCCGTCCGCGGCGTCACCCGCCGATTCGTCCTCGGTCCGCATGTGTGTGGACAAAGGAGATGAGGCCTGATGTACGCGAGTACTCCGCACCCGTTCGTAACGCCTTCGAGGCCTGCCTCGTCGAAGCCGGCCTCGAAGTACCCGACTATGGAGGAGCTTTCCCGCCTCTTCGTGGACACCGACGGTGTCTACGACCCGAGAGCTGCCGTCTACCCGCTGCACGCCGACGCTGGCCGGGTCCGTGACCAGGTAGATGCTTGGCTGGCGCGCAAGGTCGCCTCCGAGCACAACGCTGAGGTGCCCGCGCCGCCGGGAGCCCCGATGCCGGAGTTCACTCCCAAGCAGTGGGAGTGGATCAACTTCCTGACCGCTTCCGCGGAGACTGCGGCCCGCGCCGTCGGCTTCGAGGAGGGGACTCGCCTGGGCTACCGCGGCGGTCGCGTGGTCGGCCGTACCGAGGGCCGGGTAGAGGTGAGCGAGGTAGTGGCCGGCGCGTTCGCCGGGTACGTCGATGAGGAGGCCCACGCCGCCGCGCACCTCCGCGCCGACAAGGAGCTGCTCGCCGAGGTCATCAAGACCTTGGGGGCCGCGTCGGAGAGGGGGGCCGCCGCATGAGCGACGCCTCTCCCTTCAACAACGATGACGGCGCACGGCAGTTGCGCGTTACCTGGGTGGACACCATCACGCCCCGTGCGGTCCGTTGGGCCTGGGAGTACGAGGGCGACGGGCGTATACCCGTCGGCTCCCTGTCCCTCGCGGCTGGGCGGGAGGGAACCGGCAAGTCATCCTTCGGTATCTGGCTGGCCGCGCAGATCACCCGCGGAACCCTGCCCGGCGCATACCGGGGCCAGGCGCGCCGCGTGCTGTACGTCGCCGTAGAGGACTCCTGGGAGTACACCCTTGTCCCCCGCCTCATGGCCGCCGGTGCCGACCTGTCCAAGGTTGGGCGCGTGCAGGTGCAGGAGGCCTTCGGGGAGGAGGTCACCATGAGCCTGCCCCGGGACAACACCGCCCTGGAGGAAGCCATCGCCGCGAACGACGTAGCGCTTGTGGTTGTCGACCCGCTAATGTCCCTTCTGGGGGACGGGCTGAGCGCGTCACGGTCACGTGAGGTGCGCAGAATGCTTGACCCTCTGGTGAGGATCGCCGACCGGACCGGCAGCGTCGTGCTGGGGATCGCGCACCACAACAAGGGCGCCCACACAGACCCGATCATGGCTGTGTCCGAGTCCAAGGCGTTTACGGACGTGCCTCGCTCCGTGTTCGCCTTCGCCCGCGACGACGGCAACGACTGCCGTGTGGTGTCCCAGACGAAGAACAGCCTCGGCAGGGACGCTGCCTCGCTGCCTTCGTTGCAGTACACCATTGAAGAGGCTACGGTTCCGCTGCCCAACGGGGAGGAGGCCCATATCGGGCGTTTCACCCCGCAGGGCGTCTCCGAGCGCTCTGTGACCGATCTGCTGCGAGCCAAGGATGACGGGGAGGACGCCGACGAGCGCAGCGCGGCCGAGGCGTTCATCGTCGACTTCATCGGCTCCCGGGGCGGGGAGGCCGGTGCCGGGGAAGTGATCAAGGCGGGACGCGCAGCGGGGTTCAGTGAGCAGGCATTGAAGAACGCCCGCCGCCGCTGCAAGAGCCCCAGGATCACCACCCGCAAGGCCAGCATGGGGCAGGGTTGGGTGTGGGCCTTCGAGTCCGAAGGTGCCACGAAGGTGCTGAAGGTGCCATGTCCTGAAAAGACGACACCTTCAGCACCTTCGGTGACACCTTCAGCCGACGAAGAGGAGACACCACCACAACCAGCCGAGGCCGGCACCTGCCCCCACGGCGCACCCGAACCCGACCTGTGCGCCGAGTGCGGCGGGGCGACCGGAACCGCGCTCGCGGGAGGTGACCGGCCATGAGCAACGGCATCATCATTGACGAGCGCGGCAACATGTGGAAGATCGACACCGGTGAGGTCGAGATTCCCGCTGCGCGGCTGATAGAGGTCACCGGCTACTGGTGCCCGGTCTGCCACCTTCCCCGCACCCCATACCCCGGCGACCAGGGGATACACCCGACCTGCGCCGAGACCGCGGTCGGGCGGCGTGTCCGTGAGGCCCGGCGTCGGGAGTGCCGCAGGAAGAAGGGCCGCGCCTCCTAGTCCAACTGACTCGTCCTGGTGGCTCCGTCGCCCCTCGCCCGCGCGGTAGGGGTGGCGGGGCCACTGCCGCGTTGCTACGGGGGTCTAGCCCTGCACGCGCCTCTCCCTGGGCTGCCGCATCATGAAGGATCGGATTCACAGGTTGCACTTCCGACTGTCCGACAGTAGTCTTGCCTCATTGCTCCCCACCGCTCACATCTGGGTTGGTGGGGATTTTCTCTTCCCAGGAGTGGCCGGTGGACAGCTCACTACGTGTCGTCGTCGTCATGGACTATCAGAACGTACACCTCACAGCCCATGGCATCTTCGTACCCGACCGCCAGCTGTGGGAGGCACTCATCTCGCCGATGAACTTCGCCCGCACAGCCGTACGTCGCCGCAACGACAAACAGCGCTCAGGGTTCCCCCCTGGTGAACTCGCCGCTGTCTACGCCTTCCGCGGCTTACCCAACTCGGCCTACGACTCAGCACAGCACCGCCGCGCTACAGCCCAGGCACATCAATGGCGTCAGGAAGGGGCCATCGTCGAGCTGCGAGACCTCAAGTACGACTACCAGCGACAAGCAGACGGCACTCCGGCCACCAACATCCACGGGCGCAAGATTCCGACGGGACCAGGACGGGAGAAGGGCGTAGATGTACTCGTGGCACTGACCTGCATGCGCCAAGCCCAACGCAACGACATCGATGTCGTCATCCTTGCCTCGCGGGACACGGACCTCGTTCCCGTTCTTGACACACTGGTTGACATGAGGAAAGAGAACGCTGCTATCGCCAAGATAGAAACTGTCGCATGGTTCGACTCCGAGCAGCGTAAAGGCGGCAGCCTACGTCCAACTGGTGGCCGAAGGGTATGGAACACCAATATGGATCGAGCCTGCTTCGAGGCATCGCTCGACCGTCATGATTACCGTTAGACCTGTGAGCTTTATCTGATCAAGCGATCAAGGGGTACCCGGTGGCGGGAGGGCAGGCGTTTGAGTGCCTAGGATCGCCACTCGGGCGTGCCTGGCGGGGTTTTCGCGGCCCTCCACCAGCACGTGGGGTGGGCTGCAAGGCTCCCAGATCGGCTCCTGCGCACTCACTCCCCGGGCACCTTGACATCGCCAGCACCCGCGAGCGCCAACCCCACCTTGGGTTACGGCCAGGACACAACCCACAACACCATGCGCAACACCTGGGCAACGTACAGGCCGACAGCCCCGTATCCGCGTTTGGTGACTGGAACGTCATCCTCAACAGCCACAACGACATCCATGACGGCATCGTGCTGCACGCCCAGACCGGCCGCAGCACATCATCCTCACCCCCCGAGGCCAACGACCTCATGGCGGACCCCGACCGGGCCATGCACAACCTTAACGAGACGGTGCGTCTCCTCGCCACTCATGACCTGCGATCCGAGCGCACCGTCGAGCTTCCCAACCCGGCTTTGGAGTACGGCCACCACGGTCTCGGTCACCTCGTCCTGAACGCCTACCTCATCCCCAAGGCGGCCGAGCGGGTGGACACCTACGGGCTCACCTACCAGTATGCCGAGCTGGCTGGCTATTGCTGCAACCGGATCGTCAACATCCTCACCAGCCCCGCCTACCCCGGCCCCCGATGCCTATCTCACCCGCATTGTTCCCTCACATGGACTTTCCGCTGACCATGGTGGTCGCAATCCGCGCATCCCACACACAGGGGGCGGCCGTCATAAAGTGGGAGGTGCGCGCCACCAGCACCCCCGCATACGTGTGGGTCAAGCGCGAGTCGGACACCGCAGCCTTCGTCCGTCGCATCTTCCACAGCCAGCTGAGCCTGTTCACCTATAATGACACCTCGATGCTGACTGAGCGGAAGATCGCCCACGCCTTAGAACAGGAACTACACGTTCCCGCACATACTGTCTTCATCCGCTAACCACCCCCACTCATACAAGGAGTCCCTACCATGACCACCCCCATGCCCGCCCCGACTCCTGCTCCGGCTCCGCCTCCGCCGCCCGCGCCTGTCCCGTCCATTAGGGACTACGCCCGCGCCAAGTGGGCCACCACCCCCAAGGTCGTGCGCCGCGTCATCATCGGCGGTACCGCTGCCGTCCTGGCGATCATCATCGCCATGGCAACAGGCCTGTTCAGCAAAGTGCCCGGAGCACACGACTTCGGTGAATGGGTGCTTGTTGACCAGACCAAACAAATGACGGTCGACGAGATACGCTGTGATGGCACAGTCAGTTACAGCGTCGCCCCGACTGACTACTACACCTCCGCCATTGATGGCGTGTTTCATATCATCCCACCTAGGGGTGAAACATTGACTGTCAACATGGAAGAAGATGCCGACTGGGACGGTACCTATCGTCCGTCCTACGTCGCGACCAACCTGGAAACCTACACGTTCGATATTGCACTGGTTCACGTCCGCGCCTGGGGCTCCACGGGAACGTTCCAGATCACGTGGCACGGGTTCCACAGCGAACCCGTGACGTGGGCCGGAGCATGCAGCCGCTGACCCGCCACAAAAGGACACACATGCCGCGCGCAAGACCACCAGCGCGCTGACCGCCACCGGTACCGGCGCGAACGCTAAGGGGGT
>NZ_LK995534.1 GCF_900002405.1 Actinomyces succiniciruminis | reverse complement strand
ACCCCCGAAGGCGCAGCCACCGCAGCCACATACTTCCTCAACCTATTCCCCTACGTATTCGCAACCGGCGATCTGGACGCCTGGCAGAACATGAGCGACGACAACTGCGAATTCTGCAACAACGTGGCGAGTGATGTGACCGATCGCCATAACGCCGGGGATTGGGTGGACCCTTGGGAGCAGGTAGTCACACCCCTTGGGTATTGGGTAGACGACGCGGACCCCAACCGCTATGTCGTACGCGCCCAAGCGACATCCGAAGCCCACACGGCACACTCGCAAGACGGCACGCTAACAGAGGTGGAAGCATCCGACGATGTACTACTGATCCAACTTTTCTGGAGCAGAGAAGACTGGACTATAGAAGCGATTGAGGCCGAAAGCGGAGACGATTCAGAATGACCTTAAGGATAACCGCCGTCACGCTCACAGCGATTTGCACTATCGCTTTAACTCTAACGGGCATCGCACCTAATGCAGCAGCTGAATCTCAGCACGATCCGGCATTAAGAGCGTACGCGGCACAGGACTCGGTGACGGTTACTGGCGGCACGTCGTACCAAATGTACACGTACGTTCCGGGCAAACCTGTCACGCAAGGGACTGTCGACGGCGGCGGAGGCGTATTCGATGAGCACGCCGCCAAAATGGCCC
>NZ_LK995533.1 GCF_900002405.1 Actinomyces succiniciruminis | reverse complement strand
GTGGTTCGGTGCCTCATCTGGGACTGCCCGCGAGAGTCGCGGATCGTGGTCGTCGCGAGTGCGAATGTGTCGCGTAGCGCGGAAGAGGCTAACGTCGAGCTCGGCCTGCGCCTGGACGAGCCGCTGCTCGCCTGCGCCATCGAGGACCAGACACGCACCCTGGAGCCGCACGTCAACGAGCAGGTGGCTAGCGGCTGAGCGGGCCGGCAGACGGGCGCCGTGGTCGTACCGGGGCGCCATGTCCCAGCGCGAGAACCAAGGGAGTGGGGAGGCCGAGCGCCTTGCTCTGCTTGGTCCCGTGAGTAACTGGTTGGCGGTCGGTCACGAGGATGGCGGAAGGGCCAGGTGGCGGAGCGTGAGTGTCGAATGCGCGCGCCGGGCAGCCTCAGGCGGTCTAGCCCAGCCTCGTCCCTGCCTCAACCCGTAGGCCGGTAGTTCGTGTCGGACCCCCGTGGCACTGTGACTGTGGGCGGGAACCGCCGGCCCCGCCCAAGACCCTGACCGGCCGGCGAGAACCGAGGCGATCATGAGTGAGCGCGAAGACGTGCGTGGTGATGCTCCGCAGCCGCGGGGCACGGCGTCCCTGGATGACGGGAACGATACGAAGGAGCCCGAGCAGGAACCTGAGCCGCAAAAGAGCGAGCCAACGAATCGTGCCAAGAATGCCGTGGGGACCGAACAAGCCGACGGCCTGCACCGCTTCCTGAGCCGATTCAAGGCTGCATTCGCGGCGGAGAAAGATGACTCCGTGGCCGTCCCTCCCGGCCTCGGACCGGACCGAAGTCTTAAGAAGGGCGAGAACGGTCGAGTCGGCTCGAGGGAGAAAAGAGACAAGCGTTACGAACGAGGCCTACTCTGGGAGCATGGTAGCAACCTCCCTATGCTCGTCGTGCCTGGCATGCTGGCTACTTGTATATGGATGCTGTGTGTGTTGATCGAGAATCATCTCGAATATTCCCCAGAGGTGTTTCTCGCGACAATAATGGACATACGGGAAGCCGGCAGGCGGTGTCTTGCTGCCACTGCAAGTCCCGGAGTGGAAGGCCTCAATCAGTGCCCTTACGGGCTGGACATGTCGGTGTCTACAGGGATGACCTTGGTTTCAGGGATGTTTGCCGTCGAGTGTGGCGGCGTTGCGGTGCTCGGATTTCGAGCTCGTGCGCGAATTGGGCAGGGCGGTGACTCTGATGAGACGGTTGCTCGTCGCGTCTTTGGGTCACCCCTAGGGGCGTTATGCTTATGGTCGCTGATGTACTGTCTGTGGGTTCCAATTCTTGGTGTTCTCCTGCTGTGGACTCCAAGCCGTACGGCGGTTCTAAGTCGACCTGTACTTGTGCTGTCAGAGTCGGCTGTGCCTCTATGGTTTGTTGTGGCGGCATCGGTTGTTATTCCGATTTGGCTGTATGGCCGTGTTGTTGAGTATGTGCTAGAAGATGTTGAACGTCGGCGTCGCGCAATACGGTGGGAGTATGAGCGGGCTTACCGCTTGATTCGAGTCAAGGTTGCGTCAGACGTGGAAGCGCGTGACGTGGTGCAGGCGCGCGGCAAGGCGGCGCACGTTGGTCGCTGGATTGCTTTCGGGTTGATGCTGCTTATTGGTCCGCTGCTGGCGGGAACATTCCTGCCGTACGCGCCAGCGCGGTTTCTTGGGCTGTTTTCTGTGTTGGCTTTGCTTGACGCCTTTTGTGTATATTTTGTCGCCTACGCCTGGAGCTGGGGTCGAGCTCAGGGTGTTTTTCTTGTGATAGTTTCTGGATTCGCGGGATGTTTCTGTGCAGTGGTGACGGTCATGTGTTTTATGGTGTATTGGATAGTGATGTCTAGTCCGGTGACTATTCCTGCTGCACTGGCTGTATTCGTGCTGCTTGTGCTCGCCTGGTCGGTGGTGATCATGCGTGGAGTTGATGCGGCCAAGCATCCAGTCACCGTGATTCGCGCGCGTCGGGCGTTGCGCCGCAGCGACGAGCTGGTGTGGCTGTGCGCACAGGAGAGAAGACTTGTACCCATGGGGATGGGTGAGAGTGCTGTGAAGGCGCGGCTCAGAGGGCTCCGCCGTGCCGCGTCGCGCAAGCGCCAGTCAAAGCGCTTGCGTGCTGAAGGCGCTGAGAGGTCGCGGCGAACTGATAAGCGGTGCTGACGACGCGTCGGAAGCACTGCCACGGGGTGGATCGGCTCATTGGCCCGCTGACGGGTCACGTCGCGGAGGAGGGAATGCGGACATGACCTCGACGCGGGGGCGCACGCTGCGGCCACGCTGTTTCTCGACCAGCCCCGTCTTGACTAGGTCGTTGATGTCGCGCGTAACGGTCTTCGAAGTCTTGCTCCGATACGCCTCGGCGAGGCCTCGGTTAAGGGTCGTCACATCGCCGATTGGGGCCCAACGGTCGGCGGGCGGGGCCAGCACGAGGTCTCTCATGCTGGTTCGCGCTTGGGTGTGCTGATCACGGAACCGCTCGTGGACGTAGGACTGCCACATGATGGATAGCTGCATCTCCTGCACTTGTGCGATCTGCTCGCGTAGACCATCCACAAGGCCCTGGGCTGTGTAGTGGACAAAGTCCTCTGCCGGGTAACCGGGGGTACGCCGGTCTGCTCCAAGATGGAGTAATACATGTCGCGGGTCTTGTTGTAGTGATCGGACAGGAGGTGGGCGGCGGGTACTGGAACTCCGGCACGTATGAGCAGTTCAAACTCCAGCAGACGGGACATGCGTCCGTTCCCGTCGCCGAAGGGGTGAATCCAAGTTAGGTGCAGATGTGCCAGCGTGGCCAGTATGAAGGCCATGGGCGTCCGCAGGGCGGGGCGTTGCCCAACTGGGAGAGTTCGTTGTTCAGCGCTTCGCATAGACGATCGACTAGATACTCGCAGTCTTCCGTTGGCGCGCCGCGGTACTGTCCGACCCCCACGTCGTGCGTACGGAACGCGCCGGGAACAACGTCCTCCTCCTCCGGCTGACCAACTATCAGGCGAGCATGTTGAGCCTTAGTCGCGTGCCCGACAGCGGTGGGGCGTTGTTGGGCAGGCACTCTTGAGAATGACGTCGTTGAACAAAGACGCCAGGTTCCCGATCTCTTGGCGCTGGTACGCACGCGACGGTGGAGTGCCGACTCGCCGCTCGACGATGTCGCGTACTTCGGCTTTGGTCAGGGTGTTGCCTTCCCATGAACATGGCGGCTGGGGTGCGGGTGAG
>NZ_LK995532.1 GCF_900002405.1 Actinomyces succiniciruminis | reverse complement strand
AAGTCATGAGATCCAACAGTCCCAGAAGTCATGAGACAACACAGGCACCTAGAGGTACGTACCGTCCCATAGGAGTACGAATCGTTGATCAGAAGGTACGTACCGTCGTCGGAAGTGTCGAATCGTCGACCCGAGAAGGGGGGTGCCCCGTCAGGCGAGCAGCCGAGTCCTCCCGCCCGGACCGCCGCATTCGAGAGGGTGAGGCCGGGACTCGCCGGGAATCGTCCCTCGGGGTGCGGTGGCTGCACACCGGCGGCATGAGATGCCGGGACTCGCCGGGACTCGCCGGGATTCGCCGGGGCTCGCCGCATCCGCCGGGACCTGTTGTGGCCTGTCCAGGCTCGCGGCGATCAATTGCGCCTGCCCTTCCCATCGTGCCTGCCAGAATGCTCCTGCCGGACGTCCACAATGACTGCCGCCAGGCTCTTACCTGTACACCACCACACCCGCGATCCCGAGGGGTCCCCGATTCCCGGGTCGGCTGTGCTCCCGTGGGACGGCTGTCATGTCGTTATACGACCTTGGGGTGCGGTTCACGACCACCCCGGGGTCGTAAACCACACCCCAAGGTCGGAA
>NZ_LK995531.1:92052-105579 GCF_900002405.1 Actinomyces succiniciruminis | reverse complement strand
GTCCTGAGGCAGAACTGTCACCGATGTCCTGAGACATAACAGGGTGCTGGGCGCATGCATACCTCTAAAACTCGTGTTCGAGGCGTGAACGCGTGTTCGTGGCGCATGGGGCACCAGGGGGCGGCGCGTGGAGGGCAGCGCCTCACATCCAGGCGACCGGGTCGGCGACGACCTCCTCCAGCAGGGACCAGGCCGCGCCGGTGACCGCCGGCGTCTGATCCTGCGAGGTGGTGATCACCTCGGGCACCGACCAGCGAGAGGACAGCACCCGCTGGCGCAGCTCCGCCTCCAACTCGGGACGTAGGATGTCGGCCAGTGGAGCGAGGTGGCCGCCCAGGATCACCGTGGGAATGTCCAAGACGTTGATGGCGGCGCTCAGTCCGACGCCGAGAGCCCGGGCGGCATCGGTGACCGCCTGACGTGCGGCCGGCGTCTCCGCCTCCCAGGCCGCCACCAATTCCTGCGGTCCGGCCGTCGCCTCCAGTCCGGCGGCGGCCAGAATGAGCCGGCGGCCGGCGTAGCGTTCAACGCAGCCGCGGTTGCCGCAGGTACATAGCGGGCCGGTCGGGTCCACCTGGATGTGCCCTACCTCGCCGGCGAAGCCCGAGACCCCGAGCATGACCCGGTTGTCGCGCACAATTCCCGCGCCGATTCCGTTCTCCCCGGAGAGGTAGATGAAGGAGGGGGATGAATGCAGCGCCGCGGGTCGGTCGCGTCCCGCGGTCAGGGCGCCGAAGTTGGCCTCGTTGCCCAGGCGCAGCACCAGGCCGTCCGGCTGGAGCACGTCGGTCAGGAATGGGCGCGGATCGATCCGCTCCCATCCCAGGTTGGGGGCGCGCAGCAGCGTCTCGTGCGAGACCAAGCCGGGGAGGGCGATGGCGGCGCCCACCTTGCGGGCCCGCCGTACGGCGTCGAGACTCAGCACATCGCGGGTCAGCCTTGCCAGTCGGGGCAGGACCTCTGCGGGATCGGAGGCCTCGAAGTCATCCAGCACTACCCGCTCCGCCAGCACCTGGCCGGACAGGTCAATCGCGCGTACCGCCATCCGCGACACGTTCACCTCCAGGCCGATAGCCACGAAGGTGCCCCGCGCCGGGGCCAGTGGCACTGCCGGACGGCCGGGCCCGGAGGCCGGGGAGGGGTCCAGCTCGGTCAGGATGCCGGCCGCCACCAGGTCGTCGGCCAACCGCGAGGCGGTTGAGCGGGTCATGCCGGTCATGGCGGCGACGTCGGCGCGCGATACCGGCTTGGGGGCGGCGAAGACGTGCCCGGCCAACAGGGCCAGGTTTGCCGTCCGCAGGGTGGACTGCCGTGCGGAGACAGTGGCTGCGGATGCCTGGGTACGGGGGGCGAGGGACGGCGACGCTGACGTCGTGCGGGCTTGAGACACGCCTTGACCATACCGCACACCCGTGGCATAGTTGCGTGAGCGAACAAAATCCGGCTCGAGGAGGAACCATGGTTCGTAAGCCCACCAAGGAAGACAAGTTCTCATTCGGTCTGTGGACCGTCGGCTGGCTGGCCGCCGACCCCTTCGGCGACACCACCCGCACCGCCTTGAAGCCCTGGGAGTACGCCGAGAAGCTCGCCGAGCTGGGCGCCTGGGGCATCACCTTCCACGACAACGACGTCTTCCCCTTCGACGCCACCGATGCCGAGCGCGCGAAGATCGTCGGCAAGCTCAAGGACACGGTGGACGCCACGGGCCTGACCATCGAGATGGTCACCACTAACACCTTCACCCACCCGATCTTCAAGGATGGTGGTCTGACCAACAACGACCGCTCCATCCGCCGCTTCGGGCTGCGCAAGATCCTGCGCAACGTGGACCTGGCCGCCGAGTTGGGCGCCACCACCTTCGTCATGTGGGGCGGGCGCGAGGGCGCCGAGTACGACTCCTCCAAGGACCTGGGTGCCGTCTTCGACCGCTACAAGGAGGGTCTGGACACCGTCGCGCAGTACATCAAGGACCAGGGCTACAACCTGCGCATCGGCCTGGAGCCCAAGCCGAACGAGCCCCGCGGTGACATCTTCCTGCCCACCGTCGGCCACGCCCTGGCCCTGATCGCCGAGCTGGACAACGGTGACATCGTCGGTCTGAACCCCGAGGTCGGCCACGAGCAGATGGCGGGTCTGAACTACACCCACGCCCTGGCACAGGCGCTGAACGCCGGCAAGCTCTTCCACATCGACCTCAATGGTCAGAAGGGCCTGAAGTACGACCAGGACCTGGTCTTCGGTCACGGCGACCTGCTCAGCGCCTTCTTCACCGTCGACCTGCTGGTCAATGGCTTCCCCAGCGGCGGCCCGCGCTACGACGGGCCGATCCACTTCGACTACAAGCCCTCGCGCACCGACGGCATTGAGGGTGTGTGGGAGTCCGCGGCCGCCAACATGGAGATGTACATCCAGCTGGCGGAGAAGGCCCGTGCCTTCCGCGCCGACCCGGAGGTGCAGGAGGCGCTCAAGCTCTCCGGCATCTACGAGCTGGCCGAGCCGACCCTCGCCGAGGGGGAGACGATCGCCGATCTGCTCGCCGACCGCTCCGCCTATGAGGACTTCGACGCCGAGGCGGCCGCCGCCCGCGACTACCACTTCGTCGACCTCTACGAGAAGGCCGTCCAGCACCTCATCAGTTGAACCGGAGCGGCGATGGGGCGGTGCCAAGGCGGTGCCGCCCCAGCGCCGGTCGGTCTCCGCGCCGAAGACGACCCTCCACCTCGACAACGTCCCGCTTCACCATACGACTACACGACTACGCTTTAGTTCGTCCCCTCGAAATCCAAACGCCTTCAACGTGGAAGGAACTCTTATGGCCCTCGTCGCCGGCGTCGACTCCTCGACGCAGTCCTGCAAGCTCGTCGTCCGCGACGCCGCCACCGGCGCCCTCGTGCGTGAGGCCAAGGCCTCCCACCCGGACGGCTCCGAAGTCCACCCCGATCGCTGGTGGACCGCACTCAACGAAGTGATCGACGCCGTCGGCGGGCTCGATGACGTCGCCGCCCTGAGCGTTGGCGGGCAGCAGCACGGCATGGTGGTGCTCGATGCCGACGGTGAGGTCATCCGCCCCGCCCTGCTGTGGAACGACACCCGCAGCGCCGGCGCCGCCCGCGATCTGATCCGCGAGCTCGGCGACGGCGACGAAGCCGCCGGGGCCAAGGCCTGGGCCGACGCCGTCGGCTCGGTGCTCGTGGCCTCCCTGACCATCACCAAGCTGCGCTGGCTGGCCGACCACGAGCCCGAGAATGCCGCCCGCATCGCGGCCATCTGCCTGCCGCACGACTGGCTCACCTGGAAGCTGTCCGGCGCCGCCTCGCTGGACACCCTCGTCACCGACCGCTCCGACGCCTCCGGCACGGGCTACTTCGACTCCGTGGCCAACAGCTACCGCCGCGACCTGCTCGCACTCGCCCTGCACCGCAGCGAGGCCGAGGTCGCCGACATCGTATTGCCCCGCGTCGTCGGTCCACACGAGGAGGCCGCCCGCGGCGGCGCCTTCACGGCGCCGTCGGGGAAGGCGCGGGACCTGACTCATCTGGTGCTCGGTCCCGGCTGCGGCGACAACGCCGGCGCCGCCCTCGGACTGGGCCTGCGCCCCGGCGCCACCAGTGTCTCCCTGGGCACCTCCGGCGTGGTCGCCGCCGTCTCCGCCACTCCCACCCATGACGCCTCCGGGCTGGTCACCGGCTTCGCCGACGCCACCGGCGCCTTCCTGCCGCTGGCCTGCACGCTCAACGCCGCGCGCATTCTGGACGCCGCCAAGCAGGTGCTGGGAGTCTCCTACGATGAGTTCGACCGGCTCGCACTGTCCGCCGAGCCCGGTGCGGCCGGGCTGGTGCACGTGCCCTACCTGGAGGGTGAGCGCACCCCGAATCTGCCCGAGGCCACGGGCATGCTCACCGGCATGACGCTGGCCTCGCTGACCCCTGCGAACTATGCGCGTGCCGCCGTCGAGGGGCTGCTGTGCCTGATGGGGGCGTGCGTCGACGCCGTGCGCGGCCAGGGGGTCGAGGTCGACGCCGTCACACTCGTGGGTGGGGGAGTGAAGTGGGCCTGTGCCCGCGAGCTCGCCCCCGCCGTGCTCGCCGTTCCGGTGGATGTGCCCGAGCCCGGCGAGTATGTCGCCAACGGCGCCGCCAAGCAGGCCGCCTGGGTGCTTGCCGGCGGTGAGGAGCCGCCCGTATGGGAACTCGGCCCGGTCGAGCACCTGACCGCCGAGCCGCAGCCGCAGGTGCGTGCCGCCTACGATGCCGCGGCGGCCATCGTGGCGGCATCGCAGCAGGGGGACTGACTCGCGCTAAGGGCACTGCCGGTAGGGACTCGCCGATCGGCTGCGACGGCGTCGCCGCTACTTCTGCGGCGGCGCCGTCTACGTGCGTCCGCCCCGTCTCTCGTTCGCCGACTGCGCAAGGTGCAATGTGCCGGGATTTGTAGCGAAATGCAACGAAACTATTGATGTCGCATTTCGGCTTGTGTAGTGTCATGACTGCGGGCCAGCGTCGGCCGGCATCCCCTAGTCATCCTCACCGCTTGGACCTGCCGCTACGAGCGCTCCCATGTAGGACCGTACCGCCGCATGGGGTTCATCGCCGTGCCGTTGCGGCGAGTGTTCGGGGCGGTGGGACAACAGCAAAGGCAAGCGCATGCGTACAGCAAAACCCCGGCGCGTCCGCCGGACCCGCCTGCTTGGGGCGGTTGCCGCGGCCGCCGTCGCGACCGCGGGACTGACGGCGGGGGCGGCCGCGGTCGAAACACCGACAGAGCCCCAGCCCTATGCAGTCAGCTACTCGAACTTCGAGTCCAGCCAACCAGACAATCCATGGACGGCGCGCGGCGAGGGGGTGACCGTCGCCACCACCAATGAGGTCAGGCGCAGCCCCTGGAACAGCCTGTACGTCACCGGGCGCACTCAGCCCTGGCACGGAGTGGAGATATCCATCGGCGACTACATGGAGGCGGGGCAGGCCTATGACGTCACGGCCTGGGTCCGGCTGCCGGACGGGGCTGCCCCCACCCGTGCCAAGCTGACCGCCGCCCAGAAGGACGGGCAGTACCTCGAGATCACCTCGCCTACCGAGGTTGGTCAAGAATGGGTGGAACTCACCGGAAGTTACTCGCCCCCCAAGGGTGTCGACGGGACGATCTACATTGAACTGGAAGACCCCACGGCGTCCTTCTATGTGGACGATGCCGCCATCACCGCCTACGCCTGCGGGCGGGGTCCGGTTGACGACTCGACTCCCCTGACCGAGGTCTTGCCCTACCCGGTGGGTGTGGCGGTTACCGCCAACACCCTGCAGGGCGACTCTCTGGAACTGGTCGACCGGCACTTCAACCAGGTCACTCCGGAGAACTTCATGAAGCCGGAGGCCTGGTACAACACCGACCACAGCTTCGTCACCGAGAATGCCGAGGCCGATGCGGTCATGGACTGGGCACAGGCCAACAACGGCCGGGTGTACGGACACGTGCTCGTATGGCACTCCCAGACCCCGGATTGGCTGTTCCAGCACGAGGACGGAACCTTCCTGTCGGGTGACTCCGAGGCCGATCGTGCCGAACTGCGAGAGCGGATGCGCACCCACATCAACAACGTGGCCAAATACCTGTCTGACAAGTACGGGCTGTTCGGCTCGGACACCAATCCGCTGGTGGCCTTCGACGTTGTCAACGAGGTCATTGCGGGCAGCCCCTCTCCCGAGACCGATGGACTGCGCGACTCCTACTGGTACCAGATCCTGGGCGAGGAGTACATCGACGACGCCTTCATTTACGCCAACGAGGCCTTCAACACCACCTACGCCGCTCCCGGCGCCGACCACCCGGTGACGCTGTTCATCAACGAGTACAACACGCAGTACGGCACCGACGCCTCCTCCAAGACCGGGCGTTACCACGCCCTCATCGAGCGGCTGGTGGCGCGCGGCGTCCCGATCGACGGCATCGGACACCAGTTCCACGCCTGGCTCGACGACGATGTCGAGGGCTTCGGGGCGGCCATGAGCGCCTTCGACGACCTGCCGCTGGTGCAGGCGGTTACCGAGCTGGACGTGCCCACCCGCACCAGCACGCCCGTAGACACTCAGACGCTGTTGGACCAGGGCCGCTTCTATCAGAGGCTGTTTGAGATGTTCGCGGAGCAGGATGCCAAGCAGGATCTGTTCTCGGTGACGCTGTGGGGCCTGGTTGACTCCGGATCGTGGCGGTTCTATTCGGGTGACCCCTTGCTGTTCGACCCGTACTACCGCGGCAAGTGGGCCTATGCCGCCGCCGTCGGCCAGGACATCCCGGCGACGCCGCAGGAGTGCGCCGTACCTGAACCCACCTCTGAACCTACTCAAGAGCCGACGGTGGCGGCGCAGCCCTCCGCGTCAGATGAACCGAGTGTCGGCGGTGTGCCCTCATCCTCGGGAGCGCCGAGCGCTACCCCGACAGTCGTTGCAGTGTCTTCGTCAAACTCCGGCGGCGGCTCGCTGGTGCGCACCGGTGCCGAAATCCTGGCGCTGCCGGCTGGAGCTTTACTACTGCTCACCGGAGTGATGGTGCTGAGGGCAAGGCGGCGCCTGGCCTGAGGCTCCCGCGACTGGGGCGGTACAGCCCGGCTGCGGGCGGTGCCGGTGGGGGGCGCTACTCGCCGGTACCTCGGGGTGGCGCGACGGGATGCCGTCGCGCCACCCCACTGCGTGAGCAGGGTTGTGGCAATGGCTGCAGTGCTGGGCGGTGTGCTGGCATCCACGTGCTGCGGCCGTGTTCCCAGATGACAGTTGTCACGACTCCATATAAGTGCTAGCGTGCAACTAAATGGATCGCAGGATCCGTGACCTATCACCCGAGGCGAGGAGGCCTCAATGCAGAATTTGTCGCGCAGGTCGTTTATTGCGGGCGGATCCGTCGCAGCGGCGGCGCTGCTGGCGGCGTGCACCGCGGAGCGAACGGCCGACTACTACGGCGACGTCAGCGGCGGCGAAGGAGCGCTGATCGGCGTCTCCATGCCGACCAAGAACCTGGAGCGTTGGAGCCGCGACGGCGAGAATCTCAAGCGGCTGCTCGAGGATCTCGGCTACACCGTCGAGCTCCAGTTCGCCGACAACAAGGTCGAGCAGCAGAACTCCCAGATCCAGACGATGATCAACAAGTCCCCGGCCGTGATCGTCGTCGGCTCCATCGACGGCTCCGCGCTCGGGCCCGTGCTGCAGAGCGCCGCCGGGCTGGGCATCAAGATCATCGCCTACGACCGCCTGATCCGGGACACCGAGGCGGTGGACTACTACGTCACCTTCGACAACTACAACGTCGGCGCCATGCAGGGGCAGTACATCGTCGACGCCCTCGATCTGGACAACGCCTCCGGCCCCTTCAACTTCGAGCCCTTCGCCGGCTCCCCCGATGACAACAACGCCCGCTTCTTCTTCGAAGGCGCCTGGGACGTGCTGAGCCCCTACATCGAGTCGGGCAAGCTGGTCTGCCCGTCGGGCAAGATGCCCTCCAGCGTGGACGACTGGCAGTCGATCGGTATCCAGGCGTGGTCCAACACCACCGCTCAGTCGGAGATGGAGAACCGGCTCAACTCCTTCTACTCCAGCACCACACGCGTCGACGTCGTACTGTCCCCGAACGACGCCATCGCCCTGGGCGTGGGCCAGGCCCTGGCCTCCGCCGGCTACAACGATGACAACTGGCCGGTCCTCACCGGTCAGGACGCCGACCAGGCCAACGTCGCAAACATAGTGAAGGGCCGCCAGTCGATGACGGTCTTCAAGGACACCCGCCTGCTGGGGGAGCGTTGCGCCACCATGGTCGACCAGATCGCCCGGGGGCAGGAGGTCGAGGTAAACGACACCGAGTCCTACGACAACGGGCAACTGGTGGTGCCCTCCTACCTGCTCGACCCGGTGACCGTCGACGCCGACAACGTCCAAGAGGTCCTGGTCGACTCCGGCTACTACACCGCCGCCGAGGTGGGGCTGTAATGACCACCGCCCCCAAGACCCCGCGCGCCTCCGCACCCGCGCAGGAAGCATCGTCGTCCGCGGACACCATTCTGGAGATGCGGCACATAACCAAGGCCTTCGGCTCCTTCAAGGCCCTGGACGATGTCAACCTGGAGGTCCGCCGCGGCGAGATCCTGGCCATCTGCGGCGAGAACGGCGCCGGCAAATCCACCCTGATGAACGTGCTGTCCGGGGTCTGGCCCCGTGGTACCTATGACGGCGACATCGTCTACGACGGCCAGGTCCGTGAATTCCGCTCTATCCGCGACTCCGAGGCCGTCGGCATTGTCATCATCCACCAGGAGCTGGCACTCAGCCCCTACCTGTCGGTGGCCGAGAACATCTTCATGGGCAACGAGAAGGCAACCCGCGGTGTAATCGACTGGGATGCCACCAATGAGGCGGCCGCCAAACTGTTGCAGGAGGTCGGCCTGAACATCCGTCCGCAGACGCGTGTGGCAGACCTCGGCGTCGGCCAGCAGCAGCTGGTGGAGATCGCCAAGGCCCTGTCCAAGGACGTGCGCCTGCTCATCCTCGATGAGCCCACCGCCGCCCTCAACGACGACGACTCCGCCCACCTGCTCGACCTCATGTGGGGGCTGCGCGAGCGCGGCATCACCATGGTGATGATCTCCCACAAGCTGGCGGAGGTGGCCGGCGTCGCCGACCGCACCACCATCATCCGGGACGGCCGCACCGTCGGCACCGCCCCGCTGCACGGAGAAGGCGCCATCGACGAGGACGAGATCATCCGTCTCATGGTGGGGCGCGAGCTGTCCAGCCGGTTCCCCGAACACACCTCGCATGTGGAGGAGGAAGTGCTCCGGATCGAACACTGGACCGCCCACCACCCCATCGACACCGCCCGGGCCGTCGTCGACGACGCCGCCCTGACGCTGCGGCGCGGAGAGATCGTCGGGCTCGCCGGCCTCATGGGAGCCGGACGCACGGAACTGGCCATGAGCCTGTTCGGGCGCTCCTGGGGCACCAACATCTCCGGACACGTCTACAAGGACGGCAAGGAGATCTCCACCGCCACCGTGCGGCAGGCCATCGACAACGGTCTGGCCTACGTCACCGAGGACCGCAAGGTGCTCGGACTGAACCTCATCCAGGACGTCAAGACCAACACCACGGCTGCCGCCCTGAACAAGGTCTCCTCCCGCGGCATCGTCGACGACGCCGCGGAGGAGGAGGTGGCCGAACGCTACCGGCGCGAGCTGCGCACCAAGACGGAGTCGCTCGCCACCCCGGTCGGCTCTTTGTCCGGGGGCAACCAGCAGAAGGTCGTCCTGGCCAAGTGGATGTTCTCCGACCCCGACGTCCTCATCCTCGACGAGCCGACCCGTGGCATCGACGTCGGCGCGAAATACGAGATCTACCAGATCATCAACCAACTGGCCGATGCAGGAAAGGCCATCCTCGTCATCTCCTCCGAGCTTCCCGAGCTGCTGGGGATATGCGACCGCATCTACACCATGAGCCAAGGCCGGATCACGGGGCAACTGCCTCGGGCCGAGGCCACCCAGGAGAACCTAATGAAGCTCATGACCGTCGAGAAGGACGCCGCCGGCCGGGGGGCCGCGCCGCGCATGGAACAGGAAGGAGCGGAGCAGTGAGCCAGCCGAATTCAGCCGACATCACGACGTCGGAAAGCAAGGTCGAGCGTGCCTCGGGGCGTGGCGAGAATGTCCCCGGTGCCGGGGCCAAGCTGCGCGAGTCCCTCGGCCGCAACCTCCGCCAGTACGGAATCCTGGCCGCCCTGGTGGCGATCATCATCTTCTTCCAGATCCTCACCGGTGGGCTGCTGCTGGCGCCCAACAACGTCGCCAGCCTCATCCAGCAGAACGCCTACGTGATGATTCTGGCGGTCGGCATGGTCATGATCATCATCGCCCGGCACATCGACCTGTCGGTCGGCTCGATCGTCGGATTCGTGGGCGGCGTCATCGGCCTGCTGGTGGTCAACTCCGGGGTGCCGTGGCCGGTGGCCGTGCTGGTGGCGATCGTGATCGGTCTGCTCATTGGCTGCTGGCAGGGCTTCTGGGTGGCGGTCATGGAGATCCCCGCCTTCATCGTGACCCTCGGCAGCATGCTCATCTTCCGTGGGCTGACGGTGGTGCTGGTCCAGCGCACCGTCTCCGGACTGCCGCCCAGCTTCGTGTCCATCGCCAACGGCTCGCTGCCGGCCTGGCTGGGGTACTTCAAGAACTACGACGGCGTCACCATCCTGATCGGCGCGGTCGCCATTGCCGGGCTGGTGTTCACGCAGCTACGTACCCGCCGCCGCAACCGTGCCGCGGGCCGGGCGGTGGACTCCGTTGGTGTAGTCGCCCTGCGACTGGTGGTCTTCGCCGCCGCCATCGGCTTCTTCACAATGTTGCTCGCCTACTCGGCAGGCGGCACGCCGATCGTGCTGGTGATCGTCGGCGCGGTGATCCTCATCTACTCCTTCGTCATGAACAAGACCGTGTTCGGGCGACACATCTACGCGGTCGGCGGCAACCTCAAGGCCGCCCGCCTGTCCGGCGTTAACGTCAAGCGGGTGGACTTCATGGTGTTCGTCAACATGGGCTTCCTGGCCTCGCTGGCGGCAATCGTGACCACCTCGCGCGCCGGGGCCGCGGTTTCTACCGCCGGCAACCTGTACGAGATGGACGCCATCGCGGCGGCCTACATCGGCGGCGCCGCCGTCTCCGGCGGCGTGGGTCGGGTGTCCGGCGCCATCATCGGTGCACTGATCATGGGTGTGCTCAACATGGGGCTGTCAATCATGGCCGTGGACTCCGCCTGGCAGCAGGCCATCAAGGGTCTGGTGCTGGTGCTTGCCGTAGCCGTGGACATCGCCGGCAAACGCCGCAGCGCCGTGTGACGCGGTTCCGCACTCGCCGTCGAGACGACAGGAGTGGCCGGCAGCCGGAGCGGCTGTCGGCCACTCCTCGTGTATGCGCGCGGCCGCGTGGAGTTGCGTGGACTGTGGACCGGATGAGGGGCTACGAGCCCTTCCGACTTCCCAAGCATGTGCGACGGTGGTTCTGTGTGTCGAGAGGCGAGCGGAAGGAGACGGGGTCGCAGCGGACGTGTGAAGAGCCCGTATGAAGCCTTGCTGTTAGCGCAAACATCGCCTATGCTGCACGTGCGGTTCGTGAACGTTCACATTGGCGTGGGCCTGGGCCGCGACAATCACAGTCTGCTTGACGCCGTCCATCCGCTCTCGCGCCGACGGCGCCCGGCTGGTGCACCTTCCAAGGGAGGAACGTGTCCGTGAAAGCTAAGCACGCAACCACAGCGGTTGGAGTTCTGAGTGCCGCTCTACTGACCGCCGGTATGGCACTCCCGGTTCCTGCCGCAGTGGCCGCCAACGGGGTTCCCGCCCCGACGGCTCACTACGATATGTCGCACTCGGGTTCCGTACTAATCGACGTCTCCGGCAATGGTCGCGACGCCCGGCTCACGGGCCTAGACGATTCGGACTTCAAGGTGTATGCGTCCGACGAGTCCCTCGTCTTCGATGGCAATGGCTATGCGACCATGCCGGCAGGAGCTGTAACCGGTACCGACAACGAATTCACCGTAGAGATGTCTTTGACGAATGCAGCCGTCGCCAACCAGTTCGGCTGGGTCATCGGCGACGGCATCGGCTCGTGGAACACGAATCAACTGGGGAACCATGTCTTTGTCAACCCCGCCTCCGGCGAGCGTGAGGGCGGGATCCTATCCGGCATCCGTGTCAAGACTGACGGCGGCAATGGCGAGGACCGTGTGCCCGCCGGTGGACGTCTCGCCTCCGATGCCGTTTCCACGATCACGCTGGTTTCCTCGGGCGACACCATCACCCTGTATGTCGACGGCGTCCAGGAATCCCAGCTCCAGCACGGCAAATCAATGAGCGACATCGTCAAGGGCGACGTCCTGGGCTACATCGGCCGCTCGCTCTACGAGCCGGATGCCCTGCTTAAGGCAACGGTTACGGACATGAAGCTGTGGGACGATGCCCTCACCCCCACCGAGGTTGCCGCTTCAGTCCCGACCGCCGCAGAGCGAGCGGCTGTCTTCCAAGCCATCGTTGCCGAGCAGATCGAGCTCCGTCTCCTCGCCGCCAACACCTCCCTTGAAGACGTGAGGGAAAACCTGACTCCACCCACCGCTGTCAGCGGCACAGTACTGACCTGGGCCTCGTCTGATCCCGCCGTCGTCGCGGCGGATGGCACGATCGCTCGTGGCGCGCAGGATCACCAGTCCACCCTGACCGCAACGGACCCCGCGGGGCGGACCTACGTCTTCGAAGTCACCGTCAAGGCCATATCCGATGACGAGGTTGCCTCACACCTTGCCGCAGAACTGGAAGCAATCAAGCTGGAGTCGGTCACCTACGAGAATCTGCCTCTGGTTGCTGAAGGCGCCCGATACGGCTCGCAGATCACGTGGACCTCCTCCGACCCCTCCGTGATTAGTGAGACCGACTCGGCCTATGCCGCTCCTGACGTCGGCTCTGCCGATCCCTTCGAAGGCGCCGGCATCGTCAGTCGGCCCGCCTACGGCTCCGGGGACAAACAGGTCGTCCTGACCGCCACCGCCACGCTGGGCGGGCAGAGCGCCACGCGCACCTTTGATGTGACCGTCGCTGAGCTGGGCCGCAGTGCGCCCGACGTCGGCTACGCAGCCGCCTACTTCAAGTCGGACAGCAACGAGCGGATATACCAGGACTACACGACGACAAACGACTTCTTCACCTTCACGCCGGCGAACGGCGGCCAGCCGACGGTCGCGTCGCAGACCGACACGCAAGGCCTGCGAGACCCATACATCCTGCGCTCGGTAAACGGTGACAAGTACTACATGCTCGCCACCGATCTGTGCATCGGCTGCGGCACCTCCTGGGGTGATGCCCAATCCAAGGGGTCGCTGAAGATTGAGGCCTGGGAGTCCGCCGACCTGGTCAACTGGACGCGCACCAACGCGGATGACGGCGATACCGGCATTGTGGTCAACCAGCCCGAGGCCGGCATGACCTGGGCTCCTGAGGTCTACTGGGACGATGCGTTGCAGTCCTACGTGGTCTTCTTCGCCTCACGCCTGTACGACGACGTTGACCACATGACCACCTCTACCGGCGCTCACGCCCGCATGTTCTACGTACTGACCCGCGACTTCGAGACCTTCACCTACCCTCCGCAGGTGTGGCAGGACACGGGTTACGCCCGTATCGACTCAACCGTTACGAAGATCGGTGATTACTACTACCGCTTCACCAAGAACGAGGACGGCGGTTCTGCCGATGGGCTGGAGCGTGGCAAGGACATCTTCTTGGAACGGTCCCGGGTCCTGACCTCGGTCACCACCCAGTCCTCTGCAGGCACGGATCCGGCCACCGGTTGGCAGCTGGTCGATACCGCAATGACCACGCCGCTCACCGGTCAGGAGGGCGAGGGCCCGGAGATCGTCAAGCTCAACGAGGGTGACCCGAACAACACGGGCGACGGCTACGTCTTCCTCGTCGACAACTACGGCAACGGCGGTTACGTCCCCTTCGTGA
>NZ_LK995531.1:81824-91963 GCF_900002405.1 Actinomyces succiniciruminis | reverse complement strand
AACCGGTACCGCCATTGCCGCCTCGACGATGGATTCCCGGCTGTCCAAGACGGTCGGCTGGACACCCCACGCACAGACGGGCTTGCCTTCCAGCCCGCGTCACGGCGCATTCGTCAACGTTCCCCAGACGATCCTGGACGCAATGGAATCCTGGAGCGGAATACACGCCGTCGATTCCGTCACGGAAGTCGCTCTGGACGGGCGACGAGCCACCGCTACCGTGACCGCCGCCGACTCCGGCGACGTCGTCGGTACGGTCACCTTCACGCTGGGCGACTGGAGCCAGGCCGTCGCTCTGACCGATGGGCGGGCCGACGTCGCCCTGCCCGGGGGACTTGCGGGCACGCTCATCGCTCACTACGACGGCTATCGCGACAACCTGGTCAACGCTTCACAGGGCGCTGTCGCCGTTCCCGCCGACGAACCCACAGCCGAACCGACCGCTGAGCCGACGGCGGAGCCCACCGCGGTGGAGCCGACGACTCCGACCGCCACTCCGTCCCCTGCTCCTGTAAGTGGTAGCGGCCAACCGGGTGACGGTCCCGTCACGAGCGCCTCCACAAACGCCCCGGCCGAGGTCGCTGTCGCCGAGAGGGTGTCGCGCAGTGGGAAGGCGGAACCGGGCCGGCCCGGCGCTTCCCTAGCTCGTACGGGCGCAAACACGGACCTCGCCTTGCTCAGTGGCGGCCTGGTGCTCATCGGTGCGGGCGCAGTGAGCGTGCGCCGTCGTCGGGCCTGAGCCCACCGGGGGCGGGGCGCAGCCGTGCCTCGCCCCCCTCACCCCAGCCCCGTCAACCGATGCGACCACGTGGGCGAGACCGCCCCGCAGTAGAAGGAACCTCAAATGCCCCTAACGATCCCGGACCGCAGACGGGCGCGGCGCATACGCGCCGGACTCGGCCGTGCCGCAGCGGCCGCGTTGCTTGCCGCGCCCCTGGCCCCCGCAGTGGCTTTCGCCGCCGAGCTGCCAGACCCCTACGTTCATTACACCTTCGACTCTGCCGCCGCTGACGGTACGGTCGCCGACGCGGCGGGCAGCGGTCTGGCGGCCACGGTCTCCGGTGAGGGCGCCGCCTTCGCCGAAGGCTCGATCTCACTGCCCGGAGGCGCGAACGGCTCGGGCGCCGCTTTCGTGAGTATCCCGGGCGCCGCATATGCAGGACAGGAAGCCGTCACCATCTCCATCTGGATGACCAACGCCACCGGCAGCGACAACTATGCCGGCGCCTACGTGGGCAACGCCGACCGCACCAAGGGCTACTGGCTGCTCAATCCTGCCAACCCCTCGGGCGCCGTCAAGTCCGTCATCACTTCTGCCACGGCCGCAAACCCGGCCGCGGAGACCTGGAACACCGAGATCGGCTCGACGCAGGCCCCGGCCCGCTCATCCCTGTCGCTGTACACGACCGTCATCAGCGGCGCCACCGGCACGATGAGCTTCTACCTAGATGGCGTCAAGATCTCCTCACACGCGATCGCCACCGACCTGACCGACTTCGGCGATCTCGTCGCATTCATTGGTAAGTCGCCCTATCCTGATCGGTTCTTCAAGGGGACGGTTGACGATTATGCGGTCTACCACGAGGCACTCACCGACCAGCAGGTGTCCGAGCTTTATGCCGACCAAGCGGCTGAGCGCGCAGAGGTCCTCGCCCCTGCCGCGATCGAGTCCGCATTGGCCGTCGTTGCTGCCAAGGTCCCCGCTGAGGCAGTGGAGACCTTCACTGTCCCGGTCACCTCTGGGCCGGTCGGGATCTCCTGGTCATCCTCGGAGCCCGGGGTGATCAATGTGGACGGCGATGGTGTAGCCTCCGTCTCTCGGCCGCGCGCCGAGGAGGGTGATGCGGCGGTGACTCTGACCGCCACCTACTCGTTCCCCGGCGCGGATCCAGCGGTGCGCACCTATACCGTCAAGGTATCGGCCGACCAGACCGATACTGCCAAGGTGTCGGCAGACGCCGAAGCACTGGTGATCCACAACGCCGACGACATGCGCTCGAACTTCTCAGTTCCCACCGTCGGCGCCGCAGGCTCGGCGATCGCCTGGGAGGTGATTGAGCCCGGCGCCGCCGATCCGCGACTGATCGCCGGTGTCCGCGACGGGTCGGCCACCTACGTGATCAAGCGCCCGTCCGCCGGCTCCGATCCGACCATCGTGGTTCTGCGCGCCACGGTGACCAGCGGCGACGTCGCCCAGACGAAGGACATTGCTGTCACCGTCCAACCGATGCCGTCCGTGCAGGCCGAGGAGGCATACGTGTGGGCCTTCTTCACAGGTGAGGGACAGGGCGCGGAGAAGATCTCCATTGCCGCCTCCAAGGGCAACGACGCGCTCGCCTGGAACACCCTCAACGACGGTAATCCGCTCATCGAGTCCACCGAGGGCACCGGAGGCCTGCGCGACCCGTTCATCATCCGCTCCCACGACGGCGATCGCTTCTACATGCTTGCCACCGATCTTAAAGTTGCGGGCCTGCCCGGCGGATTCACCACCGCCCAGCGCACCGGGTCGAAGTACCTCGAGATCTGGGAGTCAACCGACCTCGTCAGCTGGTCCGAGCAGCGCCACGTCAAGGTCTCCAGCGACTACGCCGGCAACACCTGGGCGCCGGAGGCCTACTGGGACGCCGAACTGGGCAAGTACGTCGTGTACTGGGCCTCCAATCTGTATGACACCGTCGACTCCGCGGATCGAACCAGCCTCACCTACAACCGCATGATGTATGTGACAACGGACGACTTCGTCACCTTCTCTGAGCCACGTGTATGGATCGACTCGGTGCGCAAGTCGGGAACGGACGGCCTGGGCACCATTGACGTAACCGTCGCCGAAGAGGACGGCGTCTACTACCGGGTCTACAAGGATGAGGGCGATATGACTCTTCGCGAGGAAAAAACTACGGTCCTGACATCCACGGTGTCCGGGGACCTTCCCGGTGCCGAGGGGTCTCCCGACCAGTGGACACTCATTACCGAACGAATCGCGGCAGGGCTGCCCAACGGTGTGGGGACGAACACCTTCGTCCACGGCGAGGGGCCGTCGATCTTCAAGGCGAATGCTGACGACATCAATGGTGCCGCCTGGTACCTGTTCATCGACCAGCCCGACTATCATGGGGGCCCAAACCATTACGTGCCCTTCGCCACTGACAAGCCCCTCGCCGACACCTCGGCGGCCGACTGGTACTCCGCCGCGGCGAAGCTATCCAGCAACCTGCCGCAGAACGCGGACGGCGGCCGGCCACGCCACGGCACGGTCATTCCGGTCACCCGGGCGGAGTATCAAACAGTACTACTGGCGCTTCAACCCGATATCGCGGTCAGTGCCGTCGAACAGGTGTCCGTTACCACGACGCTGAACACTCAACCATCGCTGCCGAGCACCGTGGAGTTGACCATGGCCGACGGATCCGTCCAGGAGACTGGCGTGACCTGGGCACCGATCACAGCCGAGTCACTGGCAAGCCCCGGGCAGATACGCGTCCGGGGAACTGCGGCTAACGACACCCGTGAACCCGTTGAAGCCGTGGTCACCGTCCTGCCCGTCAATGAACCCGACTCAGAACCGTCACCGGTGCCTACGCCATCACCAACGCGGGCGGCGAGCGGTGAATCGCCGACCCCGGTCCAGGCCGCGACCGGAACCCCAATGACGCGGGCGCAGGAGTCGGCTGCAGCTGCCGCCCCCGTGCCAACATCAGCGCCCCCTTCTCAGAACCCGGCCTCTGTTAACAGCACGACGGCGGCTCCAATACGGCGAGACGACAATGCCGGATCCGGTGGGCGCAGGAGTCTTCCCAAAACCGGCACCGGACTGACGGGATTGCTGATATCGGTAGCGTTCGTGGGCGGCGGGTGTGTCTTGGTAGCACTTCGTAACAGCAAGCACGGGCTGTACTCACACCCGGATCCTCGGTAGCCGGACGTGCGGACGCCACCGTGACGTGTGTCGTGGGTCGGGGCGGGGGACTGGGCGAGGTCCGCTGGTTCTTGATGGTGTAGCCCATACCTCCGCGCCCCGTCGTCCTACACGAAAGTGTCGGGTCTGGGCGCGCCGGGGTGCCGCCGGGGAAGTCAAAAACAACAACTTCATAACGGGATGGCCGAAGGTTTGACAGGCCGCATGTGAACGTTCACAATCTAGTTGTACGAGCGCATAACCGGCGCGTGAAGTTCGTCCTGCTAGGGGTGAACGTCGGGCGTGCGCAAACGTGGCGGTTACCTAAAGGTGGGGCCGTTCTGATTCTCGAGGGAGAGACTCATGAAGCGTCGCGAATTCCTTGTCATGTCTGCTGTTGGTGGGGCGGTCCTGGGTTTGAGTGCCTGTGGTTCGTCCAAGTCGGGCGGCTCCGGCGCCGAAGGGGACGCCATCGTCGTCGGGTACTCACAGCTGGGCGCCGAGTCGGGTTGGCGCACCGCCAACACCGAGGACATCAAGAAGCATCTGACCGCCGAGAACGGGTTTGATCTGACATTCGTGGACGCCCAGCAGAAGCAGGAGAACCAGATCAAGGCGCTGCGCGACTTCATCAGCCAGGATGTGGACATTGTCGCGTTCTCTCCCGTCGTTGAGACGGGTTGGGACGACGTGCTCCAGGAACTCAAGGATGCCGAGATTCCAGTGATCTTGGTGGACCGTTCCGTCGACACAACGGTCGAGGATCCCTACGTTGCGCACATTGGCTCCGATATGGCTGCCGAGGGCAAAATGGCCGGCGAATGGGTGCAGGAGAACTTCCCGAACGCCAAGATCTTTGAGCTTCAGGGCACGATGGGTTCGGGGCCGCAGGTGGACCGGGAAGCGGCATTCGACGCCATCATGGGTGACAACGTCATCGGCAAGGCCACGGGGAACTTCACTCGTGCCGAAGGCAAGACCGCAATGGAGGCCGCACTCCAGGCGTATCCGGACATGGACCTCGTGTTCTCCCACAACGACGACATGGGCCTGGGAGCGATCGAGGCGATTGAAGCGGCCGGCAAGAAGCCGGGTACGGATATTGCCATCGTCACCGTCGACGGCGTCAAGGACGGGCTGCAGGCGCTGGTCGACAAGAAGTTCAATTACGTTGTTGAGTGCAACCCAATCTTCGGCGAACAGCTCGGCGAACTCATGAAGAAGGTCGTTGCCGGCGAAGAGGTCGAGAAGAACACCGTTGTTGAGGACAAGACGTTTGATCAGACAATCACGCAGGAGGAGGTCGACGCGCGGCCGTACTAACTCGGATCGGCGTTCCTGAGGTGTTCAGCTTGCGGCCCACGGCCTGGCCGTGGGCCGCAAGCACGGCCGTACTCCTCTTCTCCAAATGATTCCTACCACTACACTTCGACGAAATGGAGGGACCATGGCTACCGGCACGCAGGATGTGCGTGGGGCCCCCACCCCGATCGTGGAGATGTCCGGCATCACAGTCACCTTTCCGGGAGTGAAGGCGCTCGACGACGTCGACTTCCGTCTTTTTCCCGGCGAGGTGCATGCTCTCATGGGTGAGAACGGTGCAGGTAAGTCCACGCTCATCAAGGCGCTGACCGGCGTCAATAGACTGACGGCGGGCACGATCAAGGTTGACGGTGAGGAGGTGAGTTTCGCCGATCCGGCTGATGCGCAGAACAACGGTGTCGCGGTTGTGTACCAGGAGGTCAATCTCTGCCCCAACCTATCGGTAGCCGAAAACGTCATGCTGGGGCACGAGCCCAAGCGTGGTCCCTTCATCAACTGGCGGGAGATGCGCCGACAGACCAAGGAACACCTGTCGCGACTTCACCTAGATATTGACCCTGCCACCACGTTGTCGCAGCACAGCATAGCTACTCAGCAGTTGTGCGCCATTGCGCGGGCACTGGTCGTCGACGCCAAGGTCCTTATACTTGATGAGCCGACCTCGTCGCTTGACGAGGATGAGGTGTCGGAACTGTTTGAGGTCATCCGAGAACTGCGCGACGCGGGTGTCGCAATCCTATTCGTTTCGCATTTCCTCGACCAGGTATATGAGATATCGGACCGTATGACAGTGCTTCGCAACGGCAAACTGGTCGGCGAGACTCCCACGGATGAGCTGTCGCGCTCCGAACTCATCTCCCAGATGATCGGCAAGGACGCCGCTGAACTCGACGCGATCGGCGGCGGAACCCATGAGGCGGCGGTCAAGCGTGAGGACGCTCCGGTGCTCAGCGCGCTCGGGGTCTCCAGCAAGGGGAATGTCGCGGCATACGATCTTGATGTGTACCGGGGAGAAATCGTCGGCATCGCGGGCTTGTTGGGGTCCGGTCGCACCGAGGCGTCTCGCCTACTGGCGGGGATAGACAAGATTGACACCGGCGAACTGAAGATCAAAGGCTCCAGCGTACGCCTCGCCAGCCCGCTGGCCGCGTTGAAACAGGGGGTCGCATACTCCACCGAGGATCGGAAGAAGGAAGGCATTATCGGCGACCTAACCGTCCGCGAGAACATCGCGTTGGCCGTCCAGGCGTCGCGCGGCGCATGGCGGCCTCTGCCGCGCAAGGAACTGGACGGGATTGTCGATAAGTACATGGAGGCGCTTGACATTCATCCCCGCAATCCCGGGATGTTGATCAAGAACCTGTCTGGCGGGAATCAGCAGAAGGTGCTGTTGGCCAGGTGGCTGGCCACCGCCCCCGCGCTGCTGATTCTTGATGAGCCGACCCGCGGCATCGATGTTGGAACGAAGGCCGAGATTCAACGTCTCGTAGCTGAGCTCGCTGGGCAGGGTATGAGCGTCATCTTCATCTCCTCCGAGTTGGAAGAGGTCTTACGCCTCTCTCACCGGATCATGATTATGCGAGACCGCAGTAAGGTGGGCGAAATGGTCAACGGGCCGGGGGTTACGGCCGGCACTGTCATGTCGACTATTGCTGCTGAGAAGGGTGAGGCCGATGAGTGATGCACGGTCGAACGAAGGTACGGATAATCGGGCGCCCGCAGATATCAAGCGAGGTTCCGCCGTCCGAGCGCCTGGCGACTACGCGGATCGCGAGCGAGTCGAACGGACATCCGCCTTACGGCGTATCACCTCCCACAACCTGTTTGGGCCGGTGCTCGCACTTTTGCTTCTCCTGGCGGCGTGCCAGGTGATGAGCCCGGGCTTCCTGAGCATTTCCCTCCAAGATGGGCACCTGTTCGGACAGCTAATAGATATTCTGCGCGCGGCCGTCACTCCCATGCTCCTCGGACTGGGGATGTGCCTGGTCATCGCTACTGCTGGCATCGATCTTTCAGTGGGTGCCGTTATGGCTATTTCACTGGCGGTGTCGTTGACGTTCCTTGATAACGCCAATGATGCTGCAGCGCCGGGGACTGTCGTTACTGCGATCGGGCTGGGCCTGGCGGTCGGGTTGGCGGTAGGCGTGTTTAACGGCTTCCTGGTCTCCGTGTTGGATATACAGCCATTCATCGCCACGATGATCCTCATGGTTGCGGGCCGGGGTATAGCAATGCTTATCACGCGGGCACAGATCACAACTGTGACTTCGGCGCCGTTCAAGTCGATCGGTTCCGGATTCACCCTCGGTCTGCCGACCCCGGTAGTCATCGGTGCGCTGGTGTTCATCCTGCTGGTATTGTTCGTGCGCAAGACGGCTCTGGGCATGTTGGTGGAGTCGATCGGCATCAACGCGGAGGCGTCGCGTATATCGGGTGTGCAATCGCGCCGGATTATGTGGCTCGTATACATTCTGTGTGGCCTGCTGGCGGGCTTGGCGGGGCTCATCTACGGTGCCCCGACCATGGCCGCGGACGCTAATAATATCGGCCTCATGAAGGAGATGGACGCGATCCTCTGCGTCGTCATAGGCGGCACAAAGATGAGCGGTGGCAAGTTCTATCTCGGCGGCACGGTAGTCGGCGCTCTGGTGCTGACCGCTATCGAGCGCGCCGTCATCATCTTTCACATCCCTGCGACCGCGACTCCGTTGTTCAAGGCAATTGTCGTCATCGTGGTTGTGGTTGCGCAGGCACCGCAGTTCCGCGACTGGGCCCAACGCCACAAGCGGGTCGGCGGGGCCGTTGAAGACTCGGTTAGGGAGGTAGCGGCATGAGTGACGTAGCCATGTCCACCGTGAACAAAAGGAAGCGGGACAACGCTGGGCGGGGCGCCGGGAAGGCCGCTCGCAATGGCCTCCTTGGTCGTGTATTCGATCCGAAGTATTTGCCGGTAGGCTCCACAATACTGACGCTGCTGATCATGCTCGCGATCGGCCAGGTCCGGTACTCGGGTAGTCGTCCGTTCGTCTCGATGAAGCTGTTCTCGAATCTCTTCGCTGACAACTCCTTCATTCTCGTTCTGGCCGTCGGCATGACGGTCTGCATCCTCACCGGTGGTATCGATCTTTCTGTGGGCGCGGTCGTGGCCCTCGTCGGCCTGGTGATAGCGAAGCTGTTGCCGGCGGGGGTGCCGCTGCCGATCGTGCTGGTCGCCGCGGTGCTCATCGGCACCTGCTCGGGCCTGCTGATTGGGGTATTGGTGAGGTACTTCGACTTTCAACCATTCATCGCTTCGCTAGCGGTGATGTTCCTCGTCCGTGGCGTCGCCAACCTGGTGTCCGCTCAGTCGCTGGCCATTAATGACGAGGGCTTCTCGGCCTTGGCCTCCTGGGCGATCAAATTCGGTGAGGGTCGCGATTCGTGGAAGATTACGCTTCCGATGATTATTGCATTCGTGGTGGTGCTGATCGGTTTCTATCTGCTGCACTACACGCGTTTTGGTCGTACCGTGTACGGCATCGGGTCCGGCGATGATGGTGCGGCGGCGAATCTCATGGGACTCGCGGTAGGCCGCACGAAGATCCTGCTCTACATGTTTTCGGGGACGTGCGCGGGCATCGCCGGCATCCTCTTCGCCATGTACACCAAGTCGGGCTATAACCTCACCGGTGTGGGCATGGAGCTGGATGCGATCGCTCCGGTGGCCATCGGTGGCACCTTGCTGACCGGCGGGCGCGGATACGTCTGGGGTAGCGTCGTGGGCGTTATGGTCTATGGCCTACTCCAGGTTCTGATCGCCCGCGAGGGACTCGACTCGTGGTGGACGAAGGTATTCATCGGTGTCTTCCTGCTCGCCTTCGTGCTCCTGCAGCGTGCACTGAGTCGTAGGGGCAACTGAACTAGGTGACCCGGATTCCGGTGGCGGGGCGTTCCGATACTGCTCGGTCCACCCCGCCACCGGTTTTGTGGCTTTTCGTGTTTGTGGGTGTGGTGGGTGGGGTGTCTGGGTGGTGGTTTGTGTGTGTGACGAGCGGGGATGGGATAGTTCACCGTGAATCTCGGCGGACAGCGGTGAATCTCGGCGGATATCGGCGGTCTCGGCGGATAGCGGTGGATCACGGCGGATATCGGTGGATCGTGCGTGAGGGGTCGTGCCTTCGCCTGACGGTTCGTGTGTTCTGGTCGACGGTTCGGCATATCCGGTGACGGTTCGTGGGGTAGGGGTACGAACCGTCGTGGTTCATGCCGAATCGTTGGTGCTACCTGACGAACCGTCACTGGAACACACGAACCGTCCACCCCGCTACGCCGCCCCCATGACGCCACCCCCTGACGCCGACCAATGATGGCCCGCGCGTAAGAGCCCTCCGAAGTACCCTCCGCCGCTGCACTCGGCAGTCCGCCTGGCCCGCGCCCGGCGGTGCGGGCCAGCGCCCGGCTGAGTGGTCCGGCGGTGTGGGCCTGGGGGTGTCGGGGAGGTCGTTTGTGACGCTAGTTAGTGGTCTGTTGAAGGTCTCCCGGGGCGTGCGGCAGGCCGGTGAGTGGCGTTGCGGACGGTCAAGGCGGTGTTGCGTACCGAAACCCTCCACATTCGGGAGGGCTTCGGGCCGAAGAGGACGTTCTGGCCGAACCAAGGTCGTCCCCGGGTCGACCAGAACACACCACCAGCCGCACCCCCCAAACACGAAGAGCCGCTTTAGGCCGGCGTGTCGTTGGGTGTTCGCAGTCGGCGTGCCTTGTTTGGAGCGCTTCTTTATGTTTGGACCGCCATAGTGTGCCACTGGGGCGGCCCAAACAGACGTAAGGGGTCCGACCGATGTCGGCCCCACCCGGCGAGGCCGGCTGCGGCGCGGTGGTCGAGGCCCGGCAGGCGGTGCACTCCCACCGTTGGGCGCCTACGGCGGTGCGGCTCGAGCTG
>NZ_LK995531.1:67614-81721 GCF_900002405.1 Actinomyces succiniciruminis | reverse complement strand
GAGCCAGGCTCGGCGCCGGCGGCGGTGCAGGATCCACTGACCGCCGGTGCCGAAGCGGCTCAGCTCTCCGACCGGCGCCGGAGCAGTACGGTGCCGGACACAAGCAGTCCTGCAGCGGCGAAGGCGCTGGCGATATTGACCCCGGTTCGCGCCAGCGAGTGTCCGGACTTTCCGGGCACCGGTTGGGCGGAGGCCCGGGCGGTGATAGCCGCCTCGGCGCTTTGGCTGGGCGTGGAGCCCGGGCTTTGGGGAATGGCCGTAGGCATAGCGCTGGATGCGGTCGTAGCCTCGGGTATCGGTGCGGAGGTGGGAGCACCCGCACTGCTGGTCGCCGTCGGCTGCGGCACGGCGCTAGGAGTCCCGGCCTGAGTGGGTTCTGGTGTGGCGATGGGCTGCGTGAGCGTCACGTGCACGGTGTAGGTCATCTGCGTCCCGTCGGGCGCGGTGACCGTGATCGTTGTTGTGCCCTGGCCATCCGAGCGTTGATCAACGCTCGCGTCGACGTCGGTCGGTACGGCGAAGACGGGCGGCTGCTCATCGGCGGTGACGGTGAGTGCGTACTCGGTGACATCGGGGGAGAACCCCTCCACGTCAACACCGCCTACGGTGAGCCGAGAGATTGTCGATACCGAGGACGGAGCCGCGCGCAGGGCGTTTATCTCCACCTCCGAGACGATCATGTGGGTGTTCTCGCGTGCAGTGAGTACGAAGCGCACAGCCGCGGCCTGGATGTTTCCAAAATCGACTGTCACGGTTGGTGCCGTTGCTTGATCTGGGACGGGCACGCTCGGCAGGCTCATCCAGGATCCGGTGTCGGGATCGAGATACTCGGGGACAATCTGCGTTGCCCAGCTGTGTGAGGAGCCGTCCATGTAGAAATACACAGTTGCATCCGTCACCGTCTCGTTGTCCGCGAAGGTGTAGGTGAGAGTGTCGCTGAGGTTCTTATCCGAGGACTTCCAGTTCGACCAAGCCTTATCGGTCAACACGAGGTTCGTCGTGCCCTCGACGGAATAGCCGGGCTCGGTGAAGGTGGCTGTAGGGGCCGACTCGGGGGCGATGTTCGCAGGGGCGACACCGACGACGATCACGTTGAGTGTTGCCGGGATTTCGGCGCCGCCAGAGGATGCGGTTCCCGGTACTACGTACACGCCCACGGTGGCGAGTTGCTCGGCGGTGAGGTCTGAGAAGTCCCAGACTACTGGGGCGTCGAAACGCGAAGCGGAGTCTCCGGCCTGGGCGCGTACCGTTTCCGGCGCCTCTGCACTCACATCCGCGACGGAGGCGCCACTCCGGACCGTGACGCTGGTCGGGTCGGAAGAAGTTGCCGGTCCCACCTCTATCGTGGCTACGACGTCGTCGAATGCGTTTCCGTATGCATCGGTACCGGAGCCGTGGATTGTGACTGTACCCGACGTCGACCAGTCCTGCTCGGACACGTCCCAGGTCACGGAGGCGGGGGCGCCGGGGCCGTCCGCGTAAAGGGGAATGACGGTCTCTGGCAGCACCGGGACTACGCCAACAGACGTGTTAGCGGTGACCGGTTTGAAGCCCGTGATTGTGATGTCCCGGGCGGTCCAGCGCTGGTTGCTGCCGCCGTTGGACTTGTAGGTCCCTATGCGGCTGCCCGCGCTCTGCGCCTGGCCGTTCACCTCCACCACTACGGGGCGGGTGGTGGACACCAGGGAGAAGTCCTCGCCGTTAGTGGTGGTCACGATCCACGTGCTTGAGTCCTCCGAAACGGTGTCGGGAGCGGCGGCAACCGCCGTACCGTCGACATCTGCCAGGACCTGCCCGGCACGGTTGGTGAGTGTGACGCGCTGTTGGTTGGTGCCGGCGCCGGAGAGAGTGTGCACGGTCCACAACTGGTTTGCGGAGTCCGCGGGGGTGAAGTCGTCGATGACTACGCCACCGTTCTTCGCCGTCAGGGACCGGCCGGACTGAACGCCGGTGACTTCGTAGGTGTGGCCGTCCTGAAGGAATGCAGCGTTGTCGGCGACACCGGTGACGCCGTCGATAAGGAATGTGGTGACGGACATCGCGGGAACGGTCAGTGTAGCCGTCTTGGTGACAGGGTCGACGTTGACGGCCGAGCCGGTCACCAGCGCGTTGGCGGTCGGATCGGACTCGGGGGACTCGGTAGTGGTTACTGGGGTAACGGTCGCGCCGGCGACCGAGGCGAACTTGGACAGGTCGATGGTGACTGCGCGTTCCTCGGAGGAGTCATTGATATGAACCATGTTGACTCCGGACCCGTCGGGGCGGATAGCCGCGGTCGACTGTGTGGAATCCGTCGGGATGAGATGGGAGCCGGGGACGATGTAGTGCGTGTAGTTGCGCACGGTGTTGTACTTGGAATTCGTCAGGACTTTGCAGCTCGGATCGGCGTCGCCGTCGGCCAGGCGCCGTTCGGAATCGCCGTTGTCGTTGCAGTCGAAGTCGATGAAGACCGAGCCCCAGTTGAGCCGCTCCACCTTCTCCATGTTGTAAAGATCCTCGACGGGTTGCCAGAACACCCAGGCATCGGGCTCGAGCTCGCGCAGGTCGTCGGTGATGTGCTGGGCCATGCCTAGACCGTTGCCCATCTCGGTGAGGTTCAGCCCGTTCTTCGGGCTCCAGTCGCCCTCCACCTCGCTCATCCAGAGTGACGTGTCATCAACCTTGGCTATGTCGCGGACGACCTGGCGATCGCCCGTACCATAGGTGTGCACGTTGTACTGGTCGACCGCGGCCCGCGACCGGGCGGAGTACGCGTTCCAGTCGGTGACGAAAGTGCTGGGATTGGTTTCATCCATAGCGGAGATGACGGCCTCGGTGCCGGTCCCGGGCTCGTTGAGGCGGGCCTGGAGGACCTGGATCATCTCGTTCTGTGCTTGCGGACCGATGTGGGCGCCCTCCTGCCGTGAGGAGGAGTTGGGCCACTGCTCGCCGCTGCGGATCGATGTGGACCAATAGTTGGTGTTGGGCTCGTTGAAGGGGTCAATCGTGTTCACCTTGATTCCGTGGGCAGATTCCAGCTCATCGACCACGGTGACGAGGTAGTCGGCGAAGGCCTCCATGTCATCGGAGGACAGTTGCTCGGCCCAACCGTCGTTGATGCCTCCGGAGACGAACCCCGACTGGGTGAGGAAATACGGTGGGGAATTGGAGAAGGCCTCCCAGTGCGTGATGTCGGCCTTGATCGCGTCTATCCACCACCGTTGCGTCGCATCCGCAGACAGGTTGTAGGAGTTCATGTCGTCGCCATTCCAGGCGGCGCGGTAACGGCCGCGGTCGGCATAGGTCGAGGTGATGCTCCCCTCATCGTCCGTTGCGTGCAGATCGGGGTTCCACCACCCTTCGACTGCTCCTCCTGGACGTAGGTAGTCGGGAACGTTCGTCGCGTTGCCGCCGCCGATGTTGTAGCGCGCAATGTTGAGGTTCAGCCCCTCCTCGCCGAACACGGCGTCGCGTAGCTGTTCACGGACCTCTTGCGGGTAGTCCCCGGTGGCGTTGGCAAACCAGACCAGGGAAGTCCCCCAGCCTTCGAAGGCGTCCGATTGATAGCTCGGGTTAATGGTGACGGTGACTGCGGTGGCTGCTGACGCCTTGGGTGGCGCTATGCCAACGATTCCAGCAGCCGCAAGTGATGCGGCTGCGAGGGCCGCCAGGGTGCGGATACGTAGCTTCCTCATGAACTCTCCCCATTGAGAAATAGCGGAATATCAGCGATGGTTGCGCAAACATCACTGCCTGTACCGATTATTGCCGCGCCCCACCGCGGCGTCAAGGGTGAGGAAACTTGTTCAGTGCTTCCGTGGCGGTGCCGTGGATGCGCGTACCACCAGTGACGTCGGCACCAGCTCCTGGCCGGTCTCGGCCACCCCGGTGCTCATCATGCGCACCAGGCGGGCCATACAGGCCCGGCCCATGCCGGCAAAGTCCTGGTGCACGGTCGTCAGCGGGGGAGCGAAGTCGGCGGCAAGGGGGATGTCGTCAAAGCCGACCACCGACAGGTCCTCCGGGACGTGCCGCCCCAGATCCTGTGCGGCGTGCAGCAGTCCGAGTGACATCTCGTCATTCGCGCAGAAGACGGCGGTGCAGCTCGGATCCTTCAGCAGAGTCAGGGCCGCCTGGTAGCCGGAGCCGGCCGACCAATCGCCGTGTGCCGGCTCGGGCACCCGCCGTCCGGCCTCGGTGAGCACTTCACGCCAGGCCTTCTCGCGGCGCTGTGCCGAATACGAATAGGCCGGGCCGGTGATGTGGTGGACGGTCGCGTGCCCCAGTGCCAGTAGGTGCTCGACGGCGGACCGAGTGCCGGCGGCCTGATCGGTATCGACCACCGCATGATCCGGGCCCAGGGCGGAATCGACAACGACGAGGTGCTCGACGTCGGGGAGCGTGAAGGACGCGCCCTCGGCGTCGTCGGGCATCGACTCCATCACCAGGATGATCCCGTCGACCAGCAGCTCGCTCAGGCGGTCGAAGGCTCCCGAGACGGAGGCTGTGGTGCGGGACTGCGGTGCCATGAGGGTGACGGTGTAGCCGTGGGATGAAGCGGACTCGGAGATCGCCGCGAGGGTAGAGGTGTTGCCTGTAGCGGTCAGGTCGAACATGACCACGCCGATGTTGTGGAAGCTGCCGCGTTTGAGGGCGCGGGCGGCCGCGTTGGGGCGGTAACCGAGCTCGCGCATGGCTGCGACCACCCGCTCGCGGGTCTCGGGGACCACGCCCTCGTATCCGTTGGACACGCGCGAGACGGTTTGTGCGGAGACGCCGGCCAGCTGAGCCACGTCCGCCATGGAGACCTGGCGGCGCCGTCGTGCGGGCATGATGACCTCCTGAGCTCAACGATGGTTGGGGTCATGGTTGACATAACTGAACCGATGTGACAAGGTAACACCCGTTCACGATGTTTACGCAACCATCCCCGCTGTTGCAATTGTTTGCGTAAACACCACTCTATCGGCCCACTCCGCTCAGTGCAGAGACGGAAGGACAAGGATGTCGGCGATTCCCGTCGCAGCGAGCACCTCCGGTGCCGCGCAAACCAACCCCGCGCCCGAGCGGCGCCATAAACGTCGCTGGACCGGATGGGGCTTCGTTGGCCCCTTCATGGTGGTCTTCGCCTTCGTTTTCCTCGCACCCATCTTCTACTCGATCTACCTGAGCCTGTTCCAGAACCGGATGGTCGGCGGCAACCAGTTCGTCGGCCTGGACAACTACATCCAGCTCTTCGGCGACCCGCAGTTCTGGGAGGCATTCCGCCGCGTCGCACTGTTCCTGGTGGTTCAGGTGCCCATCATGCTGACGCTGTCGCTGCTGGCGGCCTTGGCGATCGACTCTCTGAAGCTCCACGGCACGGCGTTCTTCCGCATCTCCATCTTCATGCCCTACGCGGTGCCCGCCGTGGTCGCCGCGCTCATGTGGGGCTTCATGTACGGCAACCGCTTCGGCCTGGTGGGCTCACTGTCCGACTTCCTCGGTGTGAGCATCCCCGACCCGTTGGGTGCGAACGTCATTCTGGTGTCGATCGGCAACATCGTCACCTGGGAGTTCGTCGGCTACAACATGCTGATCTTCTACTCCTCGCTGAAGACGATTCCGCACAGCCTGTACGAGGCCGCCGCGATCGACGGCGCCAGCGAGTGGCGCATCATCACCGCCATCAAGATCCCGGCCCTGCGCGGCGCCCTGGGTATCGCCACGATCTTCTCCATCATCGGATCGTTCCAGCTGTTCAACGAACCCTCGATCCTGCAAAGCCTCGCCCCCAACGCGATCACCACCTACTACACGCCGAACTACTACGCCTACAACCTCTCCTTCGCCGGCCAGCAGTACAACTACTCGGCCACCGTCGCCATCGTCATGGGCCTGATCACCATGGCCGTGGCCTACTTCGTCCAGCTGCGCGGGAACCGGGAGAACTGAGCCATGCGCAAGAAGACCACCGAGGCCGCCGTCGCCCACCGCGGTTACAACGTCGAGAACCCCCGCAAGAGTTGGCTGCTGACAATCGTGATGGGCCTGATGCTCATCTACACCTACCTGCCGCTGCTGTGGCTGTTCATCTCCTCGACCAAGACCCAGGGGGACCTCTTCTCCACCTTCGGGCTGTGGTTCGGTCACGACTTCGCCCTGTGGGACAACATCCGCGAGACGCTCACCTACAACGACGGCCAGTTCGTGCGCTGGTTCCTGAACACGCTGATGTACGTGGTTCTGGGCGCCGGCGGCTCCGTGCTGCTCTCGGTACTGGCCGGGTATGGTCTGGCCAAGTTCGACTTCCCGGGTAAGAACGCCGTCTTCGCCATTGTCATCGGCGCCGTCGCCGTCCCCGGCACCGCGCTCGCGGTCCCGACCTTCCTCATGTTCGCCAAGCTGGGGCTGACAAACACTCCATGGTCGGTGATCATCCCCTCGCTGATCTCGCCCTTCGGCCTGTATCTGATGTGGCAGTTCACCCGCGACGCCGTGCCCACCGAGCTGCTCGAGGCGGCCCGGATCGACGGCGCGAGCGAGTTTCGTACCTTCCGCCAGGTGGCCCTGCCGCTGCTGGGCCCCGGCATCGTGACGGTCGCCCTGTTCGCGATCGTGGCCACCTGGAACAACTACTTCCTGCCGTTGATCATGTTGAAGGACGCCAGCTGGTATCCGCTCACCATCGGTTTGAACGCCTGGAACGCGCAGGCCGCTACGGCCGGAGGGCAGGCGATCTTCAACCTGGTCATCACCGCCTCGCTGCTCACCATCATTCCGCTGATCGCGGCCTTCCTCGGCTTGCAGCGCTTCTGGCAGGCCGGCCTGGCCTCCGGCGGCGTCAAGGAATGATGCCGCCACTCCAAGCCTCCTTCCGCCTGCCCCTGCGTCCTTCGACTACATCAACCCCCAACCCAAACACTCCCACCAGCACCGCAAGGGTGCGAACTGGAAAGGAAAATCCCATGACCATCGATCGTCGAATGTTTCTGCGCGCCGGCTCTGCCGCGGCCGTGGCCGGCGCTACCTCAGCTCTGCTGGCCGCCTGCGGCTCGGGCTCCTCGTCCTCCGGTGGGGCGGCCGACGTCGATCCCTCCGCCGCAGCCTCGGCCGCGGAGGCGGGCGGCGAACTGCTCGTGTGGGCGTGGGACAACACCATTGAGCCCTGCGCGCAGGCCTTCATGAAGAAGTACCCCAACGTGAAGGTCACCGTGACCAACGTCGGCACCTCCGCCGACCAGTACACGTCCTTGCAGAACGCGATTTCAGCCGGCAAGGGCGGGCCCGACGTAGCCCAGGTCGAGTACTACGCCCTGCAGCAGTTCTCCATCTCCGAGTCCCTGGCGGATCTGACGCAGTTCGGCGCCGCCGACTACGAGGGCACGTTCACCGAGGGGCCGTGGAACTCCGTTCACACCGGTGAGGGCGTATACGGCCTGCCCCTGGACTCCGGCCCGATGGCCATGTTCTACAACGAGGAGGTCTTCACCGAGCTCGGCGTCGACGTCCCCACCACCTGGGACGAGTACCTGGATGCCGCCCGCAAGATTCACGCCGCCGACCCGAGCAAGTACATCGCCAGCGACACCGGCGACGCGGGCGCCACCCTGTCCGGGCTGTGGCAGGCGGGAGCCCAGCCCTACACGGTGGACGGCACCACCGTCACCATTGACTTCTCCTCGGACGAGGCCGAGAAGTTCTCCGAGCTCCAGACCACCCTGATCAAGGAGGGGCTGCTCGCCCCGATCTCCCCATGGACCGACGAGTGGTTCCAGGGGCTGGGCGACGGCACTATCGCCGCACTCGTGACGGGCGCATGGATGCCCGGCAACTTCACCTCCTCCGTGCCGGGTGCGTCCGGGAAGTGGCGCGTGGCCCCCCCCAGCCGCGCTGGGACGCCGACACTCCCGCCTGCGCCGAGAACGGCGGCTCCTCGCTCGCGGTCATGGCCGCCTCCGAGAAGCAGGCGCTGGCCTACTCCTTCGTCGAGTTCTGCTCCGCCCAGGACGGCATCCAGATCCGCATCGACGGCGGCGCCTTCCCCTCCACGACGGCGGAACTCGACTCCGAGGACTTCCTGGGCAAGGAGTTCGAGTACTTCGGCGGCCAGAAGGCCAACGAGGTCCTGTCCCAGGCCGCCAAGGACGTGCTGTCCGGCTGGACCTACCTGCCCTTCCAGGTCTACGCCAACTCCATCTTCAACGACCACGTCGGCAAGGCCTACACGACGGGCGGCGACACCACCATCGCCGAGGGGCTGGCCTCCTGGCAGGACGCCTGCATCGCCTACGGCAACCAGCAGGGCTTCACGGTCTCCTGACCGCGTCGCGCCCACCACGACCGACGCTCCATCCGAATCAAGAGAAAAGGTTCCGTCATGCCCGTTGATCTGACCCGTCGCAGCGCCTTATCCGCCCTCGGCGCTTCCGCTCTCGCCCTTACCCTGGCCGCCTGCTCCGGCTCCGACTCCGACGGCGGCAGCACTGCCGAGGTCGATCCCTCGGCCGCGGCCTCCGCCGCCGCGGCCGGCGGGGAGCTGCTCGTATGGTCCTGGGAGCCCACACTCACCGACGTCGTCGCCGAGTACCAGCGCGCCTTCCCCAACGTGAAGGTCGAACTGGTCAATGCCGGTACCAACGTCGAGGAGTACACGGCGCTGCAGAACGCCATTTCCGCAGGGTCCGGCGTCCCCGACGTCGCCCAGATCGAGTACTACGCCCTGCCGCAGTTCTCCCTGTCCGAGTCGCTCGCGGACCTGACCCAGTTCGGTGCCGCCGACCTGGCCGGCTCCTACTCCGCCGGCCCCTGGGCGTCGGTCGCCTCGGATGAGGGCATCTTCGGCCTGCCCATGGACTCCGGCCCGATGGCCCTGTTCTATAACGAGGAGGTCTTCAATGCGGCGGGGGTTGAGGTCCCCAGCACCTGGGAGGAGTATCTCGACGCCGCCCGCGCCATTCACGCCGCCAACCCGGAGCAGTACATCGCCAACGACATCGGGGACGCGGTCAAGACGCTGTCGCTGCTGTGGCAGGCCGGTTCCCGTCCCTACACGGTGGACGGCACCACCGTCGGCATCGACTTCAGCGAGGAGACCTCCCAGAAGTACGCCGAGCTGTGGACCACGCTGATCGAGGAGGAACTGCTCTATCCCTGCGCCGACTGGTCCGACGAGTGGTATCGGGGCCTGGGAGACGGCACCATCGCCTCCCTCGTCATGGGCGCGTGGATGCCGGCCTCCTTCGTAGGCGGCGTTGAGGCCGGGGCGGGCAAGTGGCGGGTGGCGCCGCTGCCGGCCTGGGAGGCCGGGCAGACCGCCTCCTCGGAGATGGGCGGTTCCTCGCTTGCGGTGACTGCTGCCAGCGATAAGCAGGCCCTGGCGTACCACTTCATCGAATACGCCAACGCCGGGGACGGCGTCGCCAGCCGTATCGCCAATGGGGCCTTCCCGGCCACAACGGCGGACCTGAGCAGCGAGGAGTTCCTGGGGACCGAATTCGAGTATTTCGGCGGCCAGAAGGCGAACGAGGTCTTCGCCGACAGTGCCGCGGCCGTCACCGAGGGCTGGTCCTTCCTCCCCTTCCAGGCCTACGCCAACTCCATCTTCAACGACTCCGTGGGCAAGGCCTACGAGTCCAAAGGTGCCACCTCCATTGCCGACGGGCTGTCCGCCTGGCAGCAGGCATGCATCACCTACGGCAATCAGCAGGGCTTCACGGTCTCCTGACCGCGCCCGCACGACGCGCCGTGGAGTCAAAGCGTGTTTCGGCTCCACGGCGCGTCGTCGCCAACCACCACAGAATCGGCTCAGGTCGGTTCAGGACTAGGCAAGGCACGAATGAACAGCAACGCCACCACCCGCCCCGGCTTCCCGCGGCGCCCGCGCCGCGAGGGCGCGGCCATCCACTTCGGTGCCGACTACAACCCCGACCAGTGGCCAGAGGCCACCTGGGAACAGGACATTGCTTTGATGCGGCGGGCGGGCATAACCGTCGTTACCCTGCCGGTGTTCTCCTGGGCGCATATACAACCGAACGAGGACACCTGGGACTTCGAGTGGCTGGACCGGATCATGGACCGACTGGCGCAGGCCGGAATCGACGTCGACATGGCCACCTCCACCGCGTCTCCGCCCGCCTGGCTCAGCTCCAAGCACCCCGAGGTACTGCCGGTCACCCGCACGGGTGAGACACTGTGGCCGGGGGGACGGCAGCAGTGGCGTCCCACCTCGCCCGTGTTCCGCCGTTACGCCCTGGAGCTGACGCGCCGTCTGGCGGAGCGCTATGGAAGCCACCCTGCGCTGGCCGCCTGGCATGTGAACAACGAGCTCGGCTGCCACAACGCCTACGACTACTCCGACGATGCCGCCGCGGCCTTCCGCGCCTGGTTGCGCGAGCGCTACACCACGTTGGAGACGCTCAACGACGCCTGGGGGACGGCATTCTGGTCACAGACCTACCACCGGTGGGAGGAGATCCTTCCACCCCGCCTGGCCGCCTCCGAGCCCAACCCCAGCCAGCTGCTCGACTTCCGTCGCTTCTCCTCCGACGCCCTGCGCGACCACCTGCGCGCCGAGAGCGAAGTGCTGCGGGCCATCACCCCCGACGTGCCGATCACCACCAACTTCATGGTCATGGGTGACACCTCCGCGATGGACTACCCGGGCTGGGGCGATGACGTCGACTTCGTCTCCAACGACCACTACCTGGACCCCGGCCCCGGCGGTATCGATGAGCTCGCCTTCTCCGCCTCCCTGACCTCCGCCATTGCCAAGGGTCGGCCGTGGTGGCTCATGGAGCACGCCACCTCCGCCGTCAACTGGCGGCCCGTGAATCCGCCCAAGCTCCCCGGGGAATTGATGCGCGACTCACTGACGCACCTCGGCCACGGCGCCGACGCCATCTGCTTCTTCCAATGGCGGGCCTCGCGCGCGGGCGCCGAGAAATACCACGCTGCCCTGCTTCCGCACGCCGGGGAGGACTCGCGCCTGTTCCGCGACGTCGTCGCCCTGGGCAAGAGCCTGGAGGACCTGGCCGCGGTGGCCGGCAGCCCAGCACTGCCCGCCCGCGCCGCGGTCATCTTCGACTACGAGTCCTGGTGGTCGCTCACGCAGGAATTCCTGCCGCACACCCGCCTGGACTATCGCGGCCAGGCCCTGGACTGGTACCGGGCCCTGGTCGCCGCGGGAATGCGAGTCGACGTCGTTACTGCACGCAACAATCTGGAGAGGTACGACCTGCTCGTCGCCCCGCTGCTACACGTCGTGTCCGCCGACCTGGCCGAGCGCCTGCACGCCGCCGTCGCGGGCGGCGCCCACCTGGTGACAACCTACTTCTCCGGGACCGTGGACGAGCACGACCACATCATTCTCGGCGGTTACCCCGGCGCCCTGCGCGATCTGCTAGGCATCCGCGTCGAGGAGTTCAGCCCACTGCTGGACGACGACGCAGCAGCGCTCTCCAATGGCGGCACCGGCCGTATGTGGAGCGAGCGGGTGGAGCTCACCGCTCCCGACGTCCAGGTGCTGCGCCGTTACGAACGTGCTCGTGGCATTGAAGCGGGCGGCCCCGCCGTCACGCGGCGCCCGGTGGGACAGGGGTCGGCAACGTATGTCTCCACGCGCCTGGAGGGCGAAGACCTGGCAGAGCTGGTTGCCGAACTGCTTGCGTCCGCCGGCATCGGCCCGGACCTTCCCGAGCCGTTGCGCGGGCAGGTGATTGCCTCCGCCCGCCGCGGCGAGGCGGCAGACTACTGGACACTCACCAACCGGGGGAACCACGACCTCGGGACTGCCGCCGTCGTCGCCGGGATGTTGGGCGGCGTACCGCTGGGAGGCGCCGACTCCCTCGGCGTGAGCGACGCCGTCGTCGTACGGGTGCCGCGCAACTGAGCTGCCTCACCGCACCTGGGGAATACCCAACTCGTCGCGCGCGGCGCGCATCTGGGCGGCCTCGGCGCGCGAGAACTCGAACTCCGCCTCGCTCCAGTCCCACATCGCCTGGATGAGGGGCTTGAAGCTCTCCCCGCGGCGGGTCAACCGGTACTCCACGCGGGGAGGCACCTCGCCGTAGTCGACGCGCTCCAGGAAGTCGTCCGCAACCAGCTCCCGCAGTTGCTTGGACAGGGTTGAGTCCGACACACCGTGCAGGCAACGCTTCAACTGGCCGAAGTGTCTGACCTCGGCCAGAGCGACGTAGAAGAGAATCTCGATCTTCCACTTGCCACCCACGACCTTCTGCAGGGACGCGATCGCGGGGCACCACTCGATCTTGGGGGCCTCGGCCATGCCGCTCCTCTCCTTCGTGCCGCTAGTACTACAGAAAAAGATAGTACTAGCGGAACCGTAGCGCCATGAGTGACAGTTGCTCCAGATGCGCAGGCCGCGCGCAGCGCGCCGGCGCCCACAACCCCGAGGAGGAACACATGAAGGTGACCTACTGGTCGGACTTCGCATGCCCGTACTGCTACGTAGGCGAGACCCGCCTGCACAAGGCGATCGAGTCGCTCGGCCTGGCCGACGACGTCGAGGTGGAGATGAAGGCCTTCGAGCTTTACCCGGACGCGCCCCGCGAGGTGCAGGGAACGACGCTTGACCGCTTCGCCAGGAAGTACCGGCTGACCAGGGCGGCTGCACGCCAGCGCATCGACTCCATCAGCGCGATGGGGCGGGCCGAAGGCATCGACTTCAACTACGCCACCACGCGCAACACCAATATGTTCGATGCGCACCGGCTCACCAAGCTCGCGCACGACCAGGGCAACACCCGCTTCGAGGAACTCTGCTTCCACGCCTACTTCGTGGACAACGAGGTCATGTCCGACCACGCCGTCTTGCGGCGCCTGGCCAAGCAGGCCGGACTGCCGGAGGCGGACGTGGAGCGCGTGCTGTCCAGTGACGAGTACGCCGACGCCGTGCGTGCCGATGAGCGCGAGGCGCACTCCATGGGGGTGAATGCCGTGCCGTTCTTCGTGGTGGACGGCAAGTACGCCATTTCGGGTGCCCAGCCGATCGAGGAGATGACCCGCGTGCTCACAAACGCGCGCAACGCGGCGCTCGCGGAGGACACAACCGAGGGCGGCGCCTGCGGCCCGGAGGGGTGCGCGATCTGATGGGGGTACAGGTTCGCCCGCTTCTGGCCCGGGGCGTGTTTGCCACCTACGGCTACTTCGTTGTCGATGAGGTCACGCGACATGCGTTCCTGATCGACCCTGGCGCCCAGGCGAACCTGTTTCTGCGTGCCGTGCGCGGGCACGATTGGACCGTGGAGGCCATCCTGCTCACGCACGGCCACTTCGACCATGTCGGGGCCGTGGATGAGCTGCGCGCCGCCCTGGGCGTCCCCGTGCGGGCGCATGCGGAATCCAAGCGCTATTTGACCGACCCCGATCTGAACCTGTCCGCCAGCCATGGTGCGCCCCTGCGGGTCCGCGGTGTGGAGAACTTCCAGCACGGCGACCGCCTGGCCCTGGGGGAGGGCTCGAACGTCGAACTCGAGGTCCTGCACGTTCCCGGGCACACCGATGACTCCTGCGCCTTCTACTGCGAACAGGCCGGCTTCGCGCTGGTTGGTGACACGGTCTACGAGGGAGGCCCCGGGCTGACCATCTTTCCGACGGGGGATGCGGGCAAGCTCCGTGAGAACCTGGAGACCAGGCTGCTCACGCTCCCCGATGGCACGGTACTGCTGTCGGGACACTCCCGCCCCATCACGGTCGCGCGCCTCAGACGCGCGGTACTACGGTGCGACGCGGCCGAGTGATACGGGGCCGACTACCCTGAGCGCCATAGGGCAAGCCGCGACGAGAAGGCTCGGTGCGGCCGGGAGCAACCGAGAAGGATTTGGGCAGCATGGCGCGCGTGGAAGGCAGACGACCCAGCATGGTCGACGTCGGTCGCGCCGCTGGAGTGTCCGCGCAGACCGTCTCGCGCTACTTCAACGGCGGATACGTCTCTGCCGACGCCAGTGCGCGCGTGGAGGCCGCCGTGAATGCGCTGGGGTACGTGCGCAATCGCATACCGCTGCAGATGAAGGCGCGGCACACGAACCTGATCGGGCTAGTGTTGCTGGGGCCGATCAACTACGGCAATGCCGGGATCATGGGCGGCTTGACGCGTGCGGCTCGGGAGGCCGGACAGGCGGTGATGATC
>NZ_LK995531.1:42604-67521 GCF_900002405.1 Actinomyces succiniciruminis | reverse complement strand
GGAACGCGATCCCGCCACAAGCGCAGAGTCCTGGGCAGCACTCCTGACAGAGGTGGACACGCTGTTGTCCATGCGTGTGGACGCCCTGATCGTGGGCTCCCCGTATGACAGCATCAAGCGGATCATTGATTACGTGGATGGCGCGGTCCCACTAGTAACTCTGGCGGAGTTGCCTGACAAGGCCGTAGACGCCGTTGGTCCCTACTCCTACGAGGCCTCCTGCGCGGTCATGCGGCACCTGATAGCGCTGGGGCACCGCCGGATCCTGCACATATCGGGGCCATCCGACCGGGCACAGGCAGTCGCCCGTCGGCGCGCCTACGAGGCGGAGATGGCTGCCGCCGGCCTGGAGGGGTTGCCGGTGCTGGAGAGTCGTGAGTGGAACGCCGCCTCCGGAGCCGAATGTGCTAGGCGAGTGGAGGCGGGATCATTCTCCGCCGTCTTCGCGGGAAGCGACACCATTGCTCTGGGATTCATCAGTGCACTGCGCCAGCGGGGATTCATAGCGCCCCGCGACTATGCGATTGCAGGCTTCGATGACATGCCCGACGCACAATTCATGGATCCTCCGCTCACAACTGCACGTATCGACTTCGAGCGGATTGGTGAGGTAGCGCTGCGTCGGGCCGTCGCCGATGTAACCGGCGTCAGTTACGACGACGATGCGCCGCGGCCCGAGTTGGTGGTGCGCGCTTCGACGGCCGGATACTTGGGCGCGCAGGGCTGAGTCGACCTCGGTGCGAATGTACAACGGCAGCCCTTGACAGCAGAGCACAGCCTGTTATGCTTAACAGTGTTCATTCAGTGTTGAATGAACATGGGACTTGCCGTTGTCCGGCACTGCCGCCGCACGACGGCTTCAACGCCACAGGGGACATCATGAAAACAACTCTCACTCGCCGTCACGCCATCGGGCTCGGTACCGCCCTCGTCACTGCCAGCGCTCTCGCCGCCTGCGGACGCCAGGGAGGAGGGGCATCGGGCGGTGGCACGGACTCCCTTACCCTCTGGCTCGGCGCACTCGAGGACTCCCAAAAGCAGGACATCGACCGCCTGGTTGCCGCTTTCAAAGAGGCGAACGGCGTGACCGTAAAGTACGAGACGCACTCCACCGACTCACTCAAAGAGTCCATGCGTCAGGTCTCCGGCACCAATGCTGGACCGGACATCTACTGGTACTGGGAGGGGCCGGGACTAGGAGGAGATCTTGTCGAGGCGGGTATGAGTCTGGACCTGACCGACTATTACAAGCAGTACAGCTGGGAGGACCGGTTCACCGCCGCTTCCTTGGCGGGCATCACCCAGTACGGCGGCTACCACGGCATCCCCTGGACCTTGCAGGCGCAGGGCCTGTACTACAACAAGACCCTGTTCGAACAGGCCGGCATCGCCGCCGAGCCGACCACCTATGACGAGCTCATCGCCGCCTGCGACGCCCTCAAGACCGTAGGCATCACGCCGATCGAGTTCGGCGGCACCGTCAACTGGCACGTCATGCGTCTGCTCGATTCACTGATCGAAACCAAATGCGGCGCCGACGTCGCCAGAACCCTGGTGACCGACAAGACGGGCTGGGACACTGAGACAGGTGTAGTCGAAGCCTTCACCGAGCTCAAGACCTGGGCTGATAACTACTTCAACGCCGGCTACATGTCCATTTCCAATGACGACTCCAGCCTGCTGTTCTGGAACGGGCAGGCAGCCATGGCTCTGGAGGGCACGTGGTTCGACGCCCAGTGTGTGGACAACGGAATGGACCCCGAAGAGGTCGGTATCTTCCCGTTCCCCACCGGAACCGGGCGCCTGTATGGATTCGGCGAGGGCTTCTACATCAACGCCAACACTGAGAAGGCTGACCTGGCCGCGTCCTTCCTCGACTTCGTCACCTCGGCTGAACAGATGGGCGGCAGCGGTGGTGCCTGGGCGGCTGTGAGTGTGAATAAGGACGTCGAAGTCTCCGAGGTCAACCCACTCGACGCGCTGTGGCCCCCGATCCTGGAGTCCTCGGAGGAGATGTATAACAACTTCGACCAGGCCCTCAGCCTGGATGAGACGACCGAGTACTGGCGCATCCAGAACGCCGTCCTCATCGGTGATATGGCCCCGGAGGAGGCCGGCCCGGCCATGCAGAAGTTCATCGACGCCAACTCCTGATCGGCCGGTACCGCGCTAGCGGACAGGCCAGTTCAGGTCCGATCCGCGCAACAAGCTCAGCGAAAGAACTTCTCATGGCAACAGCTCAAACGGCGTCAGCGCCCGTACGGGCCATCAAACAGCACCGCGTGCTGCGTTCCCTGCCCTACCTGGCCCCGGCGGCCCTGCTGTACGGCATATTTCTGCTGTATCCGATGATTGACTCGGTACGGCTGTCTTTCTTCTCCTGGTCCGGCTACGCCACCGCCGCCCAGGAATTCGTCGGGCTCAAGAACTATCGGTACCTGCTCACGCAGGACACGGTGTTCTGGACTGCCCTCAAGAACTCAATGATCTGGGTGGTGCTATCGGTAGCCATCCCCATGGTGCTGTCCCTCCTCATGGCCCTAGCCCTCAACCAGCGCATATGGGGGCGCAATGCCTTCCGCTCGATCTTCTACATCCCGAGCGTTTTCGCATCCATCACGGTGGCAGCGATCTGGCGGTGGATCTACAACCCCACCATGGGCGTTATCAACCAGGTACTCGAGGCGGTCGGTCTGGGCGGACTGGCCCACGAGTGGTTGGGTGACCCACGCACCGCCCTGTACTCCATCTTTGTCGCCTCGGTATGGCAGGGGGTCGGCTTCAACATGGTGCTCTTCCTCGCCGGTCTGCAATCCGTGCCGGCCGAGCTCGTGGACGCGGCCAAGGTTGATGGGGCGGGCCGTTGGCAGGTCTTCCGCAACGTGACCTGGCCCGCGCTGCGGCCGACGACCGTCGTCGTTGTCATTCTGACCATTATCAACTCGCTGAAGGTCTACGACCTGGTGGTCGGCATGACCGGGGGAGGGCCGGCGCAGTCCAGTCAGGTACTCGCCCTGTGGTCGTACCAGCAGTCCTTTTCCAACCACAACTTCGGGGCCGGTGGCGCCGTCGCCACCGTCCTGCTGATTCTCTCGCTGTGCCTGGTGGTCCCTTACCTGGCCTGGTCGATGAAGGGGGAGGACTGAGATGACTGCTATTCCTGTGGCCCGCACAGCCGTTGGCTCCGATGCCGAGGCAGTCGCCGCACCGAACCGGCCACCGCGTGACTGGGTCACCATCGGCCTGTGGGTTGCGCTACTCGTCACGGCTGCGTTCTGGCTGGTGCCCTTCGCCGTCATGCTGCTCACCTCCTTCAAGAGTAGAGCGGACTTGGCGAGCGGATCTACGCTCGGTTTGCCCTCGCAGTGGCTCTGGAGCAACTATGCCGACGCCGTCGACACCGGTGACTTGTGGATCAGTGGCAGTAACAGTTTGCTGGTCTCGGTCATCAAAGTGCCGTTGGGTCTGCTGCTCGCTGCACTCGCGGCCTACGCATTGGCCCGTATCCATATGCGGCGGGCCAAGTGGGTCGTCGCCGTCTTCGCTGTCGGCTCGATGGTGCCCATCCAGGTTGCCCTCGGGCCCATGTTCCAACTGTTGCTGAAGGCGGACTTGCTGGACACCTACGTGGGCCTGATCCTGCCGTACCTCGCCTTCGGCGTGCCGTACCAGGTCTTCATGCTCTATGGCTCCTTCCGAGCCATACCCGATGAGGTCGAGGAGTCCGCCCGGCTCGACGGCGCCTCCACCTTCCGCATCTTCTGGCAGATCTGCTGCCCGTTGATCAAGCCGACCCTGGCGGCGTTGTTCGTCCTGGACTTCGTGTCTACCTGGAACGAGTACGCCATGGCCTCCACAATTCTGCAATCGGGATCGATGGCGACCATCCCATTGGCTGTGCAGAACTTCTCCGCCCAGCACGGCACCGACTACGGGCCGCTGAACGCCTTCATCATCATGACGGCGATCCCGGTGCTGATCGTCTACCTGCTGTTCCAGCGCTACTTCGTCTCCGGAGCCTTCTCCGGGGCGGTGAAGGGCTGAGCGCGCCGGCTACATCGACGACGGGGCTCGGCGTCGGTCCGTCGGGTCGACGGGGAGAGCTGGGGGTGGGGCGTCCGGTGGCCGAATTGTCAGAAACGGTGGCAAAAGCCCCTGGAGCACCAATACACGAATCGCAAAACGGTGAAATCATGCGGTTCGCGTCTTCGGGTGAGTAGGGGAGCCGCCTCGTTTGTCACCGTTTGTGACAATGCTGGCGCGTGGCGCCGGATTGGACGGTCCGGACACGGATTCATTCGATGGCGCGGTCGATTGGGAGGCATGCCGCGCGAAGGCGCGTCCGCGTGGTGGTTCGGGTCGACGCTGGCGGTGGTGTCGCCGGGTGAGGTTCCGGATTCAGTCGTCGACATAGTCCTCACCGTACTTCTCAATGTAGTAGAACTCGCGCTTGTTGATTTCAGTTAGTGCTGGAGATTCGATTATGGCTTCAACTAGCCCGGGTAGTGCTCCAATATTTAACGTTGCACCATTAGGGAGCGTCCAATCAACTTGAATGGTGCCGTGACGTCCCGTTCGTTTTTGCCTTGCCCGTATATCCGGGAGACGGCTACAACATACGCATTGTAAGCTTCCCAAGTGGTTGGGGTGGTACGATCGTGTTCTTGCCCCTCGGGAATTACCGAGCTAAGTGGTATGTTTACTCCGCTCGCCTCCCCCTCGAATTGGGAGATGCTTCCGTCTTCTTGTCCGTTGGTGGATAGTTCTGTGGTGAAGAAGCGTCCGTCGTCGGGTGCGGGTGTCCAGCCGAGTTTGTCGCGGGTGGCGTAGGCGGTCTCCCAGGTGATGGGCCAGTTGAGTTCGGCCCAGGCGCGGATCCACGCGACAGCGCGCTCGACGGGCAGGATGCGCACGCCGGGGTGTTGTGACTTAGAGATGGTTGGGCTGTCGTGCCAAGCGCCCTGGGGGCGAGGGGCGTCGGGGTCAGTCGTCGACATAGTCCTCGCCGTACTTCTCGATGTAAAACAACTCCTGCTGGTTAATCGCGGTGATCGCAGGCGAGTCCACCGTAACGCTCATGGATTTGTCGGATGCTACTAAGCTGAGGGTGACTTGATTGTCAAGAACCCAGACGGTCTCCAGGACGTCGGTACGCTCTCCTTCTTGTTTGCCGGGGCCGTACAGTTTTGTGAGTGCGCGGGCGGTGTCGTCGTATGCTGTCCATAGGGATGAGGTCCAAGGGGTGTTTGGCTCGGCTGATAGGTTGCGGGAGCAGAGCGGTATCGACACTCCGCTGCACTGGCCGTCTAGTGTGCTGAGGTTTCCGTCTTCCTCGCCGTTGGTGGATAGTTCTGTGGTGAAGAAGCGTCCGTCGTCGGGTGCGGGTGTCCAGCCGAGTTTGTCGCGGGTGGCGTAGGCGGTTTCCCAGGTGATGGGCCAGTCAAGTTCGGCCCAGACGCGGATCCATTCGATGGCGCGTTCGACGGGCAGTATTTTCATCTCGGTCATAGCGGTGTCCTCGCTGGCTGGTTTGGGTGTTGGCTTGTTTGGGGCACTGGTGTGATTCTATAGGGTGGCCATGGTCTCCTCCATGGCCTGAATGACCTGGGGAGTCAGAGAGAAGTATGTTTTGCCGCTGGCCTGGGCGTATCCGGGTGCGGGGGTTGAGTACACCTCAATGAGGAGCCTGGTGCGCCCTTCCTTGACGGACTGCCACATGTGGGGGTTGTCGTGGAAGTACTGGGCCACGCGGGGGTCGGTGAGCATGCGGTCACGCACGTAGGCCGGGGTTGCCTGCGCTGCGGGACCTTCGAACCGTGTGGGGACCTGGGTGGTGGAGACCTTGGCGGTGCCGCCCTTGTACTCGGGGAAGACGATCTGGCTGCCGTCGGGTTTGACTCCCATGCCGTCCAGGCGGTGACTGCCGGGACCGGGTGTGCTGGGCCCGGTGGTGTGGAAGGACTCGGGGATCTCGTACCCGCGTCGCGCAAGCGCCTGCTCCCCGCCCCGTTCACCGATGTACTCTGCAATACGCCGCTCCGCAGAACGCGAAGTAGCGGCCTGCTCCGCCGCAGTACGCAGCGCTTCCACCTGCCTACGGCTGTAACCGGCGCCCTCTAGCCTCTTGATGGTTCTTCCGAGTTTTTTGGAATTGAAGTCTGTCATGGTGTAGCCGGGTGGTATGGCGTCTTTGAGGCGTTTTTCGGCAGCCTGGCGGGCGGCCTTGGCGGCGTCCCGTTGGGCGAAGAGGTTGTTGACCTCGGTCAGGCCGGTGATCTCCCGGCGTGCGGCGCGGGTGAGTGCGACGCTTTCGGCGGTGGTGCGTGCGGCGGCGCAGGTGCCGAGCCCGAGGGCGGAGCCGGGTATGAAGGTTAGGGCGAAGTCGGCCCCGTCCAGTAGCACCTGTTCCCAGGTGGCGTTGGTTGCGTAGGAGCGGGTTGCGGTGGCAGGGTCCTGGAGGAAGGTGGCGATGCCCCGGCCGTGGGCGAGGGCCCAGGTGCCCACGCCCACGGCGCCGAGCGCCGCGGTCACGGACAGGCCGCCCCAAGCCAAGACGAGGACGGCCAGGGCGGTGACCAGGATCTGGCCGGGCAGGCCCAGGGAGTCCCACCACTGGGCTAGTTGGTGCAGGAGGCCGGCGAAGAAGTAGGGCCAGTCGGGTTGATGGAGCCAGGTGCCGATGTCCTGGGCGAGCCGGGTTCCGTACCACAGGCAGGCCGTCAGCATGAGGGCGCCGACGGCGAGGGAGATGATGCGGAAGGTGTTGCGGGCGACCGGTTCGGTGCCGGGGGTGGTGACGGTCATGGCGTCCTGGCGCACCCCGCGTACCTGCTCGCCCATGGCCCGGCCCTCGGCCATGCGCCACCGGCGGGGCAGAGACCGGTCCCCGTAGGCCGTCCAGACGATGACCAGGTCGGACCAGGCATAGGCGGCCAGCCACACCAGGCCCTGCACCGGGGCCCGCAGGCCGGCGGGTGCGCCGGTCATGGGCAGGGCGGGCGCCTTGGGGGCCTAGATGGCGACGTCGCCGACCACGCCGGCGCGGTGGCGGCGGTGGGCGTCGACCAGCATGCAGGTGATGAACAGGACCACGGAGACGGTGATCTGGGCGTGGCCCCGGCCCAGGGCCTGCCACAGAAGCCGTATCCAGGTGGGGATGGCGGTGTCCTGATCGGCCCATCCGGACCAGCCGACGGTGGCGTTGTAGCAGGCATGATCCACCACTGCCACGGTGAGCATCGCCGCGGGCGGCAGCCAGGCTGCGGCACGCAACCAGGGGCGGCGGGTGCGCCACAGCGCCAGCCCGAGGGCGACGCCCATGGCCACCCCCATGGTAGGAATCTGGTGCCCGGTGGTCATCGCGCCGGCCGGGGCGCCGTCGATGTCCAGCAGGGACTCGGCCCAGCCGCCCCCGGGCAGCACGAAGCGGCCCGCCGTCCAGGGGTTGAGTGAGTACTCGAGCCGGTTCTCGCCCAGTATCTGGGCGAGCATGCCGGGAGGGGCCAGACGCCGGGCGCCGTCCTCCGCGATCGTGAAACCCGCCCCGGTGGCGAATCCCAGCAGTGCCCAGTCCACCGCCGCCAGGCGCCGTATCCGGCCCGGCGCCAGTACTGCCAGGGCGAGCAGGGGCAGTAGTTTTCCGGGTTCCTCGATGAAGGCCGCCAATGCGATGCGGGCGCCGTCATCAAGTGTAGACAGCCCGATCGCCTCGCCAATCGCCTGGGTGGTAAACGCGATCAGCAGTGACCAGGGCACGCTGATGCTCATCAGCAGCAACACTGGCCGCAGCCCCAGGGTGCGGGTGCGCGCCAGGAGCCCCATGACCAGTAGGCAGCCGGTCATGAACAGCGCGGGAACCAGCCCGATTGCCAGGCGCGGCACCACCGCCAGCGCCACCGCGCCCACCACCAGCGCGGCCGCAGACGCTACTTGCTGCGCCCGCACCACGCCGCGCGCGAAACCCGCATGGCGCGCCCACCAGCCCTTCCAGCCATCCAGCGCCCGCTCCCACCACTCCGGCGGAACATCCAGCACCGACAACACCCCGGCCCCAGCAGCAGACGCAGCCTGCGCCTTAGGGTCGGGCGCGCCCCCGCCCCCAAGTGCGGGTGGCGCTGATGCAGGCGCCGACGCGGGCGCGGATGCAGGTGCCGACGCGGACGTCTACGTGCCCGAGTCATTGCCCGTACCGGGCATCACCCCATAGGCAGCCTGTGGTGTAGCAGCGGCATGCCGACCCCGCTGAGCCGGACCTGGCTGTGCGGTCCCGGAACGCCCGCTGGGCGCGTCCTCGCCCGGCGCTGCCGCATGCCGCCCCCGCGCTGGCTCCGCCGAAGAGTCTGGTGGCGGTGGCGGTGGCGTCACCTCACTCGCCGCAGATGCCGAGCGGATCCTTCGGGCGTCCTCGTCATTGCCCGCCGCCTCGCGCCGCACACCGTCGTCAGCCATCAACCAGCCCTTTCAGGAACTAACAGGGATAATGACGAAACCATAACGTGCGCCGACCCGTCACGTCAGGTGCCTTCGAGGCTCTAGGTGTGTGCGCATGGGCACTGGAACCCAGGCAGCGTTAAGGTGACGCCAGCGTCGGCACTACCCTCAAAGGAGAGAATGATGCTCAAAGGAGTCAATACCCTCATGACGCCCGAACTGTTGGGCGTGCTGGCTCGTATGGGGCATGGCGACGTCATCGCCGTCGTCGACTCCAACTACCCCGCCTACGCCACCGGCCGGCCGGTCATCCCCATGCCCTCGCTGAACAGCCCCGAGGCTGTGCGGCTGGTGGTCGAACTCATCCCGCTCGACACCTTCGTCGACGCCCCGGTGCGCTACATGATCGGTGAGGGTGATACCGAGTTGCGTGAGGTGACCCGCGACGTCCTCGCGGTGGCTACTGAGCTTGAGGGGCGCGAGATCTCCGGTTCCGCAATGGAGCGCTTCGACTTCTACGCGGCCGCTCGCTCCGCCTCCGCCGTGATTCACACTCAGGAGACCCGGCCTTACGGCTGTTATCTGCTCACCAAGGGCGTGCTGCCGAGCTTTGGGCCGCAGGACTGAGAAGGGGTGAGGAGAAGGCATGTCCGCAAGCGTTGTTGTCATTGGATCCATAAACCAGGACGTCACGGTCACCGTCGACCGCTTCCCCGAACCGGGGGAGACCCTTTACAGCCGTTCGCTCAACTATCGGCTCGGCGGCAAGGGCGCGAACCAGGCCGCCGCAGCAGCTCACGCTGGCGCCCGCGTCCGCTTCGTCGGACGCGTCGGCTCTGACGCCGCCGGCCCAGCGCTGCGCGAGGAACTCGCCGGTCACGGTGTCGATGTGAGCGGCCTGCTGGTAGACGAGGGGACCACCGGCTCCGCCTTCATCACCGTGTCCGCCACCGGGGAGAACACGATTCTCATTGACGCGGGTGCAAACGGCCGGGTCGCCTCCGAGCAAGTCGACGCCGCAGCTCTGCAAGCAGGAGACGTCGTCGTCCTCCAGGGTGAGATCCCGGCCGTCGCCAATGCTGCCGCCATCGCCTCCGCTCGCAGGGCCGGGGCGACGACGATTCTCAACCTCGCGCCGGTCTACGGCATCGCCGCGGAGGATCTCGCCGCGGTGGACATCCTCGTGGTCAATGAGACCGAGGCCGGTCTGGTTCTCGGCCGTCCCGCCCCGCGCGGCGCTGCGGAGGCGCTTGACGCCGCCGCCCAGCTGACCGAGCGGGGTCCGCGTCGCGTGCTGATCACGCTCGGGGGCGCCGGCGCCGTCTGGTACGACGCCGCGGTTGCCGGTAGCCCACAGGGTGCACACGTTAACGCGATTTCCGCGGGGCCGGTGGTTGACACCACCGGCGCGGGGGATGCCTCCGTCGGGGCGTTGGCGGCTGCTCTGGCGCTCGGGCTTGACTTCGAACGTGCGGTATCGGAGGCCATGCGGGCGGGCTCAGCGGCGGTGCTATCCGCAGGCGCGGCCGCCTCCTACGGTGCCATCGAACCCATCAGGATCTGAACCGCAGCGGCGTGAGTGCGCCACAGAAGCTCGGGGCCCGCCGGACGTCGGCGAGCCCCGAGCTGTTTTTGCGCTCGTGTCCCCTCCCAGGAGTCGGCTGCCGTTATGAAGTTGACAGAAACGAGACCGCGGGCGACACTAGATCTGTCATTCATGGACGAATGAATATGTCAACGCAGGCGGATCGTCCCGAATCCGCCACGACAGAGCGAGGAGGCTCAAGCGGTGGCACGAACTAACAAGACACGACGCGGGCGCCCCTGGGGTGTCATCTTCAAGGTCGTCGGAGCGGTGGTGATACTCGCCATCTGCTTCTTCGGCACCACCTTCATGACCCCGGAGGAGGCGGAAGCCGTGCTCACAGCCGGATCGACGGATCCGGTCGCATATGCCAACGAGCACTACGACTCCACCATCACCTACATCAATGACAACGCCACCGACCTGGTGGGGCTGCTCGAAGATCTCCAGGCGGACGAAGAGGGCACCAGCGAGGAGCTCGGCCACCGTGACGGTGAGGCCGCGTACACCTTCGCTGTGACCACCACCGGCACCGTGGAGGAGGGCGGCTTCGGCCAGGTCAACCTAGCGGTCGACGGCGTGCCCTCGGGGGTCACCGTCTCCGTCCAGACGGGTCCCGCCGTCATGGGCACGGCTCTGCGAGACGTTACCGGGGAGGTCACCTTCGACATGTTTGAGAACCAGATCGACTACGCCCAGGTGGGGCTGTCCCTCAATGATCCCCTCAAGTCCGGAGTGCTCACCGAGAACGATCTGAACTCCATGATCGGCCAGAAGATCACGGTGGTCGGCGCCTTCGCATACTCCGATTCCGCGCACGTCGTCATCACCCCCGTCTCTATTGAGGTGGCGTCATGACCGTAAGCGAGAACGCCCCCGTCGTCCTCGCCGGCCGCGACATCACTAAGGCCTTCGGGGCGACTCACGCCTTGCGCGGCGTCGACTTCGAGATTCACCGGGGTGAGGTAGTGGCCCTCATCGGAGAGAATGGCGCCGGCAAGTCCACCCTGATGAAGATCCTCTCCGGAGTGCAGCCGCCGACCTCTGGCACGATCGAGCTCGACGGTGAGCCCATCACCTTCACCGACACCACCGATGCCGTTGCGCACGGAGTCGCCATCGTCCATCAGGAGCTCAACCTCTGTCCCAATCTTTCGGTGGTTGACAACATCTTCCTCGGCCGTGAGATCGCCTCACCTACAGGCATCTCGCGCTCCCGGCAGCGGGAGCAGGCCGCCGCGGCGCTCGCGCGCCTGGAAGAGCCGATCGACCCCAACGCCCTCGTGGGCGACCTGCGGCTGGGGCAGCAGCAGCTCGTCGAGATCGCCCGCACCCTCGTCGAGGGGGCGCGCGTGCTCATCATGGACGAACCCACATCGGCGCTCTCGGCCACGGAAGTGAAGGTGCTCTTCCGCATCATTCGCGAACTGACCGCGGACGGCGTCGCCATCGTCTACATCTCTCACCACATGGACGAGTGCCTCGAGATCGCGGACACCGCGGTCATCCTGCGCGATGGCCGGCACGTGGCCACGGCGCCCATGGCGGACGTGGACCTGCCCTGGATCGTGAAGACCATGGCGGGACGGGATCAATCCGACCTGTTCACGGCGATCACCGCTACCCCCGGCGAACCGATCCTGGAGATAGAGGACCTGGTGGTAGCGGATCCCGCGAACCCGTCGCGCATCGCGGTTGACAACCTCTCGCTCACGGTGCGTGAGGGGGAAATCGTTGCCATATATGGGCTCATGGGTGCCGGGCGCACCGAACTGTTGGAGACGCTCGCGGGACGGCATACCGCCGCATCCGGCCGGATCCTGCTCGATGGGAAGGACATATCCCATGCTCCAATCGGCGAGCGTATCGACGCCGGACTCGTCCTGTCCCCGGAGGACCGGCAGGCCGACGGCATCGTCCAACTCATGAGCGTGGGCCGCAACATGAGCCTGGCGGCGTTGCGCATCCTCACCCGTAATGGGCAGGTCAAGCGCAAGCAGGAGGCCAAGGAGATCAATCACGGCATCGAGGCCGTCCGCATTAAGACCGAGTCCCCAGGTATCGGGATCACCTCCCTTTCCGGGGGCAACCAGCAGAAGGTCGTCATCGCCAAGGCACTGATGACTGCACCCCGCATGCTGCTCATGGACGAACCCACCCGCGGAATCGACATCGGCGCCAAGTCGGACATCTTCTCCACCATGGCCGAGGTGGCGGGAACCAAGGTCGGCGTCCTCTTCGCCACCTCCGAACTGTCCGAGGCGCTGGGCGCCTCCACCCGCCTGATCGTCATGGCCCGCGGACGCATCGTGGCCGACTTCGACCCGCGCACCACCACCCGCGACCAGGTCATGGCCGCGACCGGCGAACAGATCACAGCTACCGACGACGAAGCCGCGAGCGCAGACAACGCCGCGACGAGTGACACGAAGGACGAGGACCAAGCATGACACCCGCATCCACCCACAAGTCCGGCCTGCGCATAGGCAATCGGAGCATCGGCGAGTTTCTGATGGCGCAGCGCGCCTTTATCGCCCTGCTCGTGCTGATCGTCATCTTCGCCTCGCTGTCCAACTCCTTCCTGACAGCCACCAACCTGGTGACCATGACCAAGCACGTGGCCTACAATGCGCTGCTCAGCCTGGGCATGCTGCTGGTCATCCTCACCGGCGGCATCGACCTGTCCATCGGATCGATCGTCGGCCTGTCCGGCGTTATCGCCGGCGTCATGCTCAAGGGCATGCACCTGTCGGTCTTTGACATCAACGCCTACCCGTCGGTGCTGGTGGTCGTCATTGTCGCCTTGGTGGTGGGCACCTTCGTCGGTGCGATCAATGGGCTGCTGATCACCAGATTCAACGTTGCCCCCTTCATCGCCACCCTGGGCACCATGTATATGGCGCGCGGCGCGGCGCTGCTCATCTCCAAGGGAGCCACCTACCCGGACCTGGCGGGCGAGGAGGCCTTCGGCAACACGGGATTCTCCTTCCTGGGGGTGTCCCGGCCGCTCGGATTGCCCACCAGCGTCTGGCTGATGATCATCTTCGCGATCGTCGTCGCCCTGGTGGTCGCCCGCGCCCCCTTCGGCCGCTGGCTCTACGCCGTGGGCGGCAATGAGCGTGCCGCCGAGCTCTCCGGTGTGCCCGTCAAGCGGGTCAAGATGCGGGTGTACATGGTCTCCGGCTGCATGGCCGCCCTGGCCGGACTCATCATCGCCTCCGAACTCACCGCTGCCGCACCGGCTGCCGGTGAGACCTATGAGATGAACGCGATCGCCGCCGTCGTCATAGGCGGGGCTTCGCTTGCGGGCGGGCGCGGGGACGTCAAGGGCGCCCTCATCGGCGCCTTCGTCATCGGCTTCCTGAACGACGGCCTGGTCCTCGTGGGCGTGTCCTCGTTCTGGCAGACCTTCCTCAAGGGCCTGGTCATCGTCCTGGCCGTGATGCTCGACCAGGGGCAGCAGCGCCTCGAGCGTTCTCGTGCCGCCGCCCAGGCCGCACAAGAAGTCAAACGGGAGGCCGCCCGCATTCAGCGGGCCGAGGTCAGTCCCGGCGACGCCTCCGCCTGATCCCGTCGAACTGTGAAACAAGCAGAGAAGAAGCGGAACCCATCATGACATCTACCATCACCTCCATCAGCTCATCCATGAGCCCGATCCCTCGCCGCACCGTATTGCGCGCAGGCGCATTCGGAGCGCTCACGATCCCTCTCCTGCCCGGCCTGGCCGCCTGTTCCGCGGGCGGTGACTCCAACTACTTCGCGGTCATCACGCCTTCGCACGATAATCCGTTCTTCAAAACGGAGGCCGAGGCGGCCGTTGCCGCCGCTCGGAAGCTCGGCTACACCGCCGACGCCTTCTCCCACGACGACGACGTAAACAAGCAGTCCGAGCTGTTCGACTCCGCGATCTCCCGGAATGCCGCGGCGATCATCGTGGACAACGCGGGCGCCGACTCCACCGAGGGGGCGGTCCGCAAGGCCGTTGAGGCGGGCATCCCGGTCTTCTTGATCGACCGGGAGATCAATACCTCCGGCCTTGCCGCCGCACAGATCGTGGCCAACAACTCCCAGGGTGCAGCGCTCGTTGCGGAAAAGCTCGCGGACACCCTCCAGGGGGCGGGTCGCTACTACGAGCTCTTCGGGCGGGAGACGGACACCAACGCCCAGGTCAGGTCCACGGCCTTCCATTCCGTGCTCGACCAATATCCGGACATGGAACTGGTCGGTACCGAGACGGCCAACTGGGACCAGCAGCTCGGTTATCAGAAGGTCGAGACGCTGCTCCAGCGCGACGCCGACGTCCAGGCGATCATCTGCGGCAACGACACCATGGCGGTGGGCGCCGTCGCCGCGGTGCAGCAGGCCGGTAAGACCGACGACATCCTGGTGATCGGCTTCGACGGCTCTCCGGATGCTGTCAAGGCGATCAAGGAGGGCACGATGCTCGCCACCGGTATGCAGCCGGCTGTGCACATCTCCGAGATGGCCGTGGAGCAGGCGGACGCTTTCATTAAGAACGGCGAGACCGGGAAGAAGGAGAAGCAGCTCGTGGACTGCATCCTGATCGACGGGTCGAACGCTGATCGCTACACGCTCTTCGAACTTGAAGAGGAGTGAGTGTCGGTAGCTCGCGCCGCGGTCAGGGGAGGTCCCGGGCCGAATCGGCTTCGGCCCGGGGCTTCCCAACCACGGCGGCACCTGCTAGGCTCACATCTAGATTCAACGAGGAATAAATATGCCAAGCGCTGGTCGCGCTCGGTACGCAGGAAAGGAGGCGCTGCATGAGCGATGCGGCTCGACATGCGCCCGGGGGAACGGCAGGTCCCTACGTCCTCGCCCTCGACGAGGGCACTACCAACGCCAAGGCCTTCGCCATCGCCCCAGACGGCTCGATCCTGTCCTCCGGCTCGGCTCCGGTCGCCGTCTCCTACCCACGCCCCGGCTGGGTGGAGCAGGATGCGGACGCCGTATGGGCCGCCCAGTGCGCCGCCATCCGGGAGTCCCTGGCCGGGGTCGTGGGCACGCCGGCCGGCATCACCATCTCCAACCAGCGTGAGTCCGTGGTCGCCTGGGATGGCGTCACCGGCCGGGCGTTGGCCCCGATGCTCGGTTGGCAGGACTCTCGCACCGCCGAGTTCTGCGACTGGTTGCGTTCCCCGGAGCGTGAATTCGCCGTCGCCTCCACCACCGGCCTGAGCCTGGATCCCATGTTCTCGGCGCCCAAGATGCGCTACCTGCTTGATCAGGTCGGTTCGGGGCCGGTGCGCATCGGCACCGTGGATGCATGGCTGGTAAGCCGCCTGACCGGTCAGTCCGCTTACGTTATTGAGGCCGGCAACGCCTCCCGGACGCTTCTGTTGGACCTCGCCGCGCTCGACTGGTCGCCCGCCATGTGCGAGCTGTTCGGCATCGATCGTGCCGCGCTGCCCGACGTCGTCGCCTCCAACGCCGATTTCGGCGTCACCGCCGGGCTGGACTTCCTGCCCGACGGCGTGCCGATCGTGGGTGTGCTCGGGGACTCCCATGCCGCCCTTTTCGGCCACGGCTGCCGCAACACCGCCGAGGGCAAGGCCACCTATGGCACGGGCTCATCGGTGATGATTCCCTCCGGCACGGACCGCTCCGTCCGCACCGGGGTATCCACCACCTTGGCCTGGCTCACCGACGCCCCCATGTACGGGCACGAGGGCAATATCGTCGCCTCCGGCACCGCCATGGACTGGACCGCCCGCCTGCTGGGCGTGAAGCCCGGCCGCGAGTTGGATGAGCTGGCCGCCACCGTGCCCGACTCCGGCGGCGTCAGTCTGGTGCCCGCCTTTACCGGACTGGGGGCTCCTTGGTGGGACCGCCAGGCCGTTGGCATCATCTCCGGGCTCACCGCCGGCACGAGCCGTGGCCACGTCGCGCGCGCCGCCCTTGAGGCCGTCGCCCACCAGATCGCCGACGTCGTGTACGCCCTGGACACCTCCGACCTGCAGGTTCTCCACGCCGACGGCGGCGCCACCGCCTCCCGCCTGCTCATGCAGTGCCAGGCGGACCTGCTCGGCCGCGACGTGGTCGTGGCCGCCAACGCGGAGGTTTCCGCCCTGGGTGCCGCCCTCATGGGCTTCACCCGACTGGGTTGGGAGCTGCCGGCGGTCGCGCAGCAGGAGGGCAGTCGCTACCGCCCGGCCATCGAGGACGGTGCCCGCGCGGCCGCACGCTCACAATGGCGCGACGCGCTGGCTCGCTCCCGGGCCGTGTCCGCCTGACCGGCGGTCATCAACCAACCATCCGACAAGATCACCAACACCGATACACCGACACAACAACGACTGGAGTTGAACAAACAATGTCTGACACCCCCGTTTTCGGCGCAGGCCTGTGGAACTTCGCCACCTACGTGGACCGTTACGCCACCGACGGCTACGGCGACCCCCGCTCCACCATCGAGCAGATCGAACTGGCCGCCGAGGTCGGCGACATCAGCTACGTGGACCTGAACTACCCCTTCACGGCCGGCGTGAGCCTCGACGACGTCAAGGCGGCCCTGGAGCGCACCGGCCTGAGGGCCATCGGCGTCACCCCGGACATCTACCTGCGTGAGCACCAAATGGGCGCCTTCACCAACCCGGACCCGGACAAGCGGGCCTCAGCCATGGCGATCATGCAGGGCGCCGCCGACGCCGTGCGCGAACTCGGCGCCCGCTATGTCAAGATCTGGCCCGGGCAGGACGGCTTCGACTACCCCTTCCAGGTGGACTACCGGGAACTGAACCGGCTGGCCGTGGAGGGCATGCGCGATCTGGCCAAGGCCAATCCCGACCTGAAGTTCGTCATCGAGTACAAGCCCCGCGAGCCCCGCACGCACATGTTCTGGTCTTCGGCGGCCAAGACCGTGCTCGGCATCCAGCAGATGGGTGTGGACAACGTCGGCGTGCTCCTCGACTTCGGACACGCCCTGTTCGGCGGTGAGGCCCCGGCCGAGGCCGCCCAGCTGCTCATCGACCACGGCCTGCTGTGGGGCATGGATGTCAACGACAACTACCGCGGCTGGGACGACGACATGGTCGTCGGCACCGTCCACATCACCGAGATCTTCGAGTTCTTCTACACGCTGAAGAAGAACGGTTGGGAGGGGGTCTGGCAGCTCGACCAGTTCCCCTTCCGGGAGGACGTGGTGGACAACGCCCGCACCTCCATCCGCTTCCTCAAGGCCCTGCACCGCGCCCTGGACAACCTCGACGAGGCCGCCCTCGCCGACGCCCAGGCCCGCCAGGATCCGCTTGCCGCGCAGCGGGTCGTGCAGGACGCGCTGTTGACCTGCATGGCCTGAGGCTCCGGGCCGCCCCATCACGCCCAATGCTCTAGGAGTAAAGAACCATGACAGTTTCTGTTGAACTGCCCGTAGTCGGGCGCACCACGCCCGGCATGAGCCGAGAGGAGGTGATCGCGCACATCAAGGAGGGAGCGCGCCTCATCCGCCGCAAGGACCTCACACTGGTGGCGAATGCTCGCATGGGCCACCTCGGCGGTGAATTCTCCATCACCGACGTACTGGCAACCCTCTACCTCCACGTCCTGAATGTGACCCCGGAGAACCTGCACGACCCCGAGCGCGACCGCCTGATCCTTTCCAAGGGACACGCGGCCTGCGCCCTGTACACCACACTCGCCGCAGCTGGCCTGCTGGATGTGGCCGAATTGGAGACCTTCGTGCAGCCCGAGTCCCGACTCAACGGCCACCCCAACCGGCTGTACGTGGATGCCGTGGAGGCCAACACCGGGCCGCTGGGGCACGGTCTGCCGATCGCCGTCGGCCAGGCCATCGCCGCCCAGCTGGACGGCTCTCCCCGCCGTGTATTCGTCCTGACCGGTGACGGCGAGCTGCAGGAGGGCTCCAACTGGGAGGCACTCATGTTCGCCGCCCAGCGCGGACTGGCCAACCTCTGCGTGGTGGCCGACCGCAACCACCTCCAGCAGGGCGCTACCACGGAAGACACCAACGATCTGACTCCGCTGGATGACAAGGCCCGCGCCTTCGGAATGGAAGTGGTGGATGTGGACGCGCACGACATCGGCGCCCTGCTGGATGCCTTCGCCGCCGTACCAGCCGCCTCCGGCAAACCCACCTTCATCATCGCCCACTCTCACAAGGGACACCCGATCTCCTTCATGTCCGACGCCGTCGCCTGGCACCACAAGCTGCCCACCGACGCCGAGGTGGAGCAGGCACTAGCAGAACTGGAGGCACTGGCATGACCGCCATCGCCGAAGCGAACGCCCTGTACGACTGCCGTGACGCCTTCGCCGACGTCCTGACGGAACTGGGGGAAGCGGACGAGCGCGTCGTCGCCGTCGTCAACGACTCCGTGGGCTCCTCCAAGCTCGGTGGGTTCGCCAAACGCTTCCCCGAGCGCATTATCAACGTGGGCATCGCCGAGCAGAACCAGGTGGGCGTGGCCGCGGGACTCGAGGGCGGCGGCCGGCTACCGATCGTCTCATGCGCCGGCTCCTTCCTGTCCGCCCGGGCGATGGAGCAGGTCAAGATCGACGCCGCCTACTCATACCGGCACATGGTGCTCACCGCCCAGAGCCCGGGCCTCGCCTATGGGCAACTCGGCAGCACCCACCACAGTGCGGAGGACGTGGCCTGGATGCGGGTCATCCCCAACATGACGGTGATCGTTCCCGCCGATCCGGTCGAGACCGCCGCCGCCGTCCGCTGGGCGGTGACCGAGCACGACGGCCCCGTCTACATCCGCATCTCACGGATGAAGGTGCCGGCCGTACACGCCGATGACTACGTGTTCACCCCGGGACGGGCAACCACGCTGCGCGATGGTGACGACCTGACCATCATCACCAATGGCACAGTGCTGCACCGGGCACTCGCCGCTGCAGACGCACTTGCCCAGGAGGGGATCCGTGCGCGCGTGCTGTCCATGGCCTGCGTCAAGCCGCTCGATGAGGACGCGGTGCTGTCCGCCGCTCGTGAGACTGGCCGGATCATTACCGCCGAGGAGGGACTCACCGCCGGTGGGCTCGGGGGTGCGGTCGCCGAACTGGTTACCGCCAACCAGCCCGTGCCGGTGAAGCGAATCGGCATCCCAGACACCTTCGCGCCCACCGGCTCGGAGGGCTGGCTCATGGACCACTGGGGGATCAGCGCCGACGGCATCACGGCCGCCGCCAAGGAGCTGCTCGCCTAGCGGATACCCGGCGTGACCTGAACGCGGCCGAGACCAGGCGAAAAACCTGGTCCCGGCCGCATCCCTTTCCCCGAAATGCCCCTAATCGCGATAAGTTTAGGCTCTAAGCCCTGCTGCGGGGAAAGGAACCACTCCGGTGAACGATGATGCCCAACTGCGGCTGATGGCCCGCATAGCACGCATGTATCACGAGCGCGGCATCAAGCAATCAGAAATCGCGGCCGAGCTGCACGTCTCCCAGCCGCGCGTCTCCCGGCTGCTGAAACGTGCCGCCGACGAGGGCATTGTGCGCACCGTTGTCACTTTGCCCGCCGGCACCTTCACCACCTTGGAGGAGGAGATCGAGGCCCGCTACGGGCTGGACGAGTGCGTGGTGGTGGACGCCGGCGAGGACGAGACCACGATCGCGAACGCGCTCGCGGCAGCCGCAGCCACCTACCTGGAGACCACGCTCACCGGCGGCGATGTCATCGGATTGTCGTCCTGGAGCGCCACCTGGCTGGCGGCGATAGAGAGGCTGCAGCCCTTCCGAACCCAGGTTGCCTCCGCCGTCGTACAGCTATTCGGCGGAATCGGTAACCCCACCGTGCAGGTAAAGGCCACCCGCATGATCGACCTGCTCGCCCGGGCCACCGGTGCCGCGCCCGAGTTCTTCCCCTCGCCGGCCGTGCTGGGTACGCCGGCCGCGGCCGCCGAACTGCGCAACGATCCCTCCGTCATTCACATTCTCGAACTACTGCCGCGGGTCACCATTGCGCTGGTGGGCATCGGTAGCCTCGAGCCCTCCGCGCTGCTGCGCCAGTCCGGCAACATCTTCTCCGACGCCGACCATGAGGAACTGCGCGCGGCAGGCGCCGTTGGAGACGTGTGTCTGCGCTACTTCGACGCCGACGGCGCCCACGTGGACTCCGACTTTGACCGCCGCCTAGTGGGAGCCGACGCCGATCAGCTACGCGCCATCCCGCGCCGGGTGGCGGCGGCCGGCGGGAAGCGCAAACACTCCGCCATCCACGCCGCCCTACGCGGCGGCTGGGTGAACGTGCTGATCACCGACGCCGCAACGGCACGCGCACTGCTGGACGATCAGTCATCCGCAGCCTGAACCGCCTGCCACTCGGCCAGGACGGCCAGGGAGTCGAACATGTCGTCGAAAAGGAGTCGGTTGTCGATGCGCTGGTAGCGGCGCATCGGCCGGACGTCTTGCGGGTAGCGGTAGGTGCCGTCCTGCGCAATGCGGGGCGTGGGGATGACGTCGTAGTAGGAGGAGGCGGCGTCGGGCTCGAAGGTGGTCTGCAGCGAGGACAGCAGTACCAGCGGCTGGTCTCCGAGCACGTAGGTGGCGCCGGGGTGCGTCATGCCCGAAACCATCTCGCGCACCTGGTTCAACTCACCGAGCAGGTAGGCGCCAACCGTTCCCGCGCGGGCGCAGCCGCGGCGGATGGTCGGCATGGAGACGGTGGCGGAACGGTAGACGTCGCGCGGAATCTGCCAGATGCGCGCCTCGGTCTCATTGAAGACGTAGCGGGCGCTCGCGGGATCGAGTGCCAGGTTGTATTCCATGTCCGTGCCGCCCTCGGGCACGTACGCCAGTCCGGCGTGTTCCCCGCCGCCGATCCAGACGAGCGTCAGGCGCTTGGCAATGGCCGGCTCCGCCTTGAAGGCCCGGGCGACGTCGCCCAGCGAGCCGCCGGCCACGAGGAACAGCGGACGGTCGTCGTCGCGCAGCGCCTCATCAATGATGAAGCGGGAGGCGGCGGTCTGGTCGGCGTAGGCGTCGAAGCCGCGGTCGTCGCCGTCGTACAGGTCGACGCCGGTCACCCCCATGGTCGCCAGCAGCGTCTCGACGCGCTCGTGGCCTGCGCGCACGGAGGAGTCGGTGCGATTCCACGGGTCGTCCTCGCGCAGTCGGGAGATGACGACGCCGCGTACCTCGGTGCCCTCGACCAGCAGGTGGTGGGCCAGCGCGAAGAGATCGTCGGGATCGCCGGCGAAGTCGTTATCGATGATGACGCGGGTGCGGGGAGCCACGCCGGGGAGCCGGTCGGACTCGGAAAGCCAGGGGAATGAGCCATAGGCCCAGGTCTTGGGGGTGGTGTTCATGTCTTGCTCCTTTGCAAGCGATTCTGAGTCAAGCGGCATTGAGTTACCGGTTGGGATGGTGGCGGCACCGGACCGGCTGGGACCGATGCCGCCACCAAGCGCTTCAGACGCTACTTCACCTTCCGGACCGGGATGATGGCCGCGGCGCTAATGGCGACGGCGATTACAGCGGTAATGAAGATCGCCGAGTAGCCACCGGTGTGGGCGACCAGCTTGCCGGCGACGAAGGGCGCCAGCATCTGGCCGATGTTGGAGGCCACATTGGCCACGCCCAGGTCACGGCCGGCGGCGTTCGGGTCGGGCAGGACGTCGATGAACAGGGCCACGTCCACCGCCATGTACATGCCGTAGGCGGCCGCCAGCAGGATGTAGAAGAAGAAGTACAACGGGAGCGTCGGAACCACCAGCGGAACCAGCATGTCCAGGGCAATCACCAAGGAGGCGCCGATGACGAAGGGCTTGCGCCGCTTGACCTTGTCCGAGAGCTTGCCGGCGAAGGCCAGCATGAGCAGCTGCACCGGCAGAGCCGCCGCCGACAGGGTGGCGACGATCGTGTTCGCCTCGGCCGCGGTGTGAGCGGGCCGCAGGTGGGACTGAATGATGTACAGGTTGTAGTTGGTCACGGCCGTGTAGCCGAAGAACATCATGAAGCGGGCGATCCACACCCAGCGGAAGTCGTGGTCGCGCAGCGGGATCAGGAAGCCCTTGAAGAAAGCGATCCAGTCGAATTCGCGCAGTTCCAGGTCCTTGGAGGAGCGGTCCTTGGCAAAGGTGACGAAGATCAGGGCGCCGACGACGACGGCAACGGCGAATACGAAGTACGCATCCAGCCCCATGGAGTTCATGAGAATGCCGGCCACCACGGAGCCGCCGGTGAAGCCGGCCATCATCCCGATGCCGGACAGGCCGGAGACCGTGCCGGTCTTCTCGGCGGGAACCCGGTCCGCCACCGTCGTCGACAGCGGCCCCTGCATGAAGTTCAGCGACACCTGCGCGGTGGTCCAGAAGACGGTGAGCATGAGAATCGTGGTGGAGTAGCGCAGGCCGATCATGAAGGCGGCCCCGGCGACGGCGCCGGCCACGATCCAGAAGGCGCGCCGGCCCCAGCGGGAGCGCCAGCGGTCGGAGAGGACACCGACGATCGGCTGGGCGAACAGCGTGAAGAACGAGCCGACGATCATCATGTTGGAGATCGAGGAGGCCCGAGCGGCCTCGTACTGCTTCAGCAGGTCCAGCAGGTGCGCCTGCTCGGACGTCGCGGTGACCGTGCCGGCGTTGACGTCATTGGCCAGGTTGGTGAGCTCGGTGAGCTGGTCCAGGGTGGTGACGGTGGTGCCGGAGAAGTAGTGCTGGAACTCGATCGTCTGCACGGTGTTGGGCAGCAGGATCGCCGCCAGCGCCGAGTAGCAGGCGTACAGGAAGACGCCCGCAATGACGAAGGAGATCAGGTACTGGTAGTACGGGCGTCCACCCAGATACTTGGCGGAGGTGCCCGGACGGGTGGGCTCCTCCAGACGGGGATCGGCGGTGTTGGACATGTGGCTCCTTTGCATCGATGTCCGGGCGCTGAACGCACGCGGGTACTTCGCGAGGTTCCGACCGGTTGGTTCATTTAACGCTGAATGGATTCATCTGTCAAGATTCGCCGTCTCAGGAGTCGTCGTCTACGACGTAGCGCCGCGGGTTGCGCAGCTCCGCCGCCTCCCGGATGCGCTGCAATCTGCGCATTCGTGCCGCCCTGCCGCCGGTTCGGCGCTCGGAGCCGCGCGAACCCAGCGACTCGACCTCGGGGCTGAGGAAGCTGACGTAAATGGCGGCCATCTCCTCCGGGGCCTGTCGGTAACCGTGGCGGATCCAGGCGTCAATGAGCCCGAACAGGGCATAGGCCTTGAAGCGGTGCAGGAAGCCGGCTCGATCTCCGGCGCCCGTGGCCCCGGCACCGGAACCGGAGGTCGTCGCCGGATCCGGCGCCCGCCCCTCCAGCGACTCCACAATGATTCCCAGCAGGATGCTCCCAAGCTCCGCCCCATAGACGGCGTCGTTGAGCGTACGCACCTGCAGGCAGAAGTGGAACCGGGCTATGGCATTCGCGCGGTCGTCGGCCTCGTCGTACCAGTGACGGGCGGCGAAGTCCCTCCAAGCGGTTCGATACTTATAGGCCAGCACCTCCTCCTTGGAGGAGAAGTGCCGGAAATAGGTCACTCTCCCCAGGCCGGCACGCGAGGCGATCTCACTCGCGCTTATCTTCTTCAGGGGCTTTTCGTGCATGAGCTCGAGCAGGGCATTACCCATGGCGTCCTTGAGCGGCGCCGCGGAGTCCTCGAGTCGTGCCATGTTGACCTCCAGGGATTGGTCGAATCGGCAACGTTAGGGGCCCGCCCTCCGAGGGTGCAGTCGGCTGGCGGGAACCCCCATTTCGCAATATAGCGACCCTGCCGAGGCGGACACGCCCACACGCCGCAGCCCAGTTGGGACGAACATGCCGGCGACGCGACCGGCGCAGTGCATGCCGCCTTCGGACTCGGCGTTGGTGGCTGTTTGTTGCCGAATGGGGTTCCGCCGAGGGACTGCCCGGGCGCAGACCGTGCGAAGTGGCGTGTTCTACGAGCCGCAGCGGCCTTGCGCCGTCGCGGCCCCGCACGTTCAGTTCGTCGTCGGCTCCAGTCCCAAGGACACCGTCACGTAGGCGGCACGTGGGATAACCAGTTCCAGCACGCCTTCCGCCAGCGACCAGCCCGAGAACGCGGCCGGCGATACGGCGTCGGGAGCCTCCGGCGTGTTGCAGGCGTCGAGCGCGTCCGCGGTCAGCACGCGCGCACCGTCCACCGCCGTCGGGGCGCCGCGCAGATCCAGACGGATCGTGTGAGGCGCCGTGGGGTCGAGGTTGGTTGCGGAGATGAGCACCGTGTCGCCCTTACGGGAGGCGGAGACGGAGACCAGCGGGAAGGGACGGGCGCCGTCGTCGGCATGGGTGGGAAGATCATCCACCCAACGCACGTCGAGCCGAGTGGCGTCATGGTGGCCCACGTTCATCGCCAGCACGTGATAGGTGGGAGTGAGCACCATGGCGCCGGTGGCCGGGTCGGTGAGGATCGGGGCCTGGAGCACGTTGACCGTCTGGGCCAGGTTGGCCATGATGACGCGCTCGGCGTGGCGGTGGAAGACGTCGAAGTGCAGCGAGGCGATGAGTGCGTCCCGCAGGGTGTTGTCCTGCTGCAGGAAGTGGGGGTTGGTACCGGGCTTCGCATCCCACCAGGCGCCCCACTCGTCGACGACGAGCCCCACCTTGCGGTGTGGGTCGTAGCGGTCCATCACCGTGGAGTGCCGGGTGATCAGTTCTTCCATCCACCAAGCATTGGCGAAGGTGGCGTACCAGTCCTCGGTGGTGAAACCGCGGGCCTGACCCTTGGCCTCGAAGGAGTCGCGGAAGGTGTAGGAGTGCAGGCTGATTGCCTGGTAGGGGCCGGGTTCGGAGCGCGGGCAGGTGTCGCAGACGAGGTCGCGCATCAGTGCGTCGGTCCACGCGTAGTCATCGACGTTCGCCCCGCCGGCGATGCGCACCATCTTGTTCTCACCGTGGCTGCGCACGAAGGTGGCATAGCGGCGGGCCT
>NZ_LK995531.1:13398-42492 GCF_900002405.1 Actinomyces succiniciruminis | reverse complement strand
TCCCGCCGCAGCCCCAGGGCTCGTTGCCGATGCCGAAGAACGGCACCCGCCACGGCTTCTCGCGGCCATTGGCCCGGCGCAGGCGCGCCATGGGGGAGTCCCCCTCGCGGGTCAGGTAGTCGACCCATTCGCTCATCTCCTGCACCGTGCCCGAGCCGACGTTGCCCGTGATGTAGGCGTCGGCTCCAAGCAACTCGCACAGCTCCATGAACTCGTGCGTGCCGAAGGAGTTGTCCTCCACAACGTCGCCCCAGTTGGTGTTGACCATGGTGGGGCGTTGATCCTTGGGGCCGATACCGTCGCGCCAGTGGTACTCGTCGGCGAAGCAGCCGCCGGGCCAGCGCAGGTTGGGGATGGCGATCGCCCTCAGCGCCTCAATGACGTCGGTGCGCAGACCGTGGGCGTTGGGGATGGGGGAGTCCTCGCCCACGTAAAAGCCGCCGTAGATGCAGCGGCCCAGGTGCTCCGCGAAGTGCCCGTAGATGTGACGGGAGATGGTGGGGCCGGGTACATCGAGGTCGACGACGGCGCGGGGCGAGTCGGTGCAGGCGGAAAGGGCCATGGGCTTCTCCTAATCGTGTTGAGACGGATTTCCGACAGCGGCCACGACGGCGCAGCCGTGGGCGGGCAGGTCCATCTCCCACCAGCCGTCGACGACGGCGGCGCGCTTGCTGGTCCACAGGTCGGTGAGGTGGCGGGTCGTCTGGGGCAGCCCGAGATCGGCCAGGTGCAGGCGGCGGGTGCGGGGCTCATCGCCGAGGTTGAAGACGGCGCGGACCTCCCGTTCCCCTTCCCTCCGGCCGGGCGCCGGACGCAGCGTGGAGCGCCAGACCACGAGGTCGCCGTCGCGGATGATCTCACGGCAGTCGGTGCCCCGCTCACCCAGGGCGAGCACGGCGTCGTTGCTGAGCAGGGCGATGGTTTCCGGCGAGGACTCCGGCAGGTGTCCGCCCATCATGAGCGGGGAGCGCGCAATGCTCCACAGCGTCAGCATGGTGCGCTGCTCGTCGAGGTTCAGGCGCGAGTGCCGCGGGTCGCCGACATGCGCGCGTAGACCAATTCGCCCCAGAGGCAGCATGTCCAGGTCCCCGACACCGTCGTCGCTCTGTACTGCGGCCCAGCGTGCGGCCCGTTGGAACTGTTCCACGACTGCTTCCCAGTCGTCCCACAGGTCGTCCGAGACCCGCCACATCTGGGCGTGCTCGCGTAGGAAGTCGGCGTGTGCAAGCGACAGCTCGCGCCCCGGAGACAGGCTGAGCGTGATGTCGCGGCCGGAGCGCTTGATCGCGCGGTGGATCATGGCGATGTCGGGGCGGCGGATGGGCGGGTAGAGCACGTCGTCGACCTTGACGAAGTCCACGCCCCAGGTGGCCAGGAGTGCGAGCAACGAGTCGTACCAGGCCTGGGAACCGGGGTGATCCGGCTGCACACCCTCGTTGTCCGGGTTCCAGTGGCAGCGGTCGGATGGGGGAGTGGCGACGTCCCGGGCGGTGTAGGCGGTGCCGAGGATCGGGGCGTTCGCGGCGACGGCTCGGCGCGGGATGCCCCGCATGAGATGCACGCCGAAGCGCAATCCCAGGGCGTGGATCGCCTCCGCCAGCGGCCCGAACCCGGCTCCACCCGCCGCCGAGGGAAAACGGTTCTCGGCGGGCAGCGGACGCCCGTAGGCGTCGATGACTGCCGCCGAGTGGGCGTTGTAGTCCGCGGTGCCGGGGGCCGGCTCGTACCACTGGATGTCTACCACGACGGTGTCCCAGCCATGTGCGAGCAGGTGCTCGTGGATGAAACGCGCGTTGTCTAGAACCTCGGCCTCGGTCACCGACCCGCCGAAGCAGTCCCACGAGTTCCAGCCGCGCGGCGGGAAGGTGGCGGGCGCGAGCACGGGTGACGGCATCGTTGACTCCTCAACTCCTTTGGAGAGTGGCAGGGTCGGCAGTGGGCGGCGCACAACGCGTGCAAGTCTATGATCGGGGCCGCTGCGCCGGCGGACGCCCTCAACGCAGCCAGAGCCATTCGCGGCCCCTATGTGCAGGGGATTCCTGCAACGAAGAGGAGTAGACAATGAGGTCTTACCAGGCGAAGCGTGCAGATGCGACGGCCCGGCTGCTCGCCCCTGCCGCTCCGGGACCACACGCCCGCCCCGTCGGCCGCACCCCGCTCGGCATCAACCAGGTCCACATCGCCTCGCAGAGCCTGCTCGGCCACTGGCAGGAGCGCAACGCCGCCCACACCATTCCCCACTGCATTGAGCAGCTTGAGGGTTCCGGCGTCATGGACAACTTCCGGCGCGTGATCGGCGAGTCCGGCGCGCCCTACCGGGGCTTTGTCTTCGCCGACTCGGACCTGTACAAGGTCATCGAGGCGGTCGCCTGGGAGATCGCGCGCTCCGGCACCCACGACTTCGACGCCTGGCTCGACGAGGCCATCGCGCTGATCGCCCGCGTGCAGGAGCCGACCGGCTATCTGCACACCTGGATTCAGGGCGTTCGCCCGGACAAGCGCTTCGTCGAACTGGACCGTAACCACGAGATGTATGTGCTCGGGCACCTGATCCAGGCGGCCGTCGCCCTGGACCGGGCAGCCGGACGGGACGATCTGCTCCAGGTCGCGATCCGTTTTGCCGCCCTGGTGGACCGCCGCTTCGGCCCGGGCCGTGAGGACGGCATTCCGGGGCACCCCGAGATCGAGACCGCACTCATCGAGCTTCACCGCCACACGGGCGAGGCCCGCTGGCTGCACCTGGCCGAGCATCTGATCAACCAGCGCGGCCACGACATCCTCCCCGACGAGGGCTTCGGACATCGCTACTACCAGGACCACGTGCGCGTGCGTGAGGCCATCGACCCCACCGGCCACGCGGTCCGCCAGCTGTACCTGAACGCCGGCGTCACCGACCTGTTCCTGGAAACCGGTGAGTCGGCACTACACGACGTCATGCGAGCGCAATGGGAACGCGTCCACGAGCGCAAGATGTACCTGTCCGGTGCCTTCGGCTCCCGCCACCGCGACGAGTCCTTCGGCAACGACTACGAGTTGCCCTCCGACCGCGCCTACGCCGAAACCTGCGCCACCATCGCGGACCTGCACTGGACCTGGCGCATGCTGCTGGCCGGGGAGGACCGCCGCTACGCCGATGTCATGGAGCGCGAGCTCTACAACGCCCTGGCCGCGTCGGTGGATGAGAGCGGCACCCGCTTCTTCTACTCCAACCCCATGCAGCGACGTCCCGACCGCTTCAGCGAGGAGAATGCCCCCGCGCAGCGGCAGCCCTGGTACGCCTGCGCCTGCTGCCCGCCCAACATCGCGCGCACCATCGCCCAGGCCGGTGCGTACGTGGCCACCGTCCGGCAGGCCCCGGACGGGCCCGCGCTGGAACTGCACCAACTTCTCGCCTGCGAGATCGAGCTGCCAGAATCGCTCGGCAGCGGAACGCTGACGGTCCGGACTCGCTACCCCACCGACGGCGAGATCTCCCTGTACGTGGCGGGCGGTGCCCTTCCCCCTGGGTCGGCGGTGTGGGTACGCATCCCGGCTTGGGCGCAGGGGGCCACCCTAGACGTGGGTGGTAGGCGGCGATCGGTGTCCGACGGCGAGGGCGCTCGCGGTTTCGTCCAGATCCCGGCCGACGAGGTCGACGGCGCCGTCCTGCACCTCCCGCTCCGTCCCCGCTGGACTGCCGCCAACTACCGTGTGGACGCCGTACGCGGTGCCGTCGCCCTCGAGCGGGGGCCGATCCTGTACTGCCTGGAGCAGGTGGACCTGCCCGAAGACGCCGCCGTCGACGACGTATACCTACCCGCAGTCCCCGTGGTCACCGAACTGCCGTCGTCAGGAGACGCTCCGGCCCCCGCGCTGCGCGTCGATCTGAGCGTGCGCACGGCAGAGGATTCGCTGTACCGCGCCGCCGCCTGGGGCGAACGGGAGGCGCCCACGCGAAGCCTGGAAGCGAATCTGGTGCCCTTCTCCACTTGGGGTAACCGCGGTCCCGGCGCCATGCGCGTCTGGATCCCGACCGTCTGAGGCGCCTGGGCCAGTGCGCCGCCGACATCAGGTGCCTTGACACCACCGATGTGAACGTTCACTATTGGGGTGTTGAGCCGCGGTGACCGCCGCGGCCGGGCCCGTGCGACACCCGGCGATCGGATGTTCAGCAAGGCCTCACCAGTGCGGCAACGGTGCCGAACGGCGCCGCCGCAGACCATGACCCACCCGACGAACAACTAGGAGAAGAACATGACTGAGCGGATTGTGTTGGCTGATTTGGATGATGGTGTGCGTGGGGCGGTGGCTGATGCGCGTGAGCGGGTGGCGCGTTTGCATGGGGAGTTGATTCGGTGGGGTTTGGTGGTGTGGACGGCTGGGAATGTGTCTGAGCGGGTGGTGGTGAAGCGTGCGGATGGGAGTGTGGAGCGGACGGGGTTGTTTGTGATTAAGCCGTCGGGTGTGGCGTATGAGGAGCTTTGTGCGGACAATATGGTGGTGTGCACGCTGGATGGGGTGAAGATTGAGGATGGGACGCCGGAGAATCTGACGCCGTCGTCGGATACGGCGGCGCATGCGTATGTGTATCGGCATATGGATCGGGTGGGTGGTGTGGTGCATACGCATTCGACGTATGCGACGGCGTGGGCGGCGCGGCGGGAGCCGGTGCCGTGTGTGTTGACGATGATGGCGGATGAGTTTGGGGGTGAGATTCCGGTGGGTCCGTTTGCTTTGATTGGGGATGATTCGATTGGTCGGGGGATTGTGGAGACCTTGTCGGGGTCGCGGTCGCCGGCGGTGTTGATGGCGAATCATGGTCCGTTCACGATCGGAGTTGATGCGCGGGCGGCGGTGAAGGCTGCGGCGATGTGTGAGGAGGTGGCGCGTACGGTGCATATTGCGCGTCAGGGTGGTGAGCTGGTGCCGATCGAGCCGGAGTTGATCGACCGGCTCAACGACCGCTACCAGAACGTCTACGGCCAACACTAACCAACCCGGCAACCGGGTCCGCGTTCGCCAACGTCGCCTGGTCGCTGAGATACGGGTTGCCCCCGGAACCCACACGGTTCCGGGGGCAACCCGTTTGTCCCGGGCTTCGGCGTCGGCCGAGCAGTTGGCGACGTCATGCGACGTCGTGGCCGTGGTCCGCGGACCGCGGCCACGACGGGGCACTCAGATGTCTTCCAGTGCGGCACCCTTCGTCTCGCGGGCGAACAGGTAGACCACGCCACCCAGGAACAGCAGCACCGCGAAGATGATGAAGGGCAGGAACACCACTTCTGGGCTGAGCTCCGAGGAGCCCACCAGGGCACCGACGAAGTAGGGGCCGACGACCTTGGCAATCGCGCCGATCCCGTACCCCAGGCCGAGGCCGGTGGAGCGGGCCTCCGTGGGGAACTGCTCGCCGCCGAAGGCGTTGAGGATGCCGAAGGCGCCGTCGCCGAACATCATGACGATGAAGATTCCGGCGAAGAACACGTAGCCGGCGTTGCCGATCTCTCCGCCGGAGGAGACCATCCGGGTGGAGAAGGCGGCGATCAGGGCGCCGACGGCACCGATCATGCCGCAGCCGAACATGGTCCAACGCCGTCCGATCTTGTCGGAGATCCAGGCCGATCCCAGGCGGCCCAGCAGGTCACCGAGAGATACGAACATGAACAGGGTCGCCACGGCGCCCGCAGAGAATTTGAACGACTGCCCCAGCAGCGTCTGTCCCCAGGACTGCACTGTGAAGGAGCCCATGATGAAGCAGAAGGATCCGACCGCGACCACCAGCAGCTGCTTGGGGTACTTCTTGAAGATGACCGAGTAGGACGCCGACGAGGTCTCCTTGATGTCGGGCAGATCGGCCACCTGCTCCATGGGGATCTCCATGGCCCACGCGTAGGCCTCCTTGGCCTCCCGGTCACGCCCGCGGGACTGCAGGAAGCGCGGCGACTCGGGAATGATGCGCGCCCAGGCGAGCAGCACGATGGGGATGCAGCCGACGGCGATCAGTCCGCGCCAGCCGAGCGCATCGCCGAAGTACTTGGTCACCAGCCCGCCCAGGAAGATACCGGCCGGAATGAACACGCTCGTGAGCCCGGCCAACAGGCCGCGCTGCTTGGCGGGTACGAATTCCTGCACGAAGGGCACGGAGGTGATGTTGAGGCCGCCGACGCCGAAGCCCACACCGGTGCGCAGGATGGCCAACAGAATCCAGCCGTTCACCGGGGTGAAGGCGGAGCCAGCGGTGAAGACCACCAGCACCACGATGCACCAGATGAAGGCGGCCTTGCGACCGAACACGTCCGCCAGTCGGCCCCAGGTAATGGAGCCGAGGACCGTGCCCAGGCCGGAGCCGGCGAGGATCACGCCGGAGTGGAATCCGGTCAGGTTCCAGCCCGGAGTCTCGATGAGGAGGTTGATGATGAAGCCGATGAGGAACATGTCGAAGAACTCCGACACGTTGCCCACGATCGCCATGCCGATCAGCGACTTCTGGTGACCGGTGAGGTGATGATTGTCGATTTGTTCAGGGGCGGTCTTCCCCCGCGGCGCCGCAGGCGCCGTTGCCTGTGTACTCATTTCAATCCGATCTTGTCGATTGAGCAGACGTTTGATTAGGGGCCGGCCGCCGGGCGGCTGTGCGCCGCCCGGCGGTGCGGTCGATTTGCTCAGCGGACGATGTCCGAGCTCTGCAGGGTCTGCAGCTCGCCGGGACGCACGTGGGTCAGGTCGCCGTGGTGCGTCAGCGCGATCTGGGCGACCTTGGTGCCCATCTGGATGCCCTTCTCGACGTCGCCGTCGAGCCAGCCGTGCAGCGTGCCGGCGACGAAGGAGTCACCTGCCCCGGGCCGGTCGATCACCGGGACGGAGTGGATCTCGAAGATGCGATCCTTCTCCGCCGTCGACAGGTAGGTACCGGCGCGGCCGTCGGTGGAGACCACCGTGGGCACGCCCATCTCCTCGCGCAGGGCGTGGCAGGCCTGCACGTCCGGCTTGTCGATGCCGAACACCACCCGGGCGTCCGTACGCGAACAGAACAGGATCGAGGACTGGCGCGCGATCGGCTCGAGGGTCTCGCGTGCCTGCTCGCCGGTCCACAGCAGGGAGCGGAAGTTGACGTCCAGGGCGACGTCCACGCCCCGCTCGACGGCGGCGTCGGCGAAGTAGCGCACCACTCGGGCGGTATCGGGGGTGAGCGCGGCCGTGATGCCGGTGAGGAAGACGACGCGGGTGTCCAGCAGGGCATCCCAGTCGAACTCCTCCGGCGTGATGGTGCGGAAGGGCGTGTGCAGCCGGTCGTAGGTGACCTTGCCCGGCAGCGGGAACTCGCCCGGTTCGAGGAAGTACAGGGCCACCCGGCCCTCCTCCGTCATCACCGTGTGACGGATGTCCACGCCCACGGCGGAGTACTCCAGGGCGATGCGGTCGGCCAGCTCGCCCTTGGGCAGCTTCGAGGCCCAGGCGGTGGAGCGGCCGAGCTCGCTGAGCAGTCCGGCGACGTTGGCTTCGGAGCCGGCGGCGGTCATGCGCAGTGAGCGGGCTGTGGACAGCCGTTCGCCACGCTCACAGGTGAGGCGGATCTGCCCCTCACCGATAGTGGTCAGGTCGTACGTCATTGTTCGGTCTTTCTGGTTGGCTGTGTGTGGCCGCGAATGGGCGGCGCTGCGGCTGCCTGTCTGGCTGCAGCCGTAGGGGTTCTCGAAGACGGTCAGGGGATGACGGCGTGTGCCGCGTGCGGCTCGCGTTGCGAGTCGTCTGATGGCGCTCAGGGCCTCTGAATGGCGATGCCGGCGCCGGCGGCCTTGCCCTCAATGAACTCGCGCGCGGCCACGCAACGGGCGACGGAGTCGGGCGCGTCGTCGTTCCACATCTCAATCATGAGCCGACCGGTCCAGTGTTGGGCGGCGAGCAGCTGGAAGGACTTGTCCCAGTCGACGATGCCGGTGCCCATCTCCACCCGTCGAGGCTCGCCGCGGCGCACATCCTTGGCGTGCATGGCCACCATGTGCCCGCGGCCCGCCTCCAACTCGACGGCGGGGTCAAGCCCCTGCTCGGCGATGTTGCCGAGGTCGGGGTAGACCTGCAGGTAGGGGGAGCCGACGGCGTCGACGAACTCCATGGCCTTGCGGATCGAGGTTACGTCGGTGCCGTCGACGTTCTCGATCCCCATCACCACCCCGAGGCGAGAGGCGAGGGGCACGGCGTCGGCCAGCAGCTGGCCGTACCAGCGTTCGGCGTCCGGGTGGGGGTTCTCGTAGTAGGCGTAATAGCCCGCGATCTGGATTACGGGCGCCCCCAGCTCGTGGCACAGTTCCAAGCCGCGGGCCATGACCTCGCGGGCCCGACGCCGCACCTCGGGGTCGGCCGAACCCGGGCCTATGCGCCGGTGCACCGACAGGCACACCCCGCCGATGCCGGTGCCGACCGACTCGGCGGCCTCACGTACCATGCGGCACTGGCGTGGTCCCCACTCGAGGCGGGCCTCCCGCTCCGGGGACTCGTCGACCGACAGGTCCAGGAAGGAGTAGCCGGCCTGCGGCACCTGGGCGAGGAAGCTCGCCCAGTCGTCGGGGGTGGCCAGCGGGTTGCTGACCAGGGCCTTCTCGTAGATGCCCAGGCGGATACCGTCGTCGAGGGAGGTCAGGCTCATGACCACACCTCGTCGATGGCGTCGCGCAGCGCAGATGCGGCGGCGGCCGGATCGTCGGCGCCGACGATCGAGCGTCCGGCGATGACGATGCCGACCCTGCGGCCCGCGAAGGCCGGCAGGTCCCCCACGTTGATGCCGCCGGTGACGGTGACCGTGAAGCCCATGTCCGCCAGCTCGTCGACCCGGTCCATGTCCTCGGCCTTCCAGGACAGGTCGCCGGCGGCCTCCCGGTCGCGGGACCGTTTGACAATGACGTGCTGGACGCCGGCGGCGCGCCAGGCGCGGGCCCGCTCCGGGTCGTACCACTCGTCGGCCAGCTCCACCTGTACCTCGCCGTCGAACTCGGCGGCGACCTTGCAGACCTGCTCGATGGTGGTCATGGAGGCGCCTGCCACGCAGGAGACCAGGTCCGCGCCGGCCTCGAAGGCGAGGCGGGCGATCTTGGCGCCCGCCTCCGCGATGCGCACGTCGGCGAGGATCTGTTTGTCCGGGAACAGGGCGCGAATGTTGCGCACCGCGTGGTAGCCCTCGCACAGGATCAGGATGGTGCCGCACTCGATGACGTCGACGTACGGTGCCGCCTGCTGCAGGGGGCCCAGCGCGCTGGGCTGGTCCAGGGTGTCCAGGGCGATCTGGAGCCTGGGCGTGTTGCGGGGTTCGCTCATTTCAACTCGCCTCGCTCAGCCGGCCAGGGGCTCGAAGGCGAAGAACGTGGCGGCGTTGTTCACCAGCAGGTCCTGGACGTAGTCGGGGTCGAAGCCCTCGTCGTCGATCAGGCGCGGGCAGAACACCGCCGGGTCGTAGTCGATCCCGGAGACCGAGCCGTAGGCCTTCTGGTAGGAGGCCTTGCCCGAGTCGGTGCCGAGCAGGATCTGCTTGCCGTAGCCCTTCTCGCCGAGCACCTTGAGCAGGTTGACGCGGGCGTTGTCCGGCACGTACTTGATGCGGTTGGTGCCGTCCAGCTCCACGTAGGCGCCGAGCTTGGTGATCTGCTCCTGGATCCACGGGTCCCAGTTGCGCTGAATGTGCCCGATGGCGATCTTCTCCGGGGCCACACCCTGCTCGATCAGGAAGCGGGCCTGCTCGGGGCCGCAGGTGCCGGCGGTGACGTGGGTGTTGACGGGCGCGCCGGTCTCCTTGGAGGCGATGGCGACGGCCTTACCGGTCTTGGCCTCCCAGTCGGTGATCTTGCCGTAGGCGGTCGCCCACTTGATGACGCCGGCACGCACGTCGGTGCGCTTGACCAGCGGTCCCATGTAGTCATTGGCGTCCACGCCTTCGACGATGTCGGCGATCAGCAGGTCGGCGATCTCGTTGACGGTGTACTGGTTGACCCAGGACTGGCGCCACTCGAGGTAGACCTTCTGTTGGTGGAAGCCGGTGGCCTGAATGACCTGCAGGTCGGGGACCCGCTCGACGACGCGCTTCAGCTTGAGCACGCCGCGGCCGGAGGACGCCGGGCACATGTCCACGATGGTGGCGGTGGGGGCGAAGCGCTTGGAGGCGTCGACGAAGTAGCCGGCCTCCTCGACCGCCTTGTCCTCGTCGTCCAGGAGGTGGTCGGGCTCGATGTAGACCTCGCCCGCGCCGACGCGGATGAGGTGGTCGTGGGCGTTGACGACGCCGAGCGTGGACGGGTCGACGTCGCCGTGAATGGTGCGGACGATTGCCATGGGGGTTCTCCTTCGAACGGATGAGCGATGTACTGCACACCGGGCGGAATTCGTGCCGGCAGGTGCCGGCGAGAGTTGGCTGTCACCACCGGCTCTCACCGCCGCGGTGGTTCCACGCTAAGGCGGACGACGCCACCCCCAAGGGCGCGCATTGCACATCCGTGCATCATCACCTCAGGGTAGGTGGCCTTCAGAACAGGAATGGCTGCACTTATCGCCTCCCAAGTCGGAATTGATTGACGATATGATGCAACTATGTGCGCAACCTTGGATCGCGAACACGCGCGGCTGCTGCTGGACATCGCCCACCTGTACTGGGACAAGGACCTCAGTCAGGACGAGATCGCCGAGCGCCTGGGCTACTCGCGCTCCACGGTCTCACGCAAGCTGACCGAGGCCCGCCGAGTCGGGATCGTTCAGGTGACGGTCGCACACCCCATCGAGCGGCTGATGGCGTTGGAGGAGGAACTCACCTCCGCCTTCGGCCTCAAACAGGCTCGCGTCACCGAGGTGTCCCGTCCGTTCGTTCCCGGCGTCACCCCCGACGTCGCCCGGGCCGCGGCGGAGCTGCTGGTTGAGCACTGCGGCCCGCGGTCGGTGATCGCGGTGTCCAACGGGCGGGCCGTGGCCGCCGTCGTGCATCAGATGCCCGAGCGCACCTGGCCCACCTCGACGGTGGTGGCGATGATCGGCTCGGCGGGGGAGTCCTACGACCTCGGCGACGGCGGCGACGTGTGCCGCAACCTGGCCATGCGGCTGGGCGGTCGCTACCGGTCGCTGACCGTGCCGCTGGTCTTCGACTCGCTGAACCTGGCGCGCGCCGTGCGCCAAGAGGACCAGGTCGCCACCACGCTGGAGTTGGCCGCCCGCAGCGACGTCGCCCTGACGGGCATCGGCGCGGTGGGGGAGTCCACCAGCCCGTTGCTGCGCAAGTGGATGACGCCGCAGGTGGTGCGCGAGTGCCGCCGGCGCGGCGCGGTTGCACACGTGTGCGGGCACCACCTGGACGCCGAGGGACAGCACGTGCCCACGGCACTGTGCGAGCGCACCCTGTGCATGGAGCCCGAGCGACTCAAGGAGATTCCCTTCGTCGTCGGCGTGGCCGCGGGCGAGGAGAAGGTGACCGCGATCCGCGCCGCCCTGCGCGGCGGCTACCTCTCCGCGCTAGTCACCGACGAGGTCACCGCCCGCGCCGTACTCGAGTCCGCCACGCAGGCCTGAGTTGCGTCGCAAGCACTTGCCGATTGATCACTTATGGTGCCGGTGTGAGCGCGCTGACAGAGTACATCGACGCCTGGGTTGCAAACGACGTAGACCGCATCGCCGCCGCGGTCGCGGAGGACTGTGTCATTGTTGAGTGCTACGGCCCGGTGTACCGGGGCCGCGATTGGGTGCGACGTTGGGCGCGGGAGTGGTTTGCCGCTGGCGGGATTGTGCACCGGTGGAAGATCACCGATCACTTCGTCATCGCTGACCGAGAGGCTGCGCAGTGGTTCTTCGAGTGCACCTGGGACGGCACACGCAGCGCCTTCGAGGGCGCGACCATAGCCCGATCCGCAAATGGAGGGATCGTCGAACTCCGCGAGTACCAGACCACCGCGCCGCTGTACGACTGGCACGGAACCTGGCGCTGACGCCATGCCACCCGCCTCGGCGAGTTCCTTGCGCCGGCCCGTGGGGGAGTGGGGTAGACAGGTGCCATGAGCACCACTGCCGGCCCAGCCCTCGCTTCTCCCTCCGCCCGCCCGCTCACGATCGCCGTCACCGGTGCCACCGGCAAGGTCGGTGGCGGTGTCGCCGAGCTGCTGCACGACGCCGGCCTGCATCAGCGCCTCCTCGTGCGCAACCCGGCGAAGGCCCCCGCCTGGGCCGACGACGTCGCCGTCGCCTCCTACGGCCAGGCCGACGCCGCCGCGCAGGCCCTGCAGGGAATCGACCTGCTGTTCATGGTCTCCGCGGCCGAGAGCGCCGACCGCCTCGAGCAGCACAAGACCTTCATCGACGCCGCTTCCGCCGCCGGGGTACGGCACGTCGTCTACACCAGCTTCCTCGCCGCCGCCCCCGACGCCGCCTTCACCCTGGCCCGCACCCACCAGGCCACGGAGGAGCACCTGCGCCAGTCCGGCATGGCCGTCACCTTCCTGCGCGACTCCTTCTACGCCGACTTCATCCCCGATCTGGCCGTCGACGGCGTCATCGCCGGTCCGGCGGGCTCCGGACGCGTCGCCGCGGTCGCCCGCGCGGACGTAGCCCGCAGCGCCGCCGCCATCCTCACCGCCGCCGCGGCCGGTGACACCAGCCACGACGGCGCGACCTACGAACTCACCGGGCCCGAGGCCTTCACCCTGGCCGAGGCGGCGGCCACCATCACGGCCGTCACCGGCCCCCTCACCGTCTACCGGGACCAGAGCCTGGAGGAGGCCTACGCCTCCCGGCGCAGCTACGGCGTGCCCGACTGGCAGCTGGACGCCTGGGTGTCCACGTACACCGCCATTGCCTCCGGCGTCCTCGCCACCGTCACCGACGACGTCCGCGCGCTCACCGGGCGCACGCCGCTCACACTGGCGGAGGTACTGCGCTGAACTGTGGCGCGTGCCGCCTCAGGCGTGGGCATGCTGCCGACCCGGGAGGTGACGGCCGGCCCTCCACTGCATCACCAGCACGACCGCTCCGAACATCGCGAGGACCAGGCTGGCCGCCCACGCCGCACCCGTCGGCGCGAACACCTGAAGCACGGCCGCCAGGCCGACCCATTTCGCCGACTGCTCGGACAGGCCCCACAGCGCGAACAACCCGCCTAGAAGCCCGACGAGCGCGAAGGGGATCAGCGTGGGCGTCCCGCCGTCGTAGATGAAGGCCACCCAGGTGCCGAACCCGGCGGAGCCGAGAACCGCAATGGTCAATGCGATGAGCATGATCCGGGCGAGCAGGGATTGACGGCCCGTCTGCATGGGGCGGACGCCGGTGTGTCCAGATGTCATGGTCGGCTCCTCTGCCGGGCGGCCCGAGTCCGAGCGGCTCGAGCCTTGACTCATTGTCCGTCAAAGCGTGCGGCACGCCCAAGCGCAGGCCATCACGAACATGCGTTATCGCCACGATCACGCGTTTTGGAGCTTTGCACGTGCCCCGCACCCGCAAAGCTCCAAAACGCGTGTATCAGGGGAGAACTCGTGTGCGCAGTGTCGGCCCGGCGCGCGGCACTCGCCGGGCGGCCGACGTTCACCGGGTGGACGCCGGCCGCACCGGTCGAGGCGCTGCGCTAACATCGCTCCGAACGACATCCTTGAAGCCCGTCCAGTGAGGCGGAGAAGGAGGTCCACGCACCGTGGCCGCAGCACAGTCCACCGGGAAGCAGATCCTCGGCGCCGCCGAGATCCAGCGCTCCCTCGTCCGCATCGCCCACGAGATCCTCGAGCGCAATCGCGGCAGCAGCAATCTGGTGCTCCTCGGCATCCCCTCCGGGGGAGTCCCGCTGGCCCAGCGCCTGGCCGCAGCCCTGGAGGTCGCCGCCAAGGAGGACGACGACCCCGCCGGCGCCCCACCGGTCGGCACCCTGGACATCACCATGTACCGCGACGACCTCGGCCGCCACCCGATCCGCGTGCCCCAGCCCACCCGCATCCCGGGGGAGAGCCTCGAGGGCCGCACCGTCATCCTGGTCGACGACGTGCTCTTCTCCGGCCGCACGATCCGCGCCGCCCTGGACGCCCTGGGAGCCATCGGCCGCGCCGACGCCGTGCAACTGGCCGTGCTGGTCGACCGCGGCCACCGCGAGCTGCCCATCCGCGCCGACTACGTGGGCAAGAACCTACCCACCTCCCGCAACGAGAAGGTGGTCGTGTCCCTGACGGAACTCGGCGCCGCCGCCGACGCCGTCACCATCGTCGATGCTGCGACCCAGGAGGCCACCCGATGAAGCACCTGCTGTCCGCCAAGGACCTGTCCCACGACGAGGCGGTGATGGTGCTCGACACCGCCGAGGCCATGGCCGCCACCCAGCGTCACGCCGTCAAGAAACTGCCCACCCTGCGCGGCAAGACCGTGGTGAACCTCTTCTTCGAGGACTCCACCCGCACCCGGCTGTCCTTCGAGGCCGCCGCCAAGCGGCTGAGCGCCGACGTCATCAACTTCTCCGCCAAGGGCTCCTCCGTGTCCAAGGGGGAGTCGCTGAAGGACACCGCCCAGACCATCATGGCCATGGGCGCCGACGCCGTGGTGGTGCGTCACTCCGCCTGCGGCGCCGCCCACCTGCTGGCCCACGCCGGCTGGATCGACGTGCCCGTGCTCAACGCCGGCGACGGCACCCACCAGCACCCCACTCAGGCACTGCTGGACGCCATGACCCTGCGCCGCTGGTACACCCCCGGCGGGCCGGCCTCCGGCTCCGCCCGCGCCGGCGACGGTAGCCCCGCCCCCCGCGGCCGCGACCTTGAAGACGCCCGCGTCATCATCGTCGGCGACGTGCTGCACTCGCGCGTGGCCCGCTCCAACGTCGACCTGCTCACCACCCTGGGCGCCCACGTCACCCTGGTGGCCCCGCCCACCCTGCTGCCGGTGGGCATGGATGACTGGCCCTGCGACGTGTCCTACGACTTCGACGCCGCCATCGCCGCCGTCGAGCCCGACGCCGTAATGATGCTGCGCGTACAGCGCGAGCGCATGAGCGCCGCCGGCGGCGGCTACTTCCCCAGCCCCGGGGAGTACTCCCGCGGCTACGGGCTCGGCGCGGTGCGCCGCGCCGCCATGCCCGAGCACGCCATCGTCATGCACCCCGGGCCCATGAACCGCGGCCTGGAGATCACCGCCGACGCCGCCGACGCCCCCCGCTCGCGCGTGGTCGAGCAGGTCGGCAACGGCGTCTCCGTGCGCATGGCCGCCCTCTACCTGCTCCTCGCCGACGAAGGGAACCAGCTGTGACCGCCCACCTCCTGCCCGGGGTCCGCCCCTACGGCGAGGACCCCACCGACGTCCTCGTCATCGACGAAACGATCGCCGCCATCGGCCCCGACGCCGTCGCCCAGGCCCCCACCGATACCCACCGCCACGACGACCTGGCCGGCCTGGTGCTGCTGCCCGGGCTCGTGGACATCCACACCCACCTGCGCCAGCCCGGCGGAGAGAGCGCCGAAACCGTCTACACCGGCACCCGCGCCGCCGCCGTCGGCGGCTACACCGCCGTGTTCGCCATGGCCAACACCACCCCCGTGCAGGACAACGCCGGCGTGGTCGAGCAGGTGCTGCGCCTGGGCAACGAGGCCGGCTGGGTGGACGTCCACCCCGTCGGCGCCGTCTCGGAGGGGCTGAAGGGCGAGCACCTGTCCCAGATGGGCGCCATGGCCCACTCCGCCGCCCGCGTGCGTGTCTTCTCCGACGACGGCAAGTGCGTATCCGACCCGGTGCTCATGCGCCGCGCCCTGGAGTACGCCAAGTCCTTCGACGGCGTGATCGCGCAGCACTCCCAGGACCCCCGCCTGACCGAGGGATCCCAGATGCACGAGGGTCGCGTCTCCGCCGAGCTCGGCCTGGCCGGCTGGCCCGCCGTCGCCGAGGAGTCGATCATCGCCCGCGACGTCCTGCTGGCGGGGCATGTCGGTTCTCGTCTGCATGTGTGTCACCTGTCCACCGCCGGCAGCGTGGAGATCATCCGCTGGGCCAAGGCCCGCGGCATCGACGTCACCGCCGAGGCCACCCCCCATCACCTGCTGCTCACCGACGAGAAGGCGCGCACCTACTCGCCGCTGTACAAGGTGAACCCGCCGCTGCGCACCGCCGAGGACGTGGAGGCCGTCCGGGCGGCGCTCGCCGATGGCACCATCGACGTGGTCGGCACCGATCACGCCCCCCACCCGCGCGAGTCCAAGGACTGCGAGTGGCAGGCCGGCGCCTTCGGCATGACCGGCCTGGAGACCGCGCTGCCGATCATCATCGCCACCATGGTCGAGCCGGGCCGCATGACCTGGCGCGACGTGGCCCGGGTGCTGTCCGAGGCGCCCGCCCGCATCGGCCGCCTGGACGACCAGGGTCGTCCACTGGCCGCCGGCGAGCCCGGTAACCTGACGGTGGTCGACCCGAGCGTGCGCCGCGTGGTGGACCCGGACGCCCAGTGGACCCGTTCCAGCAACACCCCCTACGCCGGCATGGAACTGCCCGGACAGGTCATGGCCACCTTCCTGCATGGCCGCCCGACCGTGCTGGCCGGCCGGCCCGTCGAGCAGAACGAACCGAAGGAGCATGCATGAGCGCCCCCAACCCCGCGACCCCGGCTGCGTACGGCGGCTTCACCAGCCCCGCCCTGCCCGCCGGCGCGCCGATCGAGCGCACCCCGGCGCTGCTGGTCCTGGAGGACGGCTACACCCTGGTGGGCCGCTCCTACGGAGCCACCGGCTCCACGGTCGCCGAGATCGTCTTCAACACCGGCATGACCGGCTACCAGGAGACCCTCACCGACCCCTCCTACCACCGGCAGATCGTGGTCATGACCACCCCGCACATCGGCAACACGGGCGTCAACGACGAGGACGGCGAATCCGACCGCATCTGGGTAGCCGGGTTCGTGGTACGCGACCCCGCCCGCCGCGCCTCCTCCTGGCGGGCCCGCCGCGAACTCGAGTCCGACCTGGTCACCTACGGCGTGGTCGGCATCTGCGAGGTGGACACCCGGGCCCTGACCCGGCACCTGCGCGAACGGGGCGCCATGCGCGCCGGCATCTTCTCCGGCGATGCCCTGCCCGACGGCTTCGCCGAGCATCCCAGTTCCGCCCCCTCCGAGGCGGCCCTGGAGGCCTGCCTGAGCGCCGTGCGCGCCGCCCCGGCCATGGCCGGCCAGGCGCTCGCCGCCGAGGTGACCACCACGGAGGCCTACGTGGTTGAGCCCAGCGGCGAGTTCGCCGGCCAGGAGCCGGTCGCCGTCGTCGCCGCCATCGACCTGGGCATCAAGGCCCGCACCCCCTGGCAGCTGGCCGAGCGCGGTGTGCGCGTGCACGTGCTGCCGCAGTCCACCACCCTGGAGCAGATACGCGCCCTGCAGCCCGACGGCGTCTTCTTCTCCAACGGCCCCGGCGATCCCGGCACCGCCGATAAGGAGGTGGCCCTGCTGCGCGGCGTCCTGGACGCGCGCATCCCCTTCTTCGGTATCTGCCTGGGTAACCAGATCTTCGGCCGGGCGCTCGGCTACGGCACCTACAAGCTCGGCTACGGGCACCGCGGCGTCAACCAGCCGGTCCTGGACCGCGCCACCGGCCGGGTGGAGATCACCTCCCACAACCACGGCTTCGCCGTCGACGCCCCCACCGACGGCCCCTCCACCGCCCCCTTCGACTCCGGGCGCTACGGCCGCGTGGAGGTCAGCTACATCGACCTCAACGACGGCGTGGTCGAGGGCCTGCGCGCCCTGGACCTGCCCGCCTTCTCCGTCCAGTTCCACCCCGAGGCCGCCGCCGGCCCACACGACGGCGAGCACCTGTTCGACCGCTTCATACGCATGATGCACGAGCACCGCGTCGCCGCCGCGACCACCGCCCCCGCCACCGACACCGAGGAGAACGCCTGATGCCCCGCCGTACCGACATCTCCTCCGTTCTGGTCATCGGCTCCGGCCCGATCGTCATCGGCCAGGCCTGCGAGTTCGACTACTCCGGTACCCAGGCCTGCCGGGTGCTGCGCGCCGAGGGCGTACGCGTCATCCTGGTCAACTCCAACCCGGCCACGATCATGACCGACCCGGACATGGCCGACGCCACCTACGTCGAACCCATCACCCCGGAGGTCATCGAGGCCATCATCGCCAAGGAGCGTCCCGACGCGCTGCTGCCCACGCTCGGCGGCCAGACCGCTCTGAACACCGCCATGAGCCTGGTGGAGGCCGGCGTGCTGGACAGGTACGGCGTGGAGCTGATCGGCGCCCGTGCCGACGCCATCAACGCCGGCGAGGACCGCGAGGAGTTCAAGCGGGTGGTCGAGCGCTGCGGCGCCGAGGTGGCCCGCAGCGTCATCGCCCACACCATGGAGGAGTGCCACGCCGGAGTGGAGGCGCTCGGCGGCTACCCCGTGGTGGTACGCCCCTCCTTCACCATGGGCGGGCTCGGTTCCGGCTTCGCCTACAACGCCGAGGACCTCGAGCGCATCGCCGGGCAGGGCCTGGCCGACTCCCGCACCACCGAGGTGCTGCTGGAGGAGTCCATCCTCGGCTGGAAGGAGATCGAGCTGGAGGTCATGCGCGACCAAGTCGACAACTGCGTGATGGTCTGCTCCATCGAGAACGTCGACCCCGTGGGCGTGCACACCGGCGACTCCATCACCATCGCCCCGGCCCTGACCCTGACGGACCGGGAACTGCAGCGGCTGCGAGACATCGCCTTCGCCGTCATCCGGGAGGTGGGCGTGGACACCGGCGGCTGCAACATCCAGTTCGCCGTCCACCCCAACACCGGCCGCGTGATCGTCATCGAGATGAACCCGCGCGTGTCCCGCTCCTCCGCGCTGGCCTCCAAGGCCACCGGCTTCCCCATCGCCAAGATCGCCGCCCGCCTGGCCATCGGCTACACGCTGGACGAGATCCCCAACGACATCACCGGCTCCACCCCTGCGTCCTTCGAGCCGGCGGTCGACTACGTGGTGGTCAAGGTGCCGCGCTTCGCCTTCGAGAAGTTCCGCGGCGCCGACCCCACCCTGACCACCACCATGAAGTCGGTGGGGGAGGCCATGGCCCTGGGCCGCTGCTACACCGAGGCCCTGCAAAAGGCGATGCGCTCCATCGACAAGTCCGGCTCGGTGTTCCACTGGGACGGCCCCGCCCCCACCCCCGAGCAGCTGCCCGAACTCATCGAGTCGCTGCGCACCCCCACCGAGCACCGCCTGGTGGACCTGCAGCAGGCGATCCGCGGCGGCGCCACCATGGAGGCCCTGTTCGAGGCCACCGCGATCGACCCCTGGTTCCTGGACCAGATGTTCCTGCTGCAGGAGATCGCCGAGGAGATGCGCGCGGCACCGGCACTGACCGCCGAGCTGCTTCGGCGGGCCAAGCGGCACGGCTTCTCCGACGCGCAGATCGCCTCCCTGCGCGGTATCGGGGAGGAGACGGTGCGCGAGGTGCGTCACGCCTTCGGGCTGCGGCCGGTGTACAAGACGGTGGACACGTGCGCCGCCGAGTTCGCCGCCAACACCCCCTACCTGTACTCCACCTACGACCAGACCACGGAGGTCGCCCCCCGCGAACGGGAGGCCGTGATCATCCTGGGCGCCGGCCCCAACCGGATCGGCCAGGGCATCGAGTTCGACTACTCCTGCGTGCACGCCACCATGGCCCTGTCCGCGCGCTACGACACGGTCATGGTCAACTGCAACCCGGAGACCGTCTCCACCGACTACGACATCTCCGACCGCCTGTACTTCGAGCCGCTGACCTTCGAGGACGTCATGGAGGTCTACGAGGCGGAACTGGCGGCCGGCCCGGTGGCCGGCATGATCGTCCAGCTGGGCGGACAGACCCCCCTGTCCCTGGCGGCCCGGCTGAAGGCGGCGGGCGTGCCCATCCTGGGCACCACCCCGGAGGCGATCGACGCCGCCGAGGACCGGGAGGTCTTCGGCGTCGTGCTGGAGCGGGCCGGCCTGCCGGCGCCCGCCCACGGTACCGCCCTGAGCGACGAGCAGACCCTGGCCGTGGCCGCGGAGATCGGTTTCCCGGTGCTGGTGCGACCCAGCTATGTGCTGGGCGGGCGCGGCATGGAGATCGTCTACGACCGCGCTGGCCTGGTCGACTACCTCTCCCGTGCCTCCGCGGAGGCCGGCGGCGCCTACGCCAACGGCCCCCTGCTGATCGACCGCTTCCTCGACGACGCCATCGAGATCGACGTCGACGCTCTCTACGACGGCACCGAGCTGTTCCTCGGGGGCGTCATGGAGCACATCGAGGAGGCCGGCATCCACTCCGGCGACTCCGCGTGCGTGCTGCCCCCCATGTCCCTGTCCGACACGGAGATCGCCCGCATCCGTCGCTCCACCGAGGCCATCGCGGCCGGGGTGGGGGTGCGCGGGCTGATCAACATCCAGTACGCCCTGGTCTCCGACACCCTGTACGTGATCGAGGCCAACCCGCGCGCCTCCCGCACCGTGCCCTTCGTGTCCAAGGCGACCGGCGTGCAGCTGGCCAAGGCCGCCGCCCTGCTCATGGCCGGCGAGTCCATCGCCTCCCTGAAGGCCTCCGGCCACCTGCCCGCCCACGACGCCGCGATCACCGACCCGCTGGACCCGATCGCCGTGAAGGAGGCGGTGCTGCCGTTCAAGCGGTTCCGCACCCCGTCGGGCCGGGTGGTGGACACCGTGCTGGGCCCGGAGATGCGCTCCACCGGCGAGGTCATGGGCTTCGACGTCGACTTCCCGCGCGCCTTCGCCAAGTCGCAGGACGGCGCCTACGGCGGCCTACCCAGTGAGGGCGCCCTGTTCGTGTCCGTCGCCGACCGGGACAAGCGCGCCATCGTGCTGCCCGTCGCCCGCCTGGCCGAATTGGGGTTCACGATCTACGCCACCGCCGGCACCGCCCAGGTGCTGCGCCGCAACGGCATCAGCGCCACGCCCGTGCGCAAGGTGAGCCAGGGCCAGGGCGCCCACGGCGAGCAGACGATCGTCGGCCTGATCGAGTCCGGCGCCATCGACATGGTGATCAACACCCCCAAGGGCCAGGGCGCCCGCGCAGACGGCTACTCCATCCGTGCCGCCACCACCAGCGCCGACAAGCCGATCATCACCACCGTGCAGGAGCTGCAGGCGGCGGTGCAGGCGCTGGAGGCACAGCTGGCGGGCCCCTTCCGGGTGCGCAGCCTGCAGCAGCACGACGCCGACCGGTCCCGGCGCCGCGACGCCGCGAAGGTGGACGCATGAGCGCGCAGCCCCCCGCCGCCGGGCGGCTGCCCTTCGGCGTGCGTCTGGCCGCCGCCATGGATGCCCACGGCCCGCTGTGCGTGGGCATCGACCCGCACGCCGCCCTGCTGGACGCCTGGGGTCTGCCGGACACGCCCGCCGGACTGCGGGACTTCTCCCTGCGCGTGGTGGAGGCCCTGGCCGGGCGGGTGGCGGCCGTCAAGCCGCAGTCGGCCTTCTTCGAACGGCACGGCTCGGCGGGGATTGCCGTCCTGGAGGAGGTGCTCGCCGCCCTGCGGCGGGCGGGCACGCCCGCCATCCTGGACGTCAAGCGCGGGGACATCGGCTCCACCATGGCCGGGTACGCCCAGGCCTACCTGGCGGACGGGGCCCCGCTGGCCGCCGACGCGATCACCGTCTCCCCGTACCTGGGCTACGGCTCGCTGACGCCCGCGCTTCAGGCGGCCGCGGCGACCGGGCGGGGCGTGTTCGTGCTGGCGCTGACCTCCAACCCGGAGGGTGCGGCCGTGCAGCACGCCCGCACCGCCTCGGGGCGGGCGGTGGCCACCGAGGTGGTCGCCGGCGCGGCCGCCTCCAACGCGGCCGCCCGTGCCGCCGGTGAGCTCGGCAGCGTGGGCCTGGTGGTCGGCGCCACCGTGGGCGACGCCGTGCGCGAGTTGGACCTGGACCTGCTGGCCGCGGGCGGCCCGTTGCTGGCGCCCGGCGTGGGGGCGCAGGGGGCCGGCGCGCCCGAGTTGCAGGCGGTCTTCGGACCCGCCCGCGCCCATGTGTTGGCCTCGTCTTCCCGCGGCGTGCTGGGTGCCGGCCCCGACCCCGCGCAGCTGCGCCGGGCCGCCGCCCGGGCGGCCGCCGACGCCGCGGCCGCCCTGCGCGCGTGAAGGGCGCAGAAGAAGGCATGATGTGCCCATGACCGCAGCCCAGGTGCCGCCCGCCCGCCTCACCGTCATTGCCGGGCCGACCGCCGTGGGGAAGGGCACGCTCGTCGCCGAGTTGCGGCGTCGCCACCCCGACCTGTTCGTCTCGGTGTCCGCCACCACCCGCGCCCCCCGCCCCGGTGAGCGCGACGGCGTGCACTACCACTTCGTCTCCGATGCCGAATTCGACCGCCTGGTGGCGGCCGGCGAAATGCTGGAGTGGGCGCTGGTGCACGGCACCCACCGCTACGGCACCCCCCGCCGCCCGGTGCAGGAGCAGCTCGACGCCGGCCGCCCCGCCCTGCTGGAGATCGACCTGGCCGGCGCCCGGCAGGTGCGCGCCTCCATGCCGCAGGCACAGCTGATCTTCATCGCCCCGCCCAGCTGGGAGGAGTTGGTCTCCCGCCTGGCCGGGCGCGGCACCGAGGACCCGGCCGAGCGCGCTCGCCGGCTGGAAACCGCCCGGGTGGAGTTGGCCGCCGCCGACGAGTTCGACCGCACCATTGTCAACGACACCGTGGCACGTGCCACGGATGAGCTGGAGGACGTGCTCGGGCTGAGCCGCTAAACTAGGGTGCTTGCGGTGCGGTGATGCGCCGGGTGTGCACGCATCCGGCCAGGCACGCACCCGATCCGGTACCAGAACACATTGGGAGACAAGCACATGCTCGGAACCTCTGCCGACCCCGAGGGAATCACCAACCCTCCCATTGACGACCTCCTGGAGAAGGTCGACTCCAAGTACGGGCTGGTGGTGGAGGCCGCCAAGCGCGCCCGGCAGATCAACAGCTACAACCAGCAGCTGGAGGACAACCAGTTCGAGTACTTCGGCCCCCTGGTGGAGGCCGACAACGAGGAGAAGGCCCTGAGCATCGCCCTGCGCGAGGTCGCCGAGGACAAGCTCCAGGTCATCTCCGGGGATGAGGCCCGCGCCCGGCGCGCCGAGGCCGAGGCGGCCCGCCGCGCCGCCGAGGAGGACATGTTCTCCGACATCTCGCTGGACGCGCCGATCGACCTGGGTGGCCAGGACGAGCCGGGCACCGCCACCGGCCTGGACGACATCCAGTTTTGACGGCCCCACGGGCCGCGTCACCGATCAGGATTATCGTGAACCCGCAAACCACCCGCGCCCGGGACGCACACGCGCCCCGGGCGCGGCGCATCGTCGTGGGGGTGTCCGGCTCCATCGCCGCCTACAAGGCCCCGTCCATCATCCGGCTGCTGCGCGCGGCCGGACACGAGGTTCGCACCGTGCCCACGGCGGCCGCGCTGCGCTTCATCGGCGCCCCGGCGCTGGCGGCCGTGACCGGCGCGCCGGTGCAGTCCGGGGTCTTCGACGACGCCGCCGCCGTCGCGCACGTACAGATGGGGGAGTGGGCCGAACTGGTGCTGGTGGCCCCCGCCTCCGCGGACCTGTTGGCCCGGGCCGCCGCCGGCCGGGCCGACGATCTGCTCACCGCCACCCTGCTGACCACCACCGCGCCGGTGGTGATGGCGCCGGCCATGCACACCCAAATGTGGAACCACCCGGCCACCCGCCACAACGTGGACACCCTGCGCCGGCGCGGCGTGACCATCATCGACCCGGACGCGGGCCCCCTGACCGGCTCCGGCTACGGGGCCGGACGCCTGCCCGAGCCCGAGCAGATCGTCGCCCGCGCCCTGGCCGCGCTCGACGCCGCCAGGGACACGGCAGCCGCAGCTGCGGGTGCCCCGGGTGATCTGGCCGGCCGGCACGTGGTCGTCTCCGCCGGCGGCACCCGCGAGCCCCTGGACCCGGTGCGCTACCTCGGCAACCGCTCTTCGGGCCGGCAGGGTTGCGCCATCGCCACCGCTGCGGCCGCCCGCGGCGCCCGCGTCACCGTCGTGTCGGCGCACGCGGAGCCGGGAGTGCTGGCAGAACTGCCGCCCCAGGTTGACATCGTGCCGGTCACCACCGCCATGGAGCTGCGTGATGCGGTGCGCGCCGCCGCCGCGGACGCCGACGCCGTGGTCATGGCTGCCGCCGTCGCCGACTTCCGGCCCGCCGAGGTGGCCGACACCAAGCTCAAGAAGCACTCACTGCGCGCCTCCGGCGGCACGGGCGAGCCGGTACGGCAGGCGGCGCCGGTCATCCCCCTGGTGGAGAACCCCGACATCCTGGCCGGCCTGGTCACCGACCCGCCGCGCCAGGACGGCGAACACACCCTGGTGGTGGGCTTCGCCGCCGAGACCGGGGACGCGGATGGCGATGTGCTGGCGCATGGTGCCGCCAAGGCCCGCCGCAAGGGGGCCGACCTGCTGGCCGTGAACGCCGTCGGCACCGACCAGGGCTTCGGCGACGTGCCGAACGCCGTCGTCGTCCTGGACGCGGGCGGTACGGAGGTCGCCCGAGCGCAGGGGACCAAGCAGGAGGTCGCCGAGGCGCTGGTGGAATTGATCGCCGCCCGCCTTAACAGCCGGCGTCCCTCCGTCTGACCATCCCCGCGCCTTGGGGCCGCCGCCGGCGTCTTGTTTCTCACGGCCGTTTCCGCATCCGATCCCGCCCCAGCGCTTCAGGCGCCGCTGACGCGGTCATACGATGAGCGGGCGGGGCACCGCGCGAGGCCCCGCCCTAGCTGCAACGCGCACGGAAGTGACCTGCATGACGAGGAACGGGACGAGCACCCCCACTGTGGCCGACATGGTGAAGGCGGTGACCACGCCCCCGCTGCCCCTGCGGATCACCGCCTACGACGGTTCCGCCGTCGGCCCGCGCGACGCTGGCCTGGAATTGCATGTCAAGTCGCCGCGCGCCCTGAACTACCTCGTCACCGCCCCCGGGGACCTCGGCCTGGCCCGCGCCTACATAACCGGCGAGCTGATCGCGTCCGGCGTTGAACCGGGTAACCCCTATGCCGCCTTCGACAGCCTGCAGGCGTGCAAGGAGCACCTGCGCCGCCCCACTCCGGCGGGCATGCGCACCATTTCTCGGCTGCTGCGTCACGAGGGACTGCACCGCCCCGAGGTGCCGGAGATCGAGACCCCGCCGGCCTGGCGCCGCGCCCTGGCCGGCGCGCGCCCCCACACCGAGACGGCAGACAAGGACTCGGTCTCCTCCCACTACGACCGGTCCAACCGCTTCTACTCGCTGGTGCTGGGCCCGTCCATGACCTACACCTGCGCCCTGTTCGACTCGCCGGACACATCCCTGGAGGACGCGCAGCGCCGCAAGATCAATCTGGTGCTGGACAAACTGGATCTGGCCGCCGGGCAGCGGCTGCTGGACATCGGCTGCGGCTGGGGTTCGGTGCTGGTCGCCGCCGCCCGCCGCGGTATCCGTGCCATCGGCGTGACCCTGTCCGAGCCGCAGGCCCGTTGGGCCAACGCCTGGCTCGCCCGTGAGGGGCTGGATGACCTGGCGCAGGCACGGGTCATGGACTATAGGGAAGTGCCGGAGCGCGACTTCGACGGCATCTGCTCGCTGGGCATGATGGAGCACGTCGGCGTGCGCCACTACGACGAGTACTTCCGCACCATGTTCTCCCTGCTGCGCCCCGGCGGACGACTCCTGAACCACCAGATCACCCGGCGCGACGCCAACCAACGCAACGGCGCCGGCGCCTTCGTCGGCCGCTACATCTTCCCCGACGGCGAACTCGCCGCCCCCGGCGTGGTGATGACCCACCTGCACGACGCCGGCCTGGAGATCGTGCATGCGGAGAACCTGCGCCAGCATTACGCGCTGACTCTGGAGCACTGGTGCCGCAACCTGCAGGCCCACTGGGACGAGGCCGTCGAGTCCGGCGGCTCCCAGACCGCGCTCCTGTGGGGCCTGTACATGGCCGGCGCCCGCTGGAACTTTGAGCGCAACAACATTCAGATCCACCAGTTCCTGGCCGTCCGCCCGGGTGAGGACGCCGGCGGCCACTGGTATCCTCTGCGTCCCTGGTGGGACGCCTGAGACGCGCAACCACTCGACTCACCCACGCCCCCGCACCCACCGACCAGCAAGGACCACAACACATATGGCACGTAAGACGAACTCCCTGCGGCAGTTCACCTCCGAGTCCGTCACCGAGGGACACCCGGACAAGATCTGCGACCGCGTCTCCGACGCGATCCTGGACGCGATCCTCACCCAGGACCCGGCCGCGCACGTCGCGGTGGAGACCATGGTGACCACCGGCCTGGTGCATGTGGCCGGTGAGGTGACCACCAGCGCCTATGTGGAGATTCCAGACATCGTGCGCAGTGAGATCGTCTCCATCGGCTACACGTCCTCCGAGGTGTGCTTCGACGGTGCGTCCTGCGGGGTGTCGGTGTCGATCGGCCAGCAGTCTCCGGACATCGCCGCCGGCGTGGACAAGGCCCTGCAGGTGCGCGAGGACACCGGGGACCTAGACCCGCTGGACTTCCAGGGGGCCGGCGACCAGGGGCTCATGTTCGGCTATGCCTGCACGGACACGGCCGAGCTGATGCCGCTGCCCATCCACCTGGCCCACCGGCTGGCCGAGCGCCTGGCCTACGTGCGCAAGCAGGGCATCGTCGACGGCCTGCGCCCCGACGGCAAGACGCAGGTCACCATCGGCTACGACGGCGACACCCCGGTGTCGCTGGACGGGGTGGTGATCTCCACCCAGCACGATCCCGACCGCACCCGCCCGGCCCTCACCGACGCCATCACCCGCGAGGTGATCCGCCCGGTGCTGGAGGCGGAGGAGGCCAAGGGCCTGAAGCTCGCCACCGCCGACGCCGACATCCTGGTCAACCCCTCCGGCCAGTTCGTCATCGGCGGCCCCGCCGGGGACGCCGGCCTGACGGGACGCAAGATCATCGTGGACACCTACGGTGGCATGGCGCGGCACGGGGGCGGCGCCTTCTCCGGTAAGGACCCCTCCAAGGTGGACCGGTCGGGCACCTACGCCATGCGCTGGGTGGCCAAGAACGTGGTCGCCGCCGGCCTGGCCGAGCGCTGCGAGGTGCAGATCGCCTACGCCATCGGCTCCGCCCACCCGGTCGGGCTGTACGTGGAGACCTTCGGCACCGAGACCGTGCCCGTTGGCAAGATCACCGCCGCCATCAAGCAGGTGTTTGACCTGCGTCCGGCCGCGATCGTGCGCGACCTGGACCTGCTGCGTCCGATCTACCGCGCCACCAGCGCCTACGGCCACTTCGGGCGGCCAGGCTTCACCTGGGAGAACACCGACCGGGCCGACGCGCTGCGCGCGGCCTGCTGACGGCGCGGGTCGGGGAGGAGGCCATGGGCGACGCCGTCACCGCGGGCGCGCCCGCACAGGGCGTGCTCCTGGACGCCCCCGCCACCGCCACCCGGCGGGTGGCCGGTGCCGGCGTGTCCCAGCCGGTCGCACGCGTCCTGCTGGAAACCGCGGTGCCCCACCTGGACCGCCTGTTCGACTACCTGGTTCCCCCCGAACTGGATGTGGCCGCCGCCGTCGGGACTCGCGTGGTGGTCCGCTTCGGGCGCCAGGACCTGCACGGCTGGGTCTGGGAGCGCGGTGACACCACCACCCACCCCGGCCGACTGGCCCCAATCCGCCGCGTGGTCTCCGACCTGCCGGTGCTCAACCCCGAGACCATGCGCCTGGTCGAGGCGGTGGCCGCCCGCACCGCCGGGGTGCGTTCCGACGTGATCCGGCTGGCCGTGCCCGCCCGGCACGCCACCACCGAGCGGGACGAACGCGATCGCCCCGCACCGGCCGCCCCCCACTGGTCGCCGCCCCCGGCGGACGCCTGGGCGGCCTACGCCGGCGGGCCCGCATTCCTGCAGCGCCTGGCCGCCGGTCAGGCCCCCCGGGCCGTGTGGACCGCCCTGCCGGGGCGTCCCGGGCTGGTGGCCAACTGGACCCGACTGGTGGCCGACGCCGCTCGCGCCACCCTCGCCGGAGGCCGCGGCGTACTGGTGATCGTCGCCACCACCGAACGGGCCGAGGCGGTGGCCGCCGCACTCACCGACGCCCTGGATGGGGAGGCCGTGGTCACCCTGTCCGCCGAGCACGGGCCCGCCCGCCGCTACCGGGCATTCCTGCGGGCCTTGACCGGCCGTGCCCGGGTGGTGGTGGGCACGCGCGGCGCCGCCTTCGCCCCGGTGCACAATCCCGGCCTGGCCGTCATCTGGGACGACGGCGACGACCGGCTCGATGAGCCGCGCGCCCCCTACATTCACGCCCGCACGGTGCTGGCCCTGCGCTCGGGCCTGTCCGGCGCGGGCCTGCTGATCGCCGGCTACTCCCGCTCGGTGGAGGCCCAGGCCTACATCGAGCAGGGTTGGGCCACCGACCTGCACGCGCACCGGGAGACCATGCGCGCCGCCGTCGCCCGCGTGCAGGTGCCCGGCGCTCCCGAACTGGAGGCGGAGGGGGCCTCCGGCGCCGCCCGCATCCCGTCACTCGCGCACCGCGCGCTGCGCGAGGCACTGCGACGCGGCCCCGCCCTGGTGCAGGTGCCGCGCGGGGGATACGCCCCTCTGGTGGCGTGTGCCCGCTGCCGCAGCGTGGCCCGCTGCCCGGTGTGCTCCGGCCCCCTGGCCCTGGGCCGCGACGGCACCGTCACCTGCCGCTGGTGCGGGCGGAACACCGCCAACTGGACCTGCCCGGAGTGCGGCCACACCCGCCTGCGCATGGTGCATGTGGGCACCACCCGCACCGCCGAGGAACTGGGGCGCGCCTTCCCGGGCGTCCCCGTGGTCACCTCAGGGGCGCGGGAGGACCACGGCGTGATCGCCGGCGTCGATGCCCGCCCGCGCCTGGTGATCGCCACCCCGGGCGCGGAGCCGGTGGCCGACGGCGGCTACTGGGCGGTGCTGCTGCTGGACGGGGCCGCCCTGTCTTCCCGCCCCGATCTCGGTGCCGCCAGCGAGGCCATGCGCCAGTGGACCAACGCGGCCGTACTCGCCCACCCCGACGCCGCCGTCGTGCTGCTGGGCCGCCCGCACCCGGTGGCCGCGCAGGCCCTGGTGCGCTGGGACCACGCGGGATTCGCCCGCCGCGAGCTGGCCGAACGCGCCCAGCTGCACCTGCCGCCCGCCTGGCGG
>NZ_LK995531.1:4694-13291 GCF_900002405.1 Actinomyces succiniciruminis | reverse complement strand
CCGCCTCGACGGGCCGCGTGCGCGCCTGGAGGACCTGTTCGAGCAGGCCCGTGCTGCCGGCTTCGAGGCCCTCGGCCCCGTCGCCGCCCCCCAGCACGGCGGCCCCACCGACTCCGGCGCGGCCACACCCGGCGCCCAGCCGCCGAACATGCGGGGACTGATCCGCGCCCCCCTGGCGCGGGGCCGCGAACTGGCCGCCTTCCTGCAGCTGCAGATGCGCGAGGCCTCCGTGCACCGGGAGGAGCCGGTGCGCGTCGAACTCGACCCGACCGTCCTGTGGTAGGCAGGAGACCATGAGCAGCGCAGCCCCCGCCCCCGCCCCCAACCGCGAGCCCGAACGCGTCCCGGAGGCCGACGGCATCGACGCCGTCGTCTTCGACTACGGCAACGTGATCTACGCCTGGGAGGCCGTCGGCGCGGTCGCCGGGCGGGTGCGGCTGGAGGACTGGCAGGAGTTCGTGGAGGCGGGGGAGTTTCACCGCTGGAACGCCATGCTGGACGCCGGCGTGCCCCTGGAACAGATCCTCGCCGCCCTGGCTGCCGCTCACCCGGACCGCCCCGACTGGACACGCATCCTGCGCACCTACTGGGACCATTTCATCGACACCAAGACCGGCCCCATTCCCGGCACGGCCCGGGTCATCGAGGCGCTCGCCGATGCCGGCGTGCCCCTGTACGCCCTGACCAATTTCAACGACGTCCTGTTCGCCGCCACCCGGCACCTCTCCCCGCTGCTGGATCGCTTCTCCGGCATCGTGGTCTCCGGCGAGGAGCACCTGGTCAAGCCCGATCCCGCCATCTACCGGCTGCTGCTGGACCGCTACCGGCTGAATGCCCCCCGCACCCTGTTCGTCGACGACTCCGCGGTCAATGTGGAGGCGGCCCGGAGTGCGGGTATGCAGGCCCATCACTTCACGGGGGCGGCGAGACTGCGCGCCGTACTGATCGAGGTCGGCCTGCTGCCCGCACCCTTAGACTGACGCCATGCGTGTGCTCTTCGCCGGAACTCCCGACACGGCCCTACCCGCGCTGCAGGCGTTCATCGCTTCCCCGGCGCATCAGGTGGTGGGCGTGCTCACCCGCGCCGATGCCCGCCGCGGCCGGGGCCGCACCCTGCACCCGTCACCGGTGGCGGCCGTCGCCCGTGCGGCCGGGCTCGACGTGCGCACCCCCGTCACTCTGCGCGATCCCGAGGTCCAGGCCTGGGTGCGCGAGCTGCGGGCGGACGTCGCCGTCGTGGTCGCCTATGGGCGCCTGGTTCCCGCCGCTCTGCTGGACGTGCCCGCGCACGGCTGGATCAACCTCCACTTCTCCCTGCTGCCCGCCTGGCGCGGCGCCGCACCGGTGCAGCGGGCCATCATCGCGGGCGACGCGGTCACCGGCGCCAGCGTGTTCCGACTGGAGGAGGGGCTGGACACCGGCCCCGTCTACGCCCGCATCACCGAGCCCATCCGCCCCGAGGACACCTCCGGCGACCTGCTCGCCCGCCTGGCCGACGCCGGAGCCCCCTTGCTGCTGGACGTGCTGGCGGGGCTCGAGGCCGGAACCCTCACCCCCACGCCGCAGGATGATGCCGCGGCCACGCACGCCCCCGTCCTGAGTCCCGCAGACGGGCGCGTGGACTGGGAGGCGGATGCCACGGCCATTGATCGGCGTATCCGGGGCGTCACCCCCGCTCCCGGCGCCTACACCACCTACGCCGGCGCCCGGCTGCGCCTGGGACCTGTCACTCCTATCTCGGAGGACACCGGGCTGACTCCCGGCGCGCTGCACGTAACCAAGCACGAGGTGCGCGTCGGCACCGGGGCCGGATCCGTGCGGCTGGGACGGGTGGCCCCCGCCGGCAAGAACTGGATGGATGCGGACGCCTGGGCGCGCGGCGCCCGCCCCGCCGCCGATACCGTGCTAGGACGCACTCAACCGCAGGAGGACACCACCGCATGAGGCCAGACACCGAGCCCGACGCCGCCCGCCTGGCGGCCCTGCACGCGCTGACCAAGGTGCGTGAGGACGATGCCTACGCCAACCTGGTTCTGCCCGAACTGCTAGACCAGGCCCGCCTGGATCGTCGCGATGCCGGCTTCGCCACCGCCCTGACCTACGGGACGCTGCGCCTGCAGGGCCGCTATGACGCGATCATCGCCGCCTGTGTTGATCGTCCCTTGGACCAGGTCGACGCGGTGGTGCTGGACGTGCTGCGCCTGGGCGCGCACCAGTTGCTGGGCATGCGCGTGCCCACACACGCCGCCGTGTCCACCACCGTGGACCTGGCCGCCTACAGTGCCGGTCGCGGCGCCTCCGGCTTCGTCAACGCGGTGATGCGCCGCATCAGCGAGCACGACCTGGCCGATTGGCTGGACCGCCTGCGCACGGAGGCCCCCGACGCCACCACCGCCCTGGCGCGCACGCTGTCCCACCCCACCTGGGTGGTCAAGGCCATGCGGCAGGCGCTGAAGGTCAATGCCCGGCCCGACGTCGACGCGGAGCTGGCGGCCCTGCTGGAGGCCGACAACACCGACCCGCGCGTCACCCTGTGCGCCCGCCCCGGCCTGATCTCGGTGGATGAATTGGCCGAGCAGGTGCGCGACGCCACCGGCGAGGAGCCCCGGCCCGGCCGTTTGAGCCCCAATGCGCTGGTCATGTCCGGCGGCGACCCCGGCCGCATCGAGGCGATACGGGACTCCCGCGCGGGTGTGGAGGACGAGGCCAGCCAGCTGGTCGCGCTCATGGTCGCCGCCGCGCCGCTGAAGGGGCGTGATGAGCGGTGGCTCGACCTGTGCGCCGGTCCCGGCGGCAAGGCCGCCCTCCTGGGTGCGCTCGCCGCCTCCCGTGGCGCCACCCTGGTGGCCAACGAGGTCACCGCCCACCGTGCGCGCCTGGTGCAGGGCGCCGTGCGGGCTCTGCCCCCCGACGTGGTCACGGTGCGCACCGACGACGGCCGCAACGTGGGTAGGCAGGAGCCGGGCGCCTACGACCGCATCCTGGTGGACGCCCCCTGCTCCGGGCTGGGCTCGCTGCGGCGCCGCCCCGAGGCCCGTTGGCGCCGCACCCCGCAGGACGTGGCGGCCCTGGCCGAGCTGCAGCGCGAACTGCTGGCCTCCGCCGTGGCGGCGGTGCGTCCCGGTGGCGTGGTCGCCTACGTCACCTGCACGCCGCACGTGCTCGAAACCAGTCTGGTGGTGCGCGACGTGACCCGGCAGGCGGCCCGCGACGGCATCAAGCTGGAACCGCTGCACGCCGGGCGGATCGCCGCCGAGCTGGCCCCGACCCCGCCCGCCGGCGCCGACCGGGAGCAGTTGCAGACCTGGCCGCATCTGGACGATTCCGACGCCATGTTCTGCACCCTGCTGCGGCGCAGCGCGTAAGCAAAGATCCCCCCAGTGAAGGAGTCCGTCATGCCCGCCATTCACCCGTCCATCCTCAATGCCGACCAGGCCCACCTCGCCGCCGAGCTGGACCGGGTGCGCACGGCGGATGGCCTGCATGTGGACATCATGGACAACCACTTCGTGCCCAACCAGTTCGGCGGTCCCAGCCTGGTGGAGACGGTCCTGGCGCACAGCGAATTGCCGGTGGACGCCCACCTGATGATCGAGAACGCCGACCGCTGGGCACCGGTGTACGCCGAGGCCGGCTGTGCGATCGTCACCAGTCACCTGGAGGCGACGGCCGCCCCCTTCCGCCTGGCCGCGCAGTTGCACCGCCAGGGGGTGGGGGTGGGGCTCGCCCTGCGCCCGGCCACGCCCCTTGCCGCGGTGGAGTCGCTGCTGGGGGAGCTTGATCTGCTGTTGCTGATGACCGTGGAGCCCGGCTTCGGCGGGCAGTCCTTCCTCGAGCCCATGCTGGACAAGATCGCGGCCGCCCGACGCCTGGTGGGGCGGCACGGCCAGCAGCTGCGCATCCAGATCGATGGGGGAGTAACGGAGCAGACCATCGTGCGCGCCGCCGAGGCCGGGGCGGATGTGTTCGTTGCCGGTTCCGCCGTGTATCGGGCCGACGACGCCGCCGCGGCCATCGCCACCCTGCGTGAGCAGGCGGCCACCCACAGCCACTGGGTCCACCCCGACACCCCTGAGGTGAATTCAAGGTAACGGACCGGATTTGTGGTGATTCCACAATAGGCCCACAAAGGTCAACGGCCCTATCGTTGCGTTGCGGCGGGAATCGCACGCCACCCCCAAGCGGGGCAGCCGAAAAGGCTTGTAGACAACCGCGATTCCGTGCCTGCCCGTTACCAGAACCGCGCGGGTCCGCCCACATCGACCAGTCACCCCAGGAGCCGCTCAGTGAGCGTTGACGCGAGCTACAACCGCACCCTCAGCCGCATTCTCATCGCCAACCGTGGCGAGATCGCCCTGCGCGTAGCCCGCACCGTGCGCGACCTCGGCGCCACCTCGATCCTGCCGTACACGCCCGAGGACCTGATGAGCCCGGCCGCCGAACTGGTCGACGAGGCCTACGCCCTGCCGGAGGGATCCGGCTACACGGACGCCGACGCCATCATCGAACTGGCCCGCCGCACCGGCGCCGATGCCATCCACCCCGGCTACGGATTCCTGTCCGAGGACGCCGACTTCGCCCAGGCGGTCGGCGACGCCGGCATCACCTGGGTGGGCCCCGCACCGGTGGCCATGCGCACCCTGGGGGACAAGCTCAGCGCGCGCCGGGCCGCCGAGCAGGCGGGCGTCGCCCCCGTGCCCGGGATCACCGGCGGCGTCGACGGTCCCGAGGCCGTCATCGCCTTCGCCGCCACCCACGGCTACCCGGTTGCGCTCAAGCGCACCGATGGCGGCGGCGGCCGCGGCATCACCGTGCTCAACTCCGACGCCGAGGCCGGCAGCACTCCGGCCTTCGACTCCGCCGCCGGAGTCGGCACCCTCATCCTGGAGAAGTTCGTCACCGCCGCCCGCCACGTGGAGACCCAGTGTGCCCGCGACGTCCACGGCGATTTCGCCGTCGTGTCCACCCGCGACTGCACCCTGCAGCGCCGCAACCAGAAGCTGCTGGAGGAGGCCCCCGCCCCGTTCCTTCCCGCCGGCGTGGCCGAGCGGCTGGTCGAGGCCTCCCACCGGCTGCTGGACGCCGTCGACTACGTGGGTGTGGCCACCTGCGAGTTCCTACTCGCCCCCACCGGCGAGTTGTGGTTCCTGGAGGTCAACCCGCGCCTGCAGGTCGAGCACTGCGTTTCGGAGGAGGTCACCGGCATCGACTTGGTGGAAATGCAGTTGCGCATTGCCGCCGGCGGCCCGCTGGGCGACGTGCCCGCCCCGCGCGGTCATTCCCTGGAACTGCGCATCACCTGCGAGGACCCCGCCCAGGGGCTGACCCCGTCCACCGGCACCATCACCCGGCTGCGCTGGCCCGCCGGCCCCGGCATCCGCATCGAGTCCGGCGTGGTCGCCGGCGACACCGTCACCCCCACCTTCGATCCCATGCTCGCCAAGATCGTGGTCACCGGCGCCGACCGGGAGCAGGCGATCCGCCGGGCGCGGCGCGCCCTGAAGGAGACGATCGTGGAGGGCGTGACCGTGTGCACCTCCCTGCACGCCCACGTGCTAGGCCGCGAGGAGTTCACCCGTCCGGATGCCGACGGCGGCCTGGGCGTCACCACCCGTTGGATCGAGGACGCCGTCCTGCCCGCCCTGGCGCCCACCGCAGCCGGTGACGAGACCGCCGCGCCGACTGCCGCCAGCCCCGAGCCGGCGCCCGACGACCACCGCACCCGCTCCACCTACGTCATTGAAATCAACGGGCACCGCCTGCAGGTCACCGTCCCCGACGGGATCCTCGGCGCCCACGCCCGGCGCCTCAGCGGCGGCTACCACGGCGGCGGCGACCGCGCCCAGCAGCCACTGCGCGGCCGCGGCGGCGCCAACGGGCGCGGGCGCGCCACCACCGAGCCGGGCACGCGCAGCAGCGACCCGAACGCCATCGCCGCCCCCATGCAGGCGATCGTCACCCGCATTTGCGTCTCCCCGGGCCAGCGGGTGCGCGAGGGCGACCTGCTGGTGGTGCTGGAGTCCATGAAGATGGAGAACTACGTGCACGCGCCCGCGGACGCCACCGTCGCGGACATCCCGGTCAGTGCCGGCCGCACCGTAGCCGCCGGCGAGGTCCTGGTGCGCATGCGCGCCGGCGACGCCGTCAACGCCCCACAGGAGGCCTGAACCCATGACTGAGTCCACCACGCCCGACGCCACCATGGCCACCTCGGCCGCGACCAGCGCCTTCCGCGAGCGCATCGCGCGCGCCGACGCGCAGGCCGAGGAGCACGCCGCCGCCCGCCAGCACCCCAAGGGCAAGCACACCGCCCGCGAGCGCATCGCCATGCTGCTGGACGCCGACTCCTTCCTGGAGATCGGCCGCTACTCCGGCTCCGGCGCGGGGGAGGGGGCCCGCCCCTCCGGCGTCGTGACGGGATTCGGCCAGATCGGCGGCCGGCAGGTGGCCGTCTACTCCCAGGACTTCTCCGTGTCCGGCGGGGCACTGGGCACCGTCGAGGGCGACAAGATCGTGCGCCTGCTAGACGACGCCATGCGACTGTCCATCCCGGTGATCGGCCTGATCGACTCCGGCGGCGCCAAGATTCAAGAGGGCGTGGCGGCCCTGCGCCAGTACGGGCGCATCTTCAACCGCACCTGCGCCGCGTCCGGACTGGTGCCCCAGATCAGCGTGATCATGGGGCCCTGTGCCGGCGGCGCCGTCTACAGCCCCGCCCTGACGGACTTCGTGATCGCCACCCGCGAGGCCTCCCACATGTTCGTCACCGGCCCCGACGTGGTGCGCGCCGTCACCGGCGAGCGCATCAGCGCCGAGGAGCTCGGCGGCGCCGACATCCACGGCTCGGTCACCGGCGTGGTCCACTACGTGGCCGAGGACGAGGACGACGCCCTGGACCAGGTACGCACCCTGCTGGCCTACCTGCCGTCCTCCTCCGACCAGGAGGCGCCCCGCTACGCCTACGAGGACGCCGACCGGGCCACGGACCGGGACGCCGCCGCCCAGGTCGGCTCCCTGGTGCCCGCCTCGCCCCGCCAGCCCTACGACGTCACCGCCGTGGTGTCCGCCGTCGTCGACCACGGGGAGCTGGTGCAGGTTCAGGAGGACTTCGCCGCCAACGTGGTGGTCGGCTTCGCCTGCTTCGAGGGCCGCCCCGTGGGCGTGGTCGCCAACCAGCCCCTGGTCGATGCCGGCACCCTGGACGTGGACGCCTCCGAGAAACTGGCCCGCTTCGTGCGCTTCTGCGACGCCTTCGGCCTGCCGGTGGTCACCTTCGTGGACGTACCCGGTTACCGGCCCGGCGCCGAGCAGGAGCACGCCGGCATCATCCGCCGCGGTGCCAAGGTGATCAACGCCTACGCGTCCGCCACCGTCCCGCTGGTGACGGTGGTGCTGCGCAAGGCCTACGGCGGCGCCTACATCGTCATGGGTTCCAAGGCGATCGGCGCGGACCTGAACTTCTGCTGGCCCGGCGCGGAGATCGCCGTGCTCGGCGCCCAGGGCGCGGTGGGCATCATTCACCGCCGCGACCTGCAGCAGGTGCGTGAGGAGGCCGGTGAGCAGGCGGCCGCCGCCGAGCAGCAGCGCCTGGTCGACGAGTACACGCAGACCGTCATCAACCCCGACAAGGCCGTCGCCATCGGGGAGATCGACGCCGTCATCGCCCCCGAAGACACCCGCACCGTGATCGTGGACTCCCTGGCCGCCCTGGCCGAGAAACGCGACGAGCGGCGTACCCCCTACCGCAAGCACGACAACGGCCCCCTATGAGCCCCCAATGACCATCGACCCGACCAACCCCGACCCACAGACCACCGCAATCGACCCGACAACCGAGGACCGCATGACCACCCAGCCCAACACTGCCGACACCATCGCCGAACGACTGCACGCCGGCGAGCCCTACGTACTCGCCTTCGGCGGGCAGGCCACCCCCTGGCGCTCCACGCTGGAGGAACTGGCCGGCCTGGACCGCGACCTGGCCGGTGAGCTGGTCACCATCGACGCCGCCGTCGCCGACCGGCTCGCCCCGGTCGCCACCGACCTGCTGACCGTCACGCCGCGCGGCGGGCGCTTCTTCACCGACGCCGGCGCGCCGGTGGCCCCGGCCCCGCAGGGCGGCGCCGCCGACACCGCCGACGTGTCCGTACCCGGCATCCTGTTCGCCCAGCACGCCGCCCTGGCCTGCCTGCCCGGCTCCGGCATCGACCCGGCCGGCGAGCACGCCCCCGGCGCCGTGATCGGCCACTCCCAGGGGGTTCTGGGTGTGGCCCTGCTGGAGGCGCTGCGCCGCGCGCGGGAGCACGGTGACGACGCCGTCGCCCCCGACGCGGTGGTGCAGGTGCACGCGATCGCCCGCCTGATCGGGGCCGCCGCCGCCCGCACCACGGGCAGGCTGAACCTGGGCACGGTCGGGGAGACCACCCCCATGCTGTCGGTGCGCGGCGTCACCCGCGCGGTGCTCGACGGGGTCCTGGCGCAGGTGCCCGGCGCGGAGCGCATCGCCGTCGGCGTGGTCAACGGCCGCCAGGCCCACATCCTGTCGGGCCGCCCCGGCGACCTGGAGCAGGTCATCACCGCCTTGCAGGCGGCCGCCC
>NZ_LK995531.1:0-4601 GCF_900002405.1 Actinomyces succiniciruminis | reverse complement strand
CCCGCCGCAGCGAGCGCGACCGCAAGGAGCGGCGCCGCGGCGGCGCGGTGCTGAACCCGATCACCGAGTTCCTGACCACCTCCGTGCCCTTCCACACGCCGCTGCTGGCCGCCGCCGTCGACGACGTGGTGGCCTGGGCGGGCCGCGCCGGATTGGACACCGACCTGGCTCACGACCTGGCCGTGGCCGTACTGATCGACCCGGTGGACTGGCCGGCCATCGTCACGGCCGCCCTGGGCGCGGGGGAGCGCAAGCTGATCCTCGACGTCGGCCCGGGCACGGTCCTGTCCCGCCTGACCGAACCGGTGGTGGCTGGTACCGGCACCACCGTGGTGCCCGCCGGCACCGCCCGCCACATCGACGACCTGGACCGGCCCGGCACCGCCCCGGCCGCCACCGTGGACCGGGCGCGCTTCGCGCCGCGCCTGACCCGGCTGCCCGACGGCCGCATCACCGTGGACACCGCCTTCACCCGCCTGACCGGCCGTTCCGCGATCCTGCTGGCGGGCATGACCCCCACCACCGTGGACCCGGAGATCGTGGCGGCCGCCGCGAACGCCGGCTACTGGGCGGAACTGGCCGGTGGCGGCCAGACCACCGCGAAGGTGCTGGCCGACAACCTGGCCGGCCTGGAGCAGGCGCTGGAGCCGGGCCGCACCGCCGCCTTCAACGCCATGTTCATGGACCGCTACCTGTGGAACCTGCAACTGGGCACGCAGCGACTGCTGTCCAAGGCGCGGGCCGCGGGCACTCCCGTGGACGGCGTTATCATCTCCGCCGGCATCCCCGAACTGGACGAGGCCATCACCCTGATCCACCGCCTGCGCGCGGAGGGCTTCCCCTACGTGGCCTTCAAGCCGGGAACGGTGGATCAGATCCGCCAGGTCATCGCCATCGCCAAGGCGGTCCCGGACGTGCCGCTCATCATGCAGATCGAGGACGGTCACGCCGGCGGCCACCACTCGTGGGAGGACCTGGACACGATGCTCCTGGCCACCTACGACGCCATCCGCGCGGTGGACAACATCGTGCTGTGCGTGGGCGGTGGCATCGGCGCCCCGGAGCGGGCCGCCGACTACATCACCGGTCGGTGGGCACTGGCCTACGGCACCGCGGCCGCCCCGGTGGACGGCGTCAGCGTCGGCACCGCGGCCATGACCGCCCTGGAGGCCAAGACCAACGAGGACGTCAAGCAGCTGCTGGTGGACACTCCCGGAATCGACCCCGCCCACGAGGGCGGCTGGGTCGCCTCCGGGGCCTCCGCCGGGGGCATGACCTCGGGCCTGTCCCACCTGCGCGCCGACCTGTACGAGATCGACAACTCCTCGGCCCGCGCCTCCCGGCTCATCCAGGAGATCGCCGGTAACGAGGCCGCCATGACGGCGCGCCGCGACGAGGTGATCGCCGCCCTGGCCAAGACCGCCAAGCCCTACTTCGGCGACGTCGAGTCGATGAGCTACCTGGAGTGGGCCGCCCGCTACGCCGAGCTGTGCGTGGCGCCGCATGACGGGCGCGCCGCGGGCCGTGACGACTGGGCCGACGAGGGCTGGTACGACCGGTTCCTGGATCTGCTGCACCGGGTGGAGGCGCGCCTGAACCGCGCCGACCACGGTGAGATCCCCACCCTGTTCGCCGGTGAGGACGATGTCCTGGACGCCGACGCCGCCCTGGCCACGCTGGCCGAGCGCTACCCGGAGGCCGCCACCACCCAGGTGGAGCCCGCGGATGCGGCCTGGTTCGTGGACCTGTGCCGCAAGCACCCCAAGCCGGTGCCCTTCGTGCCCGTGCTCGACGCCGACATCCTGCGCTGGTGGGGCACCGACTCCCTGTGGCAGTCGCAGGACCCCCGCTACACCGCCGACCAGGTGCGCATCATCCCCGGCCCGGTGTCCGTGGCCGGCATCACCACCATCAACGAGCCGATCGGTCACCTGCTGGGCCGCTTCGAGACTGCCGTGATTGAGGCGCTGCAGTCCGCCGGTGAGCAGCCCACCCCGGCGGCCGGCCGCCTCGGTGTCGGCTGCGGCGCCGGGGCCCGCCCGGTGGCCGACGCCACCGAGTTGGTGCGGGTCACCCCGCACGTGCTGTGGAACGGTCACCTGACCGTCAACCCGGCCCGCGTGCTGGACGACGACGCCTACCAGGTGGTGGCCCGTCCCGACGTCGCCGAGGACGCCTACGACCTGGACATCGCCCTGGACACCCACTGGGACCACACCCCCGGCGGGGAGGGCATCCACGCGGTGCGGCGCCTGGTGGTGCCGCTGCGACTGGCCCGCGCCTGGGACGGGGCCGCTCCCTTCGTCGACCCGGGCCGTATCAGCGACACCATGAACGCGCTGCTGCGCGACACCGCCGGCGTCGGCGCCGTGTCCATCACCGGTGACGAGGTTGACCACCTGCCCGAGGTGGTGCCCGCCGTCCCGGACGCCAAGGACGCCCTGGGCCGCCCGGCCCACCAGCCCTTCGGCACCGTGCACGCCCGCTTCACCCTGGGTGCGGGCCTGGGCGCGGACCACGCCGCCGTCACCGCCGACGCCCTGCCCACCTCGCTGGCGGCCGCGCCGCTGGTACCGGACGCCCTGCTCGGCCCCTGCTGGCCGGTGGTCTACGCCGCCCTGGGCAGCGTCGTCGAGGACGGCATGCCGCTGATCGAGGGGCTACTGGGCGCGGTGCACCTGGACCACACCATCGACCTGCGCCGCCCGCTGGCGGAACTGGCCCGCGAGGCCGGCCCCGACCGGGTCATTCAGGCCGACGGCTGGGTGGCCGGGCTGGAGGAGTCCAGCGCGGGCCGCGTGGTGGATGTGCGCCTGCAACTGACGGACGCCGCCGACGGCAGCGTGGTTGCGCTCATGCGTGAGCGCTTCGCCATCCGCGGCCGCGCCTCCGGCACCGCCGTGCCCTCCGCGCCCGAGCAGGCCGGCGGCACCGGCCGCGAGACCGCTCCGGCGGCCCGCCGCCTGCTGCGCCGCATCACCGTGACGGCCCCGACCGACATGACGGCCTTCGCCCGCGTCACCGGCGACTTCAACCCCATCCACACCAGCTACCACGCCGCGAAGGTCGCCGGCATGGACGCCCCGCTGGTGCACGGCATGTGGCTGTCGGCCACCGCCCAGCAGGCGGCCGCCGCCACCGCCACCGACGGCACCCACCACGTACTGGCCGGCTGGACCTACACCATGCTCGGCCCCGTGGAGCTCGGCGACCGGGTACAGATCAGTGTGGAGCGCACCGGCCTGGTGGTCGGCGGCGGCCTGGTCCTGGAGGTCACCTGCCGCATTGGCGACGAGGTCGTCTCCCGGGGCACCGCCGTCACCGAGCCGGAGCCGACCGCCTACGTCTACCCCGGCCAGGGCATTCAGGCCCGCGGCATGGGCCTGGACGAGATGCGCATCTCCAAGGCGGCCCGCGAGGTGTGGGAGCGCGCCGACGCCCACACCCGCGCGGAGCTGGGCTTCTCCGTGATCTCCCTGGTGCGGGACAACCCCACCGAGATGACCGCCCGGGGCGTGACCTACCGGCACCCCGATGGGCTGCTCAACCTCACCCAGTTCACGCAGGTGGCGCTGGCCACCGTCGCCATGGCCACCACCGCCCGCATGGCGGAGGCCGGCGCCCTGGTGGAGTCCGCCGCCTTCGCCGGCCACTCCCTGGGCGAGTACACCGCGCTGAGCGCCTACGGTCGCGTCATGTCGGTGGAGACCACCATCTCCATCGTCTTCCAGCGCGGCTCCACCATGCACTCCCTGGTGCCGCGTGATGAGTCCGGTGCCTCCAACTACCGGATGGGGGCCCTGCGCCCCAACCAGGCGGGTATTGGCGCCGACGCCGTGGAGGACTACGTGCGCTCGGTGTCCGAGGCCTCCGGGGAGTTCCTGCAGATCGTCAACTACAACCTGGCGGGCGTGCAGTACGCCGTCGCCGGCACCATCAAGGGCCTGGAGGCGCTGGCCGCCGACGCCCGCGCCAAGGCGGCCGCCCGGGGCGGTAAGAACCCGTTCATGTACGTGCCCGGCATCGACGTGCCCTTCCACTCCGAGGTGCTGCGCCCGGGCGTGCCCGAGTTCCGGGAGCGGCTGCTGACGCTGATCCCCACGGACCTGGATGTGGACCGTCTGGTGGGCCGCTACGTGCCCAACCTGGTGGCCCGTCCCTTCGCGCTGTCCCGCGACTTCGCCCGTGCCATCCTGGACGTGGTCCCCTCCGAGCCGGTCCGCCAGATTCTGGACGACTGGGAGCAGTGGGCCGCCCGGCCGGTCGAGCTCGGCCGCCAGCTGCTGGTGGAGCTGCTGGCCTGGCAGTTCGCCTCCCCGGTCCGCTGGATCGAGACGCAGGACGTGCTGCTGAGCGCCCCGGAACAGGGCGGCCTGGGCGTGGAGCATGTCGTCGAGGTCGGCCTGGCCGCCTCCCCGACGCTGGCCAACCTCGCCTCCCGCACGCTGGCGCTGCCGCAGCACGCCGGCCGCCACGTGGTGGTGCACAACGCCCGCCGCGACGAGGCGCGCGTACTGGCCACCGACACCGACCCGGCCGCGGGCCTGGAGGAGGAGAGCTTCGAGCTGCCCGACGCGGCCGAGGACGCCGCGCCGGCCTCC
>NZ_LK995530.1:30527-48825 GCF_900002405.1 Actinomyces succiniciruminis | reverse complement strand
CACACGGTGAAGACCATGCTCGCCGAGGGCCTGGACCCCACCTACAGGTCCGTCGCCGCCCGCATCATCAACCACCCACCCACGGGCCTACCCCAAGCCCAGAACAACGCGTAAGGAACCAACTCATGGCAGACATCGTCACCCGCCCCGGTCACACCGTCGTCGGCGTCGTCGAGAACGGCCGCCTCCGGCCGGTCAACACAACCCCACCACAGGCGCTCGACCCCGCAGCCGCAGCACAATCCCGCCAGGCCGCACACCAGCGCATCCTGCAAACCCTGATGAGCAGCAAGGAGGAGGTGGACATCAACGTCATGGAGGCCATCACCGGCCGCCGGCGGGACGAGCTGGACAAGCACAACCCCGACTATCCCCGCGGCCACGCACGCTTCAAGGACCTACCGGTCGAGTGGCGCAAGACCGCCGCCGACCGCATCCGAGACGCACTGTGGCACCTCCATGAGGACTATGACCGCACCGTGCCGCTGAACTTGAAGTGGGTGGCCTGGCAGCTGGACGACACCAATCGGCTCACCCGCATGGATTGGGTGGAGGAGAAGAAGAAGCGGCTCGAAGCCGAGGCCAGGCAGAGGGCCGAGCGTGAGGCCGCTGCCGCCGCCGAGGCCGCACTCACCAGCGAGCAGCGCCGGCAGCGTGCCATCGATCAGATCCTCGACACCCGCCTACTGGACCCCCAATCCAGGCAGCGGGCCGGCCGCGGCGACATGATCGGACTGCGGGAAGTGCGTGAGGGCTCCCGCATTCTTCAGGAGCCGGTCTACGCCGACCCGCTGCCCGACCGGGCCGTCATGGCTGGGGCCGTCGCACGCCAGGCCGCCCGCCTGTCCGGCCTGGAAGCCCTGTCGGTCCCCATGGTGTGCGCCCTGACCGGCTTCGACACCGAGGAGGTGCAGGCCTGGCAGGACATGACCGGCACCCCGCTGAACTGGGGAACACTGCCCGCGGAGTGGACGGGAGACTGGTTCCGGGTGCAGGTCACGCGCGCCATCCACGCGCTCAAGACCGCCGCAGAGGCCGACCCGGAGGCGGTGGACCCCTGGGCGGCCACGCTGCGGGATGTGCTACTGGCCCTGGGCTATGACCCCAACACCGACACCGACGACGACACCACCGACGACGAAGCCGAGCAGCAGGAGGAGCCCGAGCGTAAGCGCCACCGCTGGCCCTGGCAACACTAGCCAGCCACCAAACACAAGGGCGGGACACCGGTAGAAGGAAGAACCCGGTGCCCCGCCCGCGTCTACACCATGGCAGAGCAGCATCAACCCCAATTCTACCGCCACCCCACCGACACCAAGCCCGCCCCGCACGAGGTCGACCAGACCCCCGACAAGATCGCGGCCGGCACACCCAACACCCGCCCACAACAAACACCCGGCAAACATTCCACAAACACACCAGCACCACCCCGGCACTGCCATGGTTTTGCCCAGGGTTCAGGCCGTGCGAACATCGACAACATCACGGAATAAACGCCAGTGAGAGAGTAGATCGGCGCGCTTCCAGACGCAGGACGACCTAACCCGGCCACGACTAGATCACGACAACCAGCGTGCTAACTGGAACCGTCCAGTTACCTCACAGCACAGCTGGCATTCCAGAATCGCCCAGCCATTACCCAGATGACACATAGGGTGGTCACAGTTTCTTAACCCCGCTATTCGCCGCCCACCCCACCGGAGCGCCGCCCCAGGGCTCACCAAACACCCCACCAGCAGCCCGACACCACCCCACCCCAACAAGGACACACACCACGCATTCCAGGCCGCCCACGACCCCCAGGAGGCCCCGCCCGAGCGCCGGCAGACCTCGACCGGGTCGAAACGCAAATCCTGCGAACATTCAACCGAACGGTCAATACTTCGCCCCGCCGCCCCAACCAAAACCAACCCGCCGGTAAATAGTCCGAGCGCACCCGCGAGCGCCACCCCGTCCCGGAGGCGTCCCCACTCCTGTCCCGAGGGACAGTGCGGGGACGTCCCGGGGGACACGTCGGGGACAGCGCCGGGACATTCCTTCAGCCGCCGGGTCAGGGTTGAGCCTGGATGACTCAAGTCTTGCGTGGGAGGGATGTTCCAGGCGTGTTTCAGGATCGTTCGGCCCAGATATGGCCCAGGTTTGGGGTGCGACACGCCGAAAACCGCGTGATGATGCGGTTGATGGGAGTACAAGGAGTTCTACGCCCCGCCCCGGCGGCCGGGCATTGTGGACGTCCCCGCCATGAACTTCATTGCCGTGCGCGGCAGTGGGGACCCCAACCGCGAGGACGGGGAGTACCAGCAGGCGATCGGCCTGCTGTACGCCGTCGCCTTCACCATCAAGATGAGCCGGCGCGCCGGGCACCTCATGGAGGGGTACTTCGACTACGTGGTCCCACCACTGGAGGGCTTCTGGTGGCAGGCAGGCGCCGGCGACGTCGACTACGCCCACAAGGAGCGCTTCGAGTGGATCGCCGCCATCCGCCTGCCGGACTTCGTCACGGAGGCCGAGTTCGGTTGGGCGCTTGAGGAGGCGACGCGCAAGAAGCACGCCGACTTCTCCCGGGTCCAGTTCATGCCTCTGCAGGAGGGGCTGTGCGTGCAGTGCCTGCACGTGGGCCCCTACGACGACGAGCCGGCCACACTGGCCCTCATGCACGAGTTTGCGCAGTCAGAGGGCTATGTGCCGGACTTCTCCGACGTGCGCCGCCACCACGAGATCTATCTCAGCGACGCCCGACGCGTCGCCCCCGAGCGGCTGCGCACGGTCATCCGGCACCCGATTCGGCCGGCGTGAATACTTCCGCCGGCCGAATGCGCCGACACGGGGTCAGTCGACTGTGCGGATTCGCGTGACGCAGACGGCGCCGAGCACACAGGCTGCGGCCGCCATCAGGTACAGGCCCGTGTAGCCACCCAGGTGGGTGACGATGGGGGCGGCGACAACCGGGGCCAGTACCTGGGCGCCGGCGGAGGCGATGTTAATGATTCCCAGGTCGCGAGCGGCGTCGCCGGAGCTGGGCAGCACCTGGGTGACCAGCGCGAAGTCCACGCTGGTGAAGGCGCCGAAGCCGATCCCGAGGATGACGGCGCCGACGATCGCACCGATCCAGTTCTGGGTGAGCGCCAGGTCGAGCGCCGCCAGCCCCGTCACCAGCGCCGCCACGATCACGAAGGGCTTGCGCCGTCCCAGCCGGTCGGACCAGATGCCGCCGGACACGGTCGAGCCGAACACGGCGACGGCGTAGATGCCGGTGAGGATGAAGACTCCGGTAGCGGCGGCGTCGGCCTCCATGCCGACCGCATCCATGAGGTAGTAGAGCAGGTAGAGCGTCCCGGTGGAGTTGCCCAGGTTGACCAGGAAGCGGGTCAACCACGCCCAGCCGAAGTCCGGGTGGGAGCGCAGCGGTGGCACGAAGCCGGCGAGGATGTGCCGCAGCGACGGGCGCGGGGCGCCGTCGGGCAGCCGCAGGTCGCGGGCGTTGAGAACGTGCGGGATGCCGAGGACGACCACTAGCACGGCCAGCACCAGGTAACCGGTGCGAGTGCCACCCGCCGTGGCGGCAATACCGGCGCCCATCACCAGGCCGGCGGTCTGCGCCACGCCGATGAGCCCGGAGACGAAGCCGCGGCGGTCCACCGGCACCTGGTCGGTCACCGACGCATTCAGGGCGGCGTAGGCCGCGTTGAGGAAGCCCTGCACCAGGCACCAGCCCAGGATCATCAACGCCACCGAGTCGGCGATGGCCAGGACCACCAGTCCGACGGTGCCCAGGGCCAGGCCGCCGACGATCCAGGGCAGGCGGCGGCCGAAGCGCCCGGAAGTGCGGTCTGACAGGGCGCCGAAGACCGGATTGCCGAGCGTGGACACCAGCGCACCCAGGCCGGTGACCAGGGACAGCACCGCCTCCTTGTGGTCGGGGGCGAGCTGGGCCGCCTGCAGCCCGAGCAGCACCTGAATGGGGCCGAACCAGGCGGAGAACAGTCCGAGCATGGTCAGCGTCAGTGTGAGGGACCAGCTGCGGGGAGGCATGTGTTCGGGGGCGGCTGCGGAGGCGACGCCGCGCGCGGTTAGCGTTGGCATGCGGGCAATCTAGGACGACGACGTGGCGGCATGGTCCGGGACGGGCCGCGGGTGCCGGGTCGAGACCGTCGTGCAACGGTCCTGGAGTCGGACGGCGGCGGGGCCGCCGTTACCGTGAGCGTGTTCCGACGGAGTCTCCGGTGCCGGCTGCGGCGCTAGCCCAGCGGCGTTCCCGTCTCCTGCGCCAACGCAGCCAGCAGCCGGTCCTGGAGCTCGATGTCATTCACGCGCCGGTCGGGGTCCTGCGTGCGCTGGTGGTGCCAGTAGGCGCTGGTGTGGGTGCGCGGGTCATCGCCCAGCGCCAGCCAGGCCTGGGTGCGGTGCCCGGCCTCCAGGTCGTCCGGGGCGCCGGCGCCGCCCATGCGGGTGGGCACCCAGCCCGGGTCGACGGCGTTGGCCCACGTGCCCGGACGGAGCCGGCCCACCGCGGCGGCCAGCACAGTGACCAGTAGCTTGGAGTCCGAGTACGACGCCGTCGGCCGCGTGCCCGTCCAGTCCAGTTCGGCCAGCCGTGCGGTGTTGAGTCGGCCGCCGCGGTGCATGCTGGAGGAGAGGTAGACGTGGCGCTGCGCGGGCACGAGGGCGGTGAGCAGGTAGGGGGCGACCACGTTGACGGCCAGCACCAGACGCTCGTCCATGGTGCCGGCGGAGTGGATGACGGCGTCCACGCCGCCCAGTTCGGCTACCTGCTCGGCCACGTCCCGCACCTGGGCCTGATCGGCCAGGTCCCCGACGACGCCGGGAACCGATACCCCAAGCTCTCGACGCACCGCCTCCAGCTGTGCTTCGCGGCGCACGTGCGCCACGACCTCTGCTCCGGCGTCCAGCAGGTCGTGCAGAGCGCCCAGCCCCAGTCCGGTGCTTGTTCCGGTCACCAGTACACGTGTCACTGCGGTGCTCTCCGTTCTTCTCGGTCGGCTCAGGGGATGATGACAACGTTACCGTCTGGCGAACAGCAGTGACGGCGCCGGACGATCACTGCCGATCGCCGCAAGCGCGAACTCCGCTCCGGCGTGTGCGGCGAACAGTATCGGCAGGGAGGCGGCGACGCCGGCCGGCGACACGCGGGAGGGCACGCCCTGGGCCCGAAGTGCGCCGCGGGCCCAGGCGCCGTAGCCGATTACCAGCGGTGCGGTTAGTGCCCCGGACACGTACCCGCCCCGGGCCGCGCACGCCGCCAGGTGGGCGAAGCCGTGCAGGCCCCAGGCCGCGGCCGCGTTCTGGAACCAGGCGGAGCGACCTCCGCTGCGGTATCCCGCCACCGAGGCGCCGACCCAGTGAATCCCGATCAGGGCGATCGCCAGACTCACATGCGCCTGACTCCACCCCTCGCGCCGCGCCCCTTCCGGAAGCGGCATCCATTCTGGCGCGCGATGCAGCAGCCAGGCGGATGAGGCCCGGTAGGTGAATAGTTCCTCGCCGTCGTTGAGCAGATAGCAGGCGGCCAGCCCCAGCGCCGCCGCCTTGGCACCGGCGGGCCGCGTCATGAGGTGAAGCTCCGCCAGCGCCGCGCAGCCAGGTACCCGGCCCCATGCAGCACGACGCCGACGACGGGGAAGGCCGGAATGGTCCACCGGGCGGGCTTCGGCTCGACGCCGTCGGCCCGCAGAGCCGCCTTGGCGAAGCGCCAGAACGGAAGCACCAGCGGGAGGGCGGTGGTGCAGCCGGGCGTGTAGCCGCGGGCCAGTGCTGCCGAGCCCAGGTGTATGAAGGCGTGCATGCCGTAGCCGTAGAGCATCGCCTGGTAGAAGCCCGAGCGCCCGCGGGTGCGGTAACCGTCCACGGAGGCCGCCGCCATCAACACCCCCATCAGGCTCAGCGCCACATACACCTGGTCGCGCGACATCCCCCGCGTGCGTACGTCCTCGGGCAGGAGTGGCAGTGAGCGTATGAAGGAGTGACGGCGCCCGGGCATGGTCGCGTACTCCTCCAGGTCGTGAGCCAGCCAGGCGAAGAACAGTCCTGAAGTCGCCAAGTCAACTCTGTCCATGGGGCCTCCCAGGATATCGCTACCAATAATTGCGCAACCTACAGTAGCGGAAGTGGGGGTCAGATGGAAGAATTGCGTGCGATCCGGCGACAGGATGAGGAGGACACCGTGGCGGGCAGGCCAGACGACACGGGTGAGGCGGGCCGACGGGCCGGGCTGCGCGCCGGCACCTCTCGGCGCACAGATGCGGGCCGCGGCGGACGCCCGCGCGACACTGCGCTGGACGAACGCATCCTGCGGGAAACCTTCGCTCTGTTGACCGAGGTGGGGCTGCACGGTCTGCGCATCGACGCGGTAGCCGCGCGTGCGGGCGTCCCCAAGTCCACGATCTACCGGCGCTGGCCCTCCCTGGCCGAGCTCGCCGTCGACGCCGTCGACGCCGCCCTCGGGCCGCGGGAGTTCCCGGCGGGTAAGGACCCGCTGGCCGACCTCGCTCGCATCATCGTCCACACCTGGCGACTGCTCATGCGCCCGCCCCTGACGACGGCGCTGCCCGGCCTGGGTATGGAGCTCGCCGGGCACCCCCGGGCGGCCGCCGCCTACCGGGAGCGCGTGATCGCACCCCTGCGAGACGGGGCGATTGCCGCCGTCGCCCGCGCGGTGGACACGGGAGCGTGGAACGGGCCGGACCCGGTCACCAGCGTGGACATGCTGGTGGGCACCTTCCTTTACCGGCTGACCTACCTCGGTCAGACCCCGGACCTGGACGAGGCGTTTCGCGTGGCGGAGCTGATTGCCGGACGGGCGCTGCCGAGGGCTCGCGTGAATCAGCACTCCGAGATATAGCGGCGCTTCGAGTTCTGGGTGCGGTGGACTTCGGGTTCGCCCACCAGGGGTCTGCGGAACTGGGTCTGTGCGCGTGGGTGAGGCGCTTACGCCTCTCCGACCCTCCGAACCGGCATGGCGAACTCCCAAACGCGAGGAGCCAGGTTGATGCCACTATTCCATCCCGGAAAACCGCAGACTAATTTCATTGTTTTCCCAGATAAGGCGCCCGCCGTATCGAATTGGTGAAATCTCCCACATATGCTGGAGCGGCGTACTACATTTCCTTCCAGGTGCCCGGCCGGCACCGTTCAGTCAATACGTCGTCAACGCTCACATGTGGAAAGAGGCTGCCATGTGCACGGGAATCAGGTTCACGGACAGTGAAGGCAACATGTACTTCGGGCGCAATCTGGACTGGAGCACGTCCTATGGCGAGCGCATCGTAGTCGTACCCTCGGGCTTCATGATCCGTTCGGCGTTCGGTGAGGATACTCCGGCCGCGCACGCGGTGATCGGCATGGGCATCGTCTTCGAGGACTACCCGCTGTACTTCGACTGCGGCAACGACGCCGGCCTGGCCGTCGCCGGACTGAACTTCCCCGGCTACGCCTGCTACCAGGACGGGCCGGTGGTCGGCAAGACCAACGTGGCCGCCTACGAGTTCCCGCTGTGGATCGCGGCGAACTTCACCAGCGTCGATGAGGTCGAGGCGGCACTGGTGGAAACCGCCATCGTGGCCAAACCGGTCAGCGATGACCTCGGCGTCTCCCTGCTGCACTGGATCATCGGCGATGGGCGGCGCAGCATCGTGGTGGAGTACATGAAGGACGGCATGCACATTCACCACAACCCGGTCGATACTCTGGCCAACCAGCCCACTTTCGACTGGCACATGGAGAATCTGCGCACCTTCATCACCGCCAACGGTGATATGCCGGACGCCGCCCACTGGCGCGATGCTGAACTCTCCCCATTCGGTTCAGGTGCCGGCATGCGTGGAATTCCCGGCGACTATTACTCGCCGTCGAGATTCGCCAAGGCGGCATTCCTAAACGCCCATTACCCGGTTAAGGACAATGAGGCGGAGAACGTCTCCCGGTTGTTCCACACCCTGGGCAATGTCTCCATGGTGGATGGGGCCGCCCTCATGGCCGACGGCGCCTACGAGCGCACGCTGTACACCGGCTGCTTCTCGGCCCGCACCGGCACCTACTACTACTCGACCTATGACGACCCGGCACTGCGGTGCGTGAGCCTGGCCGACTGCGCGGGTGCCGATGCGACCGACCTCCTGGAGCCCGAGCCGACGGTGTGGCGTCCCTGACACGGCGCGTGAGAGCCTTGTGCCGTGCTGCTAACCGCCGCGCTGGTACTGGCCTTCACCGTCGTAGTGGGCAGAAACGATGGGGCGCCGCTGTGCGCGCTCAACATCGGGGCCAACCCAGAGCGCCCCTGGGGCCCGGTCGCCATCCTCGCCGCTGTGACCGCCCTGGTCCCACTGGCGGGGACGGCGCCCGTGGCCGGCACCTATCGGGAGCTTCTGGGCGGCGGCGGAGTGCGTGAACTCGGCACCGTGTTGTTGGCGGCGATCGTGACCCTGGGGGCCGCGGCGGTCGTGCGGGTGCCCACGTCGGTCACGCTCGCCCTGGTAGGCGCCGCGACCGGGGTGCGCCTGGTAGGTGGAGGCGCGAACTGGCCACTCGTCGCACGGGTGCTGGCACTGGCCGCCCTGGCTCCCGTGCTGGCCGGATTGTGCGCTCGCGCCCTCCTGGCCGTGCTGGCACGCCTGCGGCTGCCGGACGCCCACCGGTGGATGGGGTATGCCCGCAGCGGCGGCTTCATCTGCGTCTGCGCGGCCTATGGGCTCAATGACGGCCAGAAGCTGTTCGTGGTGTGGATGACCGCGCTGGGGCAGCCCGTGGGCGGTCCGGGTGGCGGCCCGGCGCTGCGCTTGATGGCGGCGGTCGGATCCGGGTTGGCCTTCGCCATCGGGGCTAGGCTCGGTCTGCGCGCTGCGGGCCGCGCCTGGCGGGTGGGCGTGTTCGCACCGAAGCCCTATCAGGTCAGCAATGTCCTGGTGGCCACGGCACTGGCGGTCACGGTGGGCGCCATTCTCGGTGCCCCGGTGTCAATGACTCAGGCCACGGTGGGTGCCCTCATGGGGAGCGTGCCCGGCGTCCAGTGGAGAAGACTGCGGTGGAACGCCGTCGGCCGGATCGCCGCCGCCTGGGCCTGGACCCTCCCGGTATCCCTGCTGTGCGGGGCCGGCGCGGCCATGCTGATCGGTCATTGAGCACGGTGTCGCGCGGCGCGCACAATTGGGTACACGGAGGACGGATGCGGCATGGCAAGACTGTGGACGTGGCTACGGCGACCGGGGAGGCGGCAGACCCTGGTCGGGGCGCTGTCGGCGCAGGCGACTCTCGCCATTGAGGGCGTCGAGCTCGCGCTGCGCGCATGCGAGGCGGACGCGGATCTGGACGCGCTGGTCGAGCGCATCGAGCAGGTAGAGCGCCAGGGAGACACGACTCGCCTGCAGTTCGTGCACCTGCTGTCAACACGGGTGGTGACGCCGCTCGACCGGGAGGACATGTTCCGCTTCTCCCGCTGCCTCGATGAGGTGCTCACCAACACTCGTGACTTCGTGCGGGAGACCCGCGCCTGGCAGGTCCAGCCCGATGACCACTCGCGGACGGGCCTCGAACACATTCGCCGCGGACTGGAGCAGCTGGTCGGTGCCATGGACACCTCCTCCGGGCGCATCAACCGGGAGCTGTGCACCTCCGCCCGTAAGGAGGGCCGCCGGGTACGCGAACAGTACGACGACGGCCTGCGCCAACTGTTCGTGGAAGAACTGAACATGGAGGCGCTCGCCCGCCGCGAACTGCTCAGACGCGTAGACGTGATCGGCCTGAGACTGATCGAGGCAATCGACGCCGTCGTGGATGGAATTGTCAAACGCACCATTTGATCGCTTGCACCGATTCACGATCATCCGCCGGGTCTGTAACAATCGCCTGCGTGAAGTCCTCCACCACGCCCGGCTCGGTTGCCGGCCCCGCCCCACTGCCGCCCGCGCCCGTCGACCTGCGCCTGGTCGTCACGGATATGGACGGCACCCTGCTCGACGGCGACGGCCTACTCCCGGCGGGATTCGCCGACATGGTTTCGCGGCTGCGCGCCCACGGGGTGCTGTTCGCTCCCGCCTCCGGGCGCCAGCTCGCCAACCTGCGCTCCGTGCTGGGTGAGCCGATCACCCACTCGCCGATCATCGCCGAGAACGGCACCCTGGTGGTCCAAGACGACGAGGTCATCCACTGCGAGACCATAACCGTGAGCGACACGGTCGCCACCATCGACACCGCCCGCGACCTGGGCATCGACGGCTACAACGTCGGCGCCGTCCTGGCCGGGGTGGAATGCGCCTACATCGACCGCCAGGACCCGCCCTTCGTGGAAGAGGTCTCCCGCTACTACCGGGAGCTGGAGATCGTCGACGATCTACTCGCCGTGCCGTTGGACCGGACGCTGAAGGTGGCCGTATACGACTTCGACGACGTCGAGGCCGGCAGCTCGCAGGCACTGAAGGCGGCCGTGCCGGACGTGCAGGCCGTCGTCTCCGGCGTGCACTGGACCGACCTCATGCCCCGCACCGCCTCCAAGGGCCGGGCCCTGGCCGCCCTGCAGGCGCGCCTGGGCATCACGCCGGCGCAGACAGCCGTCTTCGGCGACTATCTCAACGACCTGGACATGTACGAGCGGTCCGAGCTGTCATTCGCCATGGCCAACGCCCACCCCGGCATTCAGGCCGTCGCCCACTGGACCGCGCCCGCGAACACCGAAGCCGGCGTCCTACGCACCGTCGACGCCCTGCTCCAGCGCCTGGCCTGAGCGCCGCCGCCGGACGGGACGGTCGCGCGGGCTCTCAGCTTCCGCCCGCCAGCCCCCGACGCAGAGCATCGATCGCGTCACTGCGGAAATCGCGCATCGCCGCCGACCAGGTGCAGTAGTCGGCGCCGTGATACATACCCGGCTCAACCCGCAGTTGCACCTGCGCGCCGGCAGCCCGCAGGCGCTCTGCATAGGCACGGTCCTCATCAAGGAACAGGTCCAGCTCGCCAACGCCGATCCAGGCGGCCGGTAACCCATCCAGGTGCTCCCGCCGAGCCGGCACCGCCCAGCGCGCCGGCGCCCACCGGTCGGCCGGCTCGGCGACCGGACGCCCCAGGTAGGCGCCCCAACCTTCCGTGTTGCGACGGGCGGTCCACACGAACTCGCCGCGGCCGGGAATCTCGGCGCCACCGGCACCCGTGCGGTCATCCAACATCGGATAGATCAGCAGTTGGAAAGCAACCGGTACTCCCTCGTCCAGGGCGCGCTGAGCGAGCGCGGCCGCGAGCCCGCCGCCGGCGCTGGCGCCGCCGATCGCAATCCGCTCGGCGTCCACGCCCTCGGCCGCGGCCTCGGCGTGCAGCCGACGCAGAACGGTGAAGGCGTCGTCGAGTGCCGCCGGATAGGGGTGGGCGGGCGCCAGCCGGTAATCGACGGAGACCACCAGAATGCCCAGTTCCCGGGCGATGCGTGAGCAGAACAAGTGGTCCTGGGCGGGGGAGCCGCCCACAAAACCGCCACCGTGCAGCCACACGAGGGCGCCCGACGGCGGCGCCTGCCGCCGCGCATCCGGCTCGTACCGCCACACCGGCACCTCCAGACCGCCATCGACGACGACGTCACGGTGCCCCAGGCCGGATGGGAATACCCGCGCGGGCAGCCGCGAGGAAAGCACGGAGGAGAAGTCGGTGGGCAGGTCCTCGGGCACTCCTGCCTGGCCCCGGCCAATCACCAACAGCGGCGCACGCAGCTCCCGGGCCACGCGGTTGAGTCCCGGTCCCAGCTCTCGGCGGCGCACCGCCAGCGCCCCGATGGCGCTCAGGGCGGCGATGGCGGCCGCGCCACGAGTGGCGCGAGCGGAGGGAGACATGCGGTTCTCCTTCAGTCCTCGTCCAGCAGGTGCTCGATATCGACGTCGGCCCGGCGGGTGGCGCGCAGGGCGTCGAGCTGACGACGCTCTTTCTTGGTGGGGCGGCCCGCCCCGCGGTCGCGAACGATCGCGGCGGGCGCATCCAGCGGGGTCGGACGCGGGGGAGAGAAGTCGGTGTAGGCGGTGCGGGCGACGGGTGCACCCACCCGCTTGACGAGGATCCGCTGCACGCGCAGCAGCCGGTCGAAGCCCTGCACGCGATAGCGGATCTCGTCGCCCACCTTCACGTGTTGGGAGGGCTTGGCGGTCTCGCCGTTGATGCGCACGTGGCCGGCGCGGCAGGCCGCGGTCGCGGCGGAGCGGGACTTCACCTGCCGCACGCTCCACAGCCACACGTCCACGCGCGCCGACGCCGGATCGTTTATGCCGGGAGCGCTCCGGCTATCGCTTCCGGCCGCTGGGCCCGACTGCGTATTCGCCACGTGTCCGATCCTAGGGGATCGGGCGTCGGGCCTCGGTGCCATTTCAACCGACCTCGGCACGTAAGTTCAACCGACCTCGGCACGTAACTTCTACCGACCTCGGCGAGATGCGCGGCGGCGGGGTCGACGGGGCAGGGCGGCACGCCCACGCGTCACCAGCCCGAGCCCGATCAGCAGCGCCCCGGCGGCACAAACCAGTGTGTAGACGCGGTCAGCCAGCACCGTTTGCCCCACCCGGACACCAACACTGCGAACGCGCTCGGGCACCGAGACGGCGCCGTCGCCGCCGGCCGCGCAGTCGGTCAGCGCCGTGCGCAGGGCGGCGGCGTCGGCGTCCGGCAGCCCGAGGTCGTAGGCGGCCGCCACGCTGACGAACCGGCGCGCGTACTCACAGCGGTAACCGACGTCGTCGGGCCACCATCCGGGCCCGGTAGCAGTGGTCCAAGTGCCCGTCTCGGTGGAGCCGGCCGGGCAGGTGGCCGGGCCGCAGTTGGACTTTTCCTGATTGGCCGCGCCATCCACCGCCAGCAGATTCAACGGATCATTGGCAACCAGCAGACGCCGGCGCTGATCCCACTGCCAGGCACCGTGCGCGTACAGGTAGTTCAGCGGGATCACGTGGTCGATCTGAACGGCGTCGGAGGTGTCCTGCCCACGCTGAAAGGCGACCGTGGATCCGGTGTAGGGATCGTGGAGGGTGCCCGACCAGACCGTGGCGTCGGGGCAGACGGCCGCCCCCTGACCGCGCCCGGCTTCGATGTCCTGCGTGCCGTCCTCGCGGGAGAAGTCCGCGTCGGTCAGGTCCCGGGCCAGGATTTCGTTGCGGGTGTCGCAGCCATCCCCATCGACGTCCATCCACGCCTGGCCGAACCAGCCGGTGCGCGAACCCCCTTCACCCCAGGAGACGGCGGCGGGGGAGTCCTCCGGCAACGCCTCGAGCGCGTCCAACGCCTCCGCCGCGCCCAGCACGAGCCGACCTCGCCCATCCCAGGAGACAGCGGCCGCGGTTGGCGCATCCAGCGAACTCGCGGTATCCGCTGCCGCCGGGGGCGCGACCGCGCACGGAGTCAGGGCGAGCACTGCCGAAAGCACGCAGGCCGCCGGCGCCCTCCGGGCGGATCGGTGGAGACGAGGCAGCATGATGGGCGGGTTCCGCGGCCGGAGGCGGCTCAGGGAACGATGTAGCCCGCGGCGCGGAAGACCTCGTACCACTGCTCGCGAGTCAGCTCCAGCTCGGAGCCGGCGGCCGCGGCCTCGACCCGGTCCGGGCGGGTGGTGCCCAGCACCACCTGAATACGGGCGGGGTGGCGGGTGATCCAGGCGGTGGCAATCGCCTCCGGTGCCACGCCGTACTCGGCGGCCAGGCGGTCCACGACGTCGTTCAGCTCGCCGTAGCGCTCCCGGTTGCCCAGGAACGGGCCGGAGCCGTCACCGGACTGGAAGGGGGACCAGGCCTGAACGGTGGTGTTGGTCAGGCGGCAGTAGTCGAGGATGCCGTCGGTGCGCACCACCGACTGGTCGTGGCGCATGTTCAGGGCCACGCCCTCGGCGATCATGTCCGCATGCGTCAGGGACAGCTGCAGCTGGTTGACGAGCAGCGGCTGGTCCACGGTGGCTCGCAGCAGCTCCAGTTGGCCGCGCGTGTGGTTGGAGACGCCGAAGTGGCGCACCTTCCCTGAGGCGGCGAGGGAGTCGAAGGCGGCGGCCACCTCCTCCGGCTCGACCAGCGCGTCGGGACGGTGCAGCAGCAACACGTCCAGGTAGTCGGTTTGCAGCGCCTTGAGGGAGGCGTCGACGGACTCAAGGATGTGCTGGGCGGAGAAGTCGAACCAGCCCCAGCGGATGCCGCACTTGGTCTGCAGCACCACCTGCTCGCGCTCGGCGGCCGACCAGTTCAGGGCCGAGCCGAAGCGCTCCTCGCAGGCGTGGTCGCGGCCGTAGATGTCGGCGTGGTCGAACATGGTGATGCCCGCGCCGCGGGCGGTGGCCACCAGGTCGCGGATCTCGGCGTCGCTGAGCTCCTTAATGCGCATCAGGCCGAGGATGAGGTTGGAGGCGGTCAGGTCGGATGAGCCAATTGGTTGGATTCTCATACAAACACGGTATCCGAGCCGCGTTCGTCTGCACAGGAGCAACCCGCGGACGTCCACAGGCCGGCGCGGAGGGCCGCCGCCGGCGGTCCCTGTGGACGCCGGCGGGCGCGTCGGGCCGGCTTGGGTGTGGGCGGACCGAATCGGTCCGGATCAGTCGGGCACGCCGGCGGCGGCCGCCCGATCCAGGTGCCAGACCGTGGCCTCGCCGCGGGCGCAGGAGGCCGGGGCGGCGACGACGTCGGGGGCGGCCAGCCCCTTGGCCACCGCCTCGGTCTTACCGGCCCCGCCGGCCACCACCATGACCCGACGTGCCCGGTGCAACACGTCGAAGGTGAAGGACACGCGCTCGGGCGGCGGCTTGGGGGAATCGTGCACCGCGATCACGTCCGTACCGGTGGTGGGCGCGACCGGGTGCCCCGGGAACAGCGAGCACACGTGCGCATCCGGCCCCAGCCCCACGTGGACGACGTCGAAGCGCCCGTCGGCCGGGCCGTGCTCCCGCAGCGCCTCGGCCAGTGCGGCGGCCGCCGCGTCGACGGACTCCACCTGCTCGGGGCCAGGCAGGCGGTGCACATTGGCCTCCGGAATTCCGGCGGCTACCAGTCCCGTCACCTGTAGGTCGTTGCGGTCCGGGTGGTCGGCGGGCACGAAGCGCTCGTCACCCTCCCACAGGTGCACCCGATCCAGCCCGTGCGCGGATGTGAGCCCGACGGCGGCGAGTGCGGCGGGCAGCGCCGCAGCGAGCGCCGCACCGCCCGATCCGCCGGTCAGGACCAGGTGGGCGACGCCCCGCTCGGCGACGGCGTCGGCGAGCAGTCGCGCGGTCTCCGCGGCGGCGGTGGCGGCCGCCTCGGTCATGGAGTCGTGGACGACGACGGAGGGAAGGGGACGGGCGTCCGCGGCCGCGTTGACGGCGGCGGCATCGACTGTGGGCATCAGTGGGTCCTTTCTTCCGCAACGGCGGCCTGGGCGGAGTCCTCGGCGAAGGTGGCCAGAACCTCCTCGTAGACGAGGTCCGGGCTGAGCCGACGCAACTCCTCGCTCATTGTGGCCACCGGCTCGCGGCGGGCCATGGTCACGACCTGTGGGCGCTCGACGCCGGGGCGCGTGATCATCACCCGCTCGTGGTCCTTGCGCGTGATCACCAGGTCACCGGAGTCGGTGCGCACCGTAATGGTGGCGATGCCGGGAACCTCTGGGGCATCCACCCGCTCCACATCCACACCCAGGCGCAGCCGCAGCCAGCGGATCATCAGGGACACCGAGGCATTGTGCGGCTCGCCGGCGACGACGACTCCCCGGACCGCCCCGGCGCACAGCAGCGAGTCCAGGGTTGAGGCGACCATGGCGCGCCACAGGGTGATGCGCGTCCAGGCCAGGTCGATGTCGCCGCGCGTGTACTCGGGGGCGAGGGCCGCCAGGGCGGAGGACGGGTCCGGCTGAGAGGGCGTGTTGGTGATGCGGGTGGTGGCCAGGGCTCCGAGCGGGCTCGTGGCCGGGCGCACGGGCGGCGCATACGGCCACCAGGTCACCACGGGCACGTCGGGCAGGAGGAAGGGCACCACCAGGGTGTCGGCGTGGCGGGCCGCCTCGCCCTCCGGGAACAGCACCAGGGTCTCGCCGGCGCCGGCGTCGTGGCCGAGCCGGATCTCGGCGTCGAGATGGCCGAGGGAGCCGTCGGGACGGTGCCCATTGTGACGCCGGTCGTCGTCGGCGTCGTCGCTGCCGTTGGTCGGCGACACGACCGCCACCACGCGGCAGGGATGGTCCAGGCTGGCGCCGTGGGCGGCCACGAGGGCCTCCTCCAGACCGTCCCGGTCGGTGTCGATCACGAGGGTGAGTACGCGCGAACCGCTGCTGACACCCTCGGAAAGGAGGGTGGAGACGATCTCGTCGGTTGTGGTCTCGGTGAGGTTGATGATCATGAGCGCCTCCAAATGCGGCCGTCGCGGGCAAGCAGGTCATGGGCCGAGGGCGGCCCCCAGGAGCCGGGCCGATAGCCCTCCGGCACCCCGTTCGCGGCCCAGTGCTCGATCACCGGGTCGAGGATCCGCCAGGACAGGTCCACCTCCCGCTGCTGCGGGAACAGCGGGGCGTCGCCGAGCAGCGCGTCCAGAATGAGCCGCTCATAGGCCTCTGGGGACTCCTCGTTGAAGGAGGCGCCGTAGCCGAAGTTCATGGTCACATCGCGCAGCTCCATCTGGGTGCCGGGAACCTTCGAGGCCATGCGCATGGTGATGCCCTCGTCGGGCTGAATGCGCAGCACGATCGTGTTCGCGCCCAGGCCGGCCGTGGCCGCGTCGGTGAAGGGCAGGAACGGTGGTCGCTTGAACACCACCGCCACCTCCGTGACCCGGCGGGCCAGCCGCTTGCCGGTACGCAGGTAGAAGGGGACCCCGGCCCAGCGGCGGTTGGCTATCTCCAGCCGCACCGCGGCGAAGGTCTCCGTGTGGGAGTCGGCGGCCACCCCGTCCTCCTCCAGGTAGCCGCGCACGGGGACGCCGCCCTGGAAGCCGGCCTCGTAGCGGCCGCGGGCGGTGGTCGCGTCCAGATCGAGGACGCCGGCCCGTTCCAGCTTGACGGCGGCCAGCACCTTCTCCTTCTCGGAGCGGATGGCGGAGGCGCGCATGGAGATGGGCTCCTCCATGGCGGTCAGGGCCAGCAACTGCAGCAGGTGGTTCTGGATGACGTCGCGGGCCGAGCCGATCGTGTCGTAGTAGCCGGCGCGGGTGCCGATGCCGATGTCCTCGGCCATGGTGATCTGCACGTGGTCCACGTAGCGCTGGTTCCACAGGGGCTCGAACATGGTGTTGGCGAAGCGCAGGGCCAGAATGTTCTGCACCGTCTCCTTGCCCAGGTAGTGGTCGACGCGGAAGACGTCGTCCGGGCGCACGATCCGGGAGACGACGGCGTCCAGCTCCTGGGCGCTGGCGCGGTTGTGGCCGAAGGGCTTCTCAATGATCACCCGCCGCCAGGAGCCCGGGACCTCGTCCACGAGTCCGGAGGCGGCCACATGCTCGGTGACGGCGGAGAACCAGGCCGGCGGCACCGACAGGTAGAAGGCGCGGTTGCCGCCGGTGCCGCGGGTGGCGTCCAGGTCGGTGACGGTGCGGGTGAGCCGCTCGTAGGCGCCGTCGTCGTCAAAGGAGGCCAGCTCGACGAAGCGCATGCCGGCGGCCAGCTGATCCCAGATCGCCTGCCGCCAGGGGGTGCGGGCGCCGCCGCGCACCGCGTCCGCGACGTATTCGCGCATGTCGTCGTCGGACCAGCTGCGCCGTCCCACGCCCACCAGTGAGAAGCTGGGGGAGAGCAGGCCGCGGTTGGCCAGGTCGTAGATGGCCGGCAGGAGCTTGCGCCGGGCCAGGTCGCCGGTGATGCCGAACATGACCAGCACGCACGGATCGGCGATGCGGGGCAGACGCAGATCGCGCGGGTCCAGCAGTGGATTGTTCCGCGGAGCGGCAACGCCTCCCGAGGTGCCGGACGCGGTCGGTGTGCTTGAGATATGGGAGAGGTCCACGGGTGCCTTCTGCGCCTTCCTGTTCTTCTTCCCGGTGGGTGGTTGCGGCCGACCATGACGCCCGCTCGGATCCCGGATGCGGTGCAGGGCCGACACTGTCCACTCTATGCGCTCGACCGGCACCGCCGCCGGGCAGGGCGGGTGTCGAGGGGGTGTCTGTCAGGGCGTGTCTTAAGTTCTCACCGGCCGTGTACGACGCGACGGCCGCAACGGTAGGCTCTGGGGCGCGCCGGGAGCCCGCCCGGCGCGTAACCTTGCCCAATAACCGATCCCAGAACCGTGGCCCGTGCGGACGGGCAGAAGAGGATTGCGATGAGTTCAGCGAGCGACTTCGTCCCGCAGCCCGCCTCAGCGGATATCGGCGTGTACGGGCTGGGGGTG
>NZ_LK995530.1:0-30447 GCF_900002405.1 Actinomyces succiniciruminis | reverse complement strand
ATGTACTTGTTGGCCTCGCCAACCAGCCGCATGGGTCACTCGGTCGCGGTGTTCAACCGCACCCCGGCCCGCACGGAGCGGCTTATGGACCTGCACGGGGGCGAGGGCGACTTCGTGCCGGCCGCCGATGCGGCCGCTTTCGTCGCCTCGCTGCGGCGGCCGCGCGCCGTGATAATCATGGTGCAGGCCGGCTCCGCCACCGAAGCGGTCATCGAGCAGTTGCGCGGGCTGCTGGAGCCGGGAGACATCATCGTCGACGCCGGCAACACCTTCTATGAGGACACCGAGCGCCGCGAGGCCTCCCTGCGCGAGCAGGGCATCCACTTCGTCGGCATGGGTGTGTCCGGTGGTGAGGAGGGGGCACTGCTCGGCCCCTCGATCATGCCCGGCGGTACCGACGCATCCTACGAGCGCCTCGGGCCGCTGCTGGAGTCCATCTCCGCCCACGTGGACGGCGAGCCCTGCTGCACGCACGTCGGCCCCGGCGGCGCCGGCCACTTCGTGAAGATGGTGCACAACGGCATTGAGTACGCCGATATGCAGCTGATCGCCGAGGCATACGATCTGCTGCGCGGCGTGGCCGGAATGAGCGTGCCCGAGATCGCCGACGTCTTCCGCGACTGGAAGCACTCCGAGCTGGACTCCTACCTGATCGACATCACCACCGAAGTCCTGGACCGGGTGGACCCGGCCACGGGCGCGCCCTTCGTGGATGTGATTGTGGACGCGGCCGGCCAGAAGGGGACGGGCGCCTGGACCACCCGCACGGCCCTGGACCTGGGCGTGGCCGTGCCCGCCATCGCGGAGGCCACCTTCGCGCGGGCGGCCTCCTCCGCTCCCGCGCAGCGGGCCGCCGTGCGGGCCGCAGGCCTGAACGCCGGCACCACCGTGCCGCATCTGGCCGCCGGGCCCGAGCGCGATGCCTTCGTCGACGCCGTGCGCCAGGCGCTGTACGGGTCCAAGATCGCCGCCTACGCCCAGGGCTTCGACGAGATCGCCACCGCCTCCGCACAGCACGACTGGAATGTGGACCTGGGCACCATGGCCCGCATCTGGCGCGGCGGCTGCATCATTCGCGCCCGCTTCCTGGACGACATCACCCGCGCCTACGAGGCCGACCCGCAGCTGCCCAGCCTGCTGACGGCCCCCACCTTCGCGGACGCGCTGCGCGCCGCCCTGCCGGCCTGGCGGCAGGTGGTCTCCGCCGCCGCCCTGGCGGGCGTGCCCGCACCGGCTTTCGCGGCCTCGTTGGCCTACGTGGACCAGCTGCGCGCCCAGCGCCTGCCCGCCGCTCTCATCCAGGGCCAGCGCGACTTCTTCGGCTCTCACACCTATCACCGTGTGGACGACCCCGAGGGCGTCTACCACGTGCTGTGGGCCGAGCCGGGCCGCGCCGAGGAGAAGTGGAACTGAGTCCTGGACTCGGGGCCGGGTGAAACGCCATCAGCTGCATCCGGCCCCGGCCGGGACCTTTTCCGGACCACGCATTGCGGCGGCCCACCGCGGCAACGGTATGGTTTGACCACAGCGGTGCGACCGGCACCGCCCGACCGGAGGGGAACAGATGTCGAGCACGCCGATGGAACCGGATCCCACCTCGACCCAGGCCTTCGGGGCGATTGGTGTCCCCGTTGAGCCCGACGTCCCCTCGGTGGGCATCTCCGCTCAGGACCGGGCCGCCATCGCGGCGCTGCCCGCGGGCACGGCGCTGCTCCTGGTGCAGCAGGGACCGACCGCCGGCGCTCGCTTCCTGCTCGATTCCGCCGAGACGACCGTCGGGCGGCACCCGCGCGCAGACATTTTCCTCGACGACGTCACGGTTTCCCGGAAGCACGCCGTCTTCACCGCGCTGCCCGATGGCGGTTTCTCCGTGCGCGATCAGGGCTCGCTCAACGGCACCTACGTAAACCGCCAGCGCGTGGAGCAGGTGGCCCTGCGTGCGGGCGATGAGGTCCAGATCGGCAAGTACCGCATGACCTACCACCCCGCGCCCCAGCGGGCCGCGCAGTGACCGGCGCCGCCGCCCGGCGTGGGGCGGTCGACCACTCGGCGCGCGCCGAGGGATCCGAACCGTGGCCGCGCGGGGTCTCCCGCGAGCCGGCGATGAAGATCGGTGAGGTGGTCGACCGCCTCAAAGCCGAGTTCCCCGCGCTATCCGTCTCCAAGGTGCGTTATCTCGAGGCCGAGGGACTCATCTCCCCGCACCGGGTCGGCAATGGCTATCGGCGCTACTCGGTAGCCGACATGGAGCGGCTGCGCTATACCCTGACCGCGCAGCGCGATGAGTACCTGCCGCTGTCGGTCATTCGCGAGCGTCTGACGGAGTTGGACGGGGATATGGACGCCCCGCCGCCGGCCCCGGTGGCGCGGGTGGTGGCCTCGGACGGCCGTACCGTGGCCGGCGCCTTCGACGCCGATGACCTGGTGCACCACTCGGGGGCGTCGCTGGCGCAGATCGAGGAACTTGTGACGATCGGCATCATCGTGCCCGACGCGCACGGCCGCTTCGACTCCCGTGCCCTCACCACTGTGTCACTCGCGCTCAGGGCGGGCCGGCTGGGCGTGCCCCTGCGCAATCTGCGGACGGTGCGCAGCGCCGCCGAGCGTGAGGCCGACGCCATCGAACTGGCCACTCAGCACAAGCGCAGCCGCTCTACGACGGCGGGGGAGGACGCGGCCGCGGAACTGGCCGGGGTGTTGGCGCAGTTGCACACCAGCCTGCTGCACCACGCCGTCGAGGCGCTGCGCTGACCGTCGTATACCAGTCGGCTACTCCAGATACTTCCGTCACCGTTCCCAGGACAGCACCGCCGACCCGCCGGTAGGTTATGGGCGTGCGGACCATGTCACTGATGGGAGTCCGTTCCACGGCCCCGGACTCAGGCCTGGTCGCCGTCCTCATGGAGGACGGGGGCCCGGGCATGATCACCGTCCCCGTGGGGGCGCGGGACGGACTGCTGCTGAACGCCCCCAGCCACAACCGGCCCCCCAGTTGGGTGCCGTTTCTGACTGCCTGCGTGGAGGCTTTCGGCTCGGCCATACTGCGGGTCGAGCTCGACGTCGACGCGGACGGCGGCCTATGCGCCGCCGCGGTGCTCGACTCAGCGGCACCCGGCCTGCCCAAGGTGGTGCCCTGTGTCCCCAGCGACGCGCTGATTCTGGCCGACGTGCTGTCCCTGCCGATGCTGGCCACCGACGCGCTGCTGCGGTTGCGCGGCATCGACCTGGGGGAGGAGGCATTGCGGCAGCGCATGCTGCGGTGGCGGCGGGAGCTGGACGGAGCCGTCTCGGAAGATGCGTGACCCCGCCCGTCCCGACCGGTCGGCTTCCTGCGACACGCGTGGCTCTTGTGACAGATGTGAAAGTTGATGTGCATCGCGTCACATTTCTCTTGCGGGTGTTGCGGGTTATCCGCGCAATTTCGCGCCGTCGGAACAGCGGGGGAGTCGAGAGTGAACCTCAACCTCAACTCAATGCCGTTTGTTCGGCGTGCCTGACATTGAGTCCGCCCACGACGGGTTCTATCGTGGAGCAGTGGCCGGGAGGACCGGCCCGCGCGTGCGTCCCCGCGCACGCCCCGATCTCGACAGGAGCCGGCAAGTGAGCGCCAACGAAGCGAGTCTTCACGCACCCGCACCCCAGCACACGCAGGGGATGCTCTTCGGTGACCCGCTCCCGCAGCTGGACGTCAACACCGGCTATCGCGGACCGGTCGCCTGCCGCGCCGCCGGCATCACCTACCGGCAACTGGACTACTGGGCCCGCACGGGCCTGGTCGAGCCCTCCATCCGTGGAGCCAAGGGCTCCGGCTCCCAGAGGCTGTACGCGTTCCGCGACATCCTGTTGCTCAAGATCGTCAAGCGCCTGCTCGACACCGGCGTCTCACTCCAGCAGATCCGGGTGGCCATCAACGCCCTGCACGCGCGCGGGGTCGAGGACCTGACCTCGATCACCCTGATGAGCGACGGCGCCTCCGTTTACGAGTGCACCAGCGCCGACGAGGTCGTGGACCTGGTCCAGGGCGGCCAGGGCGTCTTCGGCATCGCGGTCGGACGCGTCTGGCATGAGATCGAGGGATCGCTCGCCGAGCTCCCGGTCGAGCACGCCGCCGACGCCCCGGTCGTCGAGGACGAGCTTGCCAAGCGCCGTGCGGCCAAGCAGCAGGCGGTCTGATAACAAACTCGAAGAGGTACAACATGGCGCCAACCAGAACACTCGGGAACTCCGATCTTTCCGTCAGCCCCATCGGTCTGGGTGGGAACGTCTTCGGTTGGACGGCCGACGAACCCACCTCCCACCGCATTCTGGACGCCTACGTGGACGCCGGCGGAAACTTCATCGACACGGCCGACGGCTACTCCCACTGGGCCGAAGGCCACGTCGGCGGCGAGTCCGAGGCCGTGATCGGTACCTGGCTGGCGGACCGCGGCCGCCGCGACGACGTCATCATCGCCACCAAGGTAGCCACCAAGCCCGGGCGCGAGGGCCTCGCCGCCGGCAACATCCGCGCCGCCCTCGACGAGTCCCTGGAGCGGCTGCACACCGACCACGTGGACGTCTACTACGCCCACTTCGACGACCCGAACACCCCGCTGGAGGAAACGGTCGCCGCCTTCGAGGAGGCGCGTGCCGCCGGCAAGACCCGCTACGTGGCCCTGTCCAACTACACCCCCGACCGCGTTGAGGAGTGGTGCGCCATCGCCGCCGCCAATGACTTCGCGGCCCCGGTTGCGCTCCAACCCCATTACAACCTGGTGCACCGGCGCGACGTCGAGGGCCCCGGCAACCGCGGGGAGGTGGCCGCCGCTCATCAGCTGGGCATGGTGCCCTACTTCGCCCTCGCCTCCGGATTCCTCACCGGCAAATACCGGCCCGCCGCCGAGGCCGGCGCGGAGGTGGCCTCGCCGCGCGGCGGTTGGGTGGAGGATTATCTGCGCCCGGAGTGCTTCGCCGTCGTGGATGTGCTGCGCGAGGTTGCTGCTGCGCACGACGTCGCCCCCGCAGCGGTCGCCCTGGCCTGGTTGCGAGACCGCCCCGGTGTGGTGGCCCCGCTGGCCTCCGCGCGCACACTCGAACAGCTCGGCCCCATCGTCGACGCCCTCACACTCGCGCTAGCCGCAGACGAGACCGCGGCGCTCACCCGGGCCTCGGACCAGGTCTGAAACGAGACCGGCAACGGAACCGACTCCGCCCGGCGTGCGCCTCGAGGTGCGCGCCGGGCGGCGTGGTGCTTCAGGCGGTACGGCGACCCAGCACGTAGGTGCGCGAGTAGCCGTCCGACAGGTCCGTCAATGTCACGCGAATGAGCCCCGCGCCGTCGATGTCGTAACGCTCCTCCACCTGCGGGCCGTTGCCGAGCCGGCGCACCGGGACTGCCGCCAGGTCCTCGGCATCGCGCAAGGAGCGGTCGAAGGGAAACAGCACATCCTCGTAAGGCGCTAGCCGGCCACGCGGCTCACCGGATGCATCCACCCCGGCGCACTCCACGAACCGGTAGCGGCCGATGTTGTGCACGGCGGGGTAGCGGCGGGTGATGATCGTGCCGGACTCGCCGTCGGCCCGCTCCTGCACCGACTCCTCGGTCAGCAGGGCGTCGAATACGGTGCGCGCACCGGCGTCGGCCTCCCGGAAAACGCCGAAGCCGCGGGAGAGCCGGTCGGTGAGCGCCACCTCCGCATTGCGGTCGGCGGCGATGGCCAGGCCGATCGCGGTGGAGGCGCCCGGGTACGGGGAGCGGTGCACCCTCCGGCCGAAGCGCTCTCGCAGCAGCCGCGGCACCAGCGGGAAGGCGGAGCCACCGCCCACCAGGTAGATGCCGGCAATATCGGCCAGGTCGGGTCCGCCGTCGTCCAGTCGGCCGATCAGCGGGGCCATGGTGTCCAGGCTGCGTTGGAGCAGCGGCGTCGCGGCGGCGTAGAAGTCCGCCGCCGGCAGCACCACGTCCCTGCCACGCAGGGTGATCAGCAGGCGCCGGGTCTGCGGCGCCATCGACTCCTTGGCGTCGCGGCACTCGTCGAGCAGGTCATCCTGCTCCCTGCCGGTCAGCTCCTCCTCGGGCACCCCGGCCCGGTCCAGCACCAGCTGGGCGAGCAGCAGGTCGAGGTCGTCGCCGCCGAGGTCGGAGGCCCCGCGTGAGGCCAGGACCTCGTGCGACCGACCGCGCACGTCCACCAGCGAGGTGTCGAAGGTGCCGCCGCCCAGGTCGTACACCAGCACCCGAGTGCGCCGCGAGGACACGGTCGCGGACTTGCGGTGGGTGTACTCGAAGCCGGCGGCACTGGGCTCGTTAAGCATCGCGGTGACGTGGAAGCCGGCCGCCCGGAAGGCGTCCAGGGTGATCAGCCGCTGGGCTCCGTAGGCGTGCGCCGGTACCGCCACCGCGATGTTGGCGTCCTCGGCCCCCGGGTCCGCGCCCTCCAATGCGCCGGAGTCGGTCAGCTGTGCACGCACTGTCGTCAGGAAGCTGGTCAATAGCTCCAGTACCGTGAAACTCGCGTCACCGAGCCGCACGGGTGTCTGGGCGGTGACCGCGGGGGAGGAGAGCAGGCGCTTGAGGCTGCGCAGCAGCGGTGCGCCGTTCCGGGCGGCCGCCCGGGCCGCAAAGCCGTGTACCAGGCCGTCGTCGGTGAGCGCCGTCAGCGAGGGGAAGAACTCGTGCACGTCGCCGTCGGTGTCGGTGAAGCCGACGACGGGATAGTTGCCTCGGTCCGCACGGGCCACGACGGTGCGCGTCGTGCCCAGGTCGATGCCGAGGTCCAGGGGCGCGGAGGATGCGCGCCGACGCTTGGGGGTCTGTCGCGTACTGCTGCTACCGCTTCGGGCTGCCATGGAAGCGACCCTATCGCTCGGGCCCGTCCGGTGCCCGGCGGCGCGGCGGCGCAGCGGTGAGGCGTGGGCCTCTTTGCCACTCTTCGGCTCGGCCCCGGGGGTGACCCGGCCCACTGGGTCCGAGTGACGACGTCGCCGCCACCACACCTCGAGTGAACAGTTGGTGAATTCCCTCCGTCTGGGCTTCGGCGGCTCGCGCCGGCGGGGTAAGAATGACAGCAGGTCGCCTTCACGCGACCCGGGTGCGTTAAGTGCCGGACAGCCTCCGACGCGACCGCGCTCCCGCCCACCCGACCGGGAATGGCATGAGTACAACCCTTTTCATCGTGGTCGTGGTCGTAGTCACGGCGCTCGTCTTCGACTTCACCAACGGCTTCCATGATTCGTCCAACGCCATGGCGACCTCCGTGGCCACGGGCGCCTTCACGCCGCGGCGCGCCGTGTTGATCGCCGCTGTCCTGAATGTCATCGGCGCCACCCTCTCCACCGAGGTCGCCCGGACGATCTCCCACGGCATGTTCGACGACGCCCTGATCCAGGCGGCTCCCGCAATGGTGTTCGCCGGCCTGGCCGGTGCGATCCTTTGGAACCTCGCCACCTGGCTGTTGGGCCTGCCCTCCTCCTCCTCACACGCCCTGTTCGGCGGACTGATCGGCGCCGTCGTCGTCGCCGCCGGATTCCAGGGGGTTCACTGGGGCACGGTGATCTCCAAGATCATGCTGCCCGCCCTGATCGCCCCGGCTGTGGCCGCGGCGGCGTCGGCTGTCGCCACCTGGGTCAGCTACCGGATCACCGGGCCCACGGACAAGTTCGGTGACAAGATGTTCCGCAACGGCCAGCGCATTTCCGCCTCCATGGTGGCCCTGGCCCATGGCACCTCCGACGGGCAGAAGACCATGGGGGTGATCACCCTGGTGCTCATCGCCGCCGGATACCAGGAGGCGGGATCCGCACCGTACTGGTGGGTCGTGCTCGCAGCCGGTGCCGCCATCGGCCTGGGCACCTACTCTGGCGGGTGGCGCATCATGCGCACCATGGGCAAGGGTCTGGTCCACATCGACCCGCCGCAGGGATTCGCCGCGGAGACGACGTCCACCGTCGCCATCCTGGCCTCCTCCCACCTCGGCTTCGCCCTGTCCACCACGCACATCTGCACTGGATCGATCCTTGGCACAGGTATCGGCCGAGGCGCCAAGGTCTCTTGGGGCACCTTCGGCAAGATGGGCGCCGCCTGGCTCATTACGCTGCCGTGCGCCGCCGTGGTTGGTGCCGTCACCTCCTTCATCGCCGTCAAGGGCGGGGTCATCGGCACCATCGCCGTGATTGTGCTGCTGCTGCTCGGCGCTCTGCTCATCATCCGCCAGGCCAACCACAACAAGGTGGACTTCTCCAACGTCAACGACGCCGACAAGGTGGTCGTCGCCAAGCAGACCGATCCGTCGCTGGGGCGGCCCCCGAGGAGCCTGGAGCAGGTCAAGGCCGAGCTGGTGGGTTCCACCCCCAGTGACCGGGGGACGGGGGCGCTGGTATGAGCATCGACTGGTCCTCGCTGGGCCTGGTCACTCTGGTCACCGTGGTCGGAGCGGCCTTCATCCTGGCGGTCACCTCCGCGGCCGTGCGCATGCTCACCGCGGTGCGCGTCAAGCGGCAGTCCGGCGAGGTGAACGGGCTGCACGCAGCCGAAGTGGCCGCGGGCTTCTTCATCGCCTGCGTGGTTGGCATCGCCCTGTTCGGGCTGTGGCTCATCATCCCGTACTTCCACTAACTAAGCCGCCGACACGTCGTGTGCGCGTTCGGGCGTCGCCCGGCGAGTCCGGCTGTTAGGGTCGCCACATGACCGAGGATCTGAGGGCGGCCGCCCTGGAGGCAGTAGCCCACTCACACGCAGCCGCAGACCCCGACTACCCCGTGGTGCATCTGGCCCCGCCCGTCGGACGGCTCAATGACCCCAATGGCCTGCTGGTGGACTCCGGCACCTACCACGCCTTCTACCAGTTCAGCCCCTTCCACCCACACCGCAAGCTGGTGTACTGGGGGCACGCCTCCTCCAGGGACCTGCTGCACTGGAACCACCACGATCCGGCCATCATCCCCGATTCCTTCTACGACCGCTCCGGTGCCTACTCCGGCGGCGCGCTCGTGCTGGAGCCGGAGGAGACCGCCGCGGCCCCTGCCGGCGCCCCCTACCAGTTCTTCTACACCGGCAATCTCAAGGATCCGGTCACCGACGAGCGCACCGCCAGCCAGTGCCTGGTCACCAGCCCCGACCTGGCCGGCTTCACCAAGTGGCCGGACAATCCGCTGGTGCCCGACCACCCCGCCGGCTACACCGCTCACTACCGTGACCCGCAGGTGTGGCGCGATCCCGATGAGCCCGGGAGCTTCCGCATGCTCCTGGGTGTCCAGCGCGAAGACCTGACCGGGGCCGCACTGCTGTACCGCTCAACCGACCTGCGTGAGTGGGAGCTGGAGGGTGAGTTGACCTTCCCCGACGCCGGCGGCGCCTTCGATCACTTCGGCTACATGTGGGAGTGCCCCGGCCTGGTGCGCCTGACCGACGAGCTGACCGGGCAGGTGCGTGACGTGCTGATCTGGTGCCCGCAGGGAGTCGCCCCCGACACCGAGGGCTACGAGAACATCTTTCCCTGCGTCTACACCGTCGGCCGCCTGGTGGGCACCGAGCTGCGTGAGTGCGACGGGACCTTCACCGAGCTGGACCGCGGATTCGAGTTCTATGCGCCGCAGGCCTTCGCCCGGCGTCCCAGCGAGCCGGGCCCGGTCCTGCTGACCGGGTGGGCGGGCAACGCCTCCGAGGATGATCAGCCCTCGATCGACACCGGCGGCTGGGTGCATGCCTTGACGGTGCCGCGCGTGCTGACCCTGCGCGGCGGTCGCCTGCTACAGCGGCCGGTGACGACGCCGAGTGACGATGCGCCTGGGCTAACCCTGGTGGGGGAGGGCCTTCAGGCGGCCGCCCCCATCCGGGAACTGGCGGGGCACCGCTCCTGGCAGTTGCGCCTTCAGGCCGCGCCCGACGCGGACCGCTGGGGGCTGCGCATCGGCACCGCCGACTGCTGCGTCACCATCGAGCTTGCCCGTGCGGCCGACGGCGCCACGCACCTGATCGTGGATCGGTCCCGCTCGCGCTACACGCAGCACGGCGCCGCCCGCATCGTCACCCTGCCCGCGGGCACGGCGCCGCGATTGGAGGTGCTGCACGACCGGTCCATTACCGAGGTGTTCGTCGGTGACGGCGAGATCGCCTTCACCCTGCGCAGCTTCGTCGCACCGCTCGCCACCGGTGCCGGCCTGCTGGCCGACGAAGGAGCGCAACTGGAGGCGGGCGTCTTCGTATACGACTGAGTGCAGGCTTGGGGCGCGCGTCCGCGGCGGGGCGCGTCACCGCGGCGAATTGCCCGGCCCCAATGGTTGCGGAACTCCAGGGGCGAAGGTAGTCTGACCAACGTTTGACACAGGTCTAAACGCCCGGTCGGCGACCGACCCCCGGCGTACCGGAACCTTCCGTCGAGCTCAATGCAGAGTGATCAGTTCCCACAGAAAGGAAGCCCGGGTGGCTATGGATCACGCCCGCGTGGCGAAAGACGTCCTGACGTACGTCGGTGGCGCGGATAACATCAATGCGGCCGCGCACTGCGCGACCCGCCTGCGCCTTGTCCTCAATGACATGGACAAGGTGGATCAGAAGGCGCTGGACAAGGACCCCGACCTCAAGGGCACCTTCGTCGCCGGCGGCATGTTCCAGATCATCGTCGGTCCCGGCGACGTCGACATCGTGTTCGACGAGATGGTCAAGACCGGCGGGGTCAAGGAGGTCTCCAAGGACGAGGCCAAGCAGGAGGCCGCCAAGAGCGGCAACATCTTCTCCCGCTTCATCAAGATGATCGCGGACATCTTCGTCCCGATCCTGCCCGCCCTGATCGCCGGCGGTCTGATGATGGCGATCAACAACGTGCTCACCGCGAACGACCTGTTCTTCAAGGGTGACTCGTTGGTCGGGCGCTACGGCTGGCTGGCCGACTACGCCGACCTGATCAACATGATCTCCTCGGCGGCCTTCGCCTTCCTGCCGGTGCTGGTCGGCTACTCGGCCACCAAGCGCTTCGGCGGCAACGTCTACCTGGGCGCCGCCATGGGCGCGGCCATGGTCTCCACCTCGCTGCTGTCCGCCTACAACATGGCCAATGAGGAGGCCGCCCAGGCCTTCTGGGACTACATGGGCACCGCCGACACGTGGAGCCTGTTCGGCCTGACGGTCGACAAGATCGGCTACCAGGCGATGGTGATCCCGGTGCTGTGCGTCGCCTGGATCCTGTCCACTATCGAGAAGTGGTTGCACAAGCGCCTGTCCGGGACCGCGGACTTCCTGCTGACGCCGCTGATCACCATGCTGTTGACCGGCTTCCTCACCTTCGTGATCGTAGGCCCGATCACCCGCCAGCTGTCCATCTGGATCACCGAGGGCCTGGACTGGACCTACAACACGCTCGGCCCCATCGGTGGTTTCCTGTTCGGCCTGGTCTACTCGCCCATCGTGGTGACCGGCCTGCACCAGTCCTTCCCGGCCGTCGAGATCCCGCTGCTGCCCGTCAACGGAGGCGTCGGCGACTTCATCTTCCCGATCGCCTCCATGGCCAACGTCGCGCAGGGCGCCGTGGCCCTGGCGGTCTTCTTCAACACCCGCGACGCCAAGATGAAGGGTCTTGCCGGTGCCGGTGGTGTCTCGGCCGTCTTCGGCATCACCGAGCCGGCCATCTTCGGTGTGAACCTGCGTCTGCGCTGGCCGTTCTTCATCGCCATGGGGGCCGCCGCGATCGGCGGTGCCGGCGTGGCCCTGTTCAACGTTCGCGGCGCTGCGCTGGGCGCGGCCGGATTCGTCGGCTTCGTCTCGATCATCACCGAGAAGATCCCGGTCTACCTGGTCCTGGAGGCGGTCACCTTCATCATCGCCTTCGCGGCCGCCTTCGTCTACGGGCGTACCCCCAAGGGGCAGGCGTCCTTCGCCGCCGACGACGAGGTGGACGAGGCCGCCCTCGAGGCCGAGGCCACCAAGGCGCACTCCGCCACCGTGGAACTGCCCGCCGAGGCCGCCACCGACTTCACCATCACTTCGCCCATCCAGGGGCGGGCCGTCCCGCTGTCCGAGGTGGAGGACCAGACCTTCGCCTCCGGGATGCTTGGTCCGGGCCTGGCGGTGGTGCCGGCCTCCGGGCCCGTCGTCTCCCCGGTTGATGGCGAGGTGCTGGTCGCCTTCCCGACCGGCCACGCCTACGGCATCCGCTCGGCCAGCGGCGTCGAGCTGCTGATCCACGTCGGCATGGACACCGTCGAGCTGAACGGCAAGCACTTCACCCCGAAGGTATCCGCCGGCGACAAGGTCCTGCGCGGACAGACGCTGGTCGAGGTCGACTGGGCCGGCGTGACCGCGGACGGCTACCAGACCGTCACCCCGATCGTGGTGTCCAACGCGACCGCCTTCGGTGGCGTCACCGACGAGCACACCGGCGCGGTCGCCCGCGGCGGCGCCCTGTACGCCGTCGCCCCCGCCACCGAGCCGGTGGGCGCCTGAACCGCGCGTGTAGGACCTACCGCGTCCTGTAGATGAAGGCCGGTGGCCGTCCCGGGGAACCGGGGCGGCCACCGGCCTTCGCATCCCCGCATGCCGCGGCGTGCGGGGAGTGACGGGAGAAGGCGACGGCTACGTCGTCTTGCCGGGAAGCAGCTCGCCGGGCAACTCGATGGGGGAGTCCACCGGAGCGGCGTCCTCATTTTTGGCCTGTGCCCGAATCTGGGCCAGCAGCACCTCGACGGCGGTGTGCGCGATGTCGGTCAGGGGTTGGCGGACCGTGGCCAGGCCGGGCAGAGCACGCCGCACTGCGGAGGTCCCGTCGAATCCGATCACCTTGAAGTCCTCCGGTACGCGCCGGCCGTGGCGCTCGGCCCAGTCCAGGACCGCCGCCGCAGACAGGTCGTCGGTGGCGAAGACGGCGTCGATCTGGTCGGCCGCGGCGTCAAGGTGGGCGTCGATGAGACGGGCCCGCTCGGCGTCGGGGGTGTGGAAGTCGACGGTGAAGATGAGCGGTTCGATGCCTGCCTGCTCCAGGACGTTCCGGTAGCCCGCCTCGCGGCGGTTGTGCGGACCGGTGCGTGAGGTGAGTAGTGCGGGGCGGCGTGCCCCGCGATCAAGCAGCAAACGAGTGGCCTGGCAGGCGGCCGCCTCGTTGGCGCAGCGAACATTCGGGATTGTGGGGGAGAGGTCGCGGTCGATCGTCACCAGGGGCATGCGGATCGTCTGGTATTCCTTGAGGTTGCCATTGTGAGCACCGGAGATGATGCCGTCGACGCGGTGGGAGACCAACAGGTCCAGGTACTCGCGTTCCCTGTCGGCCCGTCCCATCGAGTTGCACACGAGCATGCGGTAGTGGTGGTTCGCCAGCGCGTTCTCGATTTCCGCGGTCACTTCGCCGAAGAAGGGCAGGGCGACCGTCGGCACGATCACGCCGATGATGTTGGTTGACTTGCCGTGCAGTGCACGGGCGACCTGGTTGGGCCGGTAGTTGAGCTGGGCGATTGCCTTGGCGACCCGATCCTTGGTCGCCTGGCTGAGGTATCCGCGGTTGTTGAGCACCCGGGATACGGTCGTTAGGGAGACGCCGGCGACTTCGGCGACGTCAGCCAGCGTGGGTTCGCGACGTACGACCAACGGCGACTCCTTCGTGAGACTACTGCATGAATCTGTATCACCGGGCCGACCGATTTGCGCGGCTGTCCGACAAATCCCGCCTAAGCCTAGTCCTTGGCAGGCCGATGTTGTGCAACCGGCCACCTAGCGGCCGTCTTGGCCGCATCTATGTAATGACATTCTAGAGCATGTCATGGGGTGGTGGGTTCCTGTACTGGGCAAGCATATGCCGCACCGGCGGCTGTCGCCCTCGTGACCTGCACATATTCCCGGGGACTAGTTCCTGCCGATGACCTGACAGGCGCGGGGTGGGGGGCCGTGCGCACGCCTCGTTGCGCGCAGGCTTCTTGGCAGGGCATAGAGGTCCTCGCAGCACTTGGGCCGCCTGGGTCACGGCGGCTCGTAACGCCCCTGGTCGTTGAGTACGCCGTCGTGCATGACCATGACCCGGTCGCAGACCGGCAGGATCCGTTCATCGTGGGTGACCATCACCGTCGCCTTGCCCAGTTCGTGTGTCTGCTGCGCGAGCAACTGGGCCACGTCGTGGGCTCGGCGTGAGTCCAGTGCGGCCGTGGGCTCATCGGCCAGGATCACCTTGGGATCGTGGTACACGGCGACGGCGATGGCGGCGCGCTGCTTCTCACCCCCGGACATCTGGGAAGGGTAGGCGCGAACACGTTCCCCGATGCCCAGCATGGCGAGCAACTCATCTCGACGCTTCGTGGCGGGGGCGCGCCGCAGCACCCGGTCATGTAGCGCGAACTGGTCGGCCAGAGTCAGGAACGGGACCAGGCCCGAGCCCTGGAGCACAAAGCCCAGGCATTTCCGGCGCAGTTGCGCGCGTTTTTTCTCGGGCAGCGCGGAGAACGGGCTCCCGTCGATCTCGACGGTACCCGTGGTGGGCGTGCGTAATCCGCCCATAACGGTCAGAAGAGTCGACTTGCCCGAACCGGAGGGGCCCAGGATGCCGACGAGCTCACCGCCGTGGATCTCCAGATCCGTGCTTCTCAGTGCGTGCACGATCTCGCTGCCCTGGTGGTAGTCGCGCGATACCCCGGACAGCGCCATTGCCGCCGCAGTAGGCGCGTCTGTATGCAGATGGGCGTCGTGTTTCATGAGATTGCCTCCACAGGATCAATGCGGGCGATAACGCGCACCGATGCCAACCCTCCCAGGATCGATACCAGGATGAAGGCGATAGCGATCATGGCGTTGAGTCCCGCAGACAGACGGAACGGGACGGCGTCCGGAAGGATGGCTGAGGTCAGCAGGGTCAGCAGCAGCCCCATCAGTACGCCGGTTGCGGCGAGGACCGCGGTCTGAGCGCCTCCGGAGCGGATGAGGTAGCCGGTGGGGACCCCGCGCGCCCTGAGGATGCCCAGAACCGGGCGCTTCTGGAGGGTGAGTACGTAGAGGAAGATCCCGAGTACCAGTGCGCCCACGAGAATGAGGGAGCCGATCATGAGGGTGAATGTCAGTACCTGGGCGGAGTACCCGGGCAACGTCTGGATCAGCTCCTCGGTCGTCAAAAGCGTGAGCCCGGCGGCCGAGGCCGCCTCGACCGCCTGCGAGTCCTCCGTGATGTTGCCGTCAAGCACGACGGCGCTGGTCGTGGGGGACTGGTTGGCCGGTCCCTTCTCCCGCAGGGCGTTAGCATCGACGGTGAGTACGGGGGTGGCCTGGAACGTGGTGTCCCGAGTCAGTCCGGTGACGGTCCACTCATGGTCCGAGCCCAGGAGCCGAACCGTGTCGCCGACGGCCAGTCCGTCCGCCCGCAGGCTCTCGTCGGCCAGGATTTCTTTAGTCGGGTCCGTGATTCCGGAGCCGGAGACGACGGTGGGGGAGAGTCGGCCGTCCAAGTCGATGCCGAAGGCGAAGACGTCCGCCTTGGACTCGTTCTCTGCGTCGCCCTGAGTGCTGTCCCCGTCCGCCTTTGACGGCAGCTGCGCCACGACGGGAACGGAGATGAGGGGCGAGGCATGCGTGCCGGCGTCCTCGGCAATTGATGTGGCGCGGGTCACTTGGTCGGTGGTCATTCGTGAGGCCGAGATGTTCTCGTTGGACGCCTCGGTGACCATGATGCTGGCCGAGCGCCAGCTGTCCACGATGGCCCGGTAGGAGCCGGCCAGGCCCGTGGCGAGGGAGGCGAGGAAGAAGGTGAGGTAGGTGATCAGCGTGATCACCGCGACGACGAGCGCGAAACGACCGGGCTCATGTTGAATCTCACGCAGAGCAAGAAACACCGAGACTCCTTCTTCGAACTCCAGAGCGGTTCGTTGTCGACGGGGCCGCGCGGCCCATACCCGCTTCGGCCGGACCAGGTTGATGATCCGCGAACTGCGCTACAGGTTGCCCTCGGCGGCAGGGTGTTCCGTGTGAGCGGCATCCGAGCAGCATCGGAATCAGGGCACGGTTGAGTGCCGGCGGTCGCGCTGCTGCGCGTGGGGCTCTGAGGGGAGGAGCGCCCTTTGAGTTCGAGAGGGTGGGTTTGGGGTGCGGCGAGCGGACCTCGGGGCGGCGACTCAACGCCTCATCTCGGAAATGACATAATGTACATTATCGGCGTTGCCGGCGGGGGTGTTGACCGGTCCGGACTGGGCGGCCGGGCTTCGTCTGAGTGTGTTCCAACCGGCACCGGTTCGGCTGCGTCTCGCGCGCTACTTCCCGTAGCGGCGATGGACGGCCTGCTTGCTGATGCCCAGCGCGGCGCCGATGGCCGTCCAGCTGTGGCCGGCGTTGCGCGCCCGGCGCACGGCGACTTCCTCGGCGGCGTCGAGCTCTCTGCGTGCGCGCACGATGCGTCCGAGCTCCTTCAGTGGTGCGTCGTCGTCGGCGCCGATCAGGGTCTTCATGACGTCAATTTTAGTTGACTTCCTGATGGTGTGGCAAGCTCGACGAACTAGCATTCTCCCTATGACGAGGGCCACAGTATGTGAATGGATGGGCAATGCCTCCAATGTGGATGACGAGCGGTGTCTGTTGGTCCTGCCGGGCCTGAACTACCCGGCGCAACTTCCCGGGCTGTACCTGCCGATGCGTGCGCTGTCGCTCGAAGGGTGGAAAGTGTTTCATGGGCAGTGGGAGCTGGCTGATCTCAGTGCACCCGAGCGTCGCGCCGCCGTAAGCGAAGCCGCTGCGGAGTTCGTCTGCCGTACCGCTGGAGCAGGTCGGCGTCTGATCATGGCGAAGTCGCTGGGTACCTTGGCTGCTGGTTGTGCGGCCGACCATGCGATCCCGGCAGTCTGGGTTACTCCGTTGCTCCGCGACGACAGGTGTGTCCGTGATATCGCGCGTTCCAGCGCGCCGGCGCTGCTGGTTGCCGGAAGTCGCGACTGGGCCTGGGATGACGCGGCCGCCAGGCGGACCGGCAAGCGGCGGCTGCAGCTGGGTACTTGCGATCATGCACTGCTGACCGGCGATTGGCGGGAGGAGGTTGAGATGCTGGAGGTGTTGACGAGTGCGGTTGCTGACTTCGCGCGCGACTTTACATGTGTAAACTCGGGGGTGTGACATCGAACCTCCAAACGGCGTCGCGCACCGACTCGCCCACCGCCTCCTCACCACAGTCGCGGCAACGACTGGTCACCGCCGCGACCGCGCTGCTCGACGAACGCGACCCCGCAGAGATCACGATCACCGACGTCGTCAAGCGCGCCGGACTCACCCGCCCCACCTTCTACGCCTACTTCCCGGATCTGCCCGGGGCCTTCGCCGCGGCCGCCGTGGCCCGGCTCGAGGACGTGTTCGCCGCGGCTCCGCCGGCAGCCGCCGCACGGCAGGCCGACGCCGAGGAACTGGCGGCGACCTTCCGGCAACTGCTCACGCGCATGCAACCCCACGCCGAGTTCTTCCTGCGCGTACTCAACGGTCCCGGAGGTCCGGCCACCGAAGCGGCGATCATTCAGTACCTCGCTGAGAGGCTGCGCAGCTCCTCCCCCGCCACCGCCGCGCTCGCCGCGGGGCCCCTGCCCCTCCAGGTAAGTAGTGAGGCGATCGCCGCGGGCGTCACTTGGACCATGCGCCGCTGGCTGGCCGATCCACACGCCCCGGGCGTCGAGTCGGCCTCCGGTCTACTGCGCGATCTGGTGCTGCGCATGACCGCACCCGGGCTTGGCGGCCGTGCGGCCGACCGCGGCGTCTCCACGGACGAAGGCGTCAATTCATGACCGCGGCCCGTAATCGCGCGGCTGGGCGCAGGAGTCACGGCCGGCGTATGAACTTGGACGAAGCCGTTGTGCTGCTCACCGGCGCCACTGGAGGACTCGGCACCGACCTGGCACGCGAGCTTCACCGCCACGGCGCCCGCATCGCGCTCGTGGGCCGCTCACAGGAGCGACTCGCAGCACTCGCCGCGGAGCTCGGCGGCCCGGATCGCGCCTTGGCCCTGCAAGGGAACGTGGAGGAGCTGGCACAGCTCGAAGGGGTCGCGGCGCGGACGGCGGACCACTTCGGACGCATCGACGTGGTCATCGCCGGCGCCGGAACCGACACCGCCGACACCCTCGAAGACGTAGATCCGCGGGCCTTCGAACGCGACATAGATACGAACCTGACCGCCGTATGGCGCACCTTCCGAGCGACCCTGCCGTATGTGCGCCGGACCCGTGGGCACCTGGTGGCCGTCTCCTCCTTGGCGGCATTCGTCCACTCCCCCATGCAGTCCTCCTACGCCGCCTCGAAGGCCGGCGTCGTCGCCCTGTGCGACAGCCTGCGCCTGGAACTGGCAGGAAGCGGCGTCACCGTCGGCAGTGTGCACCCGACCTTCTTCGACACCCCGATGCAAGCGACGCTGCGGGAGAACGCCGCGCTGACCGCCGCCTGGGGCGGATACCGCGGCGTGTTCACCCCCGTCGATCGCGGCCAAGTGGTGAAGGAGATCGTACGCAGTATCAATCGGCGCGCCCGTACCACCGTCGTGCCCCGCCGCTACAGCTTCGCCGCCCTGGCCCCCGGACTGCTCCAACGCCTACTGGAGACAGGGCCACTACGCCCCCAAGTGAAAGGAAACCCGCATGCCTGAAATCTCCGCCGCCACCGCTAAGCTGACGGTGCTGCACACCGGCACCGTCATCATCGATGAGGCTCTCCCCTACCACCGGGACTCCGATCGTCCGCTGGACTGGACACACCTCGGCCGGAGCCGCCGCCACCTGATTGAGGCGCCCGTGTCCTGCTACCTGCTGGAGGGGCCCCACGGACTCACTCTCATAGACACCGGCTGGAACGCCCGCAACCGGACTCGAGCCGGACAGATCGCCAACCTGCGAACTCAGTACCCCGTCAACAAGGCGGTGCTGCCAGACGGAGCGGCCGTCCACGAGCAACTCGAAGAGCGCGGCATCCGGCCACGTGACCTCGACCTGGTGCTGCTCAGCCACCTGCACTGCGACCACGCCGACGGCCTGTCGCATGTCAAGGAGGCTCCCCGCATTCTGGTCTCCTCCCCCGAGTGGGAGGCGGGCAATACCGACCGCCTGCGCTATCTGCGCCACGAGTGGGACGGTGTGGACGTGGGCACCTTCAGCTGGAACACACAGGTGGGCCCCTTCGGCGCCGGATTCGATGTCTTCGGGGACGGCAGCCTGGTGATGGTGGCGGTGCCGGGGCACGCCCGCGGACTGTGCGCCACCATCGTGCGCACCGGCGCGGTCGCGGAGACCGACCGGGATCGGTGGGTCGACGGCGTCGATGCACCGGGCGTCCCCGATCCGCGCCACTTCCTGCTGCTGACCTCCGACGCCGGCTACGGCCGCCCGTCCTTTGAGGAGGGACTACGGCCCGGTGTCGTCGTCGACGCGGCACAGGCCAAGCGCTCACTGGACTGGGTGCGCGCCGCCGGCGACGATCCGCGCTGCCTGGGCCTACTGGCCAACCACGACCCCGAGGTACTCCCGGGAACACGAGCGCTGGACTAGGGGCGCCGCCCGCGGAACTGCTGGCCGGCTCACTGGTGGTCCGCTCCTCGACGGCGGTGCCGCCCAGGCGGGCTCCGGCCGCCTAGTCGCCCAGGGCGGTGCCGACCGCGCGGGCGGCCTTGATCCACTCGTGGTCGCGCGGCACGTACTTGACCTTGCCGGCCACATCCTTCAGCGGCACCAGTGCGGTGTCGTGCCCGCGGTCGGCGACCATGACGCCGTACTTGCCGTCCGCGATGGCGTTGGCCCCGGCCACGCCCAGGCGGGTTCCCAGCAGCCGGTCGGCCGCATTCGGGGTGCCGCCACGCTGTACGTAGCCCAGGATGGTCACCCGTGCCTCCAGGCCGGTGGCGGCCTCGAGCTGCTCGGCCAGGGTGAAGGTGTTGGCGCGGTGGGAGGCCTCCAGCGCCTTGACGCCCTTCTTCGCCATGGCCTTCAACTCCGGGCTGGAGGCGTCCTTGACCAGGGCCTGGGCGTGAGCGAGTTCCTCGGCGTCCTTGACGCTGCGGGCACCCTCCGCGACGGCCACGACCGAGAAGCTCGATCCCTGCTTGCGGCGCCGCTGGATCTTCTCCGCGATCGCCTCCACCGAGTACGGAACCTCGGGCAGCAGGATGACGTCCGCGCCCCCGGCCACGCCCGCCCCGAGGGCCAGCCATCCGGCCCGGTGGCCCATGATCTCGGTGAGGATGATGCGGTGGTGGGAGTGCGCTGTGGAGTGCAGCCGGTCCACCGCCTCGGTGGCGATCTCCAGGGCGGTGGAGAAGCCGAAGGAGGTGTCGGTGCGCACGATGTCGTTGTCGATGGTCTTGGGCAGGTGCAGCACATTGATGCCGGCGTCCATCAGTCGACGGGCGTTCTTGGCGGTTCCACCCCCGCCCAGGCACACCAGGGCGTCCAGCTTGTCCTTCTCGACGTTCTCCACGATGGTGGGAATCATGTCGCGGACCTCGCCGTCCACCATCATGCGGTGCACCTTGTCCCGGCTCGTGCCGAGCATGGTGCCACCGGTGGTCAGGATGCCGGACAGGGCCGCACCATCCAGCTCGGTGTATCGGTTCTCCGCCAGGCCGCGCATGCCATCGCGGAAGCCGATCAGCTTCCAGCCATGCTCGCCGATTGCCGCCTTGCCGAAGCCGCGGATCGCAGCGTTGAGTCCCGGGGCGTCGCCACCGGCGGTCAGGATTCCGATACGCTTGGTTGCCATGGCGCCAAGTATGCCGCAGTACGCCGGGCGGTAGTCGCGTTCCGACGCCGGGCATTCGCTCGGGTGGGTGCGGCGGCGCGGGAATGCGCCGCGGCCCGGGTGCGTTATCCTCTCGGCAGTTAAGCAACAGCGAGAAGGAAGGCCACCAGCATGGCGGATCGCGCACTGCGAGGCATGACGATCGGCGCGAAGTCGATGGAGTCCGAGGAGGGCGTCGAGTTCGCCGCCAGGCAGAACATCACCTACGAGTGCCCCCTGGGCCACGTCACCACCGTGCCGATGTCCGTGGAGGCGGAGGTGCCCCCCACCTGGGAGTGCCCCGAGTGCGGCCAGGCCGCCGCCCTGCGCGGCGAGGATGAGCCCGAGTCGGAGGAGCCGAAGAAGGCGCCGCGCACGCACTGGGACATGCTGCTGGAGCGCCGCGACATTGAGGACCTGAAGGTCCTGCTGGACGAGCGCCTGGAGATGCTGCGCTCCGGGGAGATCTACCGCGAGCGCTTCTGAGCCGCGCGCCGGAGTCGGTCGGCGGCGCCGCGCACGGCGGTCGCCGCCGAGCCGGCCGCGTCCGCCAGTTGCGCCCCGCGCCGGGCCAGCCCCCACTTGGTGACCAGGGCCAGCTCTTCGGAGAAGATCCCGCCGGACAGCTTGGACCGGCCCGCCTCCCGCTCCCGGAAGATGATAGGCATCTCCACGATGCGTCCACCGGCGTCGGCCACCAGCTTGGTCATGTTGACCTGGAAGCCGTAGCCGAGCGCCTCCACCTCTCCCAGATTCAACCGACGCAGCAGGCTTGCCCGGTACACCCGGAAGCCCGCGGTCGCATCCCTGACCCCCAGCCCCAGCATGGCGTTGATGTACAGGTTGCCGCCGCGGGACAGGGCCACGCGCTTCGCATCCCAATCCGCGGTGGCACCGCCGGACACCCAGCGGGAACCGATCACCAGGTCGGGAGCATCGGCCATCTCCGCGCGCTGAATCAGCAGCGCCAGGTCCTCCGGCCGGTGGGAGCCGTCGGCGTCCATCTCGCATACCAGCTCATACCCGGAGGCCAGTGCCCAGGAGAAGCCCGCCAGATAGGCCGGACCCAGCCCGCTCTTCTGATTGCGGTGCAGCACGTGAATGTGGTCGTCGGCCTGGGCACGGGCGTCGGCGAGACGGCCGGTGCCGTCGGGCGAGTTGTCGTCCACCACCAGGATGTGGGCCTCCGGCGCGGCCTGCCGTACGCCATCGAGCGCCCCTGCCAGGGTCTCGATCTCGTTGTAGGTGGGTATGACGACCAGAGCCTTCACGGTCCTTCTCCTGTCCCTTGTGCGGGCTGCGGCACGGTCACGCTCGCCGCCGCCGACGGCGCAGTCGTGACACACCGGAAACCATACCGGCCGCGGCCAGCAGTGCGGCACCCAGCTGCGCGGCGATCCCGGGTGCGGCCCCGAGCCGGTCGGCCACGGTGATGGAGGTGCGCAGCGGTACATCGGCTACGAGCGAGGCCTGCGTGTAGGCCTGGGTACGCTGCTCGACGACGCCGCGCGGGTTGATGATGGCGGTCACTCCGACGGTGGAGACTTGCACCAGGGCGCGTCCGTGCACGACCGCTTGGACCCGCCCCTGCGCCAGTTGCTGCTCGGCCTCGGAGGAGGAGAGGAAACTTGCGTTGTTGGTGGGGATGACGATCACCTCGCCGCCCTGCTCGACCCCGGTTCGCAGTGTGTCCTCATAGGCGACCTCGAAGCAGATCCCCATGGCGAGTTCGACGTCCCGGTCCTGTACGGCGGCGTGAATGGTGAGCGTCTGTGAGCCCGTTCCCGGGAGCATGTCCGTCCCGATGCGGTCCACCTGTTCGGTGATGTGGCGCAGCTGCTCGCGCAGGGGAATGTACTCCGCGAAGGGCACCGGCCGGTGCTTGCGGTAGTACTCCCCCGCGCCGACGCCTGGCGTCCACACCACTATGTCGTTGTAGCGCACGCCCTCGGCGTACGGGACGGCTCCGACTAGGATCGGCGCCCCCACCGCCTGGGCGGCCGCCTCCACCAGCGTCGCCGAGGCGGGCGTGGTGCGCGGGTCCAGGTCGGCGGCGTTCTCCGGCCAGATCACCACGTCGAGGGTGCCCCGGCCGACGGCCTCGGCAAGTGCCAGGGTCGCCTCGGTGTGGTTGCCGGTCACCTCCAGCGCCCGGTTGAAGGCGTCTTCGAACTCCTCGGCCACATTGCCCTGCACCGCGCCGACGCGGAGGGTGCCGTCCTGGGCGTTGCCCTCCACCGGCAGCGCCACCGGCGCTACCACCACGGCGCCGGCAAGGGCGGTGGCCACCAGCGCGTTGAAGGCACGACGGCGGCGCAGCGCATGGGCGGCCTCGGCCACGCCGGCCCCCGCCAATGCGACCAGCGCGCTCAGCCCGACGGTGCCCCCATAGGCGGCGAAGGGCAGCAGGGGGGCGTCGGCCATGGCGAAGGCGAGCCGGCCGAAGGGGAAGCCGCCCCAAGGCCAGGACGAGCGCAGCTCCTCCACCCCGCACCAGATCACGGTGAAGGCCAACATGCGTGCCAGTAGGGCCGTGGCGGTGGGACGCTCCAGGCGGCCGATGCGAGAGGCCAACGCCCACGTGGCGCCGAAGGCCGCTAGGTAGAGCGACTCCACCGCCGTCAACGCCACCCAGCCGACCGGGTTGCCCATGGCCACCGCCGTGAAGTGCAGCAGCGGGGTGAACAGGGCGACGCCGAACACCAGCCCGAGGCCCGCCCCCACCCAGGGGCCACGACCGCGCAGCACCGAGGCCAAGAGGGCGAGCCCGAGCGGGGCCGCCCACCAGGCCCCAATGGGCGGGAAGGCGGCCCAAACGGCCAGGCCGGCGCAGGTACAGGCCGGCAGTGTCAGCAGGTGGCGTGCACGGGACCTCATACGGACGACCAACTCACCACTCCTCGGTTGACATCGAGACAGGCCTCGGCGGCGGTCAGGGCCAGCCGGTTCAGATGGGCCAGGTCTGAGCGGCCGGCGGAGTCAGCCGACCGGGGCCGCTCCCCAGCGCTGAGCGTGGCCAGCTGCCCGAGCACATCCAGCAGCTGCTTGCACCAGCGCACGAAATCCCCGGCGGTCAGGTCCGAGTCGGCCAGGATGGTGGTCAGATCGGCGCCGTCGGCCCAGTCCCGCACCGACCCGGCCACGGCGGGCTCGGCACCGGCGGAGGGCTCCACCCGCTCCAGGGCCTCCAGGTTGCTGATGCGCCGGGACACGGAGAGCTCTTGGCGCAGCACCTCCCCCAGGCGGGAGCCGGGCGCGGTCGGCAGGCCGAGTGAGGACACCGCCATCCGCGGCTCGTACACGCAGGCCGACACCGCCCCCGCCAACTCCGCCGGGTTCAGGCCGTCCCACAGGCCCTGGCGCAGGCACTCCGCCACCAGCAGGTCCCGCTCGGCGTATACGCGCGCAAGCATCCTGCCGGCCGCCGTGACCCGCAGCTCGCCCTCGGCCCGATCCGCCTCGACCGGGACCAGGTAGCCGAGCTCCAGCAGCACCCGGCACACGGCGTCGAACTGGCGGGCGATCGTGCCGGTGCGCCGATCCACCCGGGACTGCAACCGGTCCAGGTCCTCGCGCGCACGCACCCAGCGGCGGCCGATACGGGCGTGCTCCTCGCGGTGCGGGCAGGCGTGGCAGGGGTGGGCGCGCAGCTGGTGGCGCAGCTGCTCCAGGCGGGAGGCGGCGTCGGCGTCGTGGCGGTGGCCGCGGCGGGAGCCGCGCGCGGTGGAGGCATCCAGAGCGCCGGCGCGCAGCGCCTCTATTAGGCGCTCGGCCAGGCGCTCCCGCTGGTGCGGGCGGCGGGCGTCGAGGTCCTCCGGCACCGGCAGTGAGCCGACCCGATTGACGCCGTCCGGGGTGCTCTCGGGGGTGAGGGTGTGCACCCGCTTGTCCTCGCCGACCACCGTCAGGTACGGCTCCCCCGAACTCGCCGCATGCTGGGCGACGACGACGCCGTGCCGGTGACGCCTGCCGGTGCGGTACAGGACCACGTCGCCGCGCGCCAGTGCCCCCATGGACCGGCTCGCCTCCCGGCGGCGCTCGGCCCGGTTGGTGCGGGACTGGTCGGCCTCGGCGTCGGCGATGCGACGGCGCAGCAGGGCGTATTCGCCGAAGTCGCCCAGGTGGCAGGCCATTTGCTGCTCCAGCGTGTCCAGGTGCCGGCGCTTGCGACGGACCTCGGCGGCCAGCTCCACCACGCCCCGGTCGGCCTGGAACTGGGCGAAGGAGGACTCCAGCACCTCCCGGGCCCGTTCGCGCGGCAGGCGCCCCAGCAGGTTGACGGCCATGTTGTAGGTGGGGCGGAAGGCGGACACCAGTGGGTAGGTGCGGCGGGAGGCGAGGGAGGAGACGAAGGCGGGCTCGGCCTCGTCGGTTGCCAGGACGACGGCGTGCCCCTCGACGTCGATGCCGCGCCGGCCCGCGCGGCCGGTCAACTGCGTGTACTCCCCCGGCGTCAGGGTCACGTGCGCCGAGCCGTTCCACTTGCGCAGCGACTCCAGCACCACGGTGCGCGCGGGCATATTGATGCCCAGCGCCAGGGTCTCGGTAGCGTAGACGACCTTGACCAGGTTGGCGGCGAAGAGCTCCTCGACGGTCTCCTTGAACACCGGCAGCAGGCCGGCGTGGTGCGCGGCCACGCCCCGGGTCAGTGCGTGCGCCCAGGCGTGAAAGCCGAGCACCCCCAGGTCGGCGGTGGGGATCTCCGCGGTGCGCCGGTCGATGATCTCCCGGATTCGGCGGGCCTCCTGTGGGGTGGTCAGGTCCACGCCGTGGGAGATGGCCTCCCGCACCGCGTTCTCACAGCCGGCACGGGAGAAGACGAACACGATCGCCGGCAGCAGGTCGGCGCGTTGCAGGGCACCGATGACCGTGCGGCGTGAGGGCGGGCGCAGGTGGGCGGTGCGGGCCCCGCCCTCGCCGCGGCGCGGCGGGCGGCCGCCACCGGCATTGCGCGACCACCGGCCCCCACGTCCGGAGACGGCCCTGCGCCCGCCACCGCGCCCATAGCCGCCCCGATGGTCCTCCCCGGCGGCGGCGCGGCGCGCATCCCTCACCGCCCGCAGCAGGTCGGGATTCAATGGCGGTTGGGCGGACGAGCGGGCCTCTCCCGCGGCGGATTGATCGGTGGCTGCGGACTGCGTCGGCGCCGAGTACAGGGGCAGCAGCCGTCGGCCCACCAGCATGTGCTGAGTCAGCGGCACCGGGCGGTGCTCGGAGACCACGACGGCGGTGCGGCCGCGCACCTGCCCGAGCCAGTCCCCGAACTCCTCGGCGTTGGAGACCGTGGCGGACAGTGACACCACCTGCACTTCTGGGGCCAGGTGAATGATCACCTCCTCCCACACCGGGCCGCGGAAGCGGTCGGCCAGGTAGTGGACCTCGTCCATGACCACGTAGCCGAGCCGATCCAGGTCGCGGGCCCCGGAGTAGAGCATGTTGCGCAGTACCTCGGTGGTCATGACGATCACGTCAGCGTGGGGGTTGATGGAGGTGTCCCCGGTGAGCAGGCCCACCCGGTCGGCGCCGTGGCGGGCAACCAGGTCCAGGTACTTCTGGTTCGACAGGGCCTTGATCGGGGTCGTGTAGAAGGCCTTGAGCCCCTTGGACAGCGCCAGGTGGACGGCGAACTCACCCACCACGGTCTTGCCGGCGCCGGTGGGCGCCGCCACCAGCACGCCCTCTCCGGCCTCTAGGGCCCGGCAGGCGTCATTCTGAAAGTCATCGAAGGGGAAGTCATAGGTCGCAGCAAAGCGGGCGAGCTCGGTGCGTGACTCCGCTTGGCGACGGCGTGCAGCGGCGTAGCGTTCGGCGGGCGAGCTCATGGGGTAACCCTATGCGTAGCCCGCCACCGCTTCGCACGGCCAGCAGGTGCTTGCTTACGACGAAACGGCGGCGGGCGGGTGTGGTTCTCAGGCGGTGGGGACGGAGGAGTTCTCGGCCAGGGCCGCGTCCAGAGCGGCATCCTCCTCGGCGCGGCGCTTCGCCACGTTCTTGTCATGCCGGATGGAGATGAAGCAGGCCAGGAAGTACAGGCCGGTGATGGGGATCGCCATGAAGATCATCGACCACGGGTCCGGCAGCGGGTTCGCGAAGGCCATGAAGGTGAAGATGCCGACCACCGCCCAGCGCCACCCCTTGAGCATGGTGCGCCCCTTCATCACGCCCAGCCGGTTCAGGGCGACCAGGATCTCCGGCAGCAGGAAGGCGGCGCCGAAGGCCAGCACCAGCCGCAGCACGAAAGACAGGTAAGTCGACGCATCCATGATGCCGGTGGAAGACGCCGTCTTCGGGATGAAGCCGGTCAGGATCACCGTCGCGCGCGGCATGATCCACATGCCCAACGCGCAGCCGGCGGCGAACAGCAGCAGTCCGACAACGCCGAAGATCCAGGTGTAGGCCTTCTCCTTACGAGTCATGCCCGGGCCCACGTAGGCGAAGAACTCGTAGATCCACAGCGGGGAGGACAGCAGCACGCCGATCCAGATCGACACCCGCAGTCGCATGTCGAATGAGGACAGCATGGTGGAGAAGTTGATATTGAGCTTGGCGCCGCGGGCGTTGGCGACCTCGACCGGGTGAGTGATGAACTGGAACGCGGCGTCGTACAGGAAGTAGCCGACGACCGCCATCACGGTGATGCCGATTGCGGAGATGAACAGGCGGTTGCGCAACTCGCGCAGGTGGTCCCCGATCGACATGATCGCCTCGGGGTTCTCCTTGCGCTTGCGGCCGGGCAGCTTAGGCATATGCGGCACGTTCTACTCCTCCCGGATGCTGGTGACCGTACGCACGCGGGACCGGGCGGGCCCGGTCCCAGCGGCGAGGTGAGGTGGACGCGCGGCCCGCGGCGCAATCACGGCCCCGCGGGCCGGGGCGTCACTGCTGGACGGTGCCGTCCGTGTACGGCTGCGGCTGCTGCGGGGCGGCCGGCTGCTGGGGCGCCGCCTGCGGAGCGGTCTGACCCGCCTGGGTCGGCTGGGTGTAGTAGGTGCCCTGCTGCGGCTGCTGCGGAATCTGGGCCGGGGGCTGCTGCGCGACGGGGGTCTCCTCGTCTTCGCGGAGCTCCTTGACCTCCTTCTTGAACACCTTCATCGACTTGCCGATGCTGCCGGCGATCTCCGGCAGCCGGTTGGCGCCGAAGATGAGCAGGACGACGACAAGCAGGACGACGATGTGCGTGGGCTTGATCACGACGCAACTCCTTTCGTGGGGCTCGCGACTGTAGATGAGCCCGCAGATACGCTCACGAGTCTAGCCTTTCGCCGTCGCCGGGCGCGCATCCGTTCGCCGGTGTTCCACCACAGGCGTATACGGCGGCCGCACTGTCCAGGGCGCGCTGGGCGGCCGTGGCCGCCTCGTCCGCGAGGTCGGCGGGAGCGACCGACCGGAGGTGACGGCCGGCGGACAGCACCAGGCCCACCAGCCAGGCCCGGTCCCGCCCCCGTATCCGCACGTGCAGTGTGCCATCCCGGTCGGTATGCAACACCTCACAGGGGATCTGCTCGACCAGCCAGCGGCCGGTCGGCTTGAGCACGAGCGTCGCCTCCACCGCGGCTGTGCGCGGGGCGCGGTGCGAAGCCCGGTGGCTCACGGCCGGCACGTCCAGGACCTGCGCCTGCAAAATGCGGTCGATTCTGAAGGATCGCTCGGCACGGGCGGTCAGGCACCAGGCGCGCAGCGTCAGGTGAGTGCCGTCGCTGACCAGTTCGAGGGGGTCGACGTCGCGTTCGGTGCGGGTGTCGGTGGCGGAGACGTAGACCAGGTGCAGACGCCGTCGCCCGGCGAGCGCCTGGCGCACGGCCGGCAGCACGCCCGCCGGTGCGGGCTGCGGGCTGGGAACCACCGGTGACACCGGGGCGTCCTGGCTGCTTGAGGCGCCCAGGGCCCGGCGCAGGGCGCGGCGCGTCTGGTCGAGGACGGCCGCGGCGTCGGGATCGTCGGCCAGCACCTGCGCCAGCACGCCCAATGAGAGCAGCAGCGCGACCGCTTCGCGGTGGGACAGGCGCACGGGCCGGTCCAGGCCCAGCGGTTCGGTCAGGCTGAGCCGGCCCGCCTCGAGGGCTTCGGCGGAGAAGTCCACCAGCTCGTCGGGCAGGCCCCCGGGCAGGCCGGAGACCCACAGGGTGTCCACGTCCCGGCGGATGGTCTGCGCGGTGACGCCGAAGTGCGCGGCCGCCTGCTCCAGGGTGGCGCCGTCGTGCTCGGACACCCAGGCGGGCAGGGCGAGCAGCCGCACCAGCCGGTCGGTGGAACTGGGGCGGGCCATGTCAGTGCCCCTCCCGGGCCGGTGGGGGCCCGCCGAGGGCGGCCACCGCCCGCAGGTGCGCGGCGACGTCGTCTCGCAGCTCGGGCGGGGACAGGACCACGACCGCGTCGGCCAGGGCGGCCAGCGTCCCGGCGAAGGAGAACCGGTCCGTGTAGGTCACATGGATCTCGTCCCAGCCGGCCGGTCGGCGCGCCGGCGCGGTTGCGTGCGCGCGGGCGCGCAGTTGCAGGGCGCGGCCGGGAGCGACGACGAGCACCGCCTCAACCCCGGCGGGGGCGGGCGCGGCCGGGGCCGGGAAGGCCTCGGCCGCGGAGATCACCGACACCGGCCCGACGATGCGAGCCAGCCGGAAGGTGCGCTGCTGGCCGGAGGACTGGTCCCGGCCGTCCAGATACCAGGCGCCCTCGCTCATGCGCAGCCGGTGCGGCTCCACGATGCGAGCCCCCACTCTCCCGGAACTGGCCGAGGCGTAGTCGAAGCTCACGCGGCGCCGCTCCTGGACGGCGCCGGCCAGCTCGGCGGGCACCTGTCCACCGGAGATGTCACTGCCCAGGTCAATGCTCAGATCCGGAAGCGGCGCGGGGTCGGAGTCCGCGGCGACCGCCCGCATCTTGGTCAGTGCGTGCCGGGCCGCGGGGGTGAGTGCCCCACTGCGCCAGGCGGAGGCGGCCAGCTCGACAGCGGCGGCCTGCGCGGCCGTCAGCGTCAGGTCGGGCAGCGTGTAGTCGGCGTCCGTGATGCGGTAGCGGGCGTCCTCGTCCTGGCCGATGGTGGTGATCTGGATGCCCAAGTCCCGCAGCACGCCCTTGTCGCGCTCGAACATGCGCTCGGCGGAGGCACCGCCGTCGGCGTCATAGCCGGCGACAGTGCGGGTGATTTGTGTGCGCGTCAGGCCCACGGCGGTGTTGCGCAGTGCCAGCAGCAGGTTGACCTGCCGTTCCTCGGCGGGGATGGCGGCCGGAGCGGGGCGGGATGCGGGTTGGGGCACGGCGCCAGCGTAGGCGCTGCGGCGGTGCCGGTGCGGGCGAGACACCCGGGTGGCTTAGGGTGAGGACATGATGTGGCGTGACGCGAACGTGCTCGGCGTGCGGCGGATTTGGGGACGTCCCGGCAGGCGCTGCGCGGAGGTTGAGGCCCGGATCGTGTCGGCCCCGCCGGGCGCCGTCGTGCTCGGCGACGGCGAGCCGTGCCGGGCCGTCGCCTACGAGCCAGTCACCGGCCTGCCCGAGCCCGGCGAGTGGGTGCGGCTGGAGGTGTCCGCACTGGCCCGCGGCCTGGGCACCGGCGGGCACGCGATGGTGACCGCGCGGCCGAGCGTGTTGCCGACCGATCCGGCGCCGGACGGCCACCTGGTCAAGGCCCGCTACATGCCCGACCAGGTGATGGTCACCGGCGTCGACGAGCAGGACACTCCCGCCCATGCGCTGCTGTCCGCCCCGATCGAGGACCTCACCCTCGCGGGCACGCCCGTGGTGATCGCCGACCTGCACTCCGCCCTGCCGGCGGTCCTGGC
>NZ_LK995529.1 GCF_900002405.1 Actinomyces succiniciruminis | reverse complement strand
CGGGCGGGGGCCGTCGCCGACCGGGCGGGGGCCGTCGCCGACCGCCGCACCCGCTCCGCCGCCTTCTACGGGATTCCCTTCGCCGAGCCGCCGACCGGCCCGCGCCGCTTCCTGGCGCCGGTGCACCGCGGACGCTGGGAGGGCGTGCGGGACGCCACCCGCCCCGGCCCCACCCCGCAGCGGCGCCCCTTCGGGGAGACCACCGCCATCCCCGAGCCGTCCATCCCCGGGGACGACGTCCTCGCGGTGAACGTCTTCACCCCCGCACCCGGGGACGCGGACGCCCGCCTGCCGGTGCTCGTGTGGATTCACGGCGGCGGCTTCTACGCGGGCAGCCCGGCCAGCCCCTTCTACGACGGGGCCGCCTTCAACCGCGACGGCGTGGTCACCGTGTCCATCTCCTACCGGCTGGGCTTCGACGGCTTCGGCTGGATCCCCGACTCCGACGCCCCGGTCAACCGCGGCGTGCTGGACCAGATCCTCGCCCTGGAGTGGGTGCGGGACAATATCGCCGCCTTCGGCGGGGACCCGGAGTGGATCACCGTCGGCGGGCAGAGCGCCGGGGGCGCATCCGCCCTGGTGCTGCTGGCGTCCCCGCGCGCCCGCGGCCTGCTGCACGGCGTGATCTGCGAGTCGGGCGGTACGACGGCGGCAACCACTGCCGACGCCCGCGTGATCGGGGAGCGGGCCGCCCAGATCGCCGGCATCACCCCGGAGATGGCGGGCTGGCGCTCCGTGTCGGAGGAACGGGTGCTGGACGTCTCGAAGCAGCTCGGCCGGGAGTTCCCGCTGTTCGACGTCTCCGCCGACCTGTCGCGCTTCATCCGCCCGCCCCGGGCCATCTCCCGCACCTTCATGCCGGTGGTAGACGGGGACATCATCCCCGCCGCCACCCTGGACGCGGCGACCGCGGCAGCGGATGTGCCGGTCCTGTGCGGCGGAGTGCGCCACGAACTCACCCCCATTGGCCGGGCCCTGAGCGGGGAGATGGCCGGACGCAGCGCCGCGGAGCTGTTGGCCGAGGCCGGCATGCGCCCGGAGCGGATCACGCAGCTGACCGCCACCTACCCGGAGCTGGCCAGCGACGAGGAGCTGCTGGTGGGCCAGGTGGTCTCCAACGGCCTGTTCCGCCTGCCGGTACTTCAGTGGGTGCGGCGCCGTGGCGCCGACCCGGTCGCGGCCGACCGCGCCTGGCTGTATGACTTCTCCTGGTGCTCGGCCCTGCCCGCGCCGGCGGGCGGCCTGTCCACCCACTGCATGGAGGTGCCCTTCGTCTTCGACTGCCTGGCCCACCCGCACGCCGACGGCGTCCAGGGTTCGCCACGCCCGCAGTCACTGGCCGCTGTCATGCACGCCGACTGGGTGCGCTTCATCCGCGACGGCGACCCGGGCTGGGCGCCCTGGGCACGGGCCGGCACCGGACGCCGCTACGGCGGCCCGGCCGCCCCCGCCGGCGCCGTCGACGAGGTCGTTTATCCCCTGGAGCTGGCCATGCTGGCCGACACCGAATCCGCGCAATAGGAGCCCGCATCATGTCCGACAGCAGCCAAGCCGCCGCGCAGCCGGACCGGGCCCCGGTACGGCCCTCGCCGTCGCCGGGCGACCCGGCGCCCGAACCGGCAGGCAACATCCCCGCCTCCCTGCGCGCAGCCCTGAAACTGCCCGCGGCGGACGGCCCCGCCTCCCGCGCCATCCATGAGGTGCTGGAGCTCCCCATGCCGGACGGGACCGTGCTGCGCGCCGACGTCGTACGCCCCGCCGACGACGGCGCCCACCCGGTGCTGCTGACCCGCTGCCCCTACTTCGGGGCCTGGCGGCCCATGGTGTCCGAGGTGTCCGGCGTCGACCCGGCCACGCCCGGCCTCATGGCGGGCGTGCTGGGCATGCAGGCGAACGTGAGCCTGGACCGGGCCATCGCCGAGGGCTTCGCGGTGGTCGCCCAGGCCTGCCGCGGCACGGACATCTCCGACGGTGACTTCCGCTTCTACTTCGACGAGGCCACGGACGGCACCGCCACGCGCGCGGCGCTGGCCGCCCTGCCCTGGTGCGACGGCCGGGTGCTCACCTTCGGCAACTCCTACCTGACCACCACCCAGTTCACCGCCGCCCTTGCCGGCACCGAGCACCTGGCCGCCATGACCGCTTGGGTGTCTCCCTCCACCTACGACGACGACCTGGCCATGCGCGGCGGCGTGCTGCTGGAGGGGCCGTCGTACGAGTGGGCGCGCCAGCAGGTGCGCACCGGGCTGTGGCGCGACGGGCGCCCGGACGCCCCGCAGGAGACACTGCCCGAGCCGGTTCCGGCCTTCACGCCCTACCTGGAACGGGTCGGGATCGCGCAGGCCGCGCAGGACCTGGCGATGGCGCACCGGGCTGGCGGGCACGTGGTCGACTGGGTGCGCCACCCGCTGCACGACGCCTACTGGGAGCGGCTCGTCTACCCGGTGGACGGGCTGGCGGACCTGGCGGTGCCGACGCTGCACGTGTCCGGCTGGTACGACCTGTTCCAGGGCGGCACCCTGCGCAACTTCACGGCCATGGCCGCAGGCGCCGCCGCGCGGGGCCGTCCCGGAGACGTGCGCCTGGTGGTCGGCCCCTGGACGCACCTGACCTTCGACGGGCATCTGGCCGGGCGTGACTTCCCCGGCGGCGGCACCGACGACGTCGGCCTGGGGGAACTGAGCCTGGACTTCTGGAAGGCGGCCCTCGGGGATGAGCAGGCGGCGGCGCGCCTGCCGGAGGACCCCGTGCGCGTCTATGTCATGGGGGCGGATCGGTGGATCGACCTGCCCGCCTGGCCCGCCCCCGACGCCGTCGAGCAGGCCTGGCGCCTGGGCGCGGGCGGGGTGCTGCACGCTCCCGACGGCCAGGCGGAGCGGGACGACGCCTCAGCGGCCGACGCCACCGCGGACGCGGCCGGCATGCCGGGCGCCGGCGGATACGAGGTGCCGGACACACATGCGACCGCGAGTTCCGCGGCGGGCTGGACCGCCTGGGTGCACGACCCGGCCGAGCCGGTGCCCACCGCGGGCGGCCAGATGCTCATGGGTCCGCCGGAGAACGCCGGCCCGCACGACCAGCGCAAGATCGAGGCGCGCGACGACGTAGCGGTGTTCACCAGCGCGCCGTTGGAGGAGCCGGTGACGCTGCTCGGCCCGGTGCGGCTGCACGCCTGGGTGGCGGCGGACGCCGCCGACGCCCACCTGCACGCGGCCCTGACCGAGGTGAGCCCGGACGGCACCTCCACCCTGCTGACCGACGGCGTGCTCCGGCTCAGCGCCCGCGCCGGGGCCGAGCGCCGCGACCCGCTCACCCCCGGCGAACCCGTGGAGGTGGATGTGGACATGTGGTCCACCGGCGTGCACCTGTCCGCCGGGCACCGCCTGCGCGTGGACCTGGCGGGCTCCAACTGGCCGCGCTACAGCGTGGCCGACCCGGCGGGCGGGGCCCCGGTGACCCTGCGGGTGCTGCATGACGCCGCCCACCCCAGCGCCGTCGTCGTATCCAGCGTGAGCCTGGACGACCACCCCGCAGTCGTCCGTTACGGCGCCTGACCCGCTCTTCCCCGCGTCTCAGCCGATCTCCAGTACCACGCGCTGGTAGCGGGTCAGCGGCGGCGTGCCGGTGTCGGTGCCCTCCACGATCAGGTGGATGGCCTGGCCGGGGCGCGCCTGGGCGGGGACGGTGACCACGGCGGTGCCGGCGCCGTCGTCCCGGACGCGCGGCGGCGTCGGGCACGGGTTGGGCCCGGCCTCCGGGTAGGCCCACCAGCGCAGCAGCACGTGATCGCCGTCGGGGTCGGTGGCCGTGGCGGTCAGGGTGACCACCTCACCGGGGCGCACGTGCCGCACCAGCCCACTGCCGCCGTCGGCGTGCTCGACGACGACGGCCGGCGGGTGGTTGGCGTCCTCGTAGCGGGGCGTCACCGACCAGGCCAGGCGGGCGGCGAACTCGTGCTGCAGGGCACGCCACCAGCGGGTCATGTGGTACTCGGGCGGGGTGGTGCCGTCGGCGGCGCGGTCGACCACCTGCTGGGGGTAGTCGGGCTGCGGCAGGCCCGGCAGGTCGAAGCGCATATCCGAGGTGAGCGTGTCGGGAAGCTCCGGGTGCGGGACCTGGCGGCCGCCCCAGCCGCCGAAGGTGGCGTCCTCCCAGGAGTGCAGGCCGTTGGGGATCAGCAGGGTGAAGTTGGAGGTGTCGCCCTCGGAGATGAAGGCGCCGGGCTCCTGCACCGGGATCCACACCTGATAGCCCTCCTCGCGCAGCTGCGCCTCGGTCTTGCCGGCCTGGCCGAAGTAGTCCTCGGGGTCGAAGTCGGCGGCCATGCGCCGCCCGTCGCCCCACACCCGGTAGGCGGCCCCCAGCGGGCCCCGGGCACTGACGTGCTCGCGCGTCCACTGCGCACCGACGAGTTCGAGGTCGGCGGGGAGCAGCACGTCCCGGGTGGTGTACCCCCAGGTGAGGGTGGCGACCTCGCGGTGCTCCAGGCCGGGCCAGTGCGGGCGGATATAGCCTTCCAGGGTCGAGTCCTGCTCCCCGAAGGAGGACAGCACCACCCGTTCCAGTACCCGCTGCTTGAGTTCCGGCCAGTCCTCCCGCCCGCCAAGTTCCTCCTCCAGGGTGCGCAGGGCGCGGGCGAAGGTGGAGATGCCGCCCCAGGCCTGGATGAACAGGGGGCGGGCGGCGTCCAGCAGGGCACCGCCCTCGCCGGTAGCGCCGTCCGGGGTCAGCGCGATGTCCCGCAGCAGGTCCGCAATGAGCGTGGAGCCTGGGGTGACCTCGTCCATCTCCCCCTCGGCGGTGATATTGCCCATGCGCACCAGTGAGCGCAGGAAGGCGGCGGTGGGGAAGCGGGGGTCGTGCACGCGCAGGGTGTCCTCCACCTGCGCGTAGGCGTCGATGGCCTCGTCGATGTGGAGTCTGGCGCCGGGCGCGGGCCAGCGGTGAGGTGCGATGCCGCGGGCGGGGTCGCCGGTGTAGTGGAACTTGCTGCCCGCATACACCAGGCCGCACAGGTCGATCTCGGCGGCGTGGGTGAGCAGGCGGATCATGGAGTTCAGGTCGTCCAACTCGGGGTCGGTGGTGACCACGACGCGGGGCCAGTCGTTCCGCGGGAAGGCTTCCTTGCGCATGGCCCCAGCGTGCCACATGCGCGGTTCGTTGCGGGATCTCGACGACGCCTGAACGACCCGTTAGGCCGACACGCCAAAGTCCGCAAGGACAAGGGAATGGCCCGGAAGCTGAGCGAAATACTCGAATCACTCGCTCAACTGATCCGGGCCATTGGTGTCCTTGTGGATGCCCTCAGTAAGTGGTTCGGCTGAGCCGCTTACGTCGGGGAGTCATCCGGTTGCCTCCGGGTGACTCCCCTCTATTGTGCCCGCTCGCGCGCTCGCCTGACAAGCAAACGAGCCTCATCTCAGTTCGAAGACGCGGGTTAGCCCGTGACGACGCGGCCCGGCTCTCCAGAGCGCTGCCCGGCAGGACGTCCTCGACAGTAAACCGGCTCTTCCGGTTCGGGTGTGCCGGTGCTGGGTGTTGCCGGCCGGGTGGGTTGGGTGCTGGTGGGTGGGTGGTGTGCCCGGGCGCCCTGGCCGTGGGGCAGATTGTCCGAATCCGGCGCAAAGGCCGTCGGCGACCGCTGGAGCCGATTTGAAAACCGCATGATTCCAACGTTCTGCCCACGGCCGCCGGCGACGTCGGCGTCGTTTATGCCGATCCTGGACACTTTGGGGCCGCCACGCACAGGAACGAGCGCCAACGGAGAGCCGCCGCGGGCGGGCACGCCGCCCGTGCGCCCGAGGTCACCGCGCATTCCAACACCACACCCTCAAACCGGAAGAGCCAGCTAACCGGCGTCCTGGAGGTTCACCCCGCGTCGTCGATGGCCCTCGCCCGGGCAGCGGGCAGGCTACGCCACCAGCCCGGGATGTGCTGCAATGGGCCGGTGGATCGCACCGACGCCCCGCCCCGTGCAGACGACTCCGCGCCGCCGGAGCCCACCGAGGCGCCCGAGCTACCACCTGTGCCCGCCTGGCTGGACGAGCCCACCGGCGAGCGCGCCCTGGCCTGGGCGGCGGCGCGGACGGACGAGACCATGTCCGCCTTCACCGATGACGTCGACTACCTGCGTCTGACCGCCGCCCTCCAGGAGATTCTGGAGGCTCCCGACCGGCTTCCCGCGGTCACCGAGGCGGCGGGCATGGTCTACAACTTCTGGACCGATGCCGCCCACCCGCGCGGAGTGTGGCGACGCACCACCTGGGCGTCGTACGCGGCCGGAGCCCCCTCCCGCCCGCCGCGCCCCGACGACGCCTCCGCCACCGAGTGGGAGGTGCTGCTCGACCTGGACGCCGAGCGCCGTCGGCGCGGCCGCGACCTGGCCTGGGCGGGGGCGCAGGTGCTGCAGACCGGTCCGCTGGCCGGACGCCGCGCCCTGGTGAGCCTGTCCGACGGCGGCTCGGACGCCACTGTCACCCAGGAGTTCGACCTGGAGGAGCGGCGCTTCCTCACCGTCGCCGAGGGCGGCTTCTACAAGGCCCTGTCCAAGGGGACGCTGACCTGGGGCGCAGATGGCGACACCTGCCTGCTCGCCGCCGACTTCGGCGCCGGATCGCTGTCACCGGCGGGTATGCCCAGGCAGGCGCTCCGGCTGCGCCGCGGGCAGGCGGCCCAGGACGCCGAGGTGCTGATCACCGCGGCCCCACATGCCGTCGTCGCCCGGGCCAGTTGCGACGCCTGGGGCCGCACCTGGCTGATGTGCATGGATGGCCTGGGCGGCACGCGCGTGTGGTGGCTGCCCGACGACGCCGTCGTGCCCGGCGGCGAGGCGGAGGCGCGGCGGGCGCTCGCGGCCGACGAGGAGATCGTGCCGACGGACGCGGTCTTGATCGAAGCCCCGTCGTCGGCCTCCGTGGGTGTGGGACGCGACTGGGTGACGATCCAGCTGCGCGAGCCCTGGGAGGTGTCGGGGCGCCGCTATGAGGCGGGCATGCTGCTGGCGGCGCCGCTGGAGGAGTGGCTGCGCGGGGGACGCGACGGGCTCGAGGTGCTGTTCACGCCGACGCCGTCCTCCTTCATCTCCGCGGCCACCTGGACCGCGAATCACCTGGTGCTCACGGTGCTGGACGACGTCGCCGGCCGGCTGGAGGTGTGCACGCCGCCGCAGGGCGCAGGGAGGGGCTGCCGGGGCGAGTGGCGCCACCACTGGATCGACCTGACCGGGGCCGCCTACCGCCCGGACGAACGGGACGGCGTTGCACAGTCGCTCTCTCCCGAAGACGGCGGAGGACGAGGCGCCACGGCCGCCGTCCGGGATCCCACCGAGCTGCGGCCGGGTCGGCCACTGTTGGAGGTGACCGCGCAGGCGGTGCGGCAGCGGGACACCGACTACCTGTTCATCTCCGCCTCGGGCTGGACCACCCCGCCCACGCTGACCCTCGCGCGCCTGACCGAGGCGGGCGAGGTGACCGGCATGTCGGTACTGCGGCAGGCGCCGGCCCGCTTCGACTCCCGCGGGGTGCGGGTGAGCCAGCATGTGGCGGTCAGTGCGGACGGCACCCGCGTCCCCTACTTCCAGATCGGTCGGCGACGCACCAGCGCGCATGCGGGCACCGGCGACGGCGGGACGACGTCGGTTCCGGCTGCGAGCGCGCCTGCGGCGGGGTCCCCGGCGCGGGAGCCGTCGCCCGGCCCAACCCTGCTGTACGGCTATGGCGCCTTCGGCACCAGCCAGATCCCCTGCTACCAGCCGCTTACCGGGAAGGCGTGGCTGGAACGGGGCGGCACCTACGTGGTGGCCTGTACACGGGGCGGCGGCGAGTACGGGCCCGGTTGGCACCGGGCGGGAAGGGGCCGGGAACGGCACCGGGTGGTGGAGGACTTCGCGGCGGTGGCGCGCTCGCTCATCGACCGCGGGGTGACCTCGGCGGGCCAGCTCGTGGTGCACGGCGCCAGTGCGGGCGGCCTGCTGGTCGGCGAGATGCTCACCTGCCACCCCGAGTTGATTGGGGGCGCGATCGCCGAGGTGCCGGTGCTGGACCTGGAGCGGTACACGCGGCTGCTGGCCGGCGCGATGTGGCGCTCCGAGTTCGGGGATCCGGGCGATCCCGACGACTGGGAGACCATGCGCCCGCTGTCGCCCTTCCACACCCTGCGACCGGGGCGGGAGTATCCGCCGCTGCTGCTGCTCACCTCCACCGCCGACGACCGCGTGCACCCGGCGCACGCCCGCGCCATGGCCTACCGGATGCGGGAACTGGGCCTTGAGGTCGGCTACGTGGAGCAGACCGAGGGCGGGCACACGGGCACGGCGATCTCCGCCCAGCGGGCCGCCACCAGCGCGCTCATCCACGCCTTCGCCCGGCGGGCCGCCAACGGCGGGAACGTGTTCGGGCACCCCGGTTCGTAGTCGGGCGCAGGGGGGCTGCGTCCGGCGCCCGTCGGCCTTATCGCCATTCCGGGCGGAAGCTCCTCACGCCGACCTGACGCACCGTCCGCACTCCCGCCTAGTGTCGCCGTATACGCGGCGGCGGCAACGAAGTCGCCGCGAGCAGCCAATTGCAGCAGGCGAACCGCAGCCGCGCTGCGCGAACACTTTCGGAGGTCACCGTGTCCGAGCAAACCGCCCCTGTCCACAAGCTCGCCGTCATCGGCTATGGCACCCAGGGCGTCTACCACACCCGCAACCTGCGGGCGCTGGACGACGTCGCCATCGACGTCGTCGGCATCTACGACACCGACCCGCGCGCCAATGAGGACGCCGAGGCCGACGGCCTGCACGTGTACGCCTCCGCCGCCGACCTCCTGGCCGACGCGGAAGTGGACATCGTCTTCATCTGCACCCCCAACGACTCTCACCACGACTACGCCGTCTCCGCGCTGCGCGCCGGCAAGCACGTGCTGTGCGAGAAGCCCGCCATGATGAACGCCGCCGAGATGCGCGAGGTCGCCGCCGTTGCCGAGGAGACCGGCAAGATGTTCATGGTGCACCAGAACCGCCGCTGGGACCCCGACTTCAACGTCATCAAGAAGATCTACGACGAGCAGCTCATCGGCGCCCCCACCTATTTGGAGCAGCGCATCCACGGCTCGCGCGGCATCCCCGGCGACTGGCGGCAGCTGCCGGAGCACGGCGGCGGCATGATCCTGGACTGGGGCGTGCACACCGTCGACCGCCTGCTGACCATGGTGGACGCCCCCGTGGTGGACGTCTACGGAGAGCTGTCCTTCGCGCTCGGCCACGAGGTGGACGACGGCTTCCGCACGCACCTGACCTTCGCCAACGGCTTCCGGGCGATGGTGGACGTGTCCACCACCTCCTTCCTGCCGGAGGCGAAGTTCTGGATGCAGTCCGCCACCGGCACCGTGGTCATTGAGGACTGGGAGATGAACGGCCGCATGGTGCGCCGCACCGGCGCCGAGGAGGACGACGCCACCCCCGTGCAGGCGGGCGTGGGCCTGACCAAGACGATGGCTCCGCGCATCCTCGACTACAAGGCCCTCGCCTCCACCACCCCGCCCGTGGAGGTGCTGCCGCTGCCCGAGGTGGACGTGGATGTCATGGACTTCTATCGCAACGCCCGCGACGTGGTCGACGGCGTCGCCGAGCCGGTAATCACCAACGAGTCGGTGATCCGTTGCCTGACGGTCCTGGAGGCCATCGTGGAGTCCTCTCGCACACACGAGGTGATCCACCCCGAGCAGGCCTGACCGGCTTTCCCGCCGCACTCCCGTGAGCACCCTCGCCCCACCCGGCGCAGCGAGCACGCCCCCGCCGGCCGACGGCGTGAGCGAGTCTCCTCCCGACGACGTCGTCGCCCCCGCCTGGCTCTACGAGGCCGGCGGGGAGCGGGCGACGGCGTGGGTAGATGCCCACAACGAGCGAACCAGGCAGGAGTACGCCTCCTCCCCGGACTTCGTGCGCCTGGCCAATGACCTGAAGTCGGTGCTGGACTGCCCGGACCGGATCCCCGCCGTCGCCGACCGGGCCGGCATGCTCTACAACTTCTGGACCGATGCCGACCATCCCCACGGCATCTGGCGCCGCACCAGTTGGGAGTCATATGCCGCCGGCGCCCCATCCCGTGCCGACCGGGCCCCCGCCCCCACAAGCTGGGAGACCCTGCTCGACCTCGAGGCGCTGAACGCGCCCGGTGCCCTGCCGGCAGAACTCGGTTGCGGCAGCGGCGAACATCTGGTCTGGGGCGGAGCGCAGGTGCTCACCACCGGTCCGCGCGCCGGCCGCCGCGCGCTGGTCTGCCTCTCCCCCGGCGGCGGCGACGCGAGCCTCACCCTGGAGTACGACCTGGACGCGCGCCGCCTCATCGCACCGGCCGACGGCGGCTTCCACCGTCCGACGTCGAAGGGGACGATGACCTGGGGCGACGACGCGGGCGAGTCCGTCATCGTCTCCGCCGACTTCGGGCCCGGGACGGTGTCTCGGGCGGGCTACCCGCGTCAGGTGCGGCGTCTGCGGCGCGGGCAGGCACCGGACGAGGCGGAGGTGCTGGTGACTGCGGGAGGCGACGCCGTCGCCGCCTTCGCCTCCCGCGACCCGTGGGGGCGGACCTGGCTGACCACCATGCCGAGCTTCCAACAAACATGCGTCTGGCTGCTGCCCGACGATGTCGACTGCCCCACCGGTGCCGCGTCCGCCCGCGCCGCACTGAACGGTGCGGCCCCCGCCGGCACGGTCGCCACTCCCGACGGCGACACGGTCCCGGCGGGCGCAATCCCGCTGGAGGTCCCGGAGGACAGCCTGGCCGGCGTCGGGCGGGACTGGCTGACCATTCAGCTGCGCAGCCCCTGGGAGGCGGGCGGTGTCACCCATCCGGCCGGCACCCTGCTGGGCGTCGGTCTGGCTGACTTCCTGGCGGGGCGTCGCCAGCTGGAGGTCCTATTCGCGCCCTCCGCCTCATCCACGCTGCTGTCGACCGCCTGGACCGCGGGCCACCTCGTGCTCACGGTGCTCGACGACGTCGCCACCCGCCTGGAGGTGTGCACGCCGCCCGCGCGCGGACGGGGTGGGGGTCCCGATGCGGACACCGCCCAGAACAGCTGGGGCCACCACTGGATCGACCTGACCGGCGCCGCCGACCTGCCGGCGACCCACACCACCGACGGCACCGAACTGCGTCCGGGGCGGGCGCTGCTGTCGGTATCCGCCACGCCGCTGCGCCCGGCGGATACCGACTATCTGTGGATCTCGGCGTCGGGATGGACCACACCCTCAACGCTCGCCGTCGCCCGGCTGACCCCGTCCGGGGAGATGACCGGCATGGCGGTGGTGCGGCAAGCACCCGCCCGCTTCGACGCACGCGGAGTACGGGTGAGTCAACACCTGGCCACCAGCGCGGACGGCACCCGCGTGCCCTATTTCCAGATCGGCCGGCCCACGTCGGCGCCGGCGCCGACGCTTGTACACGCCTACGGGGCATTCGGGAAGTCGCTTATGCCAGGATACGAGCCCGTCACCGGGAAGGCCTGGCTGGAACGGGGTGGCACCTACGTGGTGGTCAATACGCGCGGCGGCGGTGAGTACGGACCGGGTTGGCATCTGGCGGGCACCGGCGCGGGGCGGAGGCGGGTAGTCGAGGACCTGACGGCGGTGCTGGACTCGCTGGTTGCACGCGGCGTAACCACGCCGGAGGACATCTGCCTGTATGGATCCTCGGCCGGCGGTCTGCTCACCGGGGAGGTGCTGGCCAGGTACCCGGAGCGAATTGGCGCGGCCGTCCTGGAGGCGCCGCTGACGGACATGCGCCGGTACACCCAGCTGTCGGCCGGGGCTGCGTGGACGGCGGAGTTCGGCGATCCGGACGATCCGGAGCAGTGGGCGTGGCTGCGCGAGCACTCGCCGCTGCATCTGTTGCAGACGGGACAGGCCTATCCTCCGGTGCTGCTGCTGGCCTCGGCGGCGGACGACCGCGTGCACCCGGCACACGCCCGCGCCCTAGCCCACCGGCTGGAGCAGCTAGGACAGAAGGTGACTTACTTCGAGACTGCTGCGGGCGGACACGGCGGCGGTACCACCCACGCCCAGCAGGCCTTCGTGAGCGCCCTGATGCACGACTTCGCCCGCCGCCACACCCGCCGAGGTCGGTAGATCTTACGTGCCGAGGTCGGTCTGCAGTACCCCGCACACCGGCATCCTCAGGACGTGGCCGGGATGGTGGCGCGCTCGCGACGCATGGGCAGGCGGAAGGCCATGAACAGCGCCAATCCCATGGAAACGGTCGGCATCCAGAAGGCCCGCCCGAAGGCGTCCGCCGCCTGGGCCAGGCCGTTCGCCAGCTCCGACCCGCTCAGCTCGCCGGCCACCGCCGCCGCGCCCGCGTCCGTCCCAGCCAGGCACAGCGCTAGCAGCACGGACACGATCGCAATACCGACGGCGCCGAACACCTGCTGGCCAATGTTGAACAGGGTGGTGGCGTTGCCTACCTCCTCGCGATCGACCGCCTGTAGGGCCGCCGTCGACACCGGCATCATGGTGCCGCCGATGCCAAGCCCCTGAACCGTAAGCACGACCCCCAGCCACCACAGACTCGTGTCGGCTCCCACCTGGGTCAGCGCGAGCACCGAGGCGAACATGGCCGCCATGCCGAAGGGCACCACCCGCCCGGCGGGCAGCCGGTCCACGAGGTTGGAGGCGATGGGCATGGAGACGAGCGCCCCCAAACCGGTGGGCGCGATGAAGAAGCCGGCCGCCATGGCACCCAGGCCACGCACCTGCTGGAAGTAGGCGGGCAGGAGCAGCAGGTCCGCCGTGAAGCCGGCCTGGAAGAAGATCGCCAGCGCGATGGCATTGCGATAACCGCGCAGCCGCAGGATCGTCAGATCCAACAATGGGCGCTCGGCATGCAGGCTGCGGCGCACGAAGGCCGCCACCATCACCAGCCCCAGCACCAACGGCACCCACACCACCGGCGCGGTGATGGCCGCACCGCCGCCGGCGTTGGACACGCCCCACAGCGTCAGCGCCAGCCCGGGAGACATGAGCACAACACCGGGCACGTCCAGGCGGATGGTGCCGCGATCGTCGTCGCGCGGGAGCAGGAACAGCCCGAGCCCGGCAGCCGCCGCCCCGAAGGGCAGGTTAATGAGGAACACCCAGTGCCAGGAGGCGACCTCCACCAGCCAGCCGCCCAGAATCGGCCCCATCACGGGGGCGATCAACATGGGGATGCCCATCAGGCTCATCATGCGGCCGAGATTGTTCGGGCCGGCGGCGCGAGCGACCAGGGTGGTGCCCACGGGCATGATGCAGCCGCCGCACAGGCCCTGCACCACACGCATGACGATCAGGAAGGCGAGGCTCGGGGAGAGGACGCACAGCACGGAGGCGATGGTGAACAGGGTGATCGAGCCGATGTACATCCAGCGGGCGCCGATGCGCTTCAGGCCCCAGTCGGTCAACGGGATGATTGCCGCCACCGCGAGCGCGTAGCCGGTGACGGTCCAGGCCACCGTCGAGTATGCGGGCAGGGCGCCGTCGGGCGCGGCGAAGTGGCGTTGCAGTGCGGGGATGGCGACGTTGATGATGGTGCCGTCCAGGACCGACATGAATGAGCCGATCATGACGACGGCGGCCACCCGGTAGGGGCTGGGCGCCGAACGGGCGGGAGAAGTGGGGATACGGGAGTCCGCAGTCATTGGTGTGCTTTCTTCGATGAGGAGCGACGAGGCCCGGCCTGCGGCGATCGCGTGCGGCTGCGAGGCGGCGTGAGCGTGCGGCACGGGGCTTCGGGCGAACGCGGCCGGTGCGCGTTGAGGGGCGGTGCGCCGTGGGCCGGGGCTGGGCGAACCGTCCCGGCGGTCAATGCCCGTCCGCCCCCGCGGGGCGCCGCTGCGAGTTCAGTCGCCCGTAGACGGCGGAGGTGGGACTGTGTACGGAGTCGGCCTCGGTGATCTCGCGGATCGGGCGGGCCGGGGTGCCGAAGACGAGCCAGCCTGCGGGCACGTCTTGGGTGACCAGGCTGCCGGCGCCGACGACGGCGTCGTGTCCGATGGTGACGCCCGGCATGACGGTGACGTTGGCGCCGAGCCAGACGCGGTCCTCGATGACGACGGGGTCGCCGTACTCGGCGCCGCCGGTGTGACCGTCGGGGTAGGCCAGGTGCCGGCGCTCGGAGGCGAGCAGGGGATGGGTGCCGGCGGCGATGGTGACGCCGGGGCCAAGCTGGACGTCGTCGCCGATGGCCACGGGCACGTCGTCGAGCAGGGTGAGGTTGAAGTTGGCGAAGAAGCGCGCGCCGATAGTCGTGTGGAAGCCGCAGTTGACGTACAGCGGACCGCGCACGTATGCCTCCGGGCCGAGGCCGGCGAAGAGCTGCGGCAGGATTTCGGCGCGGGCGGGGTCCAGTTCGTCCAGCGCGTTGTAGCGACGGCACAGGTCGTGGGCACGGGCCTTGAGCGTGCGGTAGGGAGGCCAGGCGGTGTCGAACAATAGGCCGGCGCGGGCACGGGCGTCCTGATCGTCCATGTCGCACCTCCTCGTCCTGCCTCCGACGGCAAACCGCACATTACCGGGCCTTTCATCCGATTCTCGTCGACCTGAGAACCGCTTTCGCCCGCGCGGGGCAAAAGCCCGGGGCCGCGGCGTTGTCCGCCATCGGGGCGGATTCATACGGTGGCTTCAGTCGGCTCGCAGCGCCTTGACGCGCTGCTACCGCGGGTCGGACCGCCCACGCCAAGCGGGCGCCACGCGCATCAAACATCACCGGACGGGGCCACCGCGGGCTCCGCCGGCCCCACAAAGGACGTGCACACCATGAGCAACCTGCACCAGGCGCAGGATTCCCCTAACATCGACCGCCACTTCGACGCCATCGTCATCGGCTCCGGCCCCGCCGGCTCGACGGCGGTGCGCGAGCTGACCGCCGCCGGCATGGACGTGCTCCTGCTCGAGGCCGGCCGCGAGCTGACCGAGGAGGACTTCACGCCGCCGGTTTACGGCAAGCCCAAGCCCATGGGCATGGACATCATGACCCGCGCCAAGCGCATGCTCGGCAGCCACCAGTTCAATCAGGCCCGCCGCTCCTTCTACTCCGACTCCTCCTCCCGATTCCTGGTGGACGACCTGGCCAACCCCTACACCTACCCTCTCGACGCCCCCTACCTGTGGGTGCGCTCCCGGCTGCTGGGTGGCCGCATGCACGCCTACGGCCGGGTGTTGCAGCGCATGAGCGACGTGGACTTCAAGGCCGCCAGCCTCGACGGCGTCGGCATCGACTGGCCCTTCGAGTACGCGGACCTGGCCCCCTACTACAACCGGGTGGAGGAGCTCGTCGGCGTGTACGGCGACGCCGATCCCGGAGTGGAGCACCCGCCCGCCGGCAGGTACGTGGGCCCCGGGCACCTGAACGAGATGGAGCAGGAGTTCAAGCGGGTTGTGGAATCCCGGTGGCCCGATCGCCACGTGATCTCCTGGCGCTTCCAGGCCCCCTTCCTGGACCGCGTCCCCCCGGGCATCCGCGAGGCCCGCAAGACCGGCCGTCTGACCATCCGCACAGGCGCGGTCGTCTCCCGCATCACTACCAACGCCCGCACCGGCCTGGCCACCGGCGCCGTCTTCATCGACGCCCGCACCAAGCGCGAGCACCGGGTGACCGGCGACGTGGTCATGCTGTGCGCCTCGGCGATCGAGTCGGTGCGGCTGCTGCTGAACTCCGGGTCGAGTCGTCACCCGGGCGGGCTGGCGAACTCCAACGGGCTGGTGGGGCACTACCTCATGGAGCAGTCCATGACGCTGGGCTTCGGCGACGACGCCCGTCGCCCCGGCTACTTCGGTCCCTCCTCCCAGTGCGAGGAGGATCCCTTCTACGGCAACTCCGGCGGCTTTCTGATCCCCCGCTACCAGAACCTGCACGGCCAGACCGAGGCCTACAAGCGCGGCTACTCCTTCCAAGGACTGGCCGGGCGGGTGCCGGTACCGGAGGACTCCCCCGCCATGTTCGGCTTCGGCGCCGGCGGGGAGATGCTGCCCCAGTACGGCAACCACGTGGCCCTCTCACGGCATGTGAAGGACAAGTGGGGCATCCCCGCCGCGCACATTGTGTGCCGTCCGGACGACAACGACCGCACCATGGTTGCCGCCGCGGTGCGGGACGTCACCGAGATGATGCAGGCCGGCGGCTACCGGACCAACTTCGTAGCCTCGACCTTCGGAGTGCACTCCAAGCACGTGTGGCCGGACTTCAACCCCGCCCAGCGCGCCATGTTCCGGGTCGGGATCCGCATGAGCCTGATGATGGGGGTCTCCATCCACGAGGCGGGCGGGGCCCGCATGGGCCACGACCCGGCCACCAGCGTGCTCAACGGCGTCGCCCAGTCGTGGGATGTGCCGAACCTGTTCGTCACCGACGCCGCCTCCTTCCCCACCGGCTCCACGGAGGGGCCGGCGCTGACGATCATGGCGGTCACCGCCCGCGCCTGCGACTACATCACCCGTGCACACGCGGCCGGGGAGTTGACCCGCCCCACCCAGGACGTGGTGCTGTAGTCCTGCGGGCACAGGGCATGCGGGGCCGGCCTCGGATTCGGTGCGCCAACAACGGCGGGGCGGACCGGTTCCGGAGGCGGCGCCCGCGCGGTCCTGCCGCAACCGGTCGCCCCGGCCCACCGCCCGGCGCCGCTCTGGCCGGAGTGACCTGGCTCCCCCGTAATGCCCGGTGCGGGCAGAAGCGCGCGGCCCCGCCGCCACCCCGAGCCGGTACCGGTTTTCGTTGAAATACCAACCCCACCGCCGCCAACCTCCCGGTCGCGGTGGTGCGCGTCACCGCGACCGGGCGACGTTTGCGCGCCGCCCGCGTTGATAGCGTGTTGCCACCGGCCACCGCACGGACGCCCATTCGGAAGGCCCGCGAATCCGGGCAATCCAGCTGGGAACGCGCGGCGGACCACACAACACCGATTCAACTCTTCTAAAGGAGCAACACATGTTCTTCAGCGCCATCGACGCCAACACCGCTCGCGCCATCGCCGAGGCCGTCAACGACCGCCTCACCGAGAAGACCACCGACGAGCAGCAGTGACCACTCGCCCCTGACCCGGACAACGCGCCGCGTCAGTAGCAATCACGAACAATCCCGCCCCCTGCACAATGCAGGACGAGGCGACCGCAATCGGGCCGGAGACAGCGAGGTCTCCGGCCTTTGTCGTGGCCGTGCCACTCCGTGAAGCCGCTCGCCCCCGCGGGCCCGGCACCCCCGAGTCACCCGGATCCCCATCTACAATCCGCGCCGTGCCGAATTCCGCAGACCCAGTCCCGTCTTCAGCCGAGCCTTCACCCGCGTCTTCACCCGTGCCGTCGCACCGCCCGGTCGACACCGTCATGCTGTTCCTCGACCTGGTCTACGTGTTCGCCGTGGCCGGCATCAGCGGCCTGCTGCGTGCGGACGGCGCCCTCGGACTGATTCACGGCGTCATCGTCCTGGCGGTCATCTACTGGCTGTGGTGCATCACCTCCATTCAGGCGAGCATGCGCGACGTCACCACCAATCGCAACCGGCTGGTGGTGCTGGCCCTGGCGCTGGTGACGCTCGCCGTCGCCATCACCGTCCCGCAGGCCTTCGGGGCTCACGCCCTCGCCTTCGCCGTGGCCTGCTGGGCGGCCCGCGGCGTGCTGCTGGTCGGCATGGTCGGCACTTCCTGGCGAGTGTTCACCCCCGACCTGCTGGGGGTCGTGGCGACCGGGCCACTCCTGGTGGCCGGGGCGCTGCTCGGCGGCAACGCACAGCTGGGGCTGTGGGCCGCGGCCGCACTGCTGGAGCTGGTCAGCCCGTCATTGCAGCGCCGTCGCATGCGGAACCTGCGCTACGACGCCGAACACGTCGTCGAGCGCTTCGGCCTGCTGGTCATCGTGGCCCTGGGCGAGACCGTGGTGGGCATGGGTGAGCCGCTGAGCGAGGCCGAGACCATCGACTGGCAGCAGGCCGTCGCCGTGCTGGCGGCCTTCGTAATGGTGGGCGGCCTGTGGTGGTCCTACTTCCACCACAGCAGCGGCCTGGTGCTGCGCCTGCTGGAGACCGCGCAAACCCCCTTCGACGTCGTACGCGAGGTGCTCGTCTACGGCCATCTGGTGCTGATCGGGGGCATCATCGCCATTGCCGCCGGCTTCCACAGCGTGCTGGAGGAGCCCGAGGCGCCCATGGGCTGGAAGATGGCGGTGCTGCTGTGCCTGGGGGTGGCCGCGTTCCTGGCGGTGTTCCTGCATGTGCGCGCCCGCGTCTTCTCCCGGCTGTATCGCTCCCGCCTGGCGGGCATGCTGGCGGCGGCACTGCTGGCTCCCCTGGCGGCGACGACGCTGCCCGGCTGGACTGCCCTGGTCGCCGCCGCCGGCATAACGCTGGCGGTGTCTGCCTGGGAGACCCTGTCCCCCACGTCCGCCGGACTGCCCGCCCTTGAGGACTTCCGCTGAGCCGCTCCAAACATGCCCGCCGCAGCGGGCTCCGGCGTACCCGGGCACCTGGGCGGTCCCGTCGTCGAATATGACGCGTACGCGCCGACGACGACGCCTCCCGCGGCTGCTAACGTGCGCTCGGCGGCCTGTCAGCCGTGCCCCGGCACCGTTCCCGGGCGCGCACGGTGTGGACCGGCCCCGTCCACGTCCACTTCGACGACGGGCGTGGATTCCTTCTCCTGAAAGGACCAGCGTGTTCGTCCTAGTCCCCACCACACCACTGGATGCCAACACGATTCGCTTCATTGCGGAGTCGACCAATGCCATGCTGGAGACTCGGGCCGCGGAGCAGACCGCGCGAGGCGAGCGCGGTACCGGTGTGCGCCGCCACACCCCGATCGGCGCCCGGCCGACGGCGCTACCGGTGAACTGACCGCATCGCCCCCAGTCGTCTGCTACGCCACTTCACCGTTGGGTACGCCAGTTCGAGGTTTACTGAACGGCCCGCAGCCATTCAATAGACCCCTAAGTGGCGTAGCAGACGGCGAACCCGCGTAGTAGAGCCCCGAAGGAAACCGCATGACCAAGAAGCCGCCCGTGACCATGGGCAAGGAGAGGCTCGCCGCCTTCATGGACGCGGTCCTCGCCATCATCATCACCATCATCATCCTCGAACTGCCCCAGCCCGAGGTGGTCAGCCCGGAGGGACTGTGGGCGCTGCACGACGAACTGCTGGCCTACACGGTCTCCTTCGCGTGGTTAGGACTGCTGTGGGCGCGGCTGCACAAGGATTGGGATCCCGCCGTGGTCATCACCCGCAGAACCGTCGGCCTGAGCCTGCTGCTGCTCTTCTTCGCCTCCTTCTTCCCCTACACCACGACGCTGGTGGCGCAGAATCCGGGCAACAGCACCGCGCAGGTCACCTATGGCCTGGTCTTCCTGCTGACCTCCATCAGCCGTGTGGCGGTGCGCCGCTCGCTGCAAGACGCCGACCCGGGCAATGAGGCATTGGTTCCGCTGCGCCGCGACAGCCGCACGCTGACTCCGGCGGAGTGGGGTCTGCAGGCGTTCGGTCTGGTGCTGGCCGCCGTCTGGGTGCCGCGCGCGATGACCGTGGCGCTCCTGGGCGGCATCTGTGTCAGTCTGATCGCCTATCTGCAGCGCCGCGGGGATTGAGCGCGAGCGCGGCCCTAGCCGAGGTCGGCCGCATTCACCGAAGTCCGTCACAGTTGTCCCCGCCAGGCACAAATCACGGATGAAGGCCACTACCTAATCTACCGAGAAGCTGGTAGAAGACCTCTGTGAAGACCGTACGCATACTCATGCGCAGCCTGCGCGAGTACAGGAAGGCATCGTTGCAGGCGCCACTGTTCATGGTGGGCGAGGCCGGACTCGAGTGCATCCTGCCCCTGATGATGGCCGAGTTGATCGACACCCTCACCGGCAACTCCATGGGCCCGATCCTGAGGATCGGCCTGGCCCTCGTCGTGATGGCGATGATCTCGCTCGCCTGCGGCGTCCTGTCCGGCGTGCGCGCCGCCACCGCCGCCGCCGGCCTGGCCCGCAACCTGCGCCAGGACCTGTTCTACCGGGTGCAGGAGTTCTCCTTCGCGGACATCGATCGCTTCTCGACGTCGTCACTGGTCACCCGCATGACCACCGACGTCACCAACGTGCAGAACGCCTACCAGATGATCATCCGGGTGGCCGTGCGCGTGCCCCTGATGGTGATCTTCTCCATCATCATGGCGCTGACGATCAATGCGCGCCTGGCACTGATCTTCATCATCATGCTGCCCTTCCTCGGCGGCGCCCTGGTTGGCCTCGCCGCCTACGTGTTCCCGATCTTCCAGCGCATCTTCAAGAAGTACGACGCCCTGAACAACTCCGTGCAGGAGAACCTCTCCGCGATCCGGGTGGTGAAGTCCTTCGTCACCGAGGAGCACGAGAAGACGAAGTTCCGCGCCGCCTCCCAGGAGGTCCGCAGGGACTTCACCTACGCCGAGAAGATCCTGGCGCTCAACGGCCCGATCATGGTCTTCTTCATCTACGTGGCGCTGATGCTGGTCAACTACCTGGGCGCCCGGGTGGTCGTGGCCAGCGGCGCGACCGAGCTGACCACCGGCGAGTTCTCCTCCCTGATGACCTACGGCGTGCAGATCCTGGCATCAATGATGATGCTCGCGTTCATCTTCGTAATGGTGTCCATGTCCGTGGAGTCCGCCAACCGCATCGCCGAGGTCATCGAGCACCGCCCCACCCTCACCTCCCCCACCGATGGCCACACCGAGGTTCCCGACGGCGAGGTCCGCTTCGAGGGAGTCTCCTTCCGCTACGCCGCCGACGCCGAGGCCGACGTCCTGCACGGCATCGACCTGACGATCCCGTCGGGCTCCACCCTCGGGATCGTGGGCGGCACCGGCTCGGCGAAGACCACGCTCATCCAACTCATCTCCCGCCTGTACGACGCCACCTCCGGACGGGTGAGCGTGGGCGGCGTCGACGTGCGCGAATACGATCTGGAGAGCCTGCGCGACGCGGTCGCCGTCGTGCTGCAGAAGAACGTCCTGTTCGCCGGCACCATCAAGGAGAACCTGCGCTGGGGCGATCCCGACGCCACCGACGCGGAGCTCATCCACGCCTGCGAGCTGGCCCAGGCCGACGAGTTCGTGCGTCAGTTCCCCGACGGATACGACACTCGCATCGAGCAGGGAGGCACCAACGTCTCCGGCGGGCAGAAGCAGCGGCTGTGCATCGCCCGCGCCCTGCTGAAGAAGCCGCAGATCTTGATCCTGGACGACTCGACCTCCGCCGTCGACACCCGCACGGACGCCCTCATCCGCCGCGCCTTCGCCGAGGAGATCCCGGACACCACCAAGATCATCATCGCCCAGCGCCTGAGTTCCGTGGAGCACGCCGACCAGATCATCGTCCTCGACGACGGCCGCATCCTGGAGCGCGGCACGCATGCGGAGCTGATGGCCCTGGGCGGCGAGTACCAGCAGATCTACGAGTCCCAGAACCGCACCAGCCAGACGCAGGAGGTGGCGTGACCGTGGCGCGCACCCGCAATCAGCAGCCCCGGGACCTGCGGCCCGACGCCGACCAACCGGACCCGCACGACCTGCCACATATCGAACACCCGGCCCGCCGGCTGCTGGCCTATGTCTTCCACTACTACCCGTGGCAGTTGATCGTCGTCGCCGTCAGCATCGTGATCGCCTCGGTGGCCTCCACCGTCGCCTCGATCTTCATGCAGCGGGTGGTCGACGAGGTGATCACCCCCGGGCTGAGCACCGGCCTGGACGCCGTAATGCCCACGCTGGTGCGGATCATCACCGCCATGGGCGTGGTCTACGCGCTCGGCGTGCTCACCAACTTCCTGTACGCGCGCATCATGGCGGTGGTAACGCAGGGCTCGCTCAAGCACATGCGTGACGACATGTTCGACCGCATGCAGTCCCTACCGATCAAGTACTTCGACACCCACGCCCACGGCGCGATCATGTCGACCTACACCAATGACACCGACGCGGTGCGCCAGCTGATCGGCCAGTCGGTACCCACCCTGATCCAGTCCGCCCTGACCCTCACCGCCATGCTGGCGATGATGCTCTACTACAGCCTGTGGCTGACGATTCTGGTACTGGTCGTCGCCGCGATCATGGTCGGCGCCACCCGCTACCTGGGTGGGAACTCGTCGCGCTACATGGTCGCCCAGCAGCAGTCGCTGGCCACCGAGGAGGGCTTCGTCGAGGAGATCATGGGCGGGCAGAAGGTGGTCCAGGTCTTCAACCACGAGGAGGCCGCCAAGGCCGACTTCGACGCCCTTAACCGGCAGCTGTTCGCCGACTCGGAGAAGGCCAACCAGTACGGCAACATCCTCGGGCCCGTCATGGGCAACCTCGGCAATCTGCTCTACGTCCTGATCGCCATGGTGGGTGGCCTGCTCATTCAGCTGCAGGTGACCAACATCGGCTTCGCCGGTATGGGCACCATCACCGTCGGCATCATCGTCTCCTACCTGACGATGGTGCGGCAGCTGTCCCAGACCATCAACCAGGCCTCCCAGCAGGTGGCGCTGATCGCCATGGGCCTGGCCGGCGCCGGCCGGGTCTTCGCCCTGATCGACGAGCAGCCCGAGCAGGACGGCGGTTATGTGGGTCTGGTCGACGCCGTCGAGACGGCCGACGGCGGTGTTCAGCCCGCGGACCACAAGACCGACGTGTGGGCCTGGCGCCACCCCCACCAGGCGGACGGCACCGTCACCTACACGCGGCTGCGCGGTGAGATCGTCATGAAGCACGTCGACTTCTCCTACGACGGCGTCAAGGAGGTTCTCCACGACGTCTCCCTGTGGGCCGAGCCGGGGCAGAAGATCGCCTTCGTGGGCGCCACCGGCGCCGGGAAGACCACGATCACCAACCTGATCAACCGCTTCTACGACATCGACGACGGCAAGATCCGCTACGACGGCATCAACATCAACAAGATCGCCAAGGCGGACCTGCGCCGCTCACTGGGCGTGGTGCTGCAGGACGTGCGCCTGTTCACCGGCACGGTCATGGACAACATCCGCTACGGGCGCCTGGACGCCACCGATGCGGAGTGCATCGAGGCGGCGAAGCTGGCGAACGCGGACGGCTTCATCCGGCGCCTGCCGCACGGGTATCAGACGGTGATCTCGGGCGACAGCTCGAGCCTGTCCCAGGGGCAGGCGCAGCTGCTGTCGATCGCGCGCGCCGCCGTCGCCGACCCACCGGTGATGATCCTGGACGAGGCGACCAGCTCCATCGACACCCGCACCGAGGCGCTGGTGCAGGCCGGCATGGACAACCTCATGCGGGGGCGAACGGTGTTCGTGATCGCCCACCGGCTGTCCACGGTGCGCAACTCGGACGCAATCATGGTGCTGGACCACGGCCGCATCATCGAGCGCGGCAGCCACGACCAGCTGATCGAGCAGCGCGGCACCTACTACCAGCTCTACACCGGCGCCTTCGAGCTGGAGTGATCCCGCTTCCCCGCCGCCGAGGTCGGTAGATCTTACGTACCGAGGTCGGTAGATATGGTTACGGGGATGAGCCATATCGACCAAAACCGGCGCTTCCGGTTTGGGGGTGTGGGGGCGGAATCATGCGGAAAACACGTCAGGCGATGAACGGGGCGTTCGGCTCCCCTGTGCGCCGACCCCCGCGGCGCACGTGGGAGCCGACCGGCCTCCTTAGACCCAAAACCAAGAACGTTGAAATACCGGGCAAAACTCGCTGTCCGGTCAGAGCGGCAAGCTGACTGAGCGTGCGCCGCTCCCGGGAGTACCCACTCGACCGGACCCTAACGACCCACCAACCACCCAACGCCAACACCACCCACACCCGCCCACCCACCCCCCAAACCGGAAGAGCCTATTCAGCCCTTCCGGTTTGTGGGTGTGGTGATTGTGCCAGGGTGGGTGTCTGCTGCGCCGGTTGGACGTTAACAACGCTACTTAACCGTCTGCTGTATACCTCAGCGCCCTTCAACAGACCGTTAAGTAGCGTTGTTAACCCCGAAGTGGCGTTGCAGATGATCCCCATCGACGACCGTGCTGCCTGCGGCAAGAGCGTCCCCGCCGGCCCGACGACGACCTCATCGCCCCGACCACCAAGCCACACCGCGCAACCCGAGCTGGAAACACCACGCCCTCGAACCGGAAGAGCCCATTTTCACCGCCCCAATTGCCAGAGCAGCCGTCCTTTTCAACCGACCTCGGTACGTAACAACTACCGATCTCGGCGAGAGGGGGCGGGGCCGACGGCTGCGTCAATGCAACCAACCGGCGCCCGCCCCTCTCACCGAGGCGACGCCCGCACTTGTCGGGACCGCCCGTCACAGGCTCTCGAGGATGCTCTTCCCGAGGGTCAGGTGGCGGTCGAGCTGCTCGTCGGCGTCGTTGAGGTAGAAGGCGTGGCCCTCATACTCGGAGATGAAGGCGCCCTGGAAGCCGCCGTCGGCCAGGATGGACAGCGCCTTCTCATACGGGATCGTCGGCTCGAAGACCTTGCCGTCCGCGTCGAGTTCCAGGTGGTAGAACTTGCCGTGCACGTACTTCACATACGGCACCATCGCGGCGAAGGAGTCGAGCTCCGCCGGCGCGAAGGACAGGTAGCCGAACCATTCGGAGATGGCGACCTTCTCCCCCTCGCCGCCGCCCATGTTCTTGGCGACGTGCTCCTGCATCTCCTCCTCGGTCATGCCGTTGTGGCGGTTGGCGATGATCCAGTCGAGGGTCTCCCGCTTGGCACCCAGGCCCACGTAGCGGTTGATGGCGATCTCGGTGGGCCGCTCAATGAACATGCCGAAGTCGGGCACCAGACCGAAGGACTCGAGCCGGTTCTTCTCGATCGTCTCCATGAAACCGCGGGTGGTGGCGTCGGCCGGGGTGTGCGGGGCGTGGATCTCGAAGCCGATCTGCACGCCGTAGCGCTCGGCGAGGTCGTTGACGGCGGGGGCGAGCTCCGGCTCGAAGCCGGTGGCGCGCAGATACTTCGCGCCGAGGCTGCGGGCGGTCATGATGTCCAGGCGGATGTCGGAGAGGATGTCCTCCCGGCTCATCTGGTAGCCCGTGATGCGTCCCAGGTCCACGTAACCGCCGTAGGAGAAGACCTCCACACCGTGCTTCGCGCCGGCGGCCAGCACCGCGTCGATCTCCTCGGGCCGCGGGGTGGGGTACTGCTGGAAGGTCTGGGCGCCGACCAGCTCCACCTTGCTGACGCCCTTGGCGGCGACGTGCTCGAAGATCGTGTCGATGCTCCAGTCCTCGTTCTCGATGAACTCCTGGGTGTAGCTGTAGCAGGAAATGCCCTGTTCAATGCCGTTGATCGTTGCCATGGTGGTCTTGCTCCTCAGTTCTCAGAGTTCTCGGCCACGGTGAGGGTGGCGGATGCGGAGGCGTCGAACATTCCGTAGACGCCGGGGGCGAATTGCATGTAGACGACGCGCGCCTCGCACACGAAGTCGACGTCGTGCGGCCCGGCCGCCAGCGGCTCGCCGGTCACGTGCAGGCGGATCGGGGTCTTGACGCCCCAGTACTCGGTGAAGGCCAGCGGCACCTGCTTAAGGCGCAGGAACTTGCCGTTGATCTCCACCAGGATGCGGTCGTCGTCGACCCGCTCGCCGTCGACGCTCAGTTCCATCCGCTCGACGGCGGAGATCGGGGTGCCGCGGTAGTAGTTGAGGCCGACGTCGAGGACGTAGCCGTCGGAGTCGTTGGCGAGCCGGCGCAGCACCTGCTCGTCGAAGCCGAGCTTCATGAATTTGGTGGGCATGTGTGAATCCTTCGGTTGGTTCGAGTTTGGTAGCTAGTGAGGCAGCAGTGAGGTGACACTGTTTAGGCCACCGCGACCCTGCGGGTGAAGCGGTTCTCGGAGACGAACGGCAGGTAGGACACGCGCAGGCGCAGGTTCACGTGCACGTCGTGCTCGCCGGGGGTCAGGCCGCCGGGCCGCAGCACCGTGATGGTCGCGAAGGTGCGCAGCTCCCAGCGCACGTCCGAGACGTCGGCGAGCTCGGCGAAGGTGCGGGTCACGCCGTCGTAGGTGAAGCGCAGATCCTCCGCGGGCACCGCCTCGCCGTCGACGACGACGTCGGGCGTCTCGATCATGGACAGTCCCAGGCCGCGGTAGTAGGGGATGTGGGCCTCGAAGGAGAAGCCCACCACCTCGCCGTCGGGGCCGGTGACGTTGCGGACGCTTCCCTCGCGAATGATCATCTCGTCGAACATGTCAGTTCTCCTTCCCGATCAGTGCCTTGAGCATGTTCTGGTGGGCGGCGACCTGCGTGACGGAGTCGACGGGCTCGGCGTCCTCGATGTGGCGGTTTCCCTCGTACTCGCTGGAGAGGTAGCCGTCGTAGCCGATCTCGTCCAGGACGGGGACGATCTCGTGGTAGGGGATGGAGTACTCGTGCCAGTAGTCGAAGCCCTCCACCTGGTGCATCTCGTAGAACTTGGCGTGGATGTGCTTGATGAACTCGGCGTGGTCGCGCAGGCAGTCCACGGGTTGGGCGATCATGTGGATGCCGTTGCGGGCCAGGCCCAGGGTGACACCGTCGACGCCCTGCCGCTCCAGGCGGTCGAAGAGGGCCTGGGTGTCGCCGTGAGAGTTGTAGGTGTCCACGATCTCGCGGGCCAGCTCCGGGTCGGCGCCGTCGCGCAGGGCCCGGTCGACGACGACGCGCGGCAGCTTATGGACGAAGATGCCCATGTCCGGCACGCAGCCGACGACGTCGGAACCCACGCGCGCGGCGACCTCCAGATGCCGCTTGATCCAGTCGTCCTCGAAGGAGTATGGGGAGTGGACCTCCACACCCATCCACACGCCGTGGTCGCGCGCGTAGGGGGCGGCGGACTCGACGACCTCGGGCGGGGTGTTGACGATGATGCGGATGCCCTTGGCGCCGAGCTTGGCGGTGTGCCGGATGTCCCGTTTGAGGGAGTCGACCATTTCGGAGTGGTTGAGCAGGCGGCCGCGGTAGCGCTTGGTGTCCAGGAACATGTCGTGGACAGTCGGCGTGGTGCCGTACTTCGCCATGAGGTCCTGCCACCAGGAGTAGAAGGAGTCGGGCAGATCGGGCTGACCGGGGAAGGGGAATCCGGGGATCATCTGCTCGCCTAGGGTCTCGATGCCAAGCGCGCCCTCCTTGGCGGCTGCGGCGACGCAGTCCTCGAGGTCCATGGTGCCGTGAACGTATTCGTGCTGGTACGAGTACAGGCTGACTCCGCGTTTGATCTGTGAGGTCATTGATGCGCTCCTCTCTGAGTGCGGATTGCGGGTGAGTGTGGTTCGGCCCCGGCCCCGCGGTGGGGACCGGGGCCGAACCTGTTGCTGTCCGTCAGGCTGCGCCCAAGGGCGCGGCCGGGACGGTGCGGCGGGTATTGATGGATTAGGACTGCGGCAGGGGCGACGGCGTCGAGCGGGCGGGCGACACTGTCGGGCCGGGTAAGCGACGCCGTCGGGCCGTCAGTCGAAGTAGACGGGCTTGCCGCCCTGGGCCGCGGACTTGTAGATGCCGTCGAGGATCTCGGTGACGACGACCGCCTGGTCCGCGGTCACGTAGGGCTCGGTGTCGTTCAGGATGGCGTCGAGCCACAGGCCGGCCTCTAGGCCGCCCATGTAGGCGAAGCCGGTCTGGGCCTCGCCGGCGGCACCGGCGGAGAAGTAGGCGCCACCCTCGCCGAAGCCGGTGTTGACCTGCCTACCGCCCTCGATGGAGTTGACGTCGACGATCAGGTTGGCCGAGCCGGCCGGGTCCTGGATGGTCTCGGCACCGGCCTCGGTGCCCATGATGGTGATGCAGCCCTCGCGGGCGGCCTTGATGTTCAGGGCCCAGGAGGCCTCGACGAACAGGGAGGCGCCGTTCTTGAAGGTGACGAAGCCGAAGGCGGAGTCCTCGACCTCGTAGGTGGCCGGGTCCCATTCGCCGCCGATGTTGCCCTCGGGCTTGTCGGCCAGCTTGTAGTTGACCACGCCGGTCACGGAGGCGACGTCGTAGTTGTTCATCAGCCACAGGGCGACGTCGATGGAGTGACCGCCCAGGTCGATGAGCGGGCCACCGCCCTGCTTGGTCTTGTCGGTGAACACGCCCCAGATCGGCACGCCGCGACGGCGGGTGGCGTGGGCCTTGGCGGCGTAGATCTCGCCGAACTTGCCCTCGTCGGCCAGGGCCTTGAGGAACTGGTACTCCTCGCGCTGGCGGTACTGGAAGCCGACGGTCAGCTTCTTGCCAGTGCGCTTGGCGGTGTCGCGCATCTTGCGGGCGTCCTCGCCGGTGACGGCCATGGGCTTCTCCACCATGACGTGCTTGCCGGCCTCCAGGGCGGCGCAGGTGATCTCGCAGTGGTTCGCGTTCCAAGTGCACACGTGGATGACGTCGATCGAGTCGTCGTTCACGAGGTCCTTGTAATCGGTGGTGGTGTAGGCGTCCGTGTTGCCCCATTGAGCCTTGCCGGCCTCGGCGCGCTCAATGTCGAAGTCGCAGAAGGCGACGATCTCGCACTTGTCCTTGTGCTGCGCCAGGCCCACCAGGTGCTTCTGGGTTCCGATGAATCCCAGGCCCACGATGCCGATGCGAAGCTTCTTGCTCATGTCTGAACTCCTGTGTTCGGGTTGAGCCCGCCGGCGGTGGCTGGGCCCGGCAGGATGCGTTCCCGCCTCACAGGATCGATTCAACTCGGCCGCCACAGCCGAACCCAAGCCCACACACGCACACTTGCGCCTCGTGCGTGCATAAGTGGCAGTCAGCGTCGGCCCCACGCACCCGCCGGCAGAGGGGACCGGTAGCCGGTGCAGGCGTTGATCTGTCCCATCCCCCAGCCCTCGTCACCGATAGGGTCTCCGCCGCCGGTGCGGGGTTGGCAGTGACGGGGCGGGGTGGCGGCGGTTGACGACCCGGAATGTCCAAATCCGGCATAAACGTTCACCCCCGGTTCCCTGTTATGTCTCAGGACATCGGTGACAGTTCTGCCTCAGGAC
>NZ_LK995528.1 GCF_900002405.1 Actinomyces succiniciruminis | reverse complement strand
ACCTGTAAGCAACAACCCACTTACACAGAAACCTTGACAGGCTCACGACGCCACCCTGGTGTCGAAGTCATCGGCGTCCAGGCCCGCCAGGGCGCGGCGAATCGTCGACTCGCTGGGCACACCCCGACCTTGCGGTAGCCCCAGGTCGCGTAGCTGGCCGGGAGTCAGGTCGCGGGCGTGCTCCCAGATCGCCAGCAGGGTGCGGCAGCCGGCCAGCACCCCCACCGCCGCCAAAGCAAGCACAGTGTCCAGGCGGTGGCGAACCCCGCGCCGGTGCCTCGGGTCCGGGACAGTGGCGAACACCCCTGTCAGGGGCTGGCGCGACAAGGCGGGAGTGGGGGCTGATGACACAGCGGCGCGACCTCTCAGCAGTGGCGGTTTTGTTTGCACCACCTATCGTCACCGGCGGGTCGCGCCGCACCCCCACCAACACGCCGAAAACCCCTAACAACCCACCACCCAGCCAACAACTTTGCCGACCCCTGGTACCTGGTGGGGGTCCTTGTTGAGGCGTTCCTGGGGGTTATCGGGTCTAGATCTGACACCACACGTCGGTGGGGGAGGCAGTGAATGCCAACAGGCCGCCGGGATGCATCCAGGTGCTCAAAGATGTTGGGCAAGGGCTCGCGGGTGTACTTTAGCGGCCGACCGCATTTGTGCCTCTGCCGCCTGGGCGTGCACCGAGTGGCGTCTGACAGCTCCTACTTTACGGAGTGAGCATGTCGCACGATCGCCCGACATGGGATCGACGCCCTGGGAACCGTTCGGCGCTTGACTTCCGCGACTACCTGAAAACTGGGGGTGTACCTGGTTCCCACCTGGTACACCCCTAGCGCCCTGTTGCGAGGCCGCCGTAGCCCCCTCCGTGGGGATGACGGCCCCGTTGACGCTGCCTTCGGATCTCTCCGCGTGTCAGGCTGCCAAGGCTCAACGCCTTCACAGGATCTAGAACCCTGTCCCATCCCTTATGGGCGGACTCGCCTGATCGATGCGTTGTGCCCCAACCATATCAAGTGAACCGACCCAAAGCACTGTTATTTCAACGGTTGCCCACTACAAGCGTTGGAAGGAAGCGGAGAGAGTCTGGTTGTATCAACGGTGGTAGGTGTACTCTAATGCCGGAGTGAGGTCGCGTGTTTGGTCGGAGTGTATTAAGATCTTCTTAAAGCGTGTCACATCGTATGAGCGAAGGGTGGCGATTATTGTGGCGAAGGTCACTCATGGTCGCGTGGCATGGGGGAGAGGTGACACCTCCTGGCCAGGGGATGTGCCTCTCTGGGATGACGCCATACACCGCTCCGCAGTCGATCGTGAGACGCTGCTCACGGAGCCGTCAAAGGGAGCGGTTGAGACGCTGGCTGAACGCATGAGTCGGAGGCCTCGGGGGGCTCTAATCCGGAACGATTTCGTGTGTGGGGATGAGGGTCGTCGACCTCCATTGTCCCACCTGGTATCCATGCGTGGGCGAGGTGGCGGAGAGATACCTCTGAAGCTCTACCTAGCGCTCTTATGGGTTAGCTCGGGAGGCGAGCACACCACGGAGTTCGAGGCCGCGCATTGGTCTCAGGTACTCGCCCTGCCGTCCAAGACGGGGGCTCGGCGTGTTCGGAAGGCGATCGCATCCCTTGTTAACCTTGGTCTCATTGATGCTAAGGAGAGGCCTGGCAGGGCAACTGTCGTCACTCTTTTGCATGACAGTGGTTCTGGAAAACCCTATACTATCCCGAAAGGTAGAGGTAGTGCAGATCGCTACTTTAGCATCGCGCCATCACTATGGACTAAAGGGTTGATCCAGAACCTCACCACTGCGGGCTTAGCTATGCTCCTGATCCTTACTGAGGAGGTTCGCGGGCAGAACCGACCGCAGTGGTGGTCGCCGAGTGCATTTGACGCTCGCTTTCATATCAGCCAGGACACCCGCACTAAGGGGTTTAAAGAACTGGTGGACAGGAAGCTCGTAGTCGAACGTAGTCTGGTCGTCTCTCCGAACCCGAGCAAGAAGTCTCGGTTTGACGAGACTCGTCGGCGAAAGGCGTACATGCTCATCAATGAAGCAAAGTTATGACGCGGTTTCCTTGCTTGCAAGGATGCAGAGTGCAGGTGTGCAAATGATGTCGGAAAGGTTATTGGCGGTGCAGGAGCTGCGTAGCAGTAAGTGTCGGTTTCGTGGCCTATAATGTTATAATGTAGCGCGACGTCATTTCGAGTCAGTGAATCTCCGCATGAGTAACTGTTCGGGTATGTCAAGAACTTCAACCGTCAAGACGCTACATTGTCCGTCGCGCCGCATTGCTAGACAGGAATGGTTTCCTGTCGAAAAGTAGTCCAGGAAGGTTATTTATAGGGGTGATCCACCGTCGCGAAACTCCCAACGTTTCTGCACGATTGTGCGGAAAAGTTGAGATTGTACGGGAGCTCCTCGAGCGCTGTGAATAACCTGATTCCCGACAGGTTGTTGGGGTGATCGGGGGTTATTCGTTGGTGCGGTGTGGTTGGGTTGGCAGGGGCTCGGCAAAGTCGTTGGTTGGTTAGGGGGTTGTTAGG
>NZ_LK995527.1:51497-76354 GCF_900002405.1 Actinomyces succiniciruminis | reverse complement strand
ATGTCCTGAGGCAGAACTGTCACCGATGTCCTGAGACATAACACCGGTCGCTTGGCCGACGAGGCCGCAGAATGTCCAAAACCGGCACGAACGCCGGATTCGGCGGTCCGAGTCGGCTCCGCAACCGCATGATTCCAGTGGCTCTCTCGGTGGGGCGGGCTCGTTTATGCCGGTTTTGGACATTTTTGAACCCATCCAATGGCGCCGACGAATCAGGGGCTGAAGATAGGTTCAGGGTATCGGGCTAGTCGACCCAGATGCGTACGTGATCCTCGTCGTCGGTGACGTCGATGAGGGTGGCGGGGCCGGTGGAGTCGAGGGCATTAAACGAGGTCGTCAGCATTGCGTCGAGGTCGATGCCGCGGGCGCCGACGGCGCTGCGCACCTGCGGAAGCGTCGCGATGAGGCCGGTGAGCGCGGAGACCGCCTGCATGGGGAAGGCCAGGTCGGCATTGTCCTGCGGCCCCCGAACCTCGATGTGGAGGCTGCGTCCGGCCGCGCGTCGGGCACGCGGCTGCTCCGGCGCGGGCTCGGGACGAATCAGTTCGAAGTTGGTGGAGGCAGGCGCCACGGGGGACGGCGCCGAAGGGGCGGAGAGGGGCGACGGCGCCGATGAAGGGGAGGCCGGTGACGGCGTGGGACGGTCGGCGGTTGCGGCGTCGCTGTCCGGCACCGTCAACAGCGCGTCGACGCTGGTACCGAGCAGTGCCGCCAGAGCGGGCAGCGTCGCCACATCCGGGTAGTTGAGGTCGTTCTCCCACTTGCTGACCGCCTGCGGGGTGACTCCCATCCGTTGGGCGAGCTGCTCCTGGGTCATGCCGCGTGACAGCCGCAGCCTGGCGATGTTGCGTCCGACAGAGTTCTTCATCGGTGTCTCCATAGTTCTTGATCGGTTGTCTGTCGGGGCGTCCCTCAGGATGTCCCTGACTCACCGAAGGTCCCGCAGTCTGCCGGGATCGACGGTGCGTGACCGATCATGTCCGCAGCGGTGCGCCGGACGGTAGCACGCATACGTTGATCGCCGAATCCGTGAGTTGAGGCGCCGGGGCGCCGCGACTCAACCAGTGGTTGACTCTGCGCGGCAGGCGCGTGGTTCGGGCGAATCCGGGCGCGGCGGCTCCTCGAACGCGAAGAACCGGATTGCCCGCCGCTGGGCTCTTCACAAACAATGGACCGAGCGGTAGGATTGTGATCAGCGGGTGCTCTCCGGTGAGTGCACGTACAACCTGGCCTGACAGAAGGAGCTCACAGTGGAGCAGAACATGAACCAGTACGAGATCGACCACCTGGCAACGGTGCGCGCGGGAGCGCCCGAGTCGATGGTCCTCCTTAAGGCCGACGGATCCTTCCCCCTCGTCGCGCCCGGCCGCATCGCCCTGTACGGGGCCGGGGCGCGGCGCACCATCAAGGGCGGCACCGGCAGCGGTGACGTCAACTCCCGCCACGTGGTCACCATTGAGGAAGGCCTTGAGAACGCCGGCTTCACCGTCACCACCAAGTCCTGGCTCGACGCCTACGACGGTGTCGCCGAGGAGAACCACAAGGCCTTCGTCGCCGACCTCAAGGCGCAGGCCAAGGCTGCGGGCCAGCCGGCCGTGTTCTTCGGCATGGGCGCCGTCGAGCCCGCGCCTGCCTTCGACCTGCCACTCGACGGCGACGGCGAGGCCGCCGTCTACGTCGTCGCCCGCGACTCCGGCGAGGGCAATGACCGCCACCCCGAGGCCGGCGACGTCAAGCTAACCGACTCCGAGATCCGCGACATCACCGCGCTCGCTGCGAAGTTCGAGAAGTTCCTGCTGGTGCTCAACGTCGGCGGCGTCGTCGACCTGAGCCCGGTCAAGGACGTGAAGAACATCCTGCTGCTGTCCCAGCTGGGTGCCGCGATCGGTGACGCCTTCGCCGACGTCCTGCTCGGCAAGAGCTACCCCTCCGGCAAGCTCTCCACCACCTGGGCCGCCTGGGAGGACTACTCCACCGAGGGCGACTTCGGCGACCCGGACGACACCCACTACCGCGAGGGCGTATACGTCGGCTACCGCTACTTCGACTCCGTTGGCACCGCCCCCATCTTCCCCTTCGGCTACGGCCTGAGCTACACGACCTTCACCATCGGCGCGCCCGTGGTCAGCGCCGCCGGCTCCGAGGTCACCGTCAAGACCACCGTCACCAACACCGGCGCCCGCCCGGGCAAGGAGGTCGTCCAGGTCTACGTCTCCGTGCCCGCCGGCGACCTCGACCAGCCCTACCAAGCCCTGGCCGCCTTCGCCAAGACCGGCGAGCTCGCCGCCGGCGCCGCCGAGGAGGTAGCCGTCACCTTCGACCTGACCGACGTCGCCTCCTTCGACGCCGCCAAGTCCGCCACCGTCCTGGAGGCCGGCGACTACGTGGTGCGCGTGGGCGCCTCCAGCCGCAACACGGTGCCCGCCGCCGTCGTCGAACTGCCGGAGACCGCCATCGTCCGCCAGCTCCACAACGCCCTGGGGGACCCCGGCTTCACCGACTTCAAGCCGGCCGCACCGGTCGCCGTCGAGGTACCGGCCGACCTCCCACGGCTGACCGTGGCCGCCGCCGACCTGCGCCGCGAGGACGCTCAGCCCCCCGTGGACCTGACCGAGGCCCTCGACTACGTGAAGACCCTTTCCGACGACGAACTGTCCTACATCGTCCTGGGCCAGTACACGGACACCGCTGACAAGCAGTCGATCATCGGCCAGGCCTCGCAGGCACTCGTCGGCGCCGCCGGCCAGACCACCACCCGCTTCGAGGGGCTGCCCTCGCTGGTCATGCCCGACGGCCCCGCGGGCCTGCGCCTGTCCCCGCAGGTGGGCGTGGACGCCGATGGGGCCTTCCCGCTCGGCGAGGCGCTGGGCGGCCTGTTCGCCGAACTCATGGACGACGACTCCGTCGCCGCGCTCGGTGGCGACGCCGCCGAGCCGCGCACCCCGGAGCGCACCTACGAGCAGTACACCACCGCCATCCCGATCGGCACCGCCATCGCCCAGTCCTGGAACCCCGAGCTGGCCGCCGCCTACGGCGACCTGGTCGGGGCGGAGATGGACCACTTCGGTGCCCACCTGTGGCTGGCCCCGGCCTTCAACCTGCACCGCACCATCCTGTGTGGACGCAACTTCGAGTACATGTCCGAGGACCCGCTGCTGGCCGGGCGCATGGCCGCCGGTATCACCCGCGGCGTCCAGGCGCACCCGGGGCGGGCTGTCACCGTCAAGCACTTCGCCTTCAACAACCAGGAGACGAACCGCTTGAACTCCAACAGTCACGTCTCCCAGCGGGCCGCTCGCGACCTGTACCTGCGCAGCTTCGAGATCGTCGTCCGTGAGGCCCAGCCCCACGCGCTCATGACCTCCTACAACCTGATCAACGGCGTGCACACCTCCGAGTCCGCCGACCTGTTGGAGACCATCCTGCGCGAGGAGTGGGGCTTTGAGGGCCTGGTCATGACCGACTGGGTGGTCGACTCCATGGCCCGCACGGATCTGAAGCACCCGCGCGCCACCGCCTCGGCCACCATCAAGGCCGGCAACGAGCTGTTCATGCCCGGCTGCGAGGCCGACCGGCAGGACATCCTGGCGGCCCTGCGCGGCGAGGGGACGGCGGCCGTGAAGCTGACCCGCGCCGAGCTCGAGAAGCAGGCCGCCCGGGTGGTGCGCATCGCCCACCTGCTGGGCGACGTCGCCCCCGCCCCAGAGGTCTGAGTCCCTCCGCGCACTGCATGCTCGGGCCCGGATCAACCAGGCACCAATGGGCCCCGTCTGACGCCGCGAACCGGCGCCGGACGGGGCCCCGTCCGTGGCAGGATCATGCCCGGGCCCGACGACGCCGTAGTCGCCCGCCACCGACGTCACCGACCGACTCGGGCGGTCCGGCCGCCCGCAACCAGCCCCAGAGGCGCAACCCGACAACCGCCGGCACCAAGCACCAACACAAGCACCAACAACCAAGCACAAGGAGACACCATGGCACTGACACCCGAGGCGATCGAGACCTTCACCCGCCTGTTCGGCTCCGCGCCGGAGCCCAGCCCCACCGACCCCGAGCTCATGGAGACCCTGCAGAACCACATCTTCGGCGAGGTCTTCTCCGTCGGCATCCTCACCGACGTCGAGCGCGAGCTGATCACCGTGACCTGCCTGGCCTCCATGCAGACCCTGCCGCAGCTGCGTGCGCACGCGGCCGCCGCCCTCAACGTCGGCGCAACCCCCGAGCAGCTGCGCGAGGTCATCTACCAGTGCCAGCCCTACATCGGCTACCCCAAGACCCTCAACGCCATCGGCGTGCTCAACGAGGTACTCACCGAGCGCGGCGTCGAGCTGCCCCTGCCCAGCGCCGCCACCGTCGACTACGCCGACCGGGACGAGGCCGGCGCCGCCATCCAGATCCCGCTGTACGGGGACGAGGTCAAGGCCGTCTTCGCCAAGCTGCCCGAGCCCTTCGACACGCAGGTGCCGCACCTGTTGACCGGCATCGGCTTCGGCGAGGTCGAGTCCCGCGGGGTGCTGAGCGTGGCCGAGCGCGAGATCGTCAGCCTGGTGGCCATCGCCGCCATCGGCGCCGCCACCCAGCTGACGCCCCACGTTGCCGGCGCGATCAAGGCCGGCAACACCCGGCAGAAGGTCGCCGCCGCCCTGGTGCAGGCCATGCCCTACATCGGCGGCCCCTACGCCCTGACCGGCCTGGTACTGGTGGCGAACTACGACCCCAACGCCTCCTCAGAGGCCTACCGGTGACCTCCGCCACGCAGTATGTGGAGACCTGCCCCTCGCCGCTGGGGCCCATGACACTAGCCGCCGCCGCGGGGGAGGGACTGCCCGCCGGCGGGGCCGTCGTCGGCGCCTGGTTCGACGGGCAGCAGCATGACCGCGCCGGACTCGCCGACGACGCCCGGCCCGTGACCGCGGGCGACCCGGACGAGCCCGCCGCACTGGCGACCGCCCGGGCCTGGCTGGAGCACTACTTCACCGGCGATGACCCCGGCCCGACCCCCGCCCTGGCGCCCGGCGGAACCGACTTCCAACGGCGCGTCTGGGACCGGCTGCGCGCCATCCCGCGCGGGCAGACCACCACCTACGGGCGCATCGCCGCCGACCTCGCCGCCGCGACCGGCCACCCCACCTCCGCCCGCGCCGTCGGCTCCGCCGTCGGCCGCAACCCGATCAGCATCCTCGTACCGTGCCACCGCGTGCTCGGCGCCAACGGGTCCCTCACCGGCTACGCCGGCGGGCCCGAACGCAAGGCCGCCCTGCTGCGGCTGGAAGGCATTATGGTCGCGTGAGCGAACAACACCCCGCCCCGCCGTCCCACCGCGAGGCATTGGGCGGCCCCGATGTCGCGCGCCGGAAGCGACCGGCCACGCCCGCTCGACCCGGCGTTGGGGGCGCAGCGCGCGGCCGCTATGTGGCCTACGCGCTGCTCGCCGCCCTCCTGTACGCCCTGTCCACCCCCGTGTCCAAGCTGCTGCTGGACGACGTCGCCCCCGGAGTACTCGCCGCCCTCCTGTACCTCGGTGCCGGCGCCGGCATGAGCCTGATCGCCCTGCTGCGCAGCCGCATCGGCACGACGGCCCCACGGGCGGCGCCGCTGGAACGCGCGGACCTGCCCTTCGTGGTGGCGATGGTCGTCCTCGATATTGCGGCCCCGCTGCTGCTCATGTTCGGACTGGACCGGGCCGAGGCCGCCAACGTCTCCCTGCTGAACAACTTCGAGATCGTCGCCACCGCCGTCATCGCCTTCGTCCTGTTCAAAGAGCGCCCCAGCCGCCGGCTGACGCTCGGGATCGTCGTCATAACCGCCGCCTGCGCGCTGCTCACGGTGGACGACGCCGGCGCACTGTCCTTCTCCGTCGGCTCGCTGCTCGTGCTCGCCGCGGCCAGCTGCTGGGGACTGGAGAACAACTGCACGAACCGCATCGCGCACAAGGACCCCGTACAGATCGTCATCGTCAAGGGCTTCGGCTCCGGCTGCGGCGCCATGGCGGTGGCACTGGCGGCGGGCGAGCGGATGCCCCAGGCCGGCCCCCTCGGCGGATGCCTGCTGCTCGGATTCCTCGCCTACGGACTGTCCATCACCCTGTACGTGATGGCGCAGCGCGGACTCGGGGCGGCACGCACCAGCGCCTTCTACTCGGTGGCGCCCTTCGTCGGCGTGATCCTGGCGTGGGCGCTGTTCCGGCAGCCCCCGGGCCTGACCTTCCTGCTGGCGCTCGGCCTGATGCTGGTAGGCACCTGGCTGGTCATGCCCGAGCCCGACGACTGAGATCGGGGCCCGGAGCTTCGCCTCCACCCGCAGCCGATCACGTAAGGAGCGCCTCCGCGCATGCACGACTACCTCGCCCGCGAGCTGACCGCACGTGTGCCCGCCGCGGGCGCCGACCCGGGCGGGCTCGTGCACGCCCTGGCATACGTGCCCCGCGCCGCCGCGGCCGGGCGGGTGCGCGCCCCGCTGGTGGTGTGCTGCCACGGCCTGGGGGAGTCCGGGCTGCGCGTGGCGCCGGTCGCCCAGCGCCTGGCCGCCGCGGGCGCCGTCGCCATCGCCCCCAGTTTCCGCGGGGGAGGGGCCCCGACGGCGGGGCCCACCACCGCCATGACCGTCGCCACCGAGCTCGCCGACTTGGAGGCGGTGTTGGGCACGGCCCGCACCTGGCCCTTCATCGACGCCGCCCGCACCGCCCTGTTCGGCCGCAGCCAGGGCGGGCTGGTGGCGATGCTCGCGGCCGCCAACCATCCGGCGCAGATCGCCGCGCTGGCTCTGTGGTACCCGGCGCTCGCGGCCCCGGCCTCCCTGCGGCGCCGCTTCGGGAGACTCGCCGCGGTGCCGGAGACCTTCACCTCCCGGGTCGACGGTCGCGACATCATCCTCGGGCGCGACTTCGCCCACGACCTGTGGGACCGGGACGTGGAGGCGGCCATGCGCGGCTACCGCTCCCCGGTGCTGCTGGTGCACGGCAATGCGGACGCCGACGTGCCGCTCGCCGTCTCGCAGGCGGCCGCCCGCACCCTTCCCGACGCCCGCCTGGAGCGCATCCCGGGCGCGGGCCACGGCTTCGGGGACGCGAACTACGAGATGGCGGTGGGGTGGACCGTGGACTTCCTGGCCTGGGCGGGCATCCTGGACGACTGAGACCGCGGTCGCCGGCCGGTGCGGGCCGGGCGGTGTGGGCCAGGGGGATGCACGGCTGTGGGCCGTGCGCTTGCCCCAGATACCTCGAATCGCCATAATCGCCCGGGTGACTACCACCCCGCCGACTCCGCCGCTCGACGCCGCCAACCTGGCCCGTATTGACCGCCTCGCCGAGGCGCTGGCCGGCGCGGACGCCGTACTAGTCGGTGCCGGCGCCGGGCTGTCGGTCGCCGACGGCGACGCGCACGCCGGCCCCGCATTCGAGGCGCGTTTCGCCGACTTCCACGCCGCCCGCGGCATCACCGACGCCTACTCCGGCGGCTTCTACCCCTTCCCCACGCCGGAGGAGAAATGGGCCTTCTGGGCGCGCAACATCCTCCTCCAGCGCTACGAGTCCGGGCCCGGCGCCGTCTACCGCGACCTGTACGCCCTGCTGGACGGGCGCGACTTCTTCGTGCTGACCACCAACGTCGACCACCGCTTTCAGAACTCCGGCTTCCCCAAGGACCGCCTGTTCTACACCCAGGGCGACTACGGCCTGTTCCAGTGCTCCGTGCCCTGCAGCCAGGACACCTATGACAACCACGACGCCGTCGTCGCCATGGACGCCGCCGAGCGGGCCGGAGCCGCCGTCGGCACCCCGATGCGCGTGCCCACACACCTGCTGCCCACCTGCCCGCGCTGCGGTGAACCCTTGACCACCAACCTGCGCTCGGACGACACCTTCGTTCAGGACGCCGGCTGGTATGCCGCCGCCGAGCGCTACGTCTCCTGGGCAGACGCCCATCAGGCCGGGCGCGTGCTCCACCTCGAGCTCGGGGTGGGCATGAACACGCCCGGCATCATCAAGTACCCGTTCTGGCGGCGAGTGCACGACAACCCCGAGGCCACCTATGCGGCGCTGTCACTGGAGCCGGGCACGCCCCGCGAGATCGCCGGCCGCTCCATCCTCATCGACGCCGACCTCGGTGCCGCGTTGGCGGCCCTGCGCGAGCGGCTGGGCTGAATCCGGGGCTGCACGTCATATCTACCGATCTCGGTACGTAAGTTCTACCGATCTCGGCGAGGGGTGGCGGGCTTTGTTGGTTCTTTCAGGAAAACGGCATAGGGTTCGGGACTCGACCCCCGCTCCGGAGTGCCCATGCTTGAGCTGCACGAGATAACCAAGTCCTATCGCACCGCCTCACTCGACCAGACCGCCCTCGACGGCGTGACCGTGTCCTTCCGGGACAATGAGTTCGTCGCGGTGCTCGGCCAGTCCGGCAGTGGCAAGACCACCATGCTCAACATCATCGGCGGCCTGGACCACTTCGACTCCGGGGATTTGGTCATCGACGGCGTATCCACCAAGGACTACCGCAGTCGCGACTGGGACGCCTACCGCAACAACCGCATCGGCTTCGTCTTCCAGTCCTACAACCTCATCCCGCACCAGAGCGTGCTGGCCAACGTGGAGCTAGCCCTGACCCTGACCGGCGTCTCTCGCGGGGAGCGGCGCCGTCGGGCCCTGGAGGCCCTGGATCAGGTGGGGCTGTCCGAGCACGTGCACAAGCGACCGAGCCAGCTCTCGGGCGGTCAGATGCAGCGCGTCGCCATCGCCCGCGCCCTGATCAACGACCCGGAGATCCTGCTGGCCGACGAGCCCACCGGCGCCCTGGACTCAACCACCTCCATCCAGGTGATGGACCTGCTGCGCGAGGTCGCCTCCGACCGGCTGGTCATCATGGTCACTCACAATCCCGAGCTCGCCCACGACTACGCCACTCGCATCGTCGAGCTCGCCGACGGGCGCATCACCTCAGACACCGCGCCCTACACGCCTGCGGCCGACGACGCCCGCGAGGCCAGGCCGCCGCGGCGCACTCGCATGGGGCCGCTCACCGCCCTGTCGCTGTCCTTCAGCAACCTGATGACCAAGAAGGGCCGCACCCTGATGACCTCCTTCGCGGGGTCCATCGGCATCATCGGTATTGCCCTGATCCTGGCGCTCGCCAACGGGGTGAACGCCTACATCGCCCGCACCGAGGAGGAGACCCTCTCTTCCTACCCGCTGCAGATCGAGCGACTGGGCATGGATTACACCTCCCTGATCGCCCAGGCCACCGAGACCACCACACAGGACGACCTGCCCGACGGCGTGGTGGGGGAGCGGCGTGCCCTGAGCAACATGCTCGGTTCGGCCAACACCAACGACCTGGCCTCCCTCAAGTCCTACTTCGACGCCGACGGCGGCAACGTCTCCACCTACACCAACGCCATCGAGTACCTCTACGACGTCACCCCGCAGCTGTACCTGCCGGTCGACGCCGACTCCGCCGGACAGATGCCCACCCAGGTCAACCCGGATACGGCCTTCTCCAGCTTCGGAGCCATGACGGCCACCATGCAAATGACCGCCTTCCAGCAGCTGGCCACCGACACGGACCTGTACGCCGACCAGTACGAGGTCGCCGCCGGCCGCTGGCCCACCGCGTACAACGAACTGGTCATCGTCCTGCCCGAGGACGGCCGCATGAGCGACCTGACCGAGTACGCGCTCGGCCTGCGCGAGCACAATGAGCTGGAGCAGCTGGTGCAGACCTACGTGTCGGGGATGGCGGGCAGCCTGCCCGGCGCCACCACGACCGGCGGCGCAATGGCCGCGGATACCGCCGCCGACTCCACCGCGAGCGCGGCAACAGACGCGACAGCGGGGCCGACCGCCACCGCCGGCGCGACTTCCACCGCTACCGCGGGGGCAGGCGACTCCGCCGACCCCGATGCGGAGCGCACCTACGCGTACAACGACCTCATCGGTCGCACCCTGAGCCTCGTGCCCGCATACGAGCACTACGCCTACGACGCCGAGTACCAGGTGTGGACCGACAAGTCCACCGACGCCGCCTTCATGTCCGATCTGGTTGCCGACGGCGAAACGATGACCGTGGTCGGGATTGCGCGCGCGGAAGGCACCCAGGCTTCGCTCGTCCCCGGGGTCTACTACACCCCCGCGCTGACCGAGCACCTGGTGGAGCAGGCCGCCGACTCCGAAATCGTCAAGGCCCAGCTCGCCGACCCGGAGGTGGACGTGTTCACCGGCAAGACCTTCGCCGAGGAGGCCGACGCCACCGGGGACACCGAATTCGACTTCACCAACCTGTTCGATATCGACGAGTCCCAGCTGCGGGCCGCCTTCCAGATCGACTCCAGTGCCCTGGACCTCTCCGGCATGGACCTGTCGGGCATTGACCTGTCCGGCCTGGACACCACTCAGATGGACTTCTCCGGCCTGGACCTGTCCGGTCTGGCCAATGCCCAGCCTGACGTGGACCTGTCGGCCCTGGACCTGTCGTCACTGAGCCTGACCGACCTGGAGCAGCAGTTCCCCCAGCTCGCCGACGTCGACTACGTGACCCTGATTACCCAGGCCCTGTCCGACGGCGTCATCAAGGAGGGGGCGGACGAGCAGGTCGCCACCATGATGAACGGGCTGATCGCCGGATTCACCGACTACTACGGCGAACACGCAGCCGGTGAGAACCCCGACGACCCCGACGACGACCCCGACCTGGGCACGCTCGTGACCGACTACCTCTCCCAGGAGGACGTGCAGCGCACCATCGCGCAGACCCTCGGCTCCGATGACGTCATCGACTCGGCCAAGCTCACCGAGAACCTCACCGCCGCCCTGGGAGCCGACCCCGCCGTCGCCGACATCTCCGACGCCGTGCGCGACCAGCTGGTGGCGGAAATCGGTTCCCAGGTGGCCGGGGCCGTCACCAGTTCCATCACCAGTGCCCTGTCCAGCGCCGTGCAGCAGGCCATGGCCACCGCCATGAGCCAGATGATGACCGCCATCCAGACGCAGATCACCGCCCAGATCGAGGCCGCCACCACACAGTTGGCCACCAACCTGGCCGACGCCGTCAGCGTGGACCCGGACGCCTTCGCCCAGGCGTTCCAGTTGGACATGACCCCGGAGGAGCTCAGCCAGCTGCTCAGCACGCTGGTGACCACGGAGCCCGCCACCTACGAGACCAACCTGACCGCGCTGGGCTGGGCGGACCTGGAAAACCCCAGCGAGATCGACATCTACCCCAAGGACTTCGAGTCCAAGGATGCGGTCAAGCAGATCCTGGAGGACTACAACGCCGCGCAGGCGGCCGCCGGCGATGATGACAAGGTCATCACCTACACCGACGTGGTCGGCGTGCTGATGAGCTCGGTGACCCGGATCGTCAACATCATCTCCTGGATGCTGATCGCCTTCGTGGCCATCTCCCTGGTGGTCTCCTCCATCATGATCGCCATCATCACCTACATCTCCGTGCTGGAGCGCCGCAAGGAGATCGGCATCCTGCGCGCCGTGGGTGCCTCCCGCTCCGACATCCGCCACGTGTTCAACGCCGAAACCGTCATTGAGGGGCTCATGGCCGGCCTCATGGGGGTGGGCATCACCCTGCTGGTGAGCCTGCCGCTTAACGCCTTCATATACGGGCGCTTCGGGGTGGAGTCCATCGCCCAACTGCCGGTGCGCGCCGGCATCATCCTGGTGCTCATCTCTGTGGGGCTCACGGTGCTGGCCGGCCTGATCCCGGCGGGTAAGGCGGCCCGGGAGGACCCGGTGGAGGCGCTGCGCTCTGAGTGAAGTCCATTGCGCGTAGCGCCGACGATGACCGGTACAGCCCTCCGGTAGGCTGCCCCTGTGAGTGACAGCACGACCATCGGCTTCGGCGGGCGCGAGAACCCGATCATGCTGCAGGGATTCGCCTGGGACATGGCCGCCGACTCCAGCCACTGGCGCTTCCTCGCGGACAATGCCTCTCTCATCGCCGACTCCGGCGTCACCGCCATTTGGCTGCCGCCCGCCTACAAGGGCCAGGAGGGCGTCAACGACGTCGGTTATGGCGTCTATGACACCTACGACCTGGGCGAGTTCGACCAGAAGGGCACCATCCCCACTAAGTACGGCACCAAGGACGAGTACGTCGCCGCGGTCGCCGCCCTGCGGGCCGCCGGCATGACCGTGCTGGCGGACATCGTCCTGAACCACCGGATGGGCGCCGACGGCACCGAGGAGGTGCGCGCCACCGAGGTCGACGGCGCCGACCGCCGCAAGCCCATCGCCGACCCGACCACCATCACCACCTGGACCCGCTTCACCTTCCCCGGTCGCCACGGCACCTACTCGGACTTCACTTGGGACCACACCTGCTTCCTGGGCACCGACTGGGACGAGCGCACCCGCCGCAACAGCGTGTGGCTGTTCGAGGGCAAGGAGTGGAACGAGGACGTCACCGATGAGCGGGGGAACTTCGACTACCTCATGGGTGCGGACGTCGACCTCAACAACCCCCGCGTATCCGACGAACTGATCAGCTGGGGCCGCTGGTACCTGGAGACCACCGGTGTCGACGGCGTGCGGCTGGATGCGCTCAAGCACATGAGTCGCGAGTTCTACCGCCGCTGGCTGCCCGCGCTGCGCGAGGCCACCGGGCGGGAGGTCCCCGCCGTCGGCGAGTTCTGGTCCCGCGATGCCGAGGAGCTGTGCGCTTACCTGGGCGAGGAGCCGATCATGAGCATGTTCGACACCCCGCTGCACTACCGGCTGTACCACGCCTCCTTCAAGGACCGCTTCGACCTGTCGAAGATCTTCGAACGCACCCTGGTGGAGGCCGACCCCGATCACGCCATCACCTTCGTGGAGAACCACGACACCCAGCCCGGCCAGTCCCTGCAGTCCTTCGTCGAACCCGGCTTCAAGCCCGCCGCCTACGCGCTGATCCTGCTGCGGGAGGCCGGCACCCCCTGCGTGTTCTGGGGCGACCTGTTCGGCACCCCCGAAACCGGTGATCTGTCCGCCTGCCTCGAACTGCCCCTGCTCATGCGGCTGCGCCGCAGCCTCGCCTATGGCCCGCAGCACGACGTCTTCAACGCCGCCGACCTGGTCGGCTTCGCCCGCGAGGGCGACGACGCCCACCCCGGCTCCGGGCTCGCCGTCGTCCTGTCCACCGGTGTGGCCGCCAGCAAGCGCCTGTACGTCGGCGCCCGCCACGCGGGGGAGCGGTGGATCTGCGCGATCGGCGGCCACGGGGCGGTCACCATCGGCGGCGACGGCAGCGCCGAGTTCTCCGTCAGTGAGACGGGGCTGTCGGTGTACGTGCCCGCCTCCGCCCGCCCGATCATCGACCGCGGCATGACCCGGCTGGTCCGCGTACGCTGAAGACGCGACCCGACGCCGCCGCATCGCGCTGAACCGCACTCAAGGAGGAACCATGCCCACACCCGGCAAGCTTGCCACCGACAAGAAGGTCGCCGTCCTGATCGCCGCGGGCCTGGAGGAGGTGGAGGCGCTCGCGGTGGTCGATGTGCTGTTCCGCGCGGGCATCCGCGCCGACCTGGTGGCCGTCGGCGACTCGCTCACCGTCACCTCCTCCCACCAGGTGGTGCTCACCTGCGACGCAGTGCTGGCGGAGGTGAACCTGGCGGACTACGACCTGGTGTTCCTGCCCGGCGGCATCCCCGGCACGCCCAACCTCAAGGCCGACCCGACCGTCATCGCCGAGGTCACCGCCCGTATGCGCTCCGGCCGGCCCGTGGCCGCCATCTGCGCCGCCCCGTCGATCCTGGCCGAACTGGGGCTGCTTCAGGGGCGTGACGCCACCTCCAACCCGAACTTCATGAAGGTTCTGGCGGAGCACGGCGCCCGCACCAGCGAGGCCGCGGTCGTCGTCGACGGCGAACTGATCACCAGCCGCGGCATGGGCACCGCCATCGAGCTCGGCCTGGAGATCGTGCGCCACTTCCTGGGCGACGACGCCGTCGAGGCGGTCAAGCGCGGCATCGTCTACCAGCACTGACACCAGCCTCACCGACACTGACGACTCCGCCCCGCAACCGACGGGCATAAGCCAGCCGGCCGCGGGGCGGCATCAAAGCGGACCGGCGCCCCGCCGTCGTCGGGCAGGCCGTCGTCCGGCGGTCAGATGTAGATGGTCGGGTCGAGCATCAGCTCGGGGTCGGTGCGCGGGTCGCGGGCTCGCGCCGGCACTCCCACGCCGACGTGATCGGCGGGCAGGTTCTTGACCAGCACGGCATTGGCGCCGATCTTCGCGCCGTCCTCGACGGTCACCGGCCCCAGCACCTTGGCGCCCGCCCCGATCTGCACGTTGTTGCCGATGGTGGGGTGCCGCTTGCCCGGGTTCATGGACACCCCGCCCAGGGTGACGCCGTGGTACATGAGCACGTCATTGCCGACCTCAGCGGTCTCTCCGATCACCACGCCCATGCCATGGTCGATGAAGAAGCGTTCACCGATCTTGGCGGCCGGGTGAATCTCGATTCCGGTGGCGGCGCGGGCCGCCTGCGACAGCGCACGCGCCGCGAAGTAATGGCCGCCCTGCCACAGGCGGTGGGCGGCGCGGTGTGCCCACAGCGCGTGCACGCCCGGGTACAGCAGGGCCACTTCGAGGTTCGAGCGTGCCGCGGGGTCACGGCGTCGTGCGGTCGCCAGATCCTCCTTGGCGATCTCGATGAACGACCGGCTGGACTTCTGCATGGTGCTCCTTGGACAACGGCCTGATGACAGGTGTGACAACAGACAGGGACTTCAGAGCGGAGAACGCCGGCGGCGCCATGAACGACTCCTGACCTGCGATGATCCGCCGGGACAACGCCGGTGGCGGCATCCCTGTTCCTGGGATACCACCACCGACGCCGGACTGTGTCCGAATCCGCTGTTGGATGTGGCCACAAGCGGGCGCCGTGTGCGCACACGGGCGCTGTGGCGCCGACCGGGCCGAGTCAGTTCAGGTACTCGGCGTACAGCGCGGTCGAGAGGTAGCGCTCGCCAGTGTCCGGCAGCAGGGTGACGATCGTCTTGCCCTCGAACTCCGGGCGCTGCGCGATCTGCGAGGCGGCGGCCAGGGCCGCACCGGAGGAGATACCCACCAGCAGGCCCTCCTCGGCGGCGGCACGGCGGGCGTAGTCCAGCGCGGTGTCGGACTCTATGTGCAGCAGCTCATCCCAGATGGACTGGTCGAGCACCTCGGGGACCACGTTGGGGCCGATGCCCTGAATCTTGTGCGGCGCGGCCTTGCCCTCGCTCAGCAGCGGGGACTCGGCGGGCTCCACACCGAAGATCTTCACACCCGGGATCTGCTCCCGCAGGACCTGACCCACGCCGGTCAGGGTGCCACCGGTGCCGATGCCGGCCACGAAGGCGTCGACCTTGGAGTCGGTGGCCGCCAGAATCTCCTGCGCGGTGGTCTCCCGGTGAATGCGCGGGTTGGCGGGGTTGGTGAACTGAGAGGCGAGCACCGAGTTGGGGGTGGCGGCCTGGAGCTCCTCGGCGCGCTTGACGGCCCCGGCGACACCGCCCTCGGTGGTGAGCACCAGCTCCGCGCCGAAGGCGCGCATGATGGCGCGACGCTCCTTGGACATGGTCTCCGGCATGGTGATGATCACCCGGTAGCCGAGCGCGGCGCCGACCATGGCCAGGCCGACGCCAGTGTTGCCGGAGGTCGCCTCGATGATGGTGCCGCCGGACTTGAGATCGCCGGAGGCCTCGGCGGCCCGGACGATCGCCAGGGCGATGCGGTCCTTGACGCTGCTGGCGGGCTCAAAGGCCTCAACCTTGGCCAGGACGGTTGCGGGGGCGCCGTCGGTGACGCGGTTGATGCGGACCAGGGGAGTGGAGCCGACCAGCTCCGTGATGTTGTTGGCGTATGACATGGCTGTTCCTTAAGTCTTGAAAGTGCGGGGCGCCGCTCCGGCAGGGGCGAATAGCGAATACAGGTACACCCAGGGCCTGGAGGGCATTTGAACGTTTGTGGGGAGGGGCGCATCACGCGCCCGAGCGCCGGGCATGCGCGCAGCTACGCGCGCACAGTGTCATGGCCAGGCGCTCTATCGACACTGGCAGCAGCAGAAGGACATCGCGCACATGACGTTACCGACCGTCATGGGGTCCTCCTCTTACCCGGTGCTGCCAATACCTGCGGAGCTTCACCGGCGCCGAGCGGGCGCCGTGATCCGCTGCAGCCACAGTAGTGCCTGCGCCGGCGCGGTTGTCAAATCATCCGCATGGTGAACTTCGCTTCATCGCGCCTGCCCGTGTACACAGCGCGTACCCGTTGGTCCCGTTGATCAAAGCGCGCTCCCGTCGGCCTGCCCTGCCAGTACAGAGCCAGTACAGGGGCGGACGGAGCCGGTAGGAGTCACGCTGTGGACAGGACGTCTCAGCGGCGGGTGCTGGAGTCGCTGCGTGACCCCGGTCAGGCGGCGGGTAGGGGAGTCTCAACCACCCGGCTGCCGGCCGGCTCGGCATGGGCGGCTCCGCTGGTCAGCGCGGCCAGCTGCTCGGCGAGCGCGTCGGCGTCGGCGGTGGGCGTGGACAGGGTGAGAACGGCGTGGGTGGCCTGCCACTGCGTGTCCTCCACCCCGATGTCCTGCGGGCCGCCCTGCCCGCGCAGTTGGGCCTCCAGACGGCCGGCGTCGGCGACGGGCACCCGCACCTGCCACAGGTGGCGAGTGGCCAGGCGCACCCGGGAGGCGGCGTTCAGCGCGTCGGCGGCCGCCTGCGAGTAGGCACGGGCCAGACCGCCGGTGCCCAGCAGAGTCCCGCCGAAGTAGCGGGTGACCACAACCGTGGTGTTGACCAGACCCGTGCCGCGCAGGACGTCCAGCATGGGGCCGCCGGCGGTGCCCGAGGGCTCGCCGTCGTCACTGGAGCGCTCGATGGGCTGGGCGCCGGGGACCGACACGGTGAAGGCGCTGCAGTGGTGGCGGGCATCGGGGTAGCGGGAGCGGACGGAGGCGATGAAGGCGCGGGCGGCGGCCTCGTCGTCGGTGCGCGCGGCCCGTCCCAGGAAGTGGGAGCGCTTGACCTCCAGGTCGGTCTCCGGCTGCTCGCCGCGTGACAGCGTGACCACGGCGTTGGCGGTCGCGTAGTCGGCGTTGGAGGCGGGCACGGCGGTCATGGCGTCATGTATAGCGGCTCCGGCGCGGCGGCGTGGGTGCGACGGTACTTGTGGGCGGGACGGGACTGATCTCACACGTCCGGCGGGGCGCCCGGGCTGGAACGGAATCCGGGCGAACCGCTAGGGTGACCCCTGGTCAACTATCCTTCGGGTTGTCCGTGACCGGGCGGCCCTACGAGTTTGAGAGGAGCGGGCTCATGGCAGTGCCGAAGCGGAAGATGTCCCGCAGCAACACCCGCAATCGCCGTTCGCAGTGGAAGGCCAAGCTGCCCGAGCTGCAGACGGTCACCGTTGCGGGGCGCAAGGTGGCGGTGCCCGGTCGGCTGTCCAAGGCCTACCGGACCGGCCTCATCGAGTACTGATATCGCCGCCGTCCCGGCATCGCCGGCGACGAACCGGCAATACGGCGGGCCCAGGCCCGTCCAATGCGGGTGTAGCTCAATGGTAGAGCCTCTGCCTTCCAAGCAGATGGCGCGGGTTCGATTCCCGTCACCCGCTCGGTGAACGCGCGGCCGCCCCGGACTCCGGTGGCGGTCGCGGGCGTTTACACGGGGTGTGGCGCAGCTTGGTAGCGCGCCTGCTTTGGGTGCAGGAGATCGTGGGTTCAAATCCCGCCACCCCGACGATAAGAAGGATCATGAGCTTGCTTATGAGACCTTCGCAGAGGAGGGAGTAAGAGGCCGAAGGCCGAATACCCCGACGACGAGGACACCTCACGAGCGAGCTCGTGGGTGTCCGAGGAGGAAGGGGTAACAAGGCCGTCAGGTCGAATACCCCGACGATAAGAAGGTTCATGAGCTTGCTCGCGAGGTGTCCTCGCGTCTACTGCGAACTTTCGCCTCCTGGTACGAGCTTTTGCACCCTGGTGCACGGGTATTTGCCGCACACCAGGGCGCAAAACGTCGTTGCAGGGCGCAAAGTGTCGCAACAGGGTGAAGGCTCGGGGCGCGATCCTCCGCCGTTACCTGGCTCCTACGCCGCCGGCTCGCCCACCGCGGCCGCCAGCGCCTGGATCTGCGCCGGCGTGGTGCGGCAGCAGCCGCCGACGGCGCGGGCTCCCAGCGCCTCCCAGGCGGGCAGTGCGCCGGCCAGGAGATCGTCTCTGGGTCCTGTACCGCCGCTGCCGGGAGCGGCGCTGCTGCCAGAGCCGACATCGTCGGCATCGCTGTCGGCGCCGCCCGTACCAGTGCCGACACCACCGCCGGTCGTGCTGCCGCCCGTGGACCAGGTCTTGGCCTCGGCGTCATACTCCTCACCCGAGTTCGGGTAGACGACCAGCGGCAGGCTGGTGAGGTCGGCGAGCAGGCTCAGCGCCGTCGTCGCCGACTCCACCCGGGTGCAGTTGACTCCCAGCAGGCGCACCTGCGGGCAGGCCTCCGCCCAGGCGACGACGTCGTCGAGCAGCGTCCCATCGCGCAGCGCCGTGGCGTCGTCGCGCACCGACAGCGACAGCCACGCGGGCAGCTCCGGCGCTACTTCGGGCAGCAGCCCCAACAGTGCGCGAATCTCCGGTCCCTGCGGCATCGTCTCCAGGGCCAGCACGTCCACGCCCGCCTCGGTCAACAGCCGCAGCCGCGGGCGGTGGAAGGCGCGGAACTCCTCATCCGTGCGCGTGTAGGCGCCGGTGTACTCGCTGCCGTCGGCCAGGTAGGCGCCGTAGGGCCCGACCGAACCCGCCACCAGGCCGTGGCGCCCGGTGGTCGCCGCATGTTCGTCGCGGGCCCGGCGTGCCAGCCGCACCGCCTGCCGCACCATGTCCTCGGCCTCGGCCTGACTCAGGCCCGCGCGCCGGTAGGCGTCCAGATTCGCCTGATAGGTGTTGGTCGTGGCCACGTCCGCGCCGGCGGCGAAGTAGGCGCGGTGCACGTCCAGGATCGCCTCGGGCGCGTCGCGCATGGCCAGCGCGGACCACAGCGGGCCGGAGGTGTCCACGCCCCGCTTCTCCAATTCGGTGGCCATTGCGCCGTCGAGGACGATCGTCCCCCGCTGTGCCAGTAACCTCGTAAGCACATCACTCAAACCGAGTCGCCTCCCGACCCTGCTGTCGACTCCTCGCCCGCCTACATTCGGCGGCCCACCTACCCTAGCCGGGAACGTCCCGGAATCGCTCACCCCAGGAACGCCATGGCCACCACACCCGACGCCGCCAGCAAACACGACCGCCTGCAGCGCAAGATGAGCTCGCGCCACCTGACCATGATCTCCTTCGGCGGAGTCATCGGCACCGGCCTGTTCCTCTCCTCGGGCTACACCATCAGCCAGGCCGGCCCACTGGGGACTGTGCTCGCCTACGCCATCGGCGCGCTGCTCGTCTACCTGGTGATGCTGTGCCTGGGGGAGCTGAGCGTGGCCATGCCCTGGACCGGCGCCTTCCACGTCTACGCCAAGGAGCTGATCGGCCCCGGCACCGGGTTCGTGGTGGCGGTGCTGTACTGGCTGACCTGGACCATCGCGCTCGGCTCGGAGTTCACCGCCGCCGGCGCCATCATGCGCCACTGGTTCCCCACCACGCCGGTGTGGATGTGGGCCGCCATCTTCATCGTGGTGGTCTTCGCCTCCAACGTGTTCTCGGTGCGGGTGTTTGCCGAGGCGGAGTCCTGGCTGGCGGGCGTGAAGGTCTTCGCCATCATCGCCTTCATCGTGCTCGGCACCCTGGCGATCGTCGGGGTGATCCCCATGGTCGACGGCTCGCCCGCGCCGGGCCTGGGTGGCCTGATCCGCGACGGCGTCTTCCCCAACGGCTTCGGGGCGGTGCTGACTGTCATGCTTACGGTTAATTTCGCCTTCTCCGGCACCGAGTTGATCGGTGTGGCCGCGGGGGAGACCGCCGACCCCGGCCGCAACATCCCGCGCGCCATCCGCACCACCCTGGTACGGCTGACCGTGTTCTTCATCGGCTCGATCGTGGTCATGGCCGCGCTCATCCCCTGGCAGGAGGCCGGTGTGAGCGCCTCCCCGTTCGTCACCGTGCTGGACATGATCGGCGTGCCCCACGCGGGTGACCTCATGAACATCGTGGTTGTGACGGCGATCCTCTCGGCCGCCAACTCCGGCCTGTTCGCCTCCACCCGCATGCTGTGGTCGCTGGCCAACGAGGGGACCGTGCCGGAGATCGTCGCCCACACCACCATGCGGGGCGTGCCCGTGGTGGCGCTGGCTCTGTCCATGTTGGGCGGACTGCTGGCTCTGCTCAGCTCCGTGGTGGCCGCCGACACCGTCTACCTGGCGCTGGTGTCCATTTCCGGACTGGCGGTGGTGATCGTGTGGATGGCGATCGCCGCCTGCCAGTTCGTCTTCCGCCGCCGCTGGCTCGACGCCGGGCACAGTCCCGCCGAACTCGGCTACCGCACCCCCGGCTACCCGTGGGTGCCGCTGGCGGCCTTCATCGGCTCGGCCGCCTCCTGCATCCTGATCGTCTTCGATCCCGGTCAGCGCTCCGCCCTGTACTGGACCGTGCCCTTCGTGGCCCTGTGCTACGCCGGACACGCCCTGGCCCTGCGCCGCGGCTGGGTGAAGGCCTGACGCGGGCGCGTGCGACGGCGGCGGCCCGCGCCCTAGGCTGACCTCATGCCCTCATATCGCACCATTCTCACGGTCACCAACCTGCTGCCCGGCCACGGTCCGCAGGACGTGGAGGCTGCGGCCCGTGCCGCCGTGACCGCCTCGACGACGTTGGAGGCCTTCCAGGTCGACGTCGTGCGCGGCCAGCCGCGCGTCACGATCCGTTTCACCGGGGCCGACGACGCCGACGCTCGCGCCGTCCACCACCGCACCGTGGCCGGGGTGCGGCGGGCGGCGGTCGTGCCCGCGCAGGTGCTCGCCAAGGTGGTAGGCGGGCGCAGCGTGCCCATCGCCCTGGAGGCGTGAGCGCGGCCGGCAGCGCGGCGCCGACCGCTCGCGCGGCAGCATGGCGGCGCCGGCCGCTCGGGGAGGCGATGGCGCTCCCCTCGGGGCGTGCGCCGGCATCGCCGCACCCGGGGCGCCCGCCGGCGTCGGCCGGGAGCGGAATGTGAGCAGTTCCCGCCGCCTATGGGCGGGCTCATTTGTCACCGGGCCGCGACCGTGCCCTAGGATGGCCCGGAATTGACGCCACACCAGGGCGCCTGCGAGGCCTGCCGGTCCCGCACCTTCCAGTCGATTTACACATTCGGAGTAGAACCCCGTGAAGAGCACCGTCGAGAACCTTGACCCCGCGCGTATCAAGCTGACCGTGGAGGTCCCCTACGAGGAGCTGGAGCCGAGCCTCGACGCCGCCTACAAGGAGATCGGCTCGCAGGTTCAGATCCCCGGGTTCCGTCGCGGACACGTCCCGCCGCGCGTCATTGACCAGCGCGTCGGCCGCGCCTCCGTCATCCAGGAGGCCGTCAACAACAAGCTGCCCGACTTCTACCGCGACGCCCTCAACGACTCCGGCCGCGTGCCGCTGGGCCAGCCGGACATCGAGGTCACCGAGCTGGTTAACGTCACCGGCCCGCAGGGTGGCCAGCTCGCCTTCACCGCCGAGGTCACCGTGCGCCCCGAGTTCGAGCTGCCCGAGCTGGGCGGCATCGACGTGACCGTGGACGCCGTCGAGATCACCGACGCCGACGTCGACACCGAGCTGGACAACCTGCGCGCCCGCTTCGGCTCGCTGAAGTCCGTCAAGCGCGCCGCTAAGACCGGCGACTTCGTGACCATCGACCTCAAGGCCGTCATCGACGGCGAGGAGGTCGACTCCGTGTCCGGCGTGTCCTACGAGATCGGCAAGGGCAACATGCTCGAGGGCCTGGACGACGCCCTGGTCGGTCTCAAGGCCGACGGATCCACCACCTTCACCACCAAGCTTGCCGGCGGCGAGCACGCGGGCGAGGAGGCCGAGGTCACCGTCACCGCCACCGCCATCAAGGAGCGTGAGCTGCCCGAGGTGGACGACGAGTTCGCCCAGATGGCCTCCGAGTTCGACACGGTCGAGGAGTTGCGCGAGGACCTGCGCGCACAGGCCGCCGAGCGCAAGACCGGAGACCAGGCGATCGCCGCCCGCGACGCCCTGCTGGAGCAGCTGCGCGACGCGGTCTCCTTCGACGTGCCCGAGTCCGTGGTCGAGGACGAGATCAAGCAGCACCTGCAGGCCGAGGGCAAGCCCGAGGGCGACCCGCACGCCGACGAGATCCGCGACGACGTCACCTCCGGCGTGCGCGACCAGATCCTCCTGGACGTGCTGGCCGAGTCCCTGGATGTGTCCGTCACCCAGGACGAGCTGCTGGAGTTCCTCATGCAGACCGCCCAGCAGTACGGCATGGAGCCCGCCCAGTTCATGCAGGGCGCGCAGCAGGCCGGCCAGATTCCGGCCTTCGTCTTCGAGATCGCCCGCAACAAGTCCCTGGCCATGGCCCTGCGCCACGTGACGGTCAAGGACTCCAACGGCGAGGCCGTGGACCTGACCGAGTTCATCGGCTCCGACGAGCTCGACGCCGAGGCGGCCGCCGAGGCCGGTGCCGCCGCCGCGGCCCAAGCCGCTGAGGACGAGGTCGTCGTCTCCCCGGCCGACGCCGACGAGGCGGCCGACTCCGGTTCCTCGGCGTCCTCCGCCTCCGCGGACAGCGCCGACGACGCCGAGTAAGTAGGAGCCCTGCAGGCACGCCGCTTCGGCGGTGCTGTGCTGCTGGCAGCTGAGCGACCGCGGGGTCGACACCGACTGTGGTGTCGACCCCGCGGGTTTCTCATGCGGCCTGCCGAGCGACCGACTGGTTTCAGACCTGCTCGCGGCCGTCCATGTCCACCATGACCAGCTGCATGCGGCACGGGGTCACGGCGGTCAGGGCATGGCGGTCGTTCGGGGCGAGGTAGATGACGTCGCCCGCACGCATGCGCTCGGTGCGCCCGGAGACGGTGAAATCCATCTCGCCCTCCAGCAGGGTGACGACCACCGCCTTGGGGGAGGCGTGCTCGGTGAGCAGTTGCCCGGCGTCGAAGGTGAAGATGACCGTGCGCAGGACGGCGTTGTTGACCACCACGCGGGAGGTGGTGGCCTCCTCGCTGACCGGCAGGGCCTCATTCAGGCCGAGGCGGAATAGGGACTCGGATACGGGCGTGGTGGGCATGGTCGGCTTCCTCTCGCGACGGGTGCTGGTGTTAAGGCGTTAGAAGACGGCCCTGGGCGGGCACCGGGGTGCGGCGCACACCGCAGCATTTGTTCCCGCTCGAGCCGTTTCAAATCCTGTGTCGAGGTTACCCGTGTCGCGGGGCGGTGAGCCGGTGGGCTCCGGCACACCTCGGCCGGATTGCGCCATCGTGTGGGCCGTGAGCGAAAAGCCCCCGTTCCTGGGCATGGGCTGGGCGACCGGCGGGTTAGCGTTGGCATCACCGAACACGGAAGGACTGACGTGAGCGAGCTCCACACGCCCCCGGCGGCCATGACCCCGGCCGCCGCCGACGGATCTGGGACGGGCCTGGGCCTGACCGACTCCATCTACAACCGCCTGCTCAAGGAACGCATCATCTGGCTCGGCTCCGAGGTGCGCGACGACAACGCCAACGCGATCTGCGCGCAGATGCTGCTGCTGGCCGCCGAGGATCCCGAGCGGGACATCTACCTTTACATCAACTCCCCGGGCGGCTCCGTGACCGCCGGCATGGCGATCTACGACACCATGCAGTACGTCCAGCCCGACGTGGTCACCGTCGCCACCGGCCTGGCCGCCTCCATGGGACAGTTCCTGCTGTCCTCCGGTGCCCGCGGCAAGCGCTACATCACGCCGCACACCCGCGTGCTCATGCACCAGCCCTCCGGCGGTGCGGGCGGGTCGGCCACGGACATCCGCATCAACGCCGACCTGATCATCAAGATGAAGCAGGAGCTGTCCGAGATCATCGCCGAGAACACCGGACACACGGTCGAGGAGATCATCCGCGACTCCGACCGCGACCACTGGTTCTCCGCGCAGGAGGCCCTGGATTACGGGTTCGTCGATCACATCGTGAGCTCCAGCCGCGAGATCGGCAACCAGAACGGAGAGAACTGACATGACGAGCTCTCGCCCCTACTTCGACGCCGTCGCCCGGCAGGTCGAGGCCGCGGGTATCAACCCGCAGTCGCTGCCGCAGGCCCGCTACGTGCTGCCCCAGTTCGAGGAGCGCACCGCTTACGGCTTCAAGCGGCAGGACCCCTACGCCAAGCTGTTCGAGGACCGCATCGTCTTCATGGGCGTGCAGGTCGACGACGCCTCCGCCGACGACATCATGGCTCAGCTGCTGGTGCTGGAGTCTCAGGACCCCGACGGCCTGATCACCATGTACATCAACAGCCCCGGCGGTTCCTTCACGGCGCTGACGGCCATCTACGACACCATGCAGTACATCAAGCCGCAGCTGCAGACCGTCTGCCTGGGTCAGGCCGCATCCGCGGCCGCCGTGCTGCTGGCGGCGGGATCGCCCGGCAAGCGCCTGGCGCTTCCGAACGCCCGCGTGCTCATCCACCAGCCCGCCATGGAGGGCGTGCAGGGCCAGGCCAGTGACATCGAGATCATCGCCAACGAGATCGACCGCATGCGCACCTGGCTGGAGGAGACCCTGGCCTCCCACACCGGTCAGCCGGTGGAGAAGGTGCACGCCGACCTCGAGCGCGACACGATCCTGACGGCCGCCGCCGCCAAGGAGTACGGCATCGTCGACCAGGTGCTGACCTCCCGCAAGGCGCCCGCCTCGCCGCACTCGGCGTAAGCGCGCGCCCCGGGCCCACCGGCTCGGGTGGAATTCCACAGGACGGGGCGGTGCCGGTCTTCCGGT
>NZ_LK995527.1:0-51396 GCF_900002405.1 Actinomyces succiniciruminis | reverse complement strand
TCGCCCCGCCTCTTTCTCGCCGAGGTCGGTTGATCTTACGTGCCGAGGTCGGTTGAACTTACGTGCCGAGGTCGGTGGTAGTTACATGCCGAGACCGGCACAGGAGGGTTGTTCCTCCCAGGGCGTCATGGCTTGATGTAGGTCGCCCCGGCGCGGACGTATTCCGCAATTGCAGGTATCGCGGCCGGTACGACGCGGAACCATGATGGCAGAGTCTCAACGGGGAGGGCGTGGTTGGCCACTGAACGTGAGCAAACTTCGAAGGTGACGCCGGCAGCAGCGGCCCGCTCCATTGCGGCCGTCCAATCGTTGGTGCCCTGAATCGCATAGATCGCTGTTCCATTGACCATCACCGTGATGGCGTCAGCCAAGCCGAGTTCGGTCATATTGGCCAGGTTACTCAGTGCGGCCGGCCAGCGATCGGCTTGAGAAACATGAAGAACAAAGTGACTCATCTCGGTGATGATAACTTGTTCGGAACGGCTTCTGTTTCGAATTGTAGTGTGCTCGACGTCGGACTGCTTCGGGCCGCTAGGCTGTTCAGCGTGAATTCTTCCTCCCAGGGCGGTCCACTGCTTGTCAGCGCATGCTTGGCGGGCTTCAAGTGCCGGTACGACGGCGGTGCGAAGCCGGATCGCGACGTCGCCGGCCTGGCTGCCGAGGGGCTGGCCCTGCCGTTGTGCGCCGAGTTGATGGGTGGTCTGCCCGTCCCACGGCCACCCGCCGAGATTGTGGGTGGCGACGGCGAAGACGTGCTCGACGGGCATGCGCGCGTGATCACTCGTGACGGCGAGGATGTCACCGATGCCTTTGTTCGCGGCGCCAATGCGGCCGCCGTTGTGGCGGCGCAGATGGGCTGCCCCGCCGCGGTGCTGCAGGAGCGCAGTCCGTCCTGCGGCGTGCGCACCATCTACGACGGCACTCACAGCGGCAAACTCAAGCAGGGTTGCGGTGTACTGGCAGCTGCACTGCGCCGTCGCGGGATCGCCGTCGTAACCGCGGGAGTCGCCCGGGAACGCCGCGGGTAGCCGACGCTAGGATTTGGCGCATGCGCCAGTTCGTCGTCGACGCCTTCACCGACCGTCCCTTCGCGGGCAACCCTGCCGCCGTCTGTCTGCCCGAGGCCTGGCCCACCGACGAGCTCATGCTTGCGATTGCGCGGGAGAACAATCTTTCTGAGACCGCATTCTGCGTGCGTGAGGGGGCGGCGTGGCGCCTGCGCTGGTTCACTCCGGGCGGCGAGATCGACCTGTGCGGTCACGCCACGTTGGCGACCGCGCACGTGCTGCTGGGCGAGCTCGGGGCCGGGGACGACGTCGTCTCCTTCGAAACGCTCGGCGGCCGCCTTACCGTGCGTCGAAGCGAGGGCAGGTACGAGATGGATTTCCCCGCCTACCGGCTGCGCCGCGTCGAGGTCACCGATCAGATGGAGGCGGCACTCGGTGCGCGTCCCTCTGAGGCGTGGATGGGACGCGACCTGTTGTGCGTGTTCGACGACGAGGCGACCGTCCGCGGCCTGACGCCGGACCTGGGGCGGGTCGAGTTGCTGCCGGGGCCGCTGTGCCACGCGACCGCGCAGGGGCTCGAGTTCGACTGCGTATCGCGCAGTTTCGCCCCGTCGCTAGGGATCGCGGAGGATCCGGTCTGCGGCTCCGGGCACTGCCACATCGCCCCGTACTGGGCAGAGCAGTTGGGCAAGTCGCGTATCCGCGCCTGGCAGGCCTCCGCGCGCGGTGGTGAGTTGCGCTGCACGGTCGACGGCGAGCGGTGCGCGTTGGCGGGCGCGGCGGTCACCTTCCTGCGCGGAGAGATTGTGGGGCTGTAGCGGCTTCGGATGCGGCATGCGGCCTAGACCGATCTCGGCACGTAACTTCTACCGATCTCGGGACGTAACTTCTACCGATCTCGGTGGGGTCAGTGGGTGACGCGCAGGAGACGGTAGCCCTTGGAGGAGGCCGCGCGCTCCACTTGCCAGCCCTGATCGGTAAGCCACTTGGCCAGCGAGTCCGCGCCGAGGTTCTTCTGCACCACCAGCCAGGCCTCGCCGTCGTCGGCGAGCAGCCCCAGCCAATCCGACAGCAGCGCGTGCAGCGCCGGCTTGCCGATCCGCATGGGCGGGTTCGACCAGATCAGGTCCAGCCGCGTGTCGGCACCGCGCAGCTCCGCCAGTAGCGCGTCGGCGGTCACGGCGCGCACGCGGGTATGCCCGGCGTCGGCGGCGTTACGGCCGGTCAGCTCGACGGCGCGCTCGTTGACGTCCGTGGCCAGCACGGTGGCCTGTGGGGCGGCGTCCGCCAGGGCCAGCGTCAGCGGCCCCCAGCCGCAGCCCAGGTCCAGGAAGGTGCCCGTCTGCGGCGGATGCGGCACTTGCTTCAGCAGCACGCGCGTGCCCAGGTCCAGCCGGTCGGCGGAGAACACGCCGGACGCGGTGGTCACGTCGTGCTCGGTGCCGCGGATGACGAAGTGATGGCGCCGCTCCTCGGCGGGCGCCTCGGGGGAGGCGGTGAAGTAGTGCTGCTCGCTCACGTGCCCGACCCTACCGGGCGCGCGCTCGGCCGGTCATGATCGGCCCGCTCAGGCCGCCCGGCGGGCCAGCAGCGGGGTGAGGGTGAGCGCCAGGGTGAGTATCGCCGTCGTCGGTACCAGCAGGCCCGCCTGCACGCCCGCAGCCGACGGCGCGATGAAGGCGGTGGTCAGCGTTCCCAGGGCGGCGGCGCCGGCTGCGTTCGCCACCGTCACGGAGGTGGCGATTCGTGCCTGGGAGATGTCGTCGGGCGCCCCGCCGAGGTCCTCCGGAGCGGTCACGCAGCGAATCATCGTGTCCTGGTGCGTCAGGCCCATCCCGGTTCCGGCCGTGGCGAAGCCGACGTGCAGGCACCACCAGGGTGTCACTCCGGCGAAGGTGAACGTCATGAGTGCGCCGCCGACGGCGAAGCAGGCCCCGCCCGCGCCCACACGTGCCCGGAAGCGGCGCGGCTCGCGGGCGGGATGCGCCGCCGTCCAGATGGCGATCGAGGACCAGGTAAGCCCGGCGCAGGTCAGCGCCCAGCCGACCGCCGCCGGGCCCAGGCCCAGCACGTCGTGGGCAGCGGGCGAGACCAGGTAGTCGAGCGTGAAGTAGGTGGCGCACAGCCAGGCGAGCGTGGCCAGGGCCGCCCGCCGCCCCGGCGCCAGCCGCATGGTCCCGGCGGGGAACACCCGGGCGCAGGCCCACACCACTGCCGCCAACCCGGCCGCCCCGACGGGCGTGAACCAGGCCGACGCCGCCGGCACCGCCCCGATGCCCGCCACCCCGGCCGCCATCGCCAGCGCCGGCACCAGCGGGGGGCGGGCCTCGTCGTCCTCGACGTGCAGCCCGCGGATCTCACGGGCCATCACCAGCCGTGCCGCCACCAGCAGCGGCACGTAGGCGACCAGCGCCCAGCGCCAGCCCCACGTCTGCGAGACCGCGGCCGCATAGCCCGGGCCAAGGATGGAGGACACGATCCAGGTTGCCGAGCCCGCCGCCAGATACAGTCGCCGCCACGTCTCCGGCAGCCCCGCCACCAGCACGCCCATGCTCACCGTTGCCAACGCCCCGGCGGCCAGACCGCGCAGCACCTCGCCGGCCACGTACACGCCCACGCTTGGGGCCAGCGCCCCGGTGACGGCCCCGGCCACGAGAACGGCGGTGAGCACGGTCATCAGCCGGTCGGCCCGCCAACGGGCCAGCATGCTGCCGCCCAGCGGCATGGTCAGGAAGGTCGGCACCATGGCGGCGGCCGTCACCAGCCCGTAGTGGGCGCGGGCGCCCAGATCAGTGGCCACCAGTGGCAGCACCGTCTGGTTGATGTAGGTCTGCATGCCCGCAAGCAGTTCGACCACCAGCATCGCCGTGGCCAGGTGCCCCACCGGCGTGGTCACCAGGGCACGCAGCGACGGCTGTGGGGACGACGGCACGCCCGGGACAGCGGCGCCGGCGGCGCCCGGATTGGGGCCGGCGGCGCCCGGACTGGGGCCGGCCGCGGCGGGGCCGTCGGCCGAGGTGGGGTCGCCGGTCTCCGGGACGTCGGACTCGCGGGAACTCACCGCCCGAGCGTATCGACGCGGCTGCGTTCGGCGCGACCGCCTACGGCGAACGGGGCCCCGTGGACACTCGGCAGGGAAGTGGCCAGGCAGTAGCATTTGAGTCCGCATGGAAAACACGCAGCACCACAGCCACTCCGCCGACCACGCCAACCCCGCCGTCAACGACAGCGCCGACGGCGCCGTCACCGCCGACAACGACGCCGGTCTTCCCAACGACACCGACCCCGCCGCGGCGCTCGCCTCCCGGGTCCGCTCCCGCGCCGGCACCGCCCTGGCCTCCACCTCCGGCCGCCCGCAATACCACGAGTCCGACGCCGGCGCCCTGGAACGCGAGGCCCGCGCCGGCACCCGCCGCGTAGTGGGACTGTCCACCGATCAGGAGGACATTAGCGAGGTCGAATACCGGCAGGTTCGCCTCGAGCGCGTCATCCTAGTCGGCCTCGAACTGCCCCAGCCCGGCGCGGCGGGCGGCCGCGCCGGGGCGAACGCGCATCCGGCCGGCCCGCACCCCAACGGCGCCGCGTACACCACCGCCGCCCAGGATGCCGAGACCTCCCTGCGTGAACTCGCCGCCCTGGCCGAGACCGCCGGAAGCGAGGTGCTCGACGCCCTCATTCAGCGCCGCGACCACCCCGACCCGGCCACCTACCTCGGGTCCGGCAAGGCCAAGGAGTTGGCCCAGATGGTCGCCGACTCCGGCGCGGACACGGTCATCATCGACGGTGAGCTCGCCCCCTCCCAGCGGCGCGCGCTGGAGGACGTGGTGGACGCCAAGGTCGTGGACCGCACCGCCCTGATCCTGGACATCTTCGCCCAGCACGCCAAGTCCCGGGAGGGCAAGGCCCAGGTGGAGCTGGCGCAGCTGGAGTACCTGCTGCCGCGCCTGCGCGGCTGGGGCGAGTCCATGTCCAGGCAGGCCGGCGGACGCGTCGCCAGCGGTCAGGGCATCGGCTCGCGCGGCCCCGGTGAGACCAAGATCGAACTGGATCGCCGCCGCATTCGCCAGCGCATGGCCAAGCTGCGCCGCGAGATCCGCGCAATGGCCCCATCCCGAGAGGTCAAGCGCGGCTCCCGGCGCCGCGGCCCCATCCCCTCGGTCGCCATCGCCGGTTACACCAACGCCGGCAAGTCCTCCCTCATGAACCGCCTCACCGGCGCCGACATCATGGTGCAGAACGCCCTGTTCGCCACCCTGGACCCCACCGTCCGCAAGGCGGAGGCCGCCGACGGGCGCATCTACACCCTCACCGACACGGTCGGCTTCGTGCGCAACCTGCCGCACGAACTGATCGAGGCCTTCCGCTCCACCCTGGAGGAGGTCGCCGAGGCGGACGTCCTGTTGCACGTCGTCGATGCCGCCCACCCCGACCCGCTCGGCCAGATCGCCGCCGTCCACGCCGTCCTGGCCGACATCCCGGGCGCCCTGGACGTGCCCGAACTGATCGCCTTGAACAAGGCCGACCTCGCCGACCCGGTCACCCTGGCCGCCCTGCGCACCCGCCTGCCCGGCGCCGTGGTCGTCTCCGCACGCACCGGCCAGGGGCTTGAGGAGTTGCGCAGCCGCATCGAGTCCATGCTGCCGCACCCGGACGTGGCCGTGGACGTCGTCGTCCCCTACTCGCGCGGCGACCTGGTCTCCCGCGTACACGCCGACGGCGACATCACCGCCGTCGAATACGTGGAGGCCGGTACTCACGTGGTCGCTCGCGTGGACGCCGCCCTGGCGGCCGAACTGACCGCCGTCGACGCCGGGTGAGAGCCGTGCGTGAGATGAGTGCGCCCGCCCCGGCGGACCGGGCGGAAAAGGACGCCGCCGCCCCGGCCGGCACGTCCTCGGCCGACCCGGGCGCGTCGGGTACGACGGAGCAGGCGCGCACCCGGGCCGCACTGGACGCCGCCGTGAACGCACTCGGAGGCAGCCCGCGGGAGGGGCAGATCGAGATGGCCCGCCGCGTGACCCGGGCCATCACCTCCGGCGGTCACCTGCTGGTGCAGGCCGGCACCGGCACCGGCAAGTCGCTGGCCTACCTGGTGCCCGCCATGGTGCACGCCGTCGACGCCGGCGAACGCACCGTCGTGTCCACCGCCACCCTCGCCCTGCAGCGCCAGGTGCTCACCAAGGACGCCCCGCTGGCCGCCGACGCCGTCGAGCGCACCACCGGCGTCCGCCCCAGCGTCGCCCTGCTCAAGGGCTGGCAGAACTACCTGTGCCGCCACCGCCTGGCCGGCGGCTACCCCGACGACGACGCCGACACCCTCTTCTCCGCCGCCGCGGCCACACCCCGCGCCCGCATCGGCGAGGGCGCCGAGCAGAGCCTGGGTGAGCAGGTGGTGCGCCTGCGCCAGTGGGCCGAACAGACCGACACCGGGGACCGCGACGACCTGGTGCCCGGCGTCTCCGACCGCGCCTGGGCGCAGGCATCCGTGACTGCCGCAGAGTGCCTGGGCAGCAGCTGCCCCCTGCACGACGAGTGCTTCCCCGTGCTCGCCCGCGCCGCAGCCGCGGAGGCGGACGTGGTGGTCACCAACCACGCCATGCTCGGCATTGCCGTGGCCGGCAACCCCGGTGTGCTGCCCGAGCACGAGGTGCTGGTGGTCGACGAGGCCCATGAACTGGCCGACCGGGTGCGCTCCCAGGGCACCGCCAGCCTGTCCGCGGCGGCGGTGGCACGCGTGGCCGCGACCGCCCGCCGCCACGCCGGCGTGCTGGTCAACGAACTGGAGGAGGCCGGGCAGACCCTGCAGCTGGCCCTGGCCGAACTGCCCGACGGGCGCCTGGCCGATGGGCTGCCGCCGGCGCTCGCGGACGCCCTCACCCTGTTGGAGGCCGCCTGCCGGCAGGTGCTCACCGACGTGCGCGAGGCCGCCCGCGCGGCGAACCAGGGCGGCGGGCAGGCGGGCGCCGAGGCCGGGGGAGTGGCCCTGGCCCGCACCGCGGTTGCCGACATGACGGAGGTGGTCGAGCGCATGACCTCCGACTCGGTGGCGCAGCGGCGCGACGTCGCCTGGGTGGAACGCCCGCGCATGGGCGCCGATCCGCCGCGCCTGACCCTCGCACCCATCGACGTGGCCGGGTCGGTGGCCGACACGCTGCTGGCCGACCGCGCCGCCGTGCTGACCTCCGCCACCCTGGCCCTGGGCGGCAGCTTCAACCCCATGGCGGCGGCCCTCGGGCTCACGCTGGCGGACGCCGACTGGGAGGGACTCGACGTCGGCACCCCCTTCGACTACGCGCGCCAGGGCATCCTGTACACCCCCACCCACCTGCCGCGCCCCGGGACGGGCATCTCCGCGGAGGCCCTGGAGGAGGTGGTGGCGCTCGCCGAGGCCAGTCGCGGCGGCATGCTCGGTCTGTTCTCCTCCCGGCGGGCCGCCGACGACGCCGCGGCGCTGCTGCGTGAGCGCACCGACCTGACGGTGTACGCGCAGGGGGAGGACCGGCTGCCCACCCTGGTGGAGGCCTTCGCCGCCGATGAGGACGCCTGCCTGGTGGGGACCCTCTCGCTGTGGCAGGGCGTGGATGTGCCCGGACGCACCTGCCGGCTGGTGGTGATCGATCGCATTCCCTTCCCCCGGCCCGACGACCCGGTCGCCCAGGCGCGCAGCGAGGCCGTCACCGCCGCCGGCGGCAATGGCTTCATGACCGTCTCGGCCACCCACGCCGCCCTGCTGCTGGCGCAGGGGGCGGGGCGGCTGGTGCGCCGGGCCGACGACCGTGGCGTCGTCGCCGTGCTGGACCCGCGGCTGCGCACCGCCCGCTACGGGGCGTTCCTGGCCCGCTCCATGCCGCCGCTGTGGCCCACCCGGGACCGCGACGTCGTCCTGGGGGCGCTGGGGCGGCTGGTGGTCGACAGTTGAATCCGGGGATTTTTCCGGTACCCGTGCGGCGCCGAGATCGACCGCGTACCCTAGGCCGTGGGTGGGCCAGCTCACCAACCTGACAACCGTCCAGATTCGGAGGAACACAGTGTCAGACTCCACCATCACCAACAGCGCTCAAGGTTCGTACCCGACGGCCCGCTCCGGTCGTCCCTCCAAGGTCGCCATCATTGGTGCCGGCGCGGTTGGTTCCACGCTCGCCTACGCCTGTGTCACCAAGGGCGTCGCCCGCGAGATCGTCCTGCAGGACATCGTCAAGGAGAAGGTCGAGGCGGAGGCCCTCGACATCGCCCAGGGCATTCAGTTCACCTCCGCCGGCGCCGTCTCCGGTTCGGACGACCCGGAGATCTGCCGCGGCGCGGACGTCGTGGCCATCACCGCCGGCGCTAAGCAGAAGCCCGGCCAGTCCCGTCTCGAGCTCGCGGGCGCGACCGTCGGCATCATGGAGAAGATCCTGCCCAAGCTGGTTGAGGTCGCCCCTAATGCCATCTTCCTGATGGTGGCCAACCCGGTCGACGTTGTCACCTACTGCTCCAAGAAGATCACCGGGCTGCCCGAGAACCAGATCTTCGGCTCCGGCACCGTGCTGGACACGGCGCGCATGCGCTACCTGGTCTCCCTCGAGACCGGCACCGCCACCCAGAACATCCACGGTTACATCGCCGGTGAGCACGGCGACTCCGAGGTGGCGCTGTGGTCCTCCACCGAGATCGGTGGCGTGCCGATCACCCAGTGGGGCAAGACCCTGGACGGCGGGGTGTTCGATCAGGAGAAGCGCGACCGCATCGCCCACGACGTGGTCCGTTCCGCCTACCGCATCATCGAGGGGAAGGGCGCGACCAACTACGCCGTCGGCCTGGCGGTTTCCCGCATCATCGGGGCCATCCTCAACGATGAGCAGCGCGTGCTCACCATCTCTCCGCTGCTGAACAACTGGCACGGCATCTCCGACGTGTGCATGGCGGTGCCGACCATCGTCGGCCGTGAGGGCGCCGGGCGCCGCCTGGAGCTGCCGCTCACCCTCGACGAGCGCGATCGGCTGACCGCCTCCGCCGAGCGCCTGCGCGAGGTGGCTCGCGGGCTCGGTTACTGAGTCCCCGTCGCGGCGGCCGTAGCGTCGCCTGCAAGCATGAAGGGGTCGACCCCACGGGGGTCGGCCCCTTCTGCATGGCTTTACGCGGATCGAGTCAGAACAACGTGCACGTGCACGTTTCCGCCTAGGGGCTCAGAGGGCCCGCAGGACGGTGACGACCTTGCCCATGATCGTGGCCTCGTCGCCCGGAATGGGGGCGTAATCGGGGTTGCGGGGCAGCAGCCACTGGTGCCCGTCCTTGCGGGAGAGCACCTTCACGGTGGCGGAGGCGCCGTCGACGTCCTCGACCATCGCGGCCACCACGTCGCCGTTGTCGGCATCCGGCTGGGCGCGCACGACCACCCAGTCGCCGTCGCAGATGGCCGCGTCGATCATGGAGTCGCCGTGGACCTCCAGCATGAACAGGTCGCCGTCGCCGGTCAGGCGGCGGGGCAGGGCCAGCACGTCCTCGACCTCCTGCTCGGCCAGGATCGGCGCGCCGGCCGCGATGCGTCCCACCAGCGGCACGGCCACGGCCTCCCCATCGGCAACGCCGGGCAGCACCGGCAGCGACGGCTCCAGGGCCGGGGTGGCGTGCGCAGGCGCGGAGGCGCCGGAGTCGGAGTCCGGCTCGACGGCGGGAGCCACGACCTCCAGAGCACGCGGCCGGTTGGGGTCGCGCCGCACCAGGCCGAGGCGCTCGAGCTTGTCGAGCTGGTGCTTGACCGAGGAGGGACTGGTCAGGCCGACTCGGGCGCCGATCTCTCGCATGGAGGGCGGGTAGCCGTGGGCGGCGACCGCCTCGCATACCGACTCGTAGACGGCGCGGGCGCGCGCGTCCAGGGACTCCAGGGCCTCGGCGGCGGAAAGCGCGGAATCGGCGTCGCAAACGGGTGGCGCCGCGGCGGGGGCGGCGGGGGCCGTGTCTGTGCCGCGGCGGCCCGTCCGGCGGGTGGTTGCGCTCATCGCCTGTCCCTCACTCCCCGGGCTGCCGGCGGCCCGGGGCCGGGTGCCGGTTAAGGAGCCCGAATTCATGTCGGTGGCCCGTGATGGCCTTGTCTCGTCAAGACTACGGCCGATCGTCCGGGCGATCAAACATGTGTTCGAAAACGCTCTGGACGTGTCGGACGTGAACCGGTAATCTATCGAACAGACGTTCGTCGAACGTGTGTTCTAGGAGGCTTCCATGAGTGCTCTCGCCGCCCCAGTGCCGCCGCGTCTCCGGCTGGTTTCTGCCGAGGATCACCACGGCTCGAGGCTGTTTGCGGTCGGCGCTGCCACCGACAGTGCCGCACGTTCCATCGAACCCGAAGGCGTCCCCGCACCCCGTCCGCGGCTGCGTCTGGTCACCGGCGGCGTCGAGGCCGACCCCGAGCCGACGTCGGGGTCGCCTCGCGTCGCTGCGCCGCCGGAGGTGATGCGGCGTCCGGTTGCTCCGCGGCGTCGGCGGCAGTCCCTGGAGGAGCTGGCTCCCACTCACCCGGCCGTGCGCTCGCGCAGCCGTGCGCGTCTCGGTCGCGCGGCGTCGGCTCCGCAGGCGAACGCCCTACAGTCGCAGGCTCCGGCACCGGCTGCGCGGTCTTGCGCGACGTCGGCGCAGGTGCCGGCTCGGACCCGGGCGGTACCGGCGCCGGTCGGGCGTCGTGCAGTGCCGACTGCGGCGGTACAGCGCGGGGAGGAACGCCGGCCCGCGCAGCAGGTGGCCGCTAAGCGGTCGGCCGAGCGCGCGGCCCTGCCCGTGGCTGTACGTCGCCTGCTCGTCGTCGGCGCCCTGGTGCTGGCGGCGGTCCTGGTGGTGGCCGGCGGCATCGTCGCCTCCGGCTTCAGCACCGCCCCGGCACAGACCACCACCGCCACCGTCCAGTCCGGCCAGTCCCTGTGGGATGTCGCCGTGGCCACCGGCGCCGGTGACGTCAACGAGGTCATGGCGCAGATCGTCGATCTCAACGGGCTGACCAGTTCCACCCTGCAGCCCGGACAGACGCTCATCGTCCCGGCCGGCTGAGCCGCTCCTGCACGTTTGACGGGCTCGCGCCCGGTAAAACGCTTGCGGATCCGCGCGCCGGAAGCATAACCTCCGAACCGTACGCACATTGCGGAGAACCGGAGGTGGTCGGCGTGCGCTGTCCTTTCTGCCAGCACAGTGGGTCGCGCGTAGTCGACTCACGCACGTCGGATGACGGCACTTCAATCCGCCGTCGCCGCCAGTGCACCAAATGTGGGCGGCGCTTCACCACCATCGAGGCGGCGAGCCTGTCGGTGCGCAAGCGCTCCGGCGCCACCGAGCCGTTCTCGCGTGACAAGGTGATCAACGGTGTGCGCCGCGCCTGCCAGGGCCGTCCGGTTTCCGACGACCAGCTGGCGTTGCTGGCCCATAGGGTTGAGGAGACGGTGCGCGGCAAGGGACACGCCATCGTCGACTCCCACGAGGTGGGGCTGGCGATCCTCGAGCCGCTGCGCGAACTCGACGAGGTCGCCTACCTGCGCTTCGCCTCCGTCTACTCCGACTTCAACTCCCTAGACGACTTCGAGGCCGCGATCGCCGACCTGCGCGCCTCTCATGCCTCCGCTCCCGCCCCGGCCGCCGAGATCGGCCCTGATAACCACTGAGGCCGAACGCCCTACCGGGCGTCGATCGCCTGCACGAGGCTCTCGACCAATCCGGGCCAGGTCCATTTCTCGATCATGAGGGCGCGTCCGGCTTCCCCCATGCGCGCGCGCAGTTCGGGGTCGGTCAACTGGCGCACCAGAGCGGACACAAGCGCATCCTCATCCCGGCCGTCGACGATGTTGCCGGTCACGCCCTCCGCAACCGTCTCGGGCGCCCCGCCGCTCGTCCCGGCGATCACCGGCAGGCCGGCGGCCGAGGCCTCAAGAAAGACGATTCCGAGGCCCTCGACATCGAGCCCGCCCCCGCGTGTGCGGCAGGGCATGGCAAAGACATCGCCCATGGCCACATGTCCGGGCAGCTCCTCATAGGGGACCTTGCCGGTCAGGATGATCGACTCGCGCACGGGGGAGGAGCGACGCAACAGGGCCAGTTTCTTCGCATAAGGCCCCCAGCCGACGACGACGAGTCGGGCGTCCGGAACCTGTTCCACCACCCGCGGCCAGGCGGAGATCAACGCGTCCTGCCCCTTGCGGGCGACCAGCCGGGAAACGCACACGGCGGTGGGGGCCTCGTCCAACCGGTACCGGGCGCGCAGCGCGGCGCGCGCCTCGGGGTCCGGGTGGAAGCGGTCGACGTCGATGCCGCTGGGCAGGCGCAGCACCTCCTGATCCGCGGGCATATGCGGCCGCAGCTCGCCGAGCGTGTAGTCGGATATGTAGGTGACGACGTCGGCGTCGCGGAAGATGCGGCGCAGGGCCTGGCGGGCCCCGAGCACCATGCCCCAGCCGACCTCGTGCCCGTGGGTGGTGGCGATGACCCGGGTGGCGCCGGCCTCCTTGGCGGCGCGGCCCAGCAGGCCGAGCGGGGCGGCGGCTCCGAACCAGACGGTCTCGATGCCGCGCTCACGGATGAGCTGTTGCATGCGCCGGCGCACGTCCGGAGTCGGCAGCAGCACGTGGGTGGGCATGCGCACGACGTCGAAGGTGGCTTCGCGGTCGAAGGCCGCGGCGGCGTCGGGGCCCTCGGGCGGGGTGGAAGCCAGGACGGTCAGGTCCGCGGCGGGCAGGCGCCGGGTGTAGTCGTCCAGGTAGGACTGGATGCCGCCGACGACGGGCGGGAAGTCATTGGTGACGAGCAGGGTCCGACGCATGGGGCGAGTGTACGGGTGAGCGGGGCGGCAGCCGAGGGGCGCGCGGACATTATCGGCGTCGGAGGCGGCGACCATATCGACCGACCTGGGTACGTAACTTCTACCGACCTGGGTACGTAGCTTCTACCGACCTCGGTGAGGAAGTGGGAGGGGAGGGGGGAGAGGTTCAGCCCTCGTCGTTGTTGCGCAGAACCTCCGACAGGCGGCGCGCGGCGGCGGCCACCACCGGGCCGTGCACGCGCCCGGGCTGACGGCCCATGCGTTCGATCGGCCCCGAGATGGATACGGCCGCTACCACCTTGCCGCTGGCACCGCGCACCGGCGCCGACACGCTGGCCACCCCCGGCTCGCGCTCGCCGACGGACTGGGCCCAGCCGCGCCGTCTAACCGCGGACAGCATGGTGGCGTTGAAGCGGGCGCCCACCAGGCCGCGGTGCAGCCGGTCGGGCTCCTCCCAGGCCAGCAGCACCTGCGCGCCGGAGCCGCCCTGCATGGACATGGTTGCCCCCACCGGAATCGAGTCGCGCAACCCGATGGGACGCTCGGCGTTGGCCACGCACACGCGCACGTCCCCCTGACGCCGGTACAGCTGTGCGGACTCGTGCGTCTTGTCCCGCAGGGCCGCCAGCACCGGGCCGGCGGCGGCCAGCAGGTGGTCCTCCCCGGCGGCGGAGGCGAGCTCGTTCAGGCGCGGTCCCAGAATGAACCGGCCCTGGGCGTCGCGAGCCAGCAGGCGGTGGAACTCCAGTGCCACGGCGATGCGATGCGCCGTCGGACGGGCGAGGTGGGTGGTGGTGACCAGCTGCGCCAGCGTGGCCGGGCCCGCCTCGAGGGCGCTCATGACCAGTGCGGCCTTGTCGATGACGCCAACCCCGCTGCCGCTTTCGATGTCACCCAGAGTGTCCATAATCTGATACTGCCATTCCGAGTGGTGAGACTTCAAGTAGCGTGGAGTCAGAAAAACGGCCCGGAGTTTGCCGGTTCCGCAAATGCGGGCGGCTCCGGGCCGAACGGCCCCTTTAGGAAAGGAAGTGCAGCGATGGGAATGACCCTGGCACAGAAGGTGTGGCGCGACCACGTAGTCGCCCCCGGCACCGACGGAGCCCCGGATCTGCTCTACATTGACCTGCACCTCGTCCACGAGGTCACCAGCCCGCAGGCCTTCGAGGGACTGCGCCTGGCCGGCCGCAAGGTCCGCCGCCCCGACCTGACCCTGGCCACCGAGGACCACAACACCCCCACCCTCGACATCGACCTGCCCATCGCGGACGTCACCTCCCGCACCCAGATCGAGACCCTGCGCGCCAACTGCGCCGAGTTCGGGGTGCGTCTGCACTCCCTCGGCGACGCCGACCAGGGCATCGTCCACGCCGTCGGCCCGCAGCTGGGCCTGACCCAGCCGGGCATGACCGTTGTATGCGGCGACTCCCACACCTCCACCCACGGTGCCTTCGGGGCGCTCGCCTTCGGCATCGGCACCAGCCAGGTCGAGCACGTGCTGGCCACCCAGACCCTGCCCGTGGCGCCCTTCAAGACCATGAGCGTGCTCATCGACGGCGACCTGCCCGCAGGCAGTGGCGCCAAGGACATCATCCTGGCCATCATCGCCAAGATCGGCACCAATGGCGCCCAGGGGCACGTCATCGAGTACCGTGGCCGCGCCATCGAGCAGCTGTCGATGGAGGCCCGCATGACCATCTGCAACATGAGCATCGAGGCCGGCGCCCGCGCCGGCATGATCGCCCCCGACGAGACCACCTTCGCCTACCTGGAGGGTCGCCCGCACGCCCCCCTGGGCAAGGACTGGGATGACGCCGTCGCCTACTGGCGCTCGCTGCGCACCGACGACGACGCCGTCTTCGACACCGAGGTCGTCCTGCAGGCCGCCGACATCGAGCCCTACGTCACCTGGGGCACCAACCCGGGACAGGGCCTGCCCATCTCCGGCGCCGTCCCCAACCCCGAGGACATCGCGGACGAGACCGGCCGCCGCGCCGCCGAGCGCGCCCTGGAGTACATGGATCTCAAGCCCGGCACCCCGCTGCGCGACATCAAGGTCGACACCGTCTTCCTGGGCTCGTGCACCAACGGTCGCATCGAGGACCTGCGCGCCGCCGCCGCCGTCATCAAGGGCCGCACCAAGGCGCCCGGCCTGCGCATGCTGGTGGTGCCGGCCTCCGCCCGCATCCGCCTGCAGGCTGAGGCCGAGGGCCTGGACCAGGTGTTCAAGGACTTCGGCGCCGAGTGGCGCAACGCCGGCTGCTCCATGTGCCTGGGCATGAACCCCGACCAGCTCTCGCCCGGGGAGCGCTCCGCCTCCACCTCCAACCGCAACTTCGAGGGACGGCAGGGCAAGGGCGGGCGCACCCACCTGGTCTCGCCCGTCGTCGCCGCCGCCACCGCCGTGCGCGGCACCTTGTCCACCCCCGCGGACCTGCCGGTGCTCGCCGCCTGAGTCGCCCGCGCCGTCCGCCGCCAGCCCGAGAAGGAAGCCACCCATGGAGAAGTTCATCCGCCACACCGGCATCGGCGCCCCGCTGCGCCGCAGCGCCGTCGACACCGACCAGATCATCCCCGCCGTCTACCTCAAGCGCATCACCCGCACCGGCTTCGAGGACGCCCTGTTCGCCTCCTGGCGGGCGAATGAGGCCGACTTCATCCTCAACCAGGACGCCTACAAGCACGCCAGCGTGCTGGTGGCCGGCCCCGACTTCGGCACCGGCTCCTCCCGCGAGCACGCGGTGTGGGCGCTGAAGGACTACGGCTTCAAGGTGGTGCTCGCCCCCCGCTTCGCCGACATCTTCCGCGGCAACGCCGGCAAGCAGGGGCTGGTGGCCGGCGTCATCAGCCAGGAGGATGCCGAGCAGCTGTGGAAGATCCTGGAGACCGAGCCCGGCACCGAGATCACCGTGGACCTGGAGCAGCGCACCGTCGAGGCGGGCTCCTTCCGCACCGTCTTCCAGATCGACGACTACGTGCGCTGGACTCTCATGGAGGGCCTGGACGACATCTCGCTGACCCTCACCCACGAGGACGCCATCCGCGCCTATGAGGACGCCCGCCCCGCCTACAAGCCGCGCACCCTGCCGGCCCGCCACGAGCCGGACGCCCGGGTGGTCCCTGCCCGCTCCGCGGATATGCCCGTGCCGGTCGGCTACCCCTTCCTCCGCCCGGGAGCCTGAGTATTCCCGCTGCGCCGTCCTACATCGCCACATCGCTGAGTTGAAGGACACGTCACCGTTCGCTGTGAGCGGGCTGCGGCATCTTCCGTTCCTGCCCGGTCCGCCTATGCTGAGGTCACCCGCGTCCGGCGCGGGTGACGCCGTATCCCCGCGGCGCCCGATCTTCACGCGAACACTCGGAGGTACGCATGGTCGACGGTCTGCTTCAGGTCGAGGGCGGGCGCCCGCTCAACGGTGAAATCACCGTCCGGGGCGCCAAGAACCTCGTCCCCAAGGCGATGGTCGCCGCCCTCCTGGGCACCACGCCGTCGGTGCTGCACAACGTGCCGCTCATCCGCGACGTCGACGTCGTCTCCGGGCTGCTGTCCCTGCACGGGGTGAGCGTCGACTACGACCAGGCCGAGGGCATCCTGCGCCTGGACCCCTCCAGCGTCGAGAGCGCCCACATGGCCGACATCGACGCCCACGCCGGCTCCTCCCGCATCCCGATCCTGTTCTGCGGGCCGCTGCTGCACCGACTCGGTGAGGCCTTCATCCCCGACCTGGGCGGCTGCCGCATCGGTGACCGCCCCATCGACTTCCACCTGGACATCCTGCGCAGCTTCGGCGCGATCGTTGACAAGCAGCCCCAGGGCATCCGCCTGACCGCTCCCGATGGGCTGCACGGCACCGTCATCGAGCTGCCCTACCCGTCCGTCGGCGCCACCGAGCAGACGCTGCTCACGGCCGTGCGCGCCGAGGGCCTGACGGAGCTGCGCGGCGCCGCCGTCGAGCCGGAGATCATGGACCTGGTGGACGTGCTGCAGAAGATGGGGGCCATCATCTCCGTGGACACCGACCGCACGATCCACGTCGAGGGCGTGGACGAGCTGGTCGGTTACAACCACCGCGCCCTGCCCGACCGCATCGAGACCGCCTCCTGGGCTGCGGCCGCCCTGGCCACCCACGGTGACGTGTTCGTCCACGGCGCCCACCAGAGCGACATGACCACCTTCCTGAACATCTTCCGCAAGGTCGGCGGCGCCTTCGACGTGCGCGACGACGGCATCCGCTTCTACCACCCGGGCGGCGACCTGAAGAGCATCGTGGTGGAGACCAACGTTCACCCCGGCTTCATGACCGACTGGCAGCAGCCGCTCGTCGTCGCCCTGACCCAGGCGGAGGGGCTGTCCATCGTGCACGAGACCGTGTACGAGAACCGCTTCGGCTTCACCGGCGCCCTGCGCAAGATGGGCGCCACCATCCAGGTGTACCGCGAGTGCCTGGGCGGTACCGCCTGCCGTTTCGGGCAGCGCAACTTCTACCACTCCGCCGTCATCTCCGGGCCCACGCCCCTGCACGGGGCCGACATCGTGGTGCCCGACCTGCGCGGTGGTTTCTCCCACCTGATCGCCGCACTCGCCGCGGAGGGCACCAGCCGCGTGGAGGGCGTGAACCTCATCGACCGCGGGTACGAGCACTTCATGAGCAAGCTCGCCGCGCTCGACGCCAACGTCACCCGCCTGGCCTGACCTGGTCCGGCGCCGGTCGCCCCGCGGCGCCGGAGCGTCCCGGCGGGCCGCCCGCATACCCGCGCCCGGGTCGGCCCGCGGTCATTTCGCGCCCGCGGCGCACGCCAGTGGGTAGAGTGCCGATGTGGCGAACACACGACGCATGACCCCGTTCTACCGGTTCGCGGCCAGGGGGGCGATCATTCCGTTCCTCAAGGCGGTCTCCAAGCAGCATGTGACCGGCGTGGAGAACATTCCCCGCGAGGGCGGCTTCATCGCCGTCGCCAACCACCTGTCCAACCTGGACCCGCTCACCGCCATGCGCGCGCTCGTGGATGCGGACGTGCCCATCTACTCGCTGGCAAAGTCCCAGCTGTTCGAAATCCCCATCCTCGGCCACGTCTTCAGCGCCGGTGGTCAGATCCCCGTCTACCGCGGCTCCACCCACGCCGGCGATTCCCTGGTGGAGGCCGAGCGGCGTCTGCGCGCGGGCGACCCGATCATGATCTTCCCCGAGGGCACGCTGTCCCGTGACCCGCTGCAGTGGCCCATGACCGGCAAGACCGGCGCCGCCCGCCTGGCCATGCGCACCGGCGCGCCCCTGCTGCCCATCGGCCAGTGGGGCGCCCAGAACGTGCTGGGCGCCTACGGCAGCGGTTTCCGCCCCTTCCCCCGCAAGGACGTGGACGTCCTGATCGGGAAGCCCTTCGACCTGGCCGAATTCGGCACGGACACCTCCGATCACGCTGCAGTGCGCGCCGCCACCGCCGAGATCATGCGGCATATCACCGAGCTGGTGGAGCAACTGCGCGGCGAGAAGGCGCCCCGCCCCTTCGACATGAAGTACGACGGCGATCCGGGCAAGGGCAACATCGGCGTGCGTCGGCCTGACCCGCCGGCGCCGTCGGAGTACGAGCACCTCTCCGGGCCGGGCACGCCGCCCGACAACCCGGGTGACGACGAGGGCGACGACGAGCCCGAAACCGCCCCGGAGCAGCAGTCATGAGCCCGGCAGTCGTCGGCAAGGCCGCCGTCATCGGCGCGGGTGCCTGGGGCACCACCTTTGCCCGCCTGCTCGCCCAGGCCGGCACCCCCACCGTCATCTGGGCGCGCCGCCCGGAGATCGCCGCCGAGATCAACGCCGGCACCAACAACCGCTACCTGCCCGGCATCACCCTGCCCGAGACCGTCACCGCCACCACGGACATCCGGGAGGCCGTCGCCGGGGCGGGGCTCGTCGTCGTGGTGGTGCCCGCCCAGACCGCACGCGGCGTGCTCGCCCCGCTGCGCGGCGCCCTGGACGACGACGCCATCGTCGTCTCCCTGATGAAGGGGGTGGAGGCCGGCACGGGCTTGCGCATGAGCCAGGTCATCGCCGAGGCGCTCGACCTGCCCGCCCGGCGCATCGCCGTGGTCTCCGGCCCGAACCTGGCCGATGAGATCGCCGCCGGTCAGCCCACCGCCACCGTGGTGGCGGCGCAGGACGAGGCGGTGGCCGCGCGCGTGGCCGCCCTGTGCGCGACCGGCACCTTCCGTCCCTACACCAACACCGACGTGCTCGGTGTGGAGCTGTGCGGCGCAGTCAAGAACGTGATCGCCCTGGCGGTCGGCATCACCGCCGGACGCGGCTTCGGGGACAACTCCAAGGCCACCATCATCACCCGCGGACTGGTGGAGATCACCCGGCTGGGGCTGGCGCTCGGGGCGAACCCCGAGACCTTCGCGGGGCTGGCCGGCATGGGTGACCTGGTGGCCACCTGCTCCTCGCCACTTTCGCGCAACCAGACCTTCGGACGGCGCCTGGGTGAGGGCATGAGCGTGGCGGAGGCCGCCGCCGCCTCGCGTGGTGTCGCCGAGGGCGCCAAGTCCGCGCGCGCCGTGCTCGACCTGGCCGCCGCGCACGGAGTGGACATGCCCATCACCGCGGGGGTGGTCGCCGTCGTCGAGGGGACCGCCACCGTGGAGGAGATCAACGACGCCCTGCTGTCCCGTCCTCGCAAGGCGGAGGGCGTTAACGCGGCACCGTTGACCTGAGCCGCCCCTCTCGCCGAGTTCGGTGGAAGTTACGTGCTGAGATCGGTTGAAGTTACGTGCTGAGATCGGTCGTAATGGCGTGACCGGGTTTAGGGCTCCGTCTGCCCAGTTGCGCAAAAACAGAGTTCCCGTGTCCGGGCTTCTTCGGTCGATGACGACGGTTCGTGCCTTCCGGTAGAAGCTCGCCATTTCCTACGGCGGTTCGTCACCAACGACGACGGTTCGTACTTTCCGGTCGGCGGTTCGTACCTCCTTACGACGGTTCGGCACCTACGGGTACGAACCGTCACAAGAAAGTACGAATCGCTGACCAGAACATACGAACCCTGATGCGAAGGTACGAACCGTCGTCGCAACTCATGAACCGTCGTTCGCCGCGAACCAGGGGGAGTGGCGCCTGAACACGCTCGTGCTATATGCCCTCATTGCCGACCACGAGCCGGCCGATTGGGCCACCCCGTTGCAGTGTTGCGGCGACACCCTCGGGGCGCACATCGAGCGTAGAGAGCATGGACACCGGGAACCAGCGGAAGGTCAGATGATCCTCCACGGCACCGACCTCGCCGTGTGGAGAAGCCTGGATCAAGACGTTCACCTCATGATGGCTGCCGGTGTCGTCTGTGTATGAATGCTCAATGAAACCGAGCCCGTGCAGATCGGTGACTTCCAACTGAGCCTCCTCGATGAGCTCGCGCACCAGGCACTGCGACAGGCTTTCGCCGCTCTCAAGGTGCCCGCCGGGGAGGAACCACCAGGAAGCGACCGTGCTTTGGACAAGGAGGACCTCGTCCCCACGACGAATCACCCCGCGAACGATGATCTCCGCCGCGAGAGGTCGAAGCGGTATGGGCCCGTCGTCAGTCGTCGTTGGCGTCATCGTCGGCGACGTCGATCACCAGACGGGTGGGGTTGGTGAGCGTGAAGATCCGGAACTGCTGCGAGTCGGTGCCGAGCACCACCTGGAACTGGTCTTCGAAGGCGAGATCCAGGTAGGCCTCCTCAATGCCCTCGTCGTCGTCGCGCCCGACGGCGTCGAAGTCGAAGCGCACCGGCTCGGTGTAGGCCACGGCCTGCTGCTCCTCGCTGATCGGCATGGTCACGCCGGTGCCGATGACTACCAGGGTGAAGTCGCCCTCCACGGTGATGGGGTCGCCCTTGCCCTGGGTGTGAGCCTGATCGGTCCACTGTGCCGACCAGCCCGGCGTGCCTTCACCGGAGAACTCGACCACGAAGCGGGAGTAGTCCTCATCGTCGTGGGAGCCGATGCGCACGTCGGAGATGACCAGTGCCGAGCCGTCGGACGCCGCCTGGCCGTCGGCGCCGGTGCCCCAGGCGGGCGCTCCGGACGGGTTGGTCTCCTGCTGGGTGAGCGAGCCGGTACTGGTGGGCGCCTGCGAGGCACCGGAAGACTCCGGTGCCGAGGCGTCATCGGTGGACGCGGCGGAGGCAGTGCTGTCGGCCGACTCGGCGGATGTGGCCGGCGCGGACGCCTCCTCGGATGCGGCGCCGCCGCCGGAGCCCGAGCCGCAGGCGCTCAGTGCGAGTGTGCCGGTCAGCAGCAGGGCCAGGGCGGGGACGAGTGTGCGGGGGAGTGGGCTTGGGCGTGTCATGACGTCTCCTGACCTCGAGTGAACCACGCGTGTGACGTCAATCATACGAGGGAGGGGCTGGTGGTGCATAGGAACAGATACTTCGGTACCGGCCGACGGCGCGCCCGACGTCGAGCGGTGACTTGACACTCGATCCGCCCGGGTAGCGGTAGCGTTGCCACCATGTCGGCCCCTCATGCCTCAAACGCAGTAAGCACCGGCGCAAGCACGGATTCCGGTCTCTTCACCTCGTCGGCCCCGGCCCCCTCAACGCAGGCCCCGGCCGCCGCACGGCCGCACAAGCCGAGGGTCGCTGTCGTCTTCGGGGGCCGCAGCGGCGAGCACACCATTTCCTGTGCCACCGCCGCCGGCGTGCTGGACGCCATTGACCGGGACCGCTACGACGTCGTGCCCATCGGCATCACCCGCCAGGGCCAGTGGGTGCTGGTGGACGACGATCCCGACGCCCTGCGCCTGGACGACGCCCGTCCCCCGGTGGAGATCACCACCGACGGGCTCGGTCGCGGCGAACTGGCCATGCGGCTGGGGGGCGGGAATCTGACCGCGATCACCCCCGCCGGCCCAGAGGTTCTCGGCACCGTCGACGTCGTCCTGCCGCTGCTGCACGGCCCCTACGGCGAGGACGGCACCATCCAAGGGATGCTGGAGATGCTGGGCCTGCCCTACGTAGGCTGCGGCGTGCTCGCCTCCGCCGCCGGCATGGACAAGCAGGTCACCAAGGTGCTGCTGCAGGCCGCCGGTATTCCCACCGCCCCGCATGTGCTCGTCGAGCCGCATCGTTGGCGCCGTGACAAGGCCACCATCCTCGCCCAGTGCGCCGACCTGGCCCGCCCCCTGTTCGTCAAGCCCGCCCGCGCCGGCTCCTCCCTGGGCATCAGCCGGGTGGAGGATCTTTCCGACCTGGACGCGGCCATTGAGGCTGCCCGCGAGGTGGATCCGAAGGTGCTGGTCGAGTCCGGCGTCGTCGGCCGCGAGATCGAGGTGGCGGTGCTCGCCGGACACGGCGACGCCGCCCCGCGCGTGGCCGAGCCCGGCGAGATCGTCATGGACGCCGCTAACGGCGCCGGCGAGTTCTACGACTACGAGACCAAGTACCTGGCCCACGACGCCGTCGCCATGGTCTGCCCCGCCCACATCGCCCCGGCCGAACGCGAACTGCTCATGCGCCGGGCCGCAGAGGCCTTCATCGCCATCGGCGGGGAGGGCCTGACCCGCGTCGACTTCTTCCTCACCCCGGACGGCGAGGCGATCGTCAACGAGGTCAACACCATGCCCGGCTTCACGCCCTTCTCCATGTACCCCTACATGTGGCAGGTATCCGGGCTGGCCTACCGCGACCTGGTCACCGAGCTGATCGAGCTGGCGCTCGAGCGTCCCAGAGATGTCAACCGCTGAGGCCGACGACGTCGGGACGCCCCCGGCCGGCCGCGGCGTCGAAACCGTCGATTCCGATGGTGCTGCCGCCGGCGACTCCGTTGCCGGCAGTGGTGCCGCAACCACCGTCGCCGACCTGGGGGAGGAGGCGCTGCTGGCCGCCTTCACCCCGCTGCTGCCGCAGGCGGCCCGCGTGGAGGTGCCCAGTGGGGACGACAGCGCCGTGGTCGCCGCCCCGGACGGGCGCTACTGCGTGAGCACCGACGTGCTCGTCCAGGGCGAGCACTTCCGCCCCGACTGGTCCACCGCCCGCGACGTCGGGGCCCGCGCCGCCGCCCAGAACCTCGCCGACATCGCCGCCATGGGGGCGCGCCCGACGACGCTGGTGGTCAGCCTGGTGCTGCCGCGCACCACCCCGGTCGCCTGGGTGCAGGACCTGGCTCGCGGCTTCGCCGACGCGTGTGCGGGCACGGATGCGGGCGTGGTCGGCGGCGATCTGAGTGTCGGGGACCGGGTGGTCATCGCCGTCACCGTCCACGGCGACCTGGATGGCCGCCGCCCGGTGCGGCGCTCGGGCGCGCGTCCCGGCGACCTCGTCGTCCACTGCGGCACGCTGGGACGTTCGGCGGCCGGGCTCGCACTGCTGCAGGCCGGTCTGGATGACCGCTCGAACAGGTGGGATGACGCCGTCGCTGCCGCCCACGCCGGTGCGCGGGGCGACGCGGGCGAAGACGGCATGACGATCAACGACGGCGCTGCCGCGGCCGCCGCGCAATGCCTGCGCATCTACCGGGCGCCGAGCCCGCCGCTGGCTGCAGGTCCCGCCCTGGCCGACGCCGGAGCCAACGCCATGCTGGACGTGTCCGACGGGCTGCTGCGCGACGCGGATCGGATCGCCCGGGCCAGCGGCGTCGTCGTCGAGATCGCCGACCCGGACGGCGACCCGGAGGCCGGGCTGACGCATGACCTCGCCGCGTTGGCGCCGGTCGCCGGCTTGCTTCGCCCCGACGCCGTGGCCGCGCGTGACCTGGCGCGGGCCTGGGCGTTGACCGGGGGAGAGGACCACGGCCTGCTGGCCACGCTGCCGCCGTCGGCGGTCGAACGGCTGCCGGAGGGCGCCCGGGTGATCGGAGCCGTGCGCGCCCGGCACGCGGGCGAGCCGGCGGCCGTGCTGCTCGGCGGGCGCGTGCCCGAGCGCCTCGGCTGGGACCACTTCATGGCATAGATGCACGGCCCGTCGCCATATCTACCGATCTCGGTACGTAACTTCTACCGATCTCGGTACGTAACTTCTACCGATCTCGGCACGTAACTTCTACCGATCTCGGTGAGGGGGGTGCCCCTATGTGGTTTGTCAAGCGGCGGCGGGTAGTTGCTGGGTTGGTTGGGGGTCGTAGAGGGAGCCGTCTCGGATCATGGCGTATAGGGTCAGGATGCGGCGGTGTGCGAGGGCGAGTACGGCCTGGTTGTGGCGCTTGCCCTGGGCGCGTTTGCGCTCGTAGTACGCCCGGGATGCGGGGTCGGACCGCAGTGAGGCGAAGGCTGACAGGAACATGGCGCGTTTGAGGCGCTTGTTGCCCGCGTGGGAGACATACTCGCCCCGGATGGAGGAGCCCGACCGCCGGGTGACTGGTGTCAGGCCGGCGTATGAGGCCAGCTGGGCGCCGGTGGGGAAGGTTCTGCCCGCGGTTTCGGCCAGGAACACGGCGGCGGTCCTGACCCCCACCCCGGGCATGGAGGTCAGGACCGGGTAAAGAGGGTGGGCCACCCGTCAGGGCCTCAACCTGGGCGGCGACATCGTCGCGTTGGGCGTGCAGGGCGATGAGCCGGCCGGTGTCGGGTGGGGCAGCACCACCCCGGCCGCGTCGGTACCAGCCACGACCACGCTCTGACGTGCAAGGGCGTCGGTGATGGCCTGCGCCCAGGCGGCATGGCGTCTGCACCCGTTGGATTTGAGCTTGGCGTCGATCCGCGCCCGCCCGGCCTTGCGCAGGCGGGCGGGGGTGGGCCAGGCGGCGATCACCTCCAGCACGCTGTCGTGTTCGAGCCACTTGCCCAGCACAGTCTCGAGGGCAGGGTGGATCTGGGTGCACACGGGCCCCGGATACGGCCCCTCGGTCTGGCTGGTCCTGACGGGCCAGGTCCAGGCCCGAAGCCGGTGAGCATGCTCAACGCGGCCGCGTCCTCGTCCGAAGTGCTGATGGACCTGAGCGTGTGGGGCATGGTGCGGGCCGCATCGGCGATCACCGCGGCGTCCTTCGCGTCGGTCTTGGCACTGCCCGGGGTCAGGTCCGCGATACGCCGCATCGACAGGCCGGGCAGGTAGCCCACAGTTATGTCCATGACCTGAGCGACCGCCACCGCCAGGGCGCCGATCGTCGCCGGCTGATCCACGACCACCAGGACCCGGCCATGCTCACCCAGACGCTCATACAGGTCCCTAAGCCTGGATTCGTCGTTGGGTAGGGCCTTGTCGAACAGCTTCTTCCCGCCGGCGGTCAGGGCCGTGGCCCAGTGCTCGGCTTTGCCGACGTCGATACCGACGAAGACCTCCACGTCCTCGATATCCATCTTCCCGCGCGCCTCTCTCGTGCGTTGGTGGGTCAGCCTGTCAGACAGACGGCCCCGCACCCACGTTACGAAAGGACTCTAAGGCTAAGGCGCCTTGGTCCGTTCCCCTAATCAGCGCATCCCCCCGCCCGCCACCATGGGTGACAACACCCCCCGGATCATCAAACGACAGGGGCAAGACACCCGTGCCCACAGCGGCTGGCCCAGCCACCGGCACTCCTTCACCGGCGACCACAAACAAGGTAACGGGGAGCCGGAGCCAAGGAAAAGGCCGCCGTCCGCGGGTGCGGGACGGCGGCCTTGAGTGCCCTGCAGGCGGGCGTGGCGCGCTCAGATGTTGCGCGTCACCTTGCCGGCCTTGAGGCAGGACGTGCACACGTTGAGGCGCTTGGGGGTGCCGTTCACGAGAGCACGTACACGCTGAATGTTCGGGTTCCACCGGCGGCTGGTCCGCACATGGGAGTGCGAGACGCTCTTGCCGAAGACGGGGCCCTTGCCGCAGACGTCGCACACAGCAGCCACGGTTCCACTCCTGAATCTTCTTGGTGTAAGCGCGCGGGCCTTTTGCCCGGCGCCGGGTCTACCGCCCGGCGACACGGGTCGCGGGCAACCCCAGCACCTTATCGGAAACGGCCCGCCACCCCAAGTGGAGCGGGTATGGGCTCGCGCACACGCCGCACCGCCCGCGGCAGCACAAAACCCCGTAAACCACTAGTCTGAGCTTAAGTTCGCAGTCGCCGGTGCGCCAGCCCCGGCGGGCGGCCCGCCGACGCGATTCGGCATCGCGTGAGCACAGGCAACGAGCACAGGAAGGGAGCGGCGTGGCAGATCGCACAGACGCCCCCGGCGTCCCCGTCATCACCGCCCCGCTGCTGCACGCCTGGCTGAATGCGGCCCGGGCGGTCGCCGAGTCCACCCGCGAGCTGGTCAACTTCCTCAACGTCTTCCCGGTCCCCGACGCCGACACCGGCACCAACGTCCTGCTTACCGTCCGCTCCGCCTGCGACGCCCTGGCTCTCCTGCCTCCCGGCGCGGACCTCGCCCAGACCGCCCGTGCCGCCGCCGACGGGGCCGTCCGCGGCGCCCGCGGCAACTCCGGACTGCTCATCTCCCAGGTGTTGGCCGCCCTGGCGGACGTGTGCGCCGAGGCTCCCGACCCCACGGCGCTGCGGCCGGTCGAACTGGTCCACGCCTATGAGCGGATCGCCACCACCACCTGGGCCGCCGTCTCCCGGCCGGTCGCGGGCACCCTGCTCACCGTCGCCCAGGACGCCGCCACCGGCGCGCGCACCGCCTTCGAGGAATCCACCGCCTCCGCACCGCCGAGTGTCTCCACCGTCGCCGCCTCCGCCGCCTTCGGCGCCCAGGAGTCCGTGGTGGAGACCGCGGGGCTGGGCCATGGCGCCGTCGACGCCGGCGGGGCCGCCCTCATGCTCATGTACACCAGCCTGTCCGACACCATCGACGCCGGTCACGCAGACGCCGCCCCGGGGGCACTGCCCGTCTCCCCGAGCGCGACCGCCACGTCGACGCCGTCCACCCTGCCCTGCACGGACGTCGCGCGGCAGATGCTCGACGATCTGGTCGCCGCCACCACCCACGGCGCCGGGGCACGCGAGAACGCCGGCCCCTTCTCCACCGGTGAGTTCGAGGTCATGTACCTGCTGGAGGCCACCGCCGCCCAGGCCGCCGCCCTGCGCCGCGATCTGGAGCCGATCGGCGACTCCGTGGGTGTGGTCGGCACCCCCGACGCGCTCGGCGTGGGCATGTTCCAGGTCCACGTCCACACCGACACCCCGCGCGCCGCCCTGCCCCGCAGCGGCCGCGCCCGCCAGGTATGCATCCACCATCTGCACCCGACGGCGCTCGCGCTCGCCCCCGCATGGGAGGCCGACGAGCCGCCGCTGCCCACCTCCGCCCCCGCCGACGGCCGCGTCGTCTCCTTTGAGCGCCTCGCCGCCCGCCGCGCCCAGCACGACTCGCAGGCCGCCCCCGCGGCCGCCGGCAACGGTTCGCACGCCGCCGCGAACTCCGCCCCCCGCCGCGTCGGCGTCATCGCCTGCACCCGCGCTCCCGGCCTGATCGAGCAGTTCGCCCGCACCGGCGCCGTCGTGGTGCTGGACCCCGAACGCGACGGCATCGTCCGCGCCGCCGGCGACCTCGGCGCCGCCCAGGCCGTCGTCCTGCCCTGTGACCCGCAGGCCGCCGCCAGCGCCCACGCCGCCGCCCGCTTCCTCGCCGCCCGTTCAGCCGTCTCCTCCGTGCGCGGCGCCGGGACCGGCGAGGCCGCGCGCACCATCCCCGAGGGGGTACGCCTGCTCGTATGCGACACCGATGACGAGGCCGGCGTCCTGGCCGCCGCCGTCGCCGTGGCCGGGCAGGGCGAGCACGCCGAACTCGGCGAGCTGGCCACCCGGGCGGGCAGTGTCGCCGCGGCCGTGCGCACCACCGCCCTGACCGGCCCGGACGCCGAAACCGACGCCGTCGCCGCCGCCCTGACCGCCGCGCTGCGCCCCGACGACGAACTCGTCACCGTCATCCTCGGCCGCGACGCCCTGCCCGACGTCGGCGCCGTCGCGGCCGCCACCGTCGCCCGCTACGCCGAGCAGCAACTCGACAGCCCCGACGCCATCGAGGTCGTCATTCACGCGGGCGCCCAGCCGACCCCCGACGTCCTGCTCGCCATCGGGTGAGCCCCCATGACCACCCCCAGTAGTGCCCGCCGCCCGCGCGGAGCCGTACCCCTACTCGACCGGCCCCTGGACCGACTGATCGGCAAGACCACCGCCACCCAGCTCGCCAAGCAGGGCATCACCACCCCACGCGGGCTGCTGCGCCTGTTCCCGCGCCGCTACGACACCTGGGGGGACCTGACCGACCTGCGCACCCTCAAGGACGGCGAGCAGGCCACCATCCAGGCGCAGGTGGTGCGCGCCGCCGCCCGCCGTACCCGCTCCGGCCGGCCACCGGCCCTGATGGAGGCCACCGTCACCGACGGGGCGACCACCATGGGCCTGGTGATGTTCGGCAATCCCGGCCAGATGCACCACCACGCCGAACAGCTCGCCCCCGGCACCACCGTGCTGCTGTACGGCAAGGTCGGGCTGCGCCACGGCCGCCTGCAGCTGGCCAGCACCCGCTTCCAGGTCCTCGACGAACTCGACGACGCCGAGCGCGAGGCGCTGCTGGCCCGCCCCATGCCCATCTACCCGGGCACCGAGTCCCTGCCCTCCTGGCTGGTGGGACGAGCCGTGCGCACCATCCTGGACCAGATCGGCCCCGCGGACATCCCCGAGCCGCTGCCAGAGCCGGTGCGCACCACCGAGCACCTGGTGGACGCCTACACCGCCTACCGGTGGGTACACACCCCCGAGGACGCCACCCAGTGGCGTGAGGCCCGCCGTCGCCTGCGTCACGAGGAGGCCTTCGTACTGCAGGCCGCCCTGGTGCAGCGGCGCGTCCAGCACGCCGCCGAGCACACCGCCGTCTCCTGGCCCATCCCCGGCGAGGAGTCCCTCCTGGCGGACCTGGACGCCGCCCTGCCGTACCCCCTCACCGCCGGGCAGGTGCGCGTGGGCGGCCAGATCGCCGACGCGCTGAACTCCACCGTCCCCATGCAGCTGCTGCTCCAAGGCGACGTCGGCTCCGGCAAGACCCTGGTCGCCCTGCGCGCCATGCTGCAGGTGGTCGATGCCGGTGGACAGGCCGCCCTGCTCGCGCCCACCGAGATCCTGGCGGCCCAGCACCGCGCCTCACTGGAGGCCCTGCTGGGTCCGCTCGCGCACGCGGGCATGCTCGACGGCGCCCAGCGCGCCACCCGCGTGCGGCTGCTGACTGGCTCCACCCCGCCCGCGCAGCGCCGCCAACTGCTGGCCGACCTGGCCGCCGGGGAGCCGACCATCGTGGTGGGCACCCACGCCCTGCTGTCCCAGACCGTGCAGATCCCCTTCCTCGGGCTGGTCGTGGTGGACGAGCAACACCGCTTCGGCGTCGCCCAGCGCGACGCCCTGCGCGAGCGCGGTGGCGTCACCGACCCGGCCACCGGCGCCCAGCGCACCCCACACCTGCTGGTCATGACCGCCACCCCCATCCCGCGCACCATTGCCATGACCATCTTCGGGGACCTGGACACGGCCGTGCTCGACGAGCTGCCCGGCGGTCGCCGCCCGGTCGCCACCAGCCTGGCGCCCTGGGCGCGCGAGCCCTGGGTGGAGCGCATCTGGAAGCGCGCCGCCGAGGAGGTGGCCGCCGGCGGACGCGTGTACGTGGTATGCCCGCGCATTGACGCCGACGACGCCGCCGGAGCCGATCAGGAGGAGCCGGAGCTGCCGGGCGCGCTCCTCGACGAGGGCGGGGAACTGCCCCAGGAGGCGGCCCCGACCCGGCCGCCGGCCGCCGTCGTCGACTGGGCGCAGCAGCTGGCCGCCGAGCCGGCGCTCGCGGGCGTGGGGGTCGGCATCCTGACCGGCCGGATGAGCGCCGCGGAGAAGGACGCCGCCATGGTGGACTTCATCTCCGGGCGCACCCCCGTGCTGGTGTGCACCACCGTGGTGGAGGTGGGCGTGGACGTGCCGTCCGCCTCCATGATGGTGATCCTGGACGCCGACCGCTTCGGCCTGTCCCAGCTGCATCAGCTGCGCGGACGCGTCGGGCGCGGTGAGCGGGAGTCGGTGTGCGTGGCGGTGACCGGCGTGGAGGTCGGGTCGCCCGCCTACCACCGGCTCAAGGCCTTCGGGGATATCAGCGACGGCTTTCAACTGGCGGAGGCCGACCTGGAACTGCGCAGCGAGGGCAATGTGCTCGGCGCCGCCCAGTCGGGTCGGCGCAGCGACCTGGATCTGCTGCGCGTGAGCCGTGACGGCGCGCTCATCGCCCGGGCGCGGAAGCAGGCGGAGACGGTCATTGCCGCCGACCCGACCCTGGCCGAGCACCGGGACCTGGCAGCCGCCATCGCCGACCGTCTGGATGAGGAGGCGGGCGCCTACCTGGAGCGGTCATGACGCGTCGGGCGCGCACCGATGCGGGTCGGGCGGGCCGGATCCGCCAGGCCCACGGCTCGGGAGGGCCGATTCAGTGCGCGGCGGGTTCTGCGTCGGCCGCAGCGCCGTCGTTGGAAGGCGCGCCGTCGTCGGGCTCGGCGAACCAGAGCGTGGTCTCCCCGTACTTGCGCATGGAGAACCGGCGCAGGCCCGCGGGCCAGGACGGCTCGGGGGAGCGCGAGGAGCGCTCAACCACGACCACCGCGCCCGGCGCCAGCCACGGGTCTTGGCGGCGGGGGAGCGGGGCCAGCATGGCCGCCAGGGTGGTCTCGTCGACGTCGTAGGGCGGATCGAGCATGACCAGGTCCACGGGCGCACCCGCCGGCCCGGCCAGGAAGGCCTCCACCTTCGCGGTGGCGCTGCGCACCCCGCGCAGGCCGAGGGCGCGAATGTTGGCATCGCACACGCGGGTGGCGCGGCGGGAGGCGTCCACCAGGGTCACGTCGGTGGCGCCGCGGCTGGCCGCCTCCAGACCGAGTGCGCCCGAGCCCGCGCACAGGTCCAGCACGCGCGCGTCGGCGATGACACCGTAGTGCTCGAGCCGGCCGAACAGGGCTTCACGCACCCGCTCGGAGGTGGGGCGGGTGCCGGCCGCGGGCACGTCGATCCGGCGCCCGCCGGCGCTCCCGGCCACGATCCTGGTCATGGGGCGAGCCTAGAGGATTGGGCGCCGCGGGCCGAGCGCCGCTTGTCCCGGGAAAATGTCCAAATCCGGCAGAAACACCCTCGACGCTTCGCCAAATCGGTTGCAGATCCGCATGATTCCAGCGTTCCGTTAAGCGTGCTCTCGCGGCCGCCAGCGCGTTCGTGCCGATCTTGGACATTCCTGCGGTTTCGGCGCGTGACCGCGCCCGACGGCGGCGCCAGAGCTGAGGGTGTGGGGCCAGTGGCGGCCACTAGCCCCAGTGCCACTAGGCTTGAGGCGGACACGCGAAAACCGGGGTGGCACCGCAGACGCTCAGCCGGGATCGGGAGGAAGACACATGCCGCGCACCGTCATCGGACCCGCTTACGCCGATCAGGGCCTGCAGCTCGAGGGCGGGGCGGGATACAACACCACGCCCCTCTGGCTGCTCCCCACCGCGCCCGGACCCGGCCGTGGACGCCACCTGCCACCGCGCGCCTGGGTCGCCCCCGAAAACACCAGCGCCCCCAGCCTGAGCCTGAACGGCACCTGGGCCTTCCGCCTGTATCCGCAGGCGCACCCCGAAGGGCTTGATGAGCGCGGCGAACCCATTGCCCCGGTCTTCGACACCGCCGACGCCTCCCTCGGCCCCTGGGGCGAGATCGACCTGCCCGCCCACTGGGTGCTCACCGGCGACGGCCGGCGCGGCCTGCCCTGGTACACCAACGTCCAGTACCCGATCCCCGTAGACCCGCCGTACGTGCCCGACGAGAACCCCACCGCGGACCACGTGCGCACCTTCACCCTCCCGGCCGACTGGCCGCTGGACCAGGCCGGTGCCCGCCAGGTGCTGCGCCTGGACGGGGTGGAGTCCTTCGCCTCCGTGTGGGTGAACGGCACCTGGATCGGCACCACCCAGGGCTCGCGCCTGCCCTCCGAGCTGGACGTGACCGGCCTGCTGCGAGTGGGGGAGAACACCGTGGCCGTGCGCGTGTCCCAGTGGTCGCCCGGCACCTACGTGGAGGACCAGGACCAGTGGTGGCTGCCCGGTATCTTCCGTGACATCACCCTGCTGCAGCGGCCCGCCGGCCGGATCGACGACGTGTTCGTCCGCACCGACTACGACCCCGCCACCGGCGCGGGCGCCCTCGAGGTCGACCTGGACGCGCCGGCCGCCGCCTTCCCGGTGCGGGTCGAACTGCCCGAACTGGGACTGAGCGCCGAGCTGGCCGGCCCCGGCACGGCCCGCCTGGTCGCGCCCGCGGTCGAGCCCTGGAGTGCGGAGGTGCCGCGCTTGTACGAACTCGTGGTCACCGCCAGGGAGGAGACCGTGCGCCTGCGCACCGGCTTCCGCCGCCTGGAGGTCGTCGACGGTCAGGTGCGCGTCAACGGCACCCGCCTGATCATCGCCGGCGTCAACCGCCACGAGGTCAACGCCCACCGCGGCCGCGTATTCGGCGCGGACTGGGCCAGCGCCGACCTGGCCGCCATGAAGGCCCACAACGTCAATGCCATCCGCACCTCCCACTACCCGCCCCACCCGCGCCTGCTGGACCTGGCCGACGAGATCGGCCTGTGGGTCATGGACGAGTGCGACCTGGAGACCCACGGCTTCGAGGCCCACGGCTGGCGGGGCAACCCCACCGACGACCCCGCCTGGCGCGACGCCCTGGTGGATCGTGCCCGCCGCATGGTCGAGCGCGACAAGAACCACCCGGCGATCCTCTTCTGGTCCCTGGGCAACGAGTCCGGCACCGGCCGCAACCTGGCCGCCATGAGCCAGTGGATCAAGCACCGCGACCCCGGCCGCCTGATCCACTACGAGGCCGACTTCGCCGGCGCCTATACCGACGTCCACTCACGCATGTACCCGACCCTGGAGGAGGTCGAGGCCGTCGTCGGGCGCGGCGCGGAAGCCGCTGCCGTCGACGGCGCTTCCGCCGCCGCTCCCGCCAGCACGCCGGTGGCGGTGGCCGGACACGCCGCCGCCCGGCTCACCCCCGCCCGGAACGCGCATGTGCGCACCCTGCCGTTCATCATGTGCGAGTACCTGCACGCCATGGGCACCGGCCCCGGCGGCATCGAGGACTACACCGCGCAGGTCGAGCCCAATCCCCGCCACCTGGGCGGATTCGTCTGGGAGTGGCGCGACCATGCCCTGGTCGACCCCCGCCCCGAGGCGGCCGGCGCCCTGCGCTACGGCGGCGACTTCGGCGAGAGCGTGCACGACGGCAACTTCGTGTGCGACGGGCTCGTCTCCGCCGACACCACCCCCAGCGCCGGCACCACCGCCTGGGCCAACGCGGTCGCCCCGGTCCTGGCCACCTGGGTCGGCGACGCCGTGAGCCCCGGCCGAGGCAACGGCACGGTGCGGGTGCGCAACCGCTTCCACACGCGCACCACCGCCGGACTCACGCTCGCCTGGCAGGTGACTCTGGAAGCCTCCACCGCCGACGGCGATACGGCCACCGCCGGGACCGACCCCGCCGAAGCCGCTGGCGCCGCTACCTCGCCCGGGATCACGCGCCTGGGTGCCGCCGACTCCGGCGAGTACCCACTGCCCGAGCTCGCCGCGGGGGAGGAGAGCCTGCTCGACGTGCCCGGACTGGCCGACGCCGTCGCCCGCGCCCGCGCCGCCGGCCGCGCCGTCCACGTGCTCACCGCCGTGCTGGACCCGCTCATCCCCGGACTGGCCGACGCCGGCCCCCGCCAGATCAACCCGGCCGACGGCGCCCCGCTGCTGCCCCAGGTCGCCTGCGCCGACGCCTCCGGGCGCCGGGTCATGTCCACCCGGGAGGTGGCGGCTGCGGCCCCATGGGTTATGCCCACTCCGACCGGGCCGGCACTCGGGAATGCGCCTGCGGGCGGCCACGCCGAGGCCGCGAGCGCCCCGGGCCGGGAAACGGCCACTCATGGCGAGGCGCCGGTGCGCGTGCGCGGCGGCATCCAACTGGGTCCCGCCCGGCTGGACGAGCGGGGCCGGCTCGTCGACCTGGGTGGAATCGACGTCGTCGGCCCGCTGACCACGATCTGGCGTGCCCCCACCGACAACGACGAGGGGCACGGGCCCATCGACTACTGGCACGTGCCCCCGAGCCGCGCCAACCTCGGTGCGGGCGCCGGCCGTCCCGGCCCCTCCGCGGCCGACCGCTGGCGCGAGGCCCGCCTGCACCTGATGAGCGAGCGCCATGTGGCCACCGCCGTCACGGGTGATGCCGTCGTGGTGCGCACCCATTGCGGTGCGCCGGAGATGGCCTGGGCGCTGGAGACCACCACCACGCTGACCGCCGAAGCCGGTGGACTGCGGCTGCGCACCGAGATCATCCCCACCGGGGACCTGCCCGCCGTCCTGCCCCGGCTGGGTGTACGGCTGGGACTGCCCACGGGGCTGACCCGTGCGGTCTGGGCCGGCACCGGCCCCGCCCCCGCCTACGCGGACCTGTCCGGGGCCATGCGTCACGGCGTCTTCACCGGCGACGTGCCCGCGCTGTGGCAGCAGCCGGTCCGGCCCCAGGAGGGCGGTACCCGCCCCGGCCTGCGCCGCCTGCACCTCGACGGCGACGCCGGCCGTCTGAGCGTCGTGATCCCGCCCGCGGCCCCGGCGGCCTTCTCACTGAGCCCATGGAGCCTGGAGAATCTCGCCGCCGCCGAGCACGTGGAGGAACTGCGCCCGGACACCCGCCTGTGGCTGCACCTGGACGCCCTGCACCACGGCATCGGCACGCGCTCCTGCGGCCCGGACGTGCGCCCGGAGGCCGCCGCCGCACCTCGGCAGGTAGTCGTGGAGGCCTGGCTGGGCGTGCAGCCCGCCTGATCTCGGCGCCCCGGTCGCCGGCCGAGCGCCGCGGCGTCCCGGCTGCCGACGCCTCGGCTGCGGTCTCCGGCTGTCGGCGGCGCGCTCGTGTCGGCATCCCGGCCGCGGCGCGCGTCCCCACCCGCCGGGGTCGTTCCGCTAGCCTCACAGCGTGACGCTCGCCGTATACCCCGGAACCTTCGACCCGATCACCCTCGGGCACGTCGACGTCGTGCGCCGCGCCGCCACCCTGTTCGACCGCGTCATCCTCGGCGTCGCCCACAACGCCGCCAAGGACTCCTCCCGCCTGTTCACCATTGACGAGCGGGTCGCGCTGGCCCGCGCCGCACTGGCGCACATCCCGGGGGCGGAGGTCGCCGTCATCCCCGGTCTGCTCGCCGACTTCTGCGCTCAGCGGGGCGCCGACGCCATCGTCAAGGGCCTGCGCAACGGCACCGACTTTGATGCCGAGGTCCCCATGGCGCTGCTCAACCGGGAGCTGGGCGCCCCCGAGACCTTCTTCCTGGCCGCCGCCCCCACGCACGCACACGTATCCTCCTCGCTGGTCAAGGACGTCGCCCGCCACGGCGGGGACGTCTCCGCGCTCGTGCCCGCGGGCGTCGCGGCCGCGCTAGCCCGCGCCTTCGCCACCCCGGCACCCGGCACGGCGAGCGCCCCGGCCCCCGCGGCGACCACCGCGCCGGCGGCCGACCCCAGCACCGCAACCCCTAACCCGCAGAACCGAAGGACGAACCCGTGACCACCCGCGCCGACGCCGGAGACGACCTGCTACGAATCCTCGATGAGCTGGACGAACTCGTCTCCACCGCCCGTTCCCTCCCCATGAGCTCCTCCGCGATCGTGGGCCGTCAGGAGGCCCTCGACCTGATCGACCGCGCCCGCGAGGCGGTCCCCACCGCCGTGCACCGGGCCGAGGAGATCGTCGCCGACGCCGACGCCGTCCTCGCTCAGGGCCGGGAGGAGTCCCAGCGCATCCTCAACCATGCGCAGGAGGAGGCCGAGCGGCTCGTCGCCGGGGAGAACATCGTGCGCATGGCCAACGATCGCGCCGACGCCATCATCTCCACCGCCGAGGAGCGCGCCGCCCGGCTGCGCCACGGCGCCGACGACTACTCCGACCGCTCCCTGGCCGCCCTGCAGGCCGAGATCGACAAGCTCGCCGAGCAGGTGCAGGCCGGCCGCGACGCGCTGGCCGCCCGCCTGGAGACCGCTGCCAACGATGCCGCCGACGCCGAGCGGGAGCAGCAGGAGGCCAACCGCCACTTCGCCGGCTGGTCCGTGGACCCGGCCGCCACCCGCAACTGGTCCAAGGGCGGCCGGTAGGGCCGACCGTTGGGCTGCGGGCAAGGTCTCCGCGCGCCCCCCATGAGCGGCCGGTGGGCCCTTCTCATAGCAGCCGGGTGGGCCGGTCGCCGGGGCCGCCGCTAGGCTGAAGTGCCTGCCCGCGAGTAGATTCGCCTGCGCTGCGCCGCTTCGAGTGCGCGGCCCTGCGACTTCAGACCATCCAGGAGGAATGCCATGGCCCCCACGGCCGGACTCGTCGTCGACATCATCGACCTGCCCCAGCAGGTCGGGTCGATCAAGAACATCCATCTGGAGACCCCCGCCCCCGCCGACCTCGGCGCCGAAATGATCGGCGCCCGCGAGGGCAGCCCGCTGGTGTTGGACGCCGAGCTGACCAGTCTGGACAACGGCATCCTGGTACGCGGACACGCCGACGTCCACCTGGCCGGCCAGTGCGTGCGCTGCCTGCGCGACCTCGAGGATGACACCACCATCTCCTTCGACGAGCTCTACTTCACCCCCGAGGCCGCCCGCGCCCAGGCCGCCGAGGGCGATGAAGAGGCCGACGAACTGTTCATCCTCGGCGATTCCACCCTCGACCTCGAGCCCGCCCTGCGCGACGCCCTCGTGCTCGCCCTGCCGTTCCAGCCGCTGTGCCGCGAGGACTGCGCGGGGCTGTGCCCGCAGTGCGGCGAGCGCCTGGACGATCTTCCCGCCGACCACCACCACGAGCAGCTCGACCCGCGCTGGTCCGCCCTGGCGAGCCTGCTGCCCGACGGCGCGGACACCGATGCGGCCGACTCCGAGGCCCCCGGATCCGCCGTCGACGACGAGGGGGCGCAGCGCTGATGAGCTCGCGGCGCAAGCACAAGCAGAAGCGTGCCGTATCCGCGGCGCGCGAGGACGTGGACACGCTCGTCTTCCGCTGGGGCGAACGCATCGACGCCGACCTGCTCGATCTGGCGCTGACCCACCGTTCCTGGGCGCACGAGCACGGCGGCCTGCCCACCAATGAGCGCCTGGAGTTCCTGGGGGACTCGGTGCTCGGCATCATCGTCACCGAGAACCTGTACCGCACCCACCCGGATCTGCCCGAGGGGCAGCTGGCCAAGATGCGTGCCGCCACCGTCTCCGAGCCGGCCCTGGCCGCCGTCGCCCGCGACTTGGGGTTGGGCGAATTCATCAAACTCGGTCGCGGCGAGTCGCTGTACGGCGGCCGCGACAAGGACTCCATCCTGTCTGACACCGTTGAGGCCCTCATCGGCGCCACCTACCTGACCACGGGCCTGGAACCGGTGCGCGTGGTGGTGGAGCGCCTGGTGTCCCGGTTCCTCAACGACGCCTCCATGCGCGGGGCGGGCCTGGACTGGAAGACCAGCCTGCAGGAGCTGACCGCCGTGCACGGCCTGGGCAACCCCAGCTACGAGGTGGAGAGCACGGGCCCCGACCATCAGCGCGTGTTCTCCGCGCGCGCCCACGTGGACGGCCGCGTGTACGGGGAGGGCTCCGGCTCCTCCAAGAAGATCGCCGAGCACGCCGCGGCCGAGGCCGCCTACGCCGCCATCCTGGCCGAGCGCGGCGACGGCGGACTGAGCCTGCCCGGGGTCAACGACGCCCTGCGCGCCGACCTCGGCGCCGCCGCCGATGTCCCCGGAGCGGAGGCCGCCGGGGATACCGCGGACTCCGCGGCGACCGGTTCCGCCGACGCCGCGACGAGGGCCTGAAACCTTGCCGGAACTACCCGAGGTCGAGACCGTCCGCGCCGGCCTGGCCCGCCACCTGACCGGCCGCATGGTGGAGCGCGTGGAGATCTTCGATCCGCGGCCGCTGCGTCGGCAGGAGGGCGGCGCGGACGCCTTCGTGCAGCGGCTGACCGGCCGCACCTTCACCGCCGCGGTGCGCCGCGGCAAGTTCTTGTGGCTGCCGCTCGACGACGGGGCCGCCCTGGTTGCCCACCTGGGCATGAGTGGGCAGCTGCTGGTGCACGGCACCCCCGGCGCGCTCGCCGCGCGTGAGTCCGGCGACGACGCCCACGCCTTTCTGGGCGACCCCGACGCGCCCCGCGTGGACCTGACCGCCACGCGCGCCCCGCTCCCGGCGGAGGATCCCGACGCCCGCCCACGGCACCTGCGCGTGCGCCTGCACCTGCGTCCCATCGCCGGTGACGCGGCCAGCGGCGCGGTCCTGGACCTGGTGGACCAGCGCATGTTCGGCGGCCTGCGGGTGACCGACATGGTGTCCACCGCCGACGGCGCCCCCGGGGGCGCCGGTAGTCCCGCGCCACTGATACCGGCCGATGTCACCCACATCGCCCGCGACCTGCTCGACCCGCACCTGGACCGTCCCGCCGTCGTCGCCAAAATGCGCCACTCCAACCGGGCGGTCAAGACCCTGCTCCTGGACCAGGGCATCGTCTCCGGCGTCGGCAACATCTACGCCGACGAGGGACTGTGGGCCGCCCGCGTGCACGGCCTGCGCCGCGGCAGTGCGCTGGGACCGCGGGTGACCGCCCGCCTGCTGGATGCCACCGGGGAGGTCATGGAGCGGGCCCTGGCCGCGGGCGGCACCAGCTTCGACGCCCTGTACGTGGACGCCGACGGCGCCGCCGGCTTCTTCGCCCGCTCCCTGGCGGTCTACGGGCGGGCCGGACAGGAGTGCCGACGCTGCGGCGCGCTCCTGCGCGCCGAGACGATCGGGGGCCGCAGTCACGTGTTTTGCCCGCGCTGCCAGACCCGTCCGCGTCTGCCGCGCAACTGCCCCGCCTCCGTGCCACCACGGCATCCCCGGCGCACCCGCCCGGGGGCTATCCCCGGCCGGTGCCGCCCGCCAACCGGGCACGTGTGACGTAGGTCCCCGCTGCTGCTAGTCTCCGGTATATGCAGAGTGCCCCCGCGCCCGAAACGGTCCGCGTCATGATCGTGGACGACCACGAGATCGTCCGCCGCGGCATCGCCGAGATCATTGAGCGTGCCGACGGGCTCGACGTGGTCGCCGAGGCCGGCTCCAAGGCGGAGGCGATCCGCCGGGCGGAGCTCATGCGCCCGGACGTGGTACTGGTGGACCTGCAACTGCCCGACGGCACCGGCATCGAGCTGATGCAGGCGCTGCGCGAGTCCGTGCCCGAGGCCCTGCCGATCGTGCTGACCTCATTCGACGACGACGAGGCGCTGGCCGAGTCCCTGGACGCCGGCGCCCGTGCCTACTTGCTCAAGACCGTCCACGGCGCCGAGATCAGCGACGTGGTGCGGGCGGTCGCCTCCGGGCGGGTCCTGCTCGATGAGCGCACCGTCACGCGCCGTCGCGCGGACCACGACGATCCCACCGCCGACCTGACCAATGCCGAGCGCAAGGTGCTCGAACTCATCGGCGACGGCCTGTCCAACCGGGAGATCGGCGAGCGGCTCGGGGTGGCGGAGAAGACCGTCAAGAACCACATCACTTCCCTGCTGGCCAAGATGGGCCTGCAGCGGCGCACGCAGGTGGCCGCCTGGGTGGCCGGGCAGCGCGCCTCCGGCTGGCGACGTAAATAGCGGGCGCCAGCGGGCCGCTCGTGGGCGGGTCCTGCCAGATCGACCGACGTCGGTGGTAGCCCTGACCGATCTCAGTACGTAACTTCAACCGATCTCGGCACGTAACTTCAACCGATCTCGGTGATTTGGGCGGTCAGGCGCCGAGGCTCAGGTCCAGTCCGGGGATCACCCGCGGCCGCTCCAGCGGCACCCGCCAGGTGAAGCAGGTGCCCCGCCGTTCGCCGTCGGAACGGGCCCGCGGGCCGATCACGAAACTGCCGGCGTGGCGGCGGGCCCGCTCGGCCATGTTCGCGGTCCCCGAGCGGCGCGTCACCCGCGGGTCCACACCCACGCCGTCGTCCCGGCACACCACCTCCACCACCGGCGCGCCCTGGAAGGGCTCGGCATCCCCGGAGGCCGCCCCGTCCTGCCCGGCGGGCGGCTGGGAGGCGAGCAGCCCCTCCACCTTCACGTCCACGGTCACCGAGGAGGCCTTGGCGTGGCGGGCAACATTCGACAGGCCCTCCCGCACCACGGCCACGATGTCGTCGGCCAGATCCGGCTCCACCGCCGCGTCGATGACGCCGATCAGCTCGTCCTCCCGGTCCCGTTCCGCCTGCGCCAGGCCGTGGCCGTCGACGGTGAGGATCAGGGACGGCGCGAAGCCGAGCGAGGTGCGGGCCAGGGAGGCCTCCCGCCGCAGCCGCTCCACCAGGCTGACGTCCTCATCCCGGTCGCGCAGTGAGCGCACGATCGAGCGGATCTGCCGCACCGAGTCGTCCACCGCCGCCAGGGAGGCGTCCAGCGCCTGGCAGGCCACGGACATGTCGGTGCCGGAGGCGGCGCCCTCGGCCTGCAGCCGGTCGCGGGCGGCGGACAGCTGCATCCCGGTGGCGAACAGCTGCTGGATCGCCAGGTCGTGCAGGTCGCGGCCGATGCGGGCCCGCTCATCCAGGAGCGTGGCCATCTCCTCGGCGTGCTGGGCGTCGGCCAGCTCGAAGGCCATGGTCGCCTGCCCGGCCACCAGCTCCGCGATCTCCAGGTCCTGCTGGGTGAAGCGCTCCGCCCCCTGTTCACGCAGCAGCAGCATCACGCCCACGCCACGGCCGCGGTGAATCATGGGGGCGTACAGGGCCGGGCCGAACTGGGACAGCTCCTCAACCAGCAGGTCGGAGGCACCCCAGGCGTCGGCCAGCGAGTCCTCAATCAGCCCGGTGCGGCGCGCCAGCGTCTTCAGGGCTCGGCCCTCGGGCGGGAAGAACGTGCCGATCAGCTCGTCGGCGTGCTTCCCGTCCGCAATCTCGCAGATCCAGGTGTCGCCCACGCTGGGCAGCACCAGGGCGGAGGTGTCCGCGTGGGCGACCTCGCGCACGCGGCGGGCGATCAGGGTCAGCGCGTCGCCCTCGTCGGCCCCGGACAGCAGCATGGTGGTCAACTCCTGGGACACCGCCATCCACTGCTCACGGTCGCGGGCCTCCCGGTACAGGCGGGCATTCTCCAGCGCGACGGCCGCGGCCTCCGCGAGCGTGAGCACGGCGGTGACGTCCGCCTCGGTGAACCCGCCCTGCTTGTCGCACAGGAACAGCCGGCCGTAGACCTGCCCGTGCACCCGCAGCGGGGCGGACAGGATCGAGCCGCAGCGCTGCCCATCGCCGGCGGGCGTGTTGCGGACGACGACGCCGCAGTCCTCCGGTCCGGCCTCCGGCGCGCCGGCGACCAGGGTGGCCAGCTCGTCGGTGGAGACGGTGGCGGTGCCGGTGGTCAGCGCGGCGGCGGTGGCGGGGTCGGCGGCCCCGGGGGCGGCGATCGTCCCCCAGGCCGCCCCGGTCAGGGCGCAGGCGGAATCGACCAACCGGTTCAGTGCCTCCGGGACCTTCAGCGAGCTCGTCAGCCGCAGGGCGGCGCGGAACAGTCCGACGGTGCTTCCCGTCGGCGCGGAGGCGGCGCTGTGGCCGGGGCTGCCGGGGTAGGACGGCGTGTTAGACATGAGTCTCCTGCTCCTGCTGAAGGGACCAGCGGTAATCGGGGTCGACGGCGGTCAGGTGCGCGTGGGTGCCGCGCCGGGTCACGACGGCGGGGGTGCCGGCCGGGGAATCGTCGGTGCCGTCGACGCCGCCCGTTTCGTCTGGGCGCGCGGCGGCGTGCGAGTGGCCCAGGATGAGTACTTCGTCGGCGCCGGCCAGGGCCGACAGGCGGTGAGTCACCAGCAGTACGCCGCGGGCCTCGGCGGCCGGGCCGGTCGCGTCAGCGTTCGAGGCTTCCGGACCGGCGGCGGGCGCGGTGCCGGCGTGCAGCAGGTCCCCGACCAGGCGATCGGCCGTGGCGGCGTCCAAGTGCTCGCCGGGCTCGTCCAGCAGCATCAGCGGCGCGGGCGCGGCCAGGGCGCGGGCCAGCAGCAGGCGGCGCCGCTCCCCGCCGGACACGGCCGTCGCACCCGCCCCCAGGCGCGTGTCCAGTCCGTCGGGCAGTCGGGCCAGCCAGTCGCCCAGGCCGGCCCGTGCCAGCAGGGCGGCGGCCCGCTCGCGGGTGAGCGCGCCGTCGGCCACGCGCAGGTTCTCCAGCACGGTGGTGTCGAAGACGTGGGCGTCCTCCGCGGTCAGGCTCACCCGCGCGGCGGCCTCCGCCCGTTCGGCCCCCCATGGCGGCGCCCCATCCAGCGTGAGTTCACCGGCGCGCGGCTCCAACAGTCCGGCCAGGGTCAGCAGCAGCGTGGTCTTGCCGATGCCGGAGGGACCCACCACGGCCAGGCGCCGCCCCGGCTCCAGGTCCAGGTCCACGCCGTCGATCAGGACCGGTCCGCCCGGCCAGCCCACCGCCAGCCCCCGGGCGCGCAACCGCGGCCCGGAGGCGCTCGCAGCCGGCAGCGGACGCGGCGTGGGTACGCGGGCGGCGGAGGCGGCGGCGTCGTCGAGCAGGTCCACGATGCGCACGGCCGCGCCGGCCGACGTGACCAGCTGGACGGAGGCCGGACCCAGGGCGGCGGAGGCCTCGAAGGCGCTCAGCGGCACCAACACGATCACCGCCAGCCACACCGGCGCCAGGCGCCCGTCCGCCACGGCCGGGACACCCACGAGTATGTTGCCGAGTACGGCCAGTCCCATGGCGGTGGTGTCGATGACGGCGGCCAGTGCGGCGGGCCGGGCCGCCCGGTCGCGGGTGGCGGCCAGGTGCGCCTCCAAGCCCGCCAGGTCGCTCATGGCGCGCGGCATGCGGCCGGACACGCGCAGCTCGTCGGCGCCGTCGAGAAGGTTCATGACGGCGGCCGACAGGTCGGTGGCCTGTTCCTGACGGGCCAGCTCGGCGGCACGGGCCGAGCGGATCGTCACCAGCGGGCCGGCCACGCCCGAGAGCAGCAGACAGACCGCCAGGATCGCGCCGGCCGGGGGATACACGAGGGCCGCCCCCAGGCTGGTGGACACCCCCAGCACGGCGGCCACCGCGATCGGCAGCAGTGAGCGCACCACCAGGTCGCCGACCGCATCCACGTCGGCCCCCACCCGCGCCAGGACGTCCCCGCGCCGCAGTCCGGCGACCGTGTCGGTGCGGGCGGCGGCCAGGATCTCGTACAGGCGGGTGCGCAGGGAAGTCATGCCGCGCAGCGCCGTGTCGTGGGACAGCAGGCGCTCGCAGTAGCGCATCACGGAGCGGGAGATGCCGAACAGGCGCACCGCGACGGGGGCCACGCCGAGTGCGGCCACCTCCGAGGCCTGGGCGGCGCGGGCGATCATCCAGGCGGCCACGGCGGACAGGCCGACCGCGCTGGCCAGTCCCAGGGAGCCGACGATCACGGAGGCGGCGAAGCGGGTGCCGTCCAGGTCGAGCAGGGTCACGGCGCGGCGCAGGGCGCGGCGTTCTGCGGTGGTAAGCGCGGCGCTCATCGGTCGCCCTCGGAGAATACGAGCGCGTCCATGGCGTCGGCGGGGCTCGCAGCGGGGGAGGCTCCGCTCGAGTCCGCCCCGGGGGTGGGGCGCGAGGCCACCTCGACGACGTCGTCCGCCAGGGCCACCAGTGCCGCCCGGTGAGCGATTACCACGACCGTGCGGCCGGCCGCGCGCAGGGCGTTCACGGCGTTCAGCACCCGCGCCTGGCTGGCCGCGTCCAGGTGGGCGGTGGGCTCGTCCAACAGCACCAGGGGCGCGTCGGTGACCAGGGCGCGGGTCAGGGCCAGGCGCTGACGCTGCCCGACCGACAGGCCCACGCCGCCCTGACCCACGCGCGTGCGCCAACCGTCCGGCAGGGCGGCGACCACGGCGTCGAAGCCGGTGGCCGCGGCGGCATCCGCCAGGGCGGGCGGGACCTGGGCGGTGGCGTCGGTAGGGGTCTGGCCGATGGTGTTCTCCAGCAGCGTGCCGGGCACGATCACGGGTCGCTGCGGCACCCAGGCGATCTGCTCCCACCAGGAGGCGGGGTCGACGTCGGCCAGGTCCATTGCCGGCCCGTCGGCGGCGATGACCCGCACCCGACCCCGGTCGGGGGGTAGCAGGCCGAGCAGCAGCTGCGCGGCGGTGGTCTTGCCGGTGCCGGACGCTCCGGTCAGCGCCACCACCCGGCCCGGGCGAATCGTGGCCGTGAGGTCGGCGGGCGCCCAGGCGCCACGGGCGGCCACGGACACCTGCGCGAACTCGATGCGGGCCGTGCGCAGGTCGGGGGCGGGGGCGGTGCCCGGCGTCGGCGCGGGCTCCTGAAGCACCGCGAAGACGGCCTCGGCGGCGGCCACCCCGTTGGCGGAGGCGTGGAACTGGAGGCCGACCTGGCGCAGCGGCTGGTAGACCTCCGGGGTGATCATGATGACCAGCAGACCGGTGGCCAGGTCCATGCGGCCGTACAGCAGCCGGAAGCCCACCTCCACGGCGACAATCGCCACCGACAGGGTGGTGATGAACTCCAGCACCGCCCCGGACAGGAAGGCCACTCGCAGCGTGGACATGGTCGTGGCGTTGTAGGCGCGGCCGAGCTCGCGCACCCGCCGGGCGGGACCGGCCTGGCGTCCCAGTGCCTTGAGGGTGGGCAGGCCCGCCAGCAGGTCCAGCAGTTGACTGCCCAGGCGTTCCATGGTGCGCAGTCGGGCCTCGGAGTGGGCCTGGGTGAGGCGGCCAATCAGGATCATGAAGATCGGGATCAGCGGGATCGTGCAGGCCACCGCGATCGCGGACGGCAGGTCCTGGGTGAGTAGCACCAGACCGGTGGCGGGGGTGACGGTGGCGGCCAGCAGCAGCTGGGGCAGGTAGCGGGTGAAGTAGGGCTCGAGGTCGTCCAGGCCGCGGGTGAGCAGGGTGGCGGTGTCGGCGCCGTGGACGGCCCGCCAGCGTGGCCCCAGGGCGGCGGCGCGCAGCAGTACTTGGCGGCGCAGGTCGATGGTGACGTCGGTGGCGGCCCGGTGGGCGCGCGACTCCTGCACGTACAGCACCAGCGCCCGGGCCATCACCACTCCGGCCAACGCCGCGATCACGGGCCGCACGGTGCTGGGGGCAGCGCCCCCGGTGATGACCGGGGAGATGGCCCGGGAGATCAGCCAGGCCTGGGCGACGACGAGCAGCGCGGTGAGCGCGCCCGTGACCGCCGTCGTGGCGATGTAGCGCCGGGCCGCGGCTGCGTACCGCATGAGTCGGGGGTCCAACGGCTTCACCCAAACAGCATAGTGCCGGATTGGGACCGTAGTCCCGGCAGCGGGCTCTCGGTGGGGGTGGCAGGGCATCCACAAGGACACCAATGGCCCGGATCAGATGAGCGAGAGATTCGAGTACTTCGCTCACCTGCCGGGCCATTCCCTTGCCCTACGCCTCCCCGCGACGCGTGTGTATGTGCTGCACGACCCCGGGCCGCGTTCCACGACCCTGGTGTGCGTTGCACGACCACCCCGGGGTCGTGGAATGTGCACCAAGGTCGTGCAGTGTCGCCCAGGGTCGTGCAACAACACCGCCCCCGCACGCCGCCGGGCCAAAACACACGTTCGCGCCGATAGTGCGCCTAAAACAGCACGTTCTAGCTGCGTGCAGACACTCTCGACTTCGACATAAACGACGAGCTCATGGAGGCCCAGGAGGAGGCCCGCAGGGCCACGGGCCCGCCAACGTCGGAGGGGTGAGCGCGCCTCAGTGATCGACGGGCGCGGGCTGGGCGTTGTCACGCACTCGCGTGGGGTGAAGCCCACCGGCGGCGGGGTCGATCCGCTCGGCGCTGATGCGCGCGGAGAAGGTCCGGTACCCCCAGATCGTGTAGAAGAGCACGACCGGCAGGAAGACGACGGCGGCAACCGTCATGATCGCCAGGGTGGCGTCGGCGGAGGTGGCCTGCGCGATGGTCAGGGAATACGCGGGATCGATCGAGGACCGCATGACGTCGGGCGTCATGGCCGTGAAGATGAGCGCCCCGACTCCGGCGATACCGGCGAAGTGCAGGCCGAAGGCAAGCCCCTGCCGGCCGCGGAACGAGGCCACCAGGGAACCGACGAGCGCCAACGCCGCCACCACCAGTGGCAGCCAGACCCAGGCGGTGGCCGAGAAACTGGTCGCCCACAAGCCCCAGATGGCGGCGACCGCCGTCGAGGCGACCCCGCAGCGACGGGCGAAGGTTCCCGCCCGCACGGACAGGTCACCGGCCGTCTTCAGCGCGGTGAACAGGGCCCCGTGTGTGAGGAACAGCAGGCAGGTGGCCGCGCCGCCCAGCAGCGTGAAGGGTGAAAGCAGACTGAAGAACCCTCCGGTGAGCAGGTGGGAAGCACCTACGACAAGCGCGTCTGCGGGTACTTCGGCGGCCGGCACGGGCGCGCCGCTGGCGGTGTCTACCACCTCGATCTCCATGCCCTGCACCATGTTCGCGAAGGCCGCCCCCCAAAGAATCGAGGGCACCCAGGCGGCGATGGTGTGTGCCCAGTCCCACCGGTCGCGCCAGGCCTGGTCGTTGATCCGGCCACGCCACTCGATGGCGCATACGCGCACGATCAGGCACAGCAGGATGAGGAACAGCACCAGGTAGGCGCCGGAGAACAGGGTGCCGTACCACTCGGGGAACGCGGCGAAGGTGGCGCCGCCGGCGGTCAGCAGCCACACCTCGTTGCCGTCCCAGTGGGGGCCGATGGTGCGCACCATGGCGCGCCGCTCCCGCTCGTCCCGGCCGAGGATCTTCAGCAGCATGCCCACGCCGAAGTCGAAGCCCTCCAGGGTCAGATAACCGACCCAGAGGATCGCAATGAGGATGAACCAGAGGACGGAGAGTGTCACGGCGGGCTCCACGGGCTAGTCGAGTTGGGCGGTGGTTGGTGGCAGTGTCGGCGGGCGACGGCGTCGGCCGGTGTGGGCCTCGGCGGCTGCTTCGGTGGGCATCGGGTGCGGCTAGTACTGGAAGGACAGCGGTGCCTCGGCGTCGTCACTCGGGCGCCGGGCAGCGTCGACGACGTCGGGCACCTGGGCGCGCACGCCCTCGCGGACGTAGCGGCGCAGCAGCAGGAACCACACGACGCCGAGGGCGGCGTACAGCAGCGTGAAGCCGATCAGCGACGCCAGCACGGTGCCGGAAGCGACGGTGGGGGAGACGCCGTCGGCGGTGAGCATGTAGACCTGGGAGACGGGGTCGGCGAGGTTGGGCACCACCACCCAGGGCTGGCGGCCGATCTCGGTCATGATCCAGCCGAAGGAGCAGGCCACGAAGGGCAGCCACATGCTCCACAGGGCAATCTTGCCCAGCAACGGGGAGTCGACCAGCCGGCCGCGGCGCGTCAGCCACAGGGCGACGACGCCGATGCCTATGGCGAGCATGCCCAGGCCGATCATCAGGCGGAAGGACCAGAAGGTGACCATCTCGTTGGGGGTGTAGTCCACGCCGTCGCCGTAGCGCTCCGCGTAGAGCTCTTGGGCGTCGTTCAGGCCCATGATCTCGGCGGTGGGATCGTTGGTGGCCATGAAGGAGTACACGTAGGGGACGGTGATCAGGTGCTTGGCGGTGCCGTCGGCGCAGGAGCCGAAGGCGGCCACGGTGAAGCCCGCGCCCGACTCGGTCTCGCACAGCATCTCGGCGGCCGCCATCTTGGCGGGCTGCTCCTCGGCGACCAGTTGCCCCTGGATGTGGCCGGAGCCGGCGGTGAAGATACCGGCGATGATCATCGTGACCGCACCGAAGCGAGTCATGCGGCGCCACAGTCGGCGCGCCTCGAAGTCCTGGCCGGCGCGGGCGGCCTTGATCATCCACCACGCGGCCACCCCCAGGATGAGCGTGCCCGCCACCAGGAAGGCGGAGGCGATCACGTGGGCCACGGTGACCCACAGGATCTTGTTGCCGAGCACCTCGAAGAATCCGCCGACCCCGTCCAGCTCCGCCCGGCCGGTGTCCGGGTTGACGACGGCGCCGACCGGGTGCTGCATCCAGGAGTTGGCGGCGAGGATGAAGAAGGCGGAGAGGTTGGTGCCCAGGGCGACCATCCAGATGCACAGGTTGTGCAACTTGGGGGACAGGCGGTCGCGCCCGAAGATCCACAGGCCCAGGAAGGTGGACTCCATGAAGAAGGCCAGCAGGGCCTCGAAGGCCAGCGGCGCCCCGAAGATGTTGCCGACGAACCGGGAGTACTCCGACCAGTTCATGCCGAACTGGAACTCCTGCACGATGCCGGTGGCGACGCCGAGCGCGAAGTTGATCAGCAGAAGGTTGCCGAAGAACCGGGTGGCCGTCCGCCACTGCTCGTTGCCGGTGCGCAGGTGGAGGGTCTCCATCAGTGCGACCAGTGGAGACAGTCCGATCGTGAGCGGGACCAGGATGAAGTGGTAGACCGTGGTGATGCCGAACTGCCATCGAGCCACGTCGAGGGAGTCGAGCGCCATGGGTGCGAGGCTCATCTGCGCCGCCTTTCGCGAGGGCCACGGGAAATATAAGAGGAACCTTATAGGGGCTCCCCGGGAGATAGGCCAAGTATAGGCGGCGGGTGACGGCGTGTCGTGAAAAGATGCGACTCGTTATGCGGCTGTGTGGGGCTGTGGGTGCGGCTGGTGGCCCGCGGGTCTCTGTGGCGTCGGTGGCCTGTCCGCCGTTGGCGAGACGACGGCGCCACCAGCCCGACTGCCACCCGGTGGGGCTACACCTGTGGGATACTGCCCCTGGCACCGGCGGTCCCGTACCGGCAGTCGGTGTCCGACCCTCGGCCGAGACCGCCCGGAAGAATTGCGCCGCCCAGAGCGCCGCCGCACTTCCGCAACGTGCGAGTTCCGCCGCAGGCCGGCGCCGCAAGGCGCATACGTAGGCTTTTAGCTCCCCGCCAGGGGAGCGCGACCGCGCCATGGCGCCGCGGGTACGGCGGAGCTATAGCGTCCGAAAGTGCAGATAGACCCATGTCCCCCTCGTCATCGCGCTCACACGACTCCCACGCTCAGGGCTCCGAGGAGACAAGCGCCTCCAAGCGGCCTGCCCGTCGGCACCGCCGAGTCACCGCCGCTGTAACTACGCCCGAGGCTGCTCCCGACGCGCCGAGCAAGGTTCCCGACGCCGCAGACGCCGAGGCGCAAGAGGCTGCGGCCCAGGCTGAGGGCATCGCCGCGCCTGACAGTGCCGCTTCCGCGGAAACGCCCGAGGAAACCGACGCCGCGGTGGTCGACGCCGCCGACGACGCTGCGCAGGCGGAAGCCTCCGATGCTGCGGAGAGCGAAGACGCTGAGGGCGCAGCTGATGCGGAGACCTCGGAGGCCGAGGACGTCGAGGATGCAGAAGACGCCGAAGCCGCCGACGCCGAGCCCGGCGAGTCTGAGGCCAGCGAGTCCGAGGCCGCCGAGGCTGAAGGTGGCGACGCCGCGGCAGACGCTGAACCCGAGCCCGAGTCAGGCGCCGACTCCAACGCCGACGCGTCCACGCCGGTGCTGGAGGAGGACCTGCCGGAGCCGGAGGAGCCGCAGCTGCCCGCCGCGTCGCTCCTGTTCCAGGCCCCCGATCCGGCGTTGGCCCGGCGGCGGCGCCGCAAGGTGAAGGTCGCCGCCACCACCCCCGCCCAGGCCCAGCCGGCCGAGTCGAACCCCGAGTCCGCCTCACGCCGGGACCAGGATGCCCCGGCCGCCAAGCCCGACGCGGCTGTGTCCGCTGGCGCCGGCTCCGGCGGTACCGACGCCTCCGCCGACTCCGACGAGGCCGCTACCGGCACCCGCGGTGGTCGCCGGCGCCGTCGTCGCGCGACCGCCGCCTCCACCGCGCCCGAGCACGTGGAGGAGGCCGCCCCCGCCAAGCGCCGCGGCCGCAACGCCGGCCCGGCCCGGGACGCCGACGAGGCCGCCTCCGCCCAGTCGGCCCCGACGGAGGACGCTGAGGGCGCAGAAGACGCCGAGGGCACTGAGAGCAACAAGGAGGCCGCCACCGGCCGCCGCAAGCGCCGCCGCGGCGGACGCGGGCGGCGTGCCCGCTCCCGCGCCGAGGGCCGTGGCGCCACGGTCGAGAGCGCCGACGACGCCGACGAGGCCAACGAGACGCCCGCCGACGCCGCGGACAGTGTGCAGACGGACCGGTCCTCCGCCGAGACGCCGGAGGAGAGCGCCGGCAGTTCTCGTCGTCGCCGTCGTCGTTCTCGCAGCCGCTCCGACGCCTCCCGGGACGAGATCACCGCGCTCAAGGGCTCCACCCGTCTGGAGGCCAAGCGCCAGCGCCGCCGCGAGGGGCGCGCCGCCGGGCGCCGCCGGCCCATCATCACCGAGGCCGAGTTCCTGGCCCGCCGCGAGAGCGTCGACCGGCAGATGGTGGTGCGCGAGCAGGACGGCCTGAACCAGATCGCCGTCCTGGAGGACGGGCTGCTGGTGGAGCACTACGTCGCCCGGCACACCCAGACCTCACTGGTCGGCAACGTTTACGTCGGCCGTGTGCAGAACGTGCTGCCGTCCATGGAGGCGGCCTTCGTGGACATCGGCAAGGGACGCAACGCGGTCCTGTACGCCGGCGAGGTCAACTGGGACGCCGCCGGCATGGAGGGCAAGCCGCGCCGCATCGAGGACGCCCTGGCCAGCGGCGACACCGTGCTGGTGCAGGTCACCAAGGACCCCATCGGTCACAAGGGCGCCCGCCTGACCAGCCAGATCACCCTGGCGGGCCGCTACCTGGTGCTGGTGCCCGGCGGCACCATGACCGGCATCTCCCGCAAGCTCCCGGACACCGAGCGCAACCGTCTGAAGAAGATCCTCAAGCGGATCGTCCCCGACGACGCCGGCGTGATCGTGCGCACGGCCGCGGAGGGCGCCGGCGAGGAGCAGCTCGCCGACGACATCAAGCGGCTGGTGGCGCAGTGGGAGTCCATCGAGAAGAAGTCCTCCCAGGTGCTCAAGGGCTCCGGGAAGGCGCCCGTGCTGCTGAAGGAGGAGCCCGAGCTGGCCGTGCGCGTGGTGCGCGACGTGTTCAACGAGGACTTCCGCAAGCTCATCGTGCAGGGCCCCGACGCCTGGAAGACCATCTCCACCTACGTGTCCGACCTCAGCCCCGAGCTGACCGACCTGCTGGAGCACTGGGTCAGCCCCGAGGACGTGTTCACCGCCCACCGCATCGACGAGCAACTCGCCAAGGGCTTCGACCGCAAGGTCTGGCTGCCCAGCGGCGGCACGCTCATCATCGACCGCACCGAGGCCATGACCGTCATCGACGTCAACACCGGGCGCTTCACCGGCGGCGCGGACGGCACCCTGGAGGAGACCATCACCCGCAACAACCTCGAGGCCGCCGAGGAGATCGTCCGCCAGCTGCGGCTGCGCGACATCGGCGGCATGGTGGTGATCGACTTCGTGGACATGGTGCTGGAGTCCAACCGCGACCTCGTGCTGCGCCGTCTGGTGGAGTGCCTGGGCCGCGACCGTACCCGCCACCAGGTCACGGAGGTCACCTCGCTGGGCCTGGTGCAGATGACCCGCAAGCGGGTCGGTCAGGGGCTGGTGGAGGCCTTCTCCACGCCCTGCGAGTGCTGTGGCGGGCGCGGCTTCATCGTTCACGAGCACCCGGTGGAGAACCAGGCGGTGGACATGTCCGCCTCCGCGGCGCGCAGCGCCGGCTCCGGCCGGGGTCGCCGCGGTCGCGACGACGACGGCGCCAAGGCCGAGGGGAAGTCCGCCAAGGGTTCGGGCAGGTCGGGCAAGTCCTCCG
>NZ_LK995526.1 GCF_900002405.1 Actinomyces succiniciruminis | reverse complement strand
CACCCAGGCCCTCAGCGGAGAAGTCCCCAATGCGGTCCGTCAGGATCGTCAGCCCCAGCCCCAACACGATCAGCACGCCGAGCTTGGACACGACCAGCGCCAGCAGCCAGGAGATCACCTGCCGTGGCCACCGACGCGACGTGCGCGCCGCCAGCCCGCTCATCGCCATCGGCAAAATCACCGTGCACGCATACAGGCTCAGCTCACGCAGCACCAGCGTGATGATCAGCCCGATGCCGGCGATAATCACGCAGACCGCGAAAATGATGAAGATCAGCGTCAGAATCACCGACGCGGCGCCCAGGCCCATCGTGGCCGCCACCGCAGCCAAAGTCGCCGGCGACCACAAGTCGGTGATCGCCGACGCGAGGTCGGTAACCTGGGTCTCCAGGTCCCCGGCCATCGCCACGCACAGGTAGTCAACCGCCGAGCTGATAGCAGCAATGATCGGGATCGCGACCATCGTGCCCGCCGTCGCCGCCGTCGCACCCACACCAGCCTGCCGCACCCCCTGCAGCGGTCGACCACGCACCGCAGACGACGCAAGCTGCCAAAACGCGAGTAGCAGTGTCAGAGGTATCGCAATCGCGAAAACCCGCCCCGCCCACTTGTAAACGAACTCCGCATCCAAATCAGCAGACGTCAAGCTGAAAGCGAACTGCACCAACGCCGCCAACAGCCATGCAGCGGCCGATCCGAGCGTGCCCGCAAGCCAGTCAGCTACAGCACCCATCACCGCCTCAATGGCCTCCGGGATACTCATCCCGATCAGATCACCGACCGTCGCCACAACATTGCCGACATCCTCGGCAAGGTTCTGCACGCCCTCGGCCACCTCAGTGGCCTTATCGCCGACCCACGTGCCAACGTCCCGGGCAGCGTCACCAATCGCGGAACCGACATCCCGAGCCGCGTCGCTAATCGCACCGCCGACCCCACCGACCAGTTCCTCGACCTCCTCACCGCTGTCAGTGGTCTTGTTCTCGAACCGGCCCGACGGCTCTTCGTCCGCCCACTTGCCCTCAAGCGGCACGCGGTCACCGCCGGTCAAGGTCTCATCCTCGCGGGCCCTCTCGACCACACGGCCCGCCTTGCCGACGACGTCACTGACCACCACATCGTCGGCGTGTGCCGGCGCCGCCAGGCCCACACCGACCACCAGCACGAGCGGCACCAGCAGCGGCAATAGCAGCCGCCACCAGCCCCGCCCGCGCGTGGTCAGCGCCACCAGCTTCACAGTCGTCACGAGTCCTCCCCGTCGTCATCCCGCGTCTGGCCGACGATGCCGATTAGCGAGCAGTAGCCGCCGTCCGGGCAGTGCACCAGGATGTGCGTGCCAGTCGTGACCGTCCTCTTCCAGCCGGCCGTGTCGCCGACCGCCTGCATCTCGGTCGTCAGATCACCCCACACGTTGTACTGGTAGATGCCCTCCGACCTGTTCTCCACAACCTTCAGGTAGGCGTTGTCGCCGATATCGGCGTGCAGGTCCTCAGGCGACAGCGTCTCCACTTTGGTCACATCGATCGTGTCGTGCTGCCTCGCAGCCACGCGGTACTCCAACTCATCCGGATCCACGGACCTGGAGACCGCGCCCCGCAGCGCATCGTGCACCTCAGCACCCAGCGGGCCGTCAGTGCCGTCCATACCGGCCAGCATCTCCGTGGTAATCCGGTCCGCCTCAGCCAAAATATCCTCAGGCTGATACTCCGCATAGTCATACCCGGAGGCCGCCCACACCGACGCCGCAAACACAACCGGGTCCTTGGTCTTCGCGTACTGCGACTCGCCCAGCCGGGGCAGGCCGGCCCCATAATCCACACCCGTGCTGGACCGCACGTCCTGACTGTCCCCCGGAGGCGCCGACGGCAGACCCGTCGGCACACCCAGCGTCGGCTCCACCGTCGCATCAGCCGCCGGCCCATCATCCCCGCCGGCAACAGTCCGCTCCGACTCGGCCCGCTGACCAATCACCACACCCACGGCCAGCACCAGCACCACCGCCAACAGCCCCATCACCGCCTTACCCTTCCAAGTAAAGCCGTCAAAGAACCTCCTGATAGCACCCATCGGGCGCCTCCCTCCAAGTAGCTGAACTGGTCCGGCCTCACCCCCTATATGCGACAGCCCCCCGCACACACGCGGGCGGCGCCAGCCGTCAGGGAACCCAGCCGGTCACTATTCGATCACGCGGATATAGCGCGGCGCGCCGTACACGGGTATGCGCACGACGCCCTGGCTATATCCCTGCGCACCCACCAGCTCACCGTTACCTAGGTATATGGCGACGTGCCCAGGCCACCACATAATGTCCCCAGGCAGCGCCTCAGACGCCGACACCTCACGCCCCGCCGTGCGCTGCGCCTCAGACCAATGCTCCAGCTCGACACCGATCTGCCGATACGCCCCCTGCACCAGGCCCGAACAATCCCAAGAGTCACTACCCTCCGCACCCCACACGTACGAATCGCCGATCTGTTGCAAGGCGAAAGTGACCACCTTAGTGCGCTTCTCGTCCAGGCCCGCCGGCACGCCACCCAGGGCAGCCATGCCCTCCCCGCCCGTGCAATGCACCGTCGACAGCACCGACAGCAGCGACCTGGCCACCGGCTCCCACCGCGCATACGCGCTGGGGAGAGCCGACACCTGCACCGCCTGAGCCGCCGCCGCGACACTCATCGACTCCCACCCGGCAACAGAACTCAACCGGTCGTAGAAGGTCGCCGCGGACGTGGCCGGGTCCATGATCTCCTCAACCGACCCCCACCCCGCAGACGGACGCTGCTGAAACAGCCCAATGGAGTCCCAGTCCGACCCCACGCCATCATGAGGCAGCCTCATCGACTCCATCACCACCGACCGGGCCGACTCCCACGCCGACAGCGACATCACCCCACCCGAATAGGCGAAGCTGCCGTCGTTGGCCAGATTCCGCAGCCCCGACTCCGTCAACGCAGTCGCCAGCGCGATCACTTGCGCCTGCTGCCCCATCGACTGGCCTGCCTGCACCACGATCGCCGCGTTACGCACCTGGGTGGCATCCAGGGTCACCTCGGTGCCTGACGCATCCCTCGCGGTCACCGACGCCCCGCCGGTGTCACAAACGATCGATGAGCCACCCGCAGCCACCGACTGCTGCTCACCCAGCAGCGCCAGGCCGAAGAATCCTGCGATCGGAACCAATGGTGCCCCCAGCACTAGACCGAGCACGAGCACCCCCACCAGCAGCCGCCGCCCAGAGGACGAAGACGAGGCCGAGGACGACGCTGACGCAGGAGTACTCACGTCCCCTATATGCGACCGCGCCCCGCACACGCGCAGCCGCGCCGGCACCTGGCACGCAGCCGGGCGCTCCGCTGGCGTCGGCGCTATGCGGCAGCCACGTCCGCGCCGGCGATCGTCGGGGCCCCCAGCAGCACCTCAACCAGCCACGCCTCTTGCGCCGCCAACAGCTCCGCGCCGTCCCGCAGTGCCAGTGTCACCGCCGACGCCGCGCCCAGGCGCCGCGAGCCCGTAACGATGCTCATCCACGCCCCCGCCGCAGCCGGCGAGATCCCGAGCTCTCGCAGCCAGCCGCCCTCGGCGTCCGTCCGCGCCCGCGTATGCCGCCGATCTCGCTCGCCATCCACGGCCAGTTCCAGGATGCGGCACGTGCCCAGCCACGCCGGCTCAGGCCGCACCCCAAGCGCAATCAGCAGAGCCACCACCGACTCCAAGGCCGGCCCGAGATCCCACGGGTGCACCTCACCAGGCCACTCCCGATCCGCCCACGCCCACGGCAGCTCCGCCTCCGCCAACACTGACGACTGATCCAACTCCGGCCACGCCAGATCCTCCCAACCCACAACCGGGCGCAAACCAACATGCTCCACCAGCCGCCACAGATTTGAGTCCCCAGTCAGACCGCCCAGTCGATCCAGCAGCCACTCTCGCTGCAACACGCCCAGAGCGTGCCTCAAGACCCAGGCCCACACATCCGCCCCCGAATGCGCGCCAGCCCAACCGACCAGGTCCTCCGACCGCGTCAGCACCACGAGCCGCACAGCATCAGTCATCTCCTCCAAGCCCCACCGCGGAGAGTGCCAGCGCTGGGCGGTCGCCTCACACAAGCCACAGGCCACACGCCACCCAAGGACCGACTCCCAGCCCGCCGGCGCATCCAGGACAGCCGATACGGCAGCCACCAGCCCCTCCGAGGTCTCAAGCCCACCAACAGCGCCAAGCTCGTCGACGTCGATCATTGCGGCCCCCCGCTCCTGCTCCGTGACCGCTTCGCGGCCCTAGCTACACGCTGTTGTGCCCTGGCGTGCACCCTATCGCGCAGCACCGACACGTCAACACCCGTCTCAAGCAGCTCCCGAGTCGCCTGCGCCTGATCCAGCCGCGACGCATCCGGCAGCTCCGCCACCACCTGCGCCCAAGCCTCCGCCCAACGCGGATCAACGTCGCGCCGCTCCGGCTCGGCGATCGCCTCCGACCGCCGCCGCGTCGCCTCCTGACGCTCAACCTCCGACGGCCGACCGTCACCGTCCGCCCGCGGCGCAAGCGCCGGATCAACGTCGTCCCGCAGCCGCCAGGCCACGAACGAACTCATCCTGCGGATCGGCTCCGACGGCGGCGGAGCATCCATCACCCGCCGGATCTCCCCAGCAGGCCAACCGGCGCGCAGGCGCTCCACCAGCAGCCCCGCCACAAGCGCGGCGCCATCAGCGTCCATCGCCCGCATCCACGACGGCAAGCACGCCGCCAACAGCCGGCTTACATCCGACCGCGCGGAGTCATCCGCGGGGCGATGGTCGGCCTCCGCCGGCGATGCCGCCGAGCCCGCAACGGGCGCCGGCTCGGCCGAGCGAGCTTCAGGCGGTGAGGCGGCCGAGCGGGTCGCCGGCGCCGGCGGGGCCGAGGGCGCAGCCCCGGCCACACCCACTGCGCCGTGGTCGCTCGGGGGAAGATCATCCCGACCGGACCCGACCCGACCCGAATCCGCGTCGGCGTCCGCTGGTGAGATCACCTCGCTGGTCAGGTCAGGTCTGGTCTGGTTAGAAGTTACTTCCGAACGTAGTGAGGAAGTATTGGTATCCCGTAGGGATAGTGCGGCGTCTGACCGTGGCACGGTGGACCGTGCCACGGTCAGACGTGCTTCGGTGGACCGTGCCACGGTAGAGCGCCGCACGGCGGACTCCGACTTATCCCCGGAATTCTGCGGATTCTGCCCCCGTGCGGCAGATGCTGCCGCACGGGCACCTATAGGTCTTTCGTCCTGTGGAAAACCGTCCGGGCTCTCAGCCTGTGGAAAACCCTCAGAACCGCCTCCACCGGACCCCTCGCGCTCATCGATCATGCGTGCGCGATCCTCGGCATCGACATCCGCCATCGCCTCCTCACGCGACACCGGCACGTCCGAGAACACGGTCACCGTCCTCAGACGCCCCGCATAGTCCCGGATACGGAACCTGTGCCGGTATCCCGCAGCCTCAAGCTCCCCAAGAGCCCGCCGCACCGCACGCTCGCCCATGCCCCGCCCGGCAAGCGCCCTGTAACCCAGAGGCGCCCCCGGGCGCGTCGCCAGCGCCCTGGCTAGGATCCCCAGTGCGGCATAACTGATCGAGTCATCCCACACCGTCTCGTTCCGCAACGCCGTAGCGCCCTTACGAACGATGAAGTACTCACTCACAGCCCATCACCCCTGACAGGAGAAAACCCATGTACACCTGGGAGATCGCACCCGGCGCCTACAACCACCTCGTCGACGTCCTCACCGACGCCCTCAACCTCGGTGAAGCCGCCAAAATCGAACGAACCCCCCAAGGTGGCACCTTCGTAACCGCCCCCAACGAAATCGCCTCCGCCTGGGGTAGCACCCACCGCCATGACGGAGTCGAACTCAACTTCATGCAGATCTACACCCCCGGCCACGACAGCCCCGACAAGCTCGGCAACATCATCGAAACCGCACTCAACTGGCGCAGCCACATCGTCATCACCGCCGACACCGACGAAGAAGGCATCACACAGTGGGTCGTCCAACACCCCGAACCCCACCCCGAAGCCTGAACCCAGACCGCCGGCAGAGCTAACCCCACGAACGGAGCAGTACCCATGGCCACTTTCACCATCCACGCCGACGGCCAGGCCTGGCGTGTCGACGAAGAATTCCTCAAAGACACCTACGACGGGCTCGACGAGATCCAACGCCGCGGCTACGGCGTCCTGTGGTTCCCCGACGCCGACGGCAACGAAACCTTCCTCTACCTTGGAAGACACACCCCCGTAGCCATCACCTTCAACAGCCGCCAGATGGCAGCCGCCGCATACGCCGACCTCATACGCAACCAAGAGGAATCCAGCAACGACTGAACCCCGGTCCGACACCGCAGCGCTCACCATGGCAACTTGTCCTGCCCCGGAAGCTCAGGCGACGACGGCGGATCAGGCGCGATCGTCGCCGGCTGCAGCAGCGCTTCAATGTCCGAACGCCGGAAACGGAATCGTCCGTTCGGCAGGATGATCGCCGGAACCTTCCCGCGCCGAGCCCACCGACGCAAGGTTTGTGGCTGGCAGTCAGGTATGAGTGCTGCGGCCTCTGTGCTCGTCAGCAACTCAGGCGCAAGATCGGCCCGATCGGGCATCTTTTGATCGCTCATGTGTGCAAATATTGCACTGACCGTTTGGCGGGTCAAGTGTTCATGCGTGCATGTTCTGAACAGTTGGTGCTACACTGTGACCATGGCAGCCAGTCCAGCAGCACCCGCCCCGGCAGGTGCCATGACCTTCAACGAGGCTCTAGGCTTCACGGTGAATCAGTACCTCTTCGCGCATCGCATTACGCGCGAAGAGCTCGGTAAGTTGCTCGGTGTCAGCCGGACCGTGGCAGGTAAGAAGATCCGCGGTCAGGTCGGATGGACCGCCGAGGATGTTGCCGTTGTCGCCGCGCGTTTTGGAATCAGCGTCGACTCGCTGCTTCCTCGCAGAAGCGAGGGCGTCGCAGCCGGATCGGTGCCAGCAGCGTTCGTGCCCCCCGTGGGGCTCGAACCCACGACCTTCGGATTAAAAGTCCGCAGCTCTGACCAACTGAGCTAGAGGGGCGTGCCCCCGGCCGGGAGTAGAACCCTGACGCGGTCGGCGCCGTCAGCATAGCCGATTCCGCAGCCACCCCCTGCCGGTGGGCCATGCGTGCGCGATCGGTTCCAGGAAGCGCCTGCGGCAGGCATGCGGGCTGCCCGTGCGTGCGTTGTTCACCACGCGCGCCGAGTGCCACTCACGCTTCCGCTCACCCATGCGGGACAATGCCACCAGCAACGCGAACCGGGTCACTCGCCGTCGACGCGCCGCCGAAACGGCCAACCCGGCAAACACCCGCGGATCACAAGGAGTTCCTATGGCTCGCCAGTTCCATCGCCCCGCCCGACTCGACCCCGAAGCGGCCGAGAACATCGAGGGCAGCGACGACCCCGCCGTCGCCTCCGAACTCGCCCACCGCGCCGCCCAGGCCCTGATCGGCGGCTTCCCCGAGGACGCACCCGAGACCGACGCCCCCGTCGAGCTGATCACCCGCGCCGGCGTGGTAGCCGCCGTCGCCGGCCACGGAGTCGACGCCGTAGCCGAGCTGTGGGCGGACTCCCCGGCAACCACCCTCCCGGGCACGCTCTGGCGGCTATTCCTCGTGCGCGAGTGGATCCGCCGCGACCCGGAGCTGGTTGAGCGGCGCTACGCCACCGTCGTGGACCTGACCACCATTACCAGCGAAGCCGCGGCCGCCGCCGCGCGCGTCCGCCTCGACGCGGCCCTGGTCGATGCCCGCCCGGCCCCCGCCCCGGAGGATGTACGTGCTGCCCTGGACGACGTCCTCGCGGGCGGCCTTGCGGGTTCCGTGCCCGCGCTCGTACCCATCCTGACCACCACGTCCGGCTTCCTGCGGGCCCTGGCCACCGGCTCTAGCCCGGTCTGGATCGACGACGACGCCGACGAGCTGGCACACCGCGTCACCCGCCGCGATTCCGCGCTGCTGGCCACCGCGGACGAACTGGCCGAGGCGGCCCGCCGTGCCGACGTCGGTCTGCTGGACTGAGATTGCCCGACATTGTGCGGGCCGGCCCGAGCTTCTCGTGCAGCCGCCTGCCGCAGATCCCGGCACCGGGCGTCGGCGCGTTCCGCACGGGGTTCATCGGCGCGGTTCACGGCCCGCTACCGGCCTAGACGTGGGACGATTTCCCCATGACGACGCCCGACCCCGAAGCGACCCCCTCCACGAACTCCGCGCCGCTGGCCTCCTTCCTGGGCGGCTGGGCGCGTGCGCAGGCCCGGCATGCCGCCGACCCGGGTTCCTCTCCGGTCAGTCCCGAGGAGGCCGATACGCTCGCCGCGGCCTCGGCGCCGTCTGCGGATGCGGGCGACGCCGAGGCATTGCCCCAGGACGACCTGGACATCATTGAGGATCACGTCATTGAGGCGGCCGATCCTCGCGACTTCGTCGACGATGACGCCGGCCCCCAGTACGAGGACGAGGACTTCGACGAGGATGCCCCCGGTAACGCGGGCGCGGACTGCGAAGACCCCAAGAGCACCCCGGTCTCGCCCCCCGACGCCAACGAGCAGACCGGCTTCTTCGACGCCGCGGATCCCACGCCGCGGCCCGAGGCCGAGCCCACCACCGCACACACCGCCGTGGATGCCGCGGTCGGACCGGATGACTCCGGTGACGCCGTCGTCGACGACCCTGAAGCCGACCTGCCGCCGCTGGACTCCTTCACCGACCGCTTCACCGACCGTGAACTCACCTGGCTGGACTTCAACCAGCGGGTCCTGGAGCAGGCTGAGGACCAAGACCTGCAGCTGCTGGAGCGCGCCTGGTTCACCGCGATCTTCTCCTCCAACCTGGACGAGTTCTACATGGTGCGTGTGGCCGGGTTGATGCGCCGCATCAAGGCCGGCATCACACCCGTGCGTGCCTCCGGCCTGGATGCCCACCAGGTCGTTGCCGCCATCACCGAGCGGACCAAGGAGCTCATGGCCAGGCAGGCGGCCCTGTTCCAGGATGACATCCGTCCCAAGCTCGCCGAGCACAACATTGAGATCCTCGACTGGGAACAGCTTGAGCCCGAGCAGGCCGAGAAGATCACTCGCTACTTCCGTCACCAGATCTTCCCCGTGCTCACTCCGCTGGCCGTGGACCCCTCTCACCCCTTCCCCTATATCTCCGGCCTGTCACTGAACCTGGCGGTGTTGCTGCGCAACCCCCGCTCCGGCAAGGAGCACTTCGCCCGCGTCAAGGTGCCGCAGTCGCTGCCGCGCCTGATCACCGTGCCCGGGCGGGAGCTAGACCCCAAGAACAAGCAGGCCGGCACCGCCTTCATCCCGATTGAGATCGTCATCGCCCGGCACCTGGACCACCTGTTCCCGGGGATGGACATCCTCGAGCACCACCTGTTCCGGGTGACCCGCAACGAGAACCTCGAGGTGGAGGAGGACGACGCCGAGAACCTCCTGACCGCCATGGAGAAGGAGCTGGAGCGCCGTCGCTTCGGCGCCAGTGTGCGCCTTGAGGTGGAGGACACCATCAGCCCCTTCGTGCGCCGCTACCTGGTGCGCGCCCTGAACCTGCACGACGACGACGTCTTCGAGCTGCCGGCGCCGCTGGACCTGACCAGCCTCAACCAGCTGCACGACCTGGACCTCCCCGAGCTGAAGTACCCGCGGTTCGTGCCGGTGACCGCCGCCGGCCTGGCCCCCCAGGAGTCCAGCACTCCGGGGGACATCTTCGCGGCCATGCGCGAGCACGACGTGCTGCTGCACCACCCCTATGACTCCTTCTCCACCTCCGTGCAGGAGTTCGTCTCGCAGGCGGCGGCCGACCCCAAGGTGCTGGCCATCAAGCAGACCCTGTACCGCACCAGCGGCGACTCCCCGATCGTCGACGCCCTGATTGAGGCCGCCGAGGCCGGCAAGCAGGTGGTGGCGATCGTGGAGATCAAGGCCCGGTTCGATGAGGAGAACAACATCTCCTGGGCCCGCAAGCTGGAGCGCGCCGGCGTGCACGTCGTCTACGGCATGGTCGGGCTCAAGACCCATTGCAAGCTGCTGCTGGTGGTGCGCCAGGAGTCCGATGGTCTGCGCCGCTACTGCCACGTCGGCACCGGGAACTACCACCCGAAGACCGCCCGCGGATACGAGGACCTGGGCCTGCTCACTTGCGACCGCGACGTCGCCCAGGACCTGACCACCCTGTTCAACCAGCTGTCCGGCTACGCTCCGCGCGCCCGCTTCCGCCGCCTGCTGGTGGCGCCCCGTACCGTGCGCGACGGGCTCATCGAACGTATCGAACGCGAGATCGCCAACAAGCGGGCCGGTAAGCCCGCCTGGATCCGCATCAAGGTCAACTCGATCATCGACGAGGCCTGCATCGACGCCCTGTACCGGGCCAGCCGGGCCGGCGTCGACGTCGACATCGTGGTGCGCGGCATCTGCGGCTTGCGTGCCGGCGTGCCCGGGCTCAGCGACAACATCCGGGTCCGCTCGATCCTGGGCCGCTACCTGGAGCACTCCCGCATTTACGCCTTCTGCAACGACGGCGAGACCGACCTGTTCATCGGCTCGGCGGACCTGATGCACCGCAATCTCGACCGCCGCGTGGAGGCGTTGGTGCGCATCACCGACCCGGTGATGATCGCCCAGCTCGAGTGGCTGGTCACCCACGCCGCCTCCGACGCGGTCTCCTCCTGGTGGCTGGAGCCCGATGGCAGCTGGACCCGGCACACCCACGACGCCGAGGGCAATCGGCTGGAGGATATCCAGACCACGCTCATGACCCGGGCGCGCTCGCGTCTGCGGAGCGGGCACTGACAGCGGGAATCACCGGAAATGGCAGATAAGTCCAAAACAGAAGCGGTGATCCGGGCGGCGGGTGCCCTGGTGTGGCGTGAGACGAACGGACACCTGGAGATTCTTCTGGTGCACCGCCCCCGCTACGACGACTGGTCCTTCCCCAAGGGCAAGGTGGAGTCGGGGGAGTCGGTGCGCACCTGCGCGGTGCGCGAGGTGGCCGAGGAGACCGGTATCCAGATCGCCCTCGGGCAGCCGCTGGACACGGTGCGCTACAAGCTGCCCGACGGCGCCCGCAAGGAGGTCCGCTACTGGGCCGGTCGCGAGCTCCCCGACGACTCTCCGGCCCTGCGCGCCCGCACACCGGTGAGCCCGGCCGATGCGGCGGAGATCGACGACGTCGAGTGGGTGCGCTCGAAGAAGGCCCGCACGTTGCTCACTCACCCGGCTGACCGGGATCTGCTCGGCTCCTTGGTGGACCTGTGGGAGGACGGCAAGCTCGACACCTGGACCTTCGTACTGGTGCGCCACGCACGCGCGGTCAAGCGCTCGGTGTGGAACCGGCCCAAGGAGCGGGACGCGGAGACCGACGAGGCGACCCGTCCGCTGACCAAGGACCAGGGGGAGGTGCGCGCCCGGGCGCTGGTGCCGGTGCTGGCCGCCTACGGCGTCGCCCAGGTGATCACCAGCCCGTGGCGGCGCTGCTTCGACACCGTTGCCCCGTACACGCAGGCGGCCGGCCTGGAGCTGGTGACCGAGCCGGCGCTGACGGAGGCGGCGCACGCCGCCAAGCCGAAGGCCGCCCGCAAGGTGGTTTCCAAGGTGTTGCGTCGGCGCGACGTGCCGGTGGCCGTGTGCACGCACCGCCCGGTGCTGCCGACCGTCATGGAGGCGATCTCGGACTATGCACCCGGCAAGCTGCTGCGCTCGGTTCCGGACCGGGACCCGTGGCTGAAGACCGGGGAGATCATGGTGGTGCACATGGCGCGCCGTCCGCGCGGCAAGATCCGCGCCGTGGCCATTGAGAAGCAGCGCCCGGTGCTTTCCGAGGGCCGCTGACGGCGTCCTGCTCTGCACGGTATCGGTGCCGTCTAAGGGACGTCGGGCCGGAGAGCGCCAGTCGGCGCGATGGCCGCTCGTGGCGGCTTATGTTGGAGCCCGGGGCCCGTCGCGGCCCGACGTCGCGACCAGGGTAGTACACGCGGCTCGGCTCCCGGCGCGTGTCCGCCCGCCGCGGACGTCGAGAAGCCCTCGCCCTTCCGGCGATGGTGGATGGGTCTCGTAGAGCATAGGAATCGGGGACCGCAGTACCTCAGCTGAGTTAGATCAGTAACGATAAAGCCAGTCAGGCAAGGCCGGCTTGGGCTCGTATCCATCCGGTGGGGTGACACTCCACCCAAGGCCACGGAGAACATCTGCGGCGGTATCTTGCGACGATGCAACGATGGACTTGGTTTGTTCCAGTCGCCAGTCAGCGCGAGCCTGCGTCAGGGCTTCCATCGCATTGGGCGTGTGATCCACACCGAGGTCCTGAATCGTCATTATCAGGAAGTCTTCCAGCGTAGGCCGCAGCCGCGGACCGCCAGCGGGAAAGTGGACGTCAGAGACGTGCGGTGTTTTGTCAGCGGCACCGCGGCGGCGGACAGCGCGTCGTTGGCTGCCCTTCCCATCCCGAGTCATCAGGAACGTCCAGGCATCCCTGTGGGCGTGTACGTGAAGGTGGGAACAAGGAAGGTTCCCTGCCGGGTGATGCTCGTAGTCAAGGCGGACAAGCCATTCCCCGCCACCGTGTGGGCGCAAGCCGAACTGTGACCGCTCGATGAGCATGTACGGATGCTTCTGAGACAACGTGCATTGGAAAGAGACCGTGAGGTCAAGCAGGCATCTACCACCTATGGTCAGGTTGATTGCGGCCTCGTCTTCAGGGCGGACGGTGGCGAACCACGGATCATCGCCAGCAACGTTGACCTGAAACTCGGGAGCTTCCACGGTCACCGCCCGTACCGTGTGAGTCAGGCCGTTGGCAAACCGTAAGGTCTGCTCGTCGACGCTATCGGTCATGCTCTAGTAAGAACAACACGTCATGGTAGGCACCGAATAGCCGCAGGTCTTCCGAGGGGTAGTCTCCGGTGTACTCCTGGGCAAGCGCCGCGTCCAGGCTGCCGAAACGGCGCTCTAATTCATTGACGATGTCTCGTTTGCGGGCCTCTAGCTCCGGGCGTGTAAAGTGTTTTACCACGCCGCGAGGCGGCGCAACTGCAGTGCTCACAGTACATCCCTCCTTTGTGCGGGATTCGCGCGGCGCGCCTTCCCCTCAAGTATCCAAGGCGTGTCAACCCCTCGCTCGCTGCTGCGAACGACGAACGGCCGCCGCCCGCCTGGGCAACGACCGTTTGTAGGGGTATTCGGCCTGGCGGCCTTGTTACCCCTTCCTCCTCGGACGCCTCACGAGCAAGCTCGCGGGCGTCCTCGTCGTCGGGGTATTCGGCCTGACGGCCTCTTACTCCCTCCTCTGCGAAGATCTCATGAGCAAGCTCATGGATCTTCTTATCGTCGGGGTGGCGGGATTTGAACCCACGACCTCTTCGTCCCGAACGAAGCGCGCTACCAAACTGCGCCACACCCCGTGTGCGGCACGACTATAGCCGCCGTCGCGCCGGTGGGGGAAATCGTGTCTCTGAGGGGTCGGTCACCTGTCGCGCTACGGGAGGGCAGGATCACAGGTTCCGCGACTGTCCTTTGAAGGCGCCGGGGCCCTAGCCGGCGGGGCGCAGCGTCAGCAGCGTTGCCTCCGGGCGACAGGCCACGCGCACCGGTGTGTATGGGCTGGTGCCCAGGCCGGCGGACACATGCAGAAACATGGCGTCGGCCTCCCGGTCCCCGGGGCGGGCGTCCGGCCAGTGGGACAGGCCCGAGGCGCGGCGGCGGTCCAGGTCGCAGTTGGTCACCAGCGCCCCGTAGCCGGGCAGGCACAACTGCCCGCCGTGGGTGTGTCCGGCGAAGGCCAGTTCCACGCCGTCTGCCACCATGGCGTCCAGAACCCGTCGGTAGGGGGCGTGCGTCAGTCCCAACCGCAGTGGTCTGCCACTGCGGTCGAGGACCGGCTCACCGTCGTCGGCGCCCGGGACCACCAGGGCGGGTGGTGGGAAGGCGTCCCGATCCACATGCGGATCATCCACCCCGACCAGCTCGATGCGGCGGCCGCCGACGTCGAGAGCGCCGCGGGCATTGCTCAGGTCGACCCAGCCGACGCCTGTCTGCAGGTCGCGAACCTCCCGCCAGGGGAGCGGCTCGACGGCGGCCTCCTGCTCAGGGTCATCGCCCGAGCGCGGATCGCGGCGCAGATAGCGAGTGGGCAGCTTGAACACCGTGGTGCGGTAGTCGTGGTCGCCCAAGACGAAGGCGCCCGGCAGGTGCGCGAAGGGCTCCAGGGCCCGGCTGAGCGGCTCCAGGCCGCTGGCGAAGGACAGGTTGTCGCCGGTGTTGACGACGACGTCGGGGCGGGCTTCCGCCAGGCCGCGCACCCAGGCCACACGTGCCTCGGTGTGATCGGTCAGGTGCAAGTCCGACAGGTGCAGGATCGTCAGCGGACGCTGGCCGGCCGCCAGCAGGGGCACGTCCACCCGGCGCAGCACCGGCAGGCGAGCCTCGATCAGGGCATAACCGAGTAAGCCGGCGCCGGCGGCCAGGCCGCCGAGTACGGCGTTACGAGCCGTGGGCATATCAGTCCTCGTCGTCGGAGTCGTCGCCGTCGTCCTGGGCCTCGGCCGAGGACTGCTGCTCCTGGTCGCCGTCGTCCGAGTTGCTGGTCGTCGGTGCCCCCGCGCCCAGGCTCACCTGGTTGAAGGCTTCCACCGGTTCGCCGGCCAGGGCGGCGTCCATGTAGGTCTTGAACATGGGTGCGGGCAGGTCGGCGCCGTACATGGTGGCGTAGTAGCGTCCGCCGATGTACTGCCGGTTCATCGCGTAGTAGCCGTCGGAGTGACCGACCCAGATAGCGGTGGCCAGCTGCGGGGTATAGCCGATGAACCAGGCGTTGTCCATCAAGTCGGTAGTGCCGGTCTTTCCGGCCGCCGGGCGCCCGCTCAGGGCGGCCCCAGGGCCGGTGCCCTTACTGGTCAGCACCGACTGGAGCGTGAGCGTCACCTGGTCCGCCGCGGTGGCGCTCATGACCTGGCTGCAACTGGCCGACGGAGTGCTCATCTCATTGCCGTCGGCGTCGATGATCGAGTCAATGGCGACGGGGGTGCAGTACACGCCGTGGGCGGCGAAGGTCGCATAGGCGTTGGCCATGGACACCGGGGTGGTCTCGGTGCCGCCGAGTACCACGGACGGGTAGGGGTCGACCGGATCCCCGTTGGCCTTGGTCACGCCCATGTCGGCCGCCAACTGGGTCACGGAGCACACGTCCATCTGCGCCAGCATCTCCGCGTAGCCGACGTTGATCGACATGGCGGTGTCCTCAATTACCGTGTGTCGGCCGTTCTCGCTGGCGTCGGCATTCTTGGGTGCCCATGCCTCCGGGTGAAGATCAGGGTCGCAGGAGATGGTCCAGTCGGAGGAGTAGAAGGTGCGCGGGGTGGTGTTCGTGACCGTGTATCCGGAGCGGCCCTCCTGGTACCACTGGGCCAAGGCGAAGGTCTTGAAGGCCGACCCCGGCTGGAAGCCGTTCGACTCCATGCCGCCGTGCAGGTAATCCGCCGAGTAGGAGATCTGGGTGGCGGTGGGGTCGGAGCCGGTGGCGTCGCCGTAGTTGGTGTTCTGCGCCATGGCGAGGATCCGGCCGGTGCCCGGCTCGATCGACACCAGGGCGGATTTGACGTTCGACGGGTCGCCGGTGGGCACGTAGGCCTGGATCGTGTCGTTGGCGTTCTTCTGCTTGGCGGGGTCCAGCGTGGTGGTGATCTCCAGGCCGCCGCGCAGCAGTAGCTGGCGGCGTTCTGCCTCGGTGTCGCCGAAAATGTCCGAGTTCTCGATCTCCCCCACCACGTACTCACAGAAGTAGGCGGCCGAGCCCGCGGCCCCACAGCCTCCCACGGAGTCTGTGACGTCGAGCATGTCGGCGATCTGGGTGTCCAGGCCCGCCTGGTACTCGTCGGCGGTGATGAACTCCTCCTCGTACATCTTCTGCAACACCCAGTCCATGCGGCTCTTGGCCTTGTCCGGGTACTGGACCGGGTCGTACATGCCGGGGGCGTTGGTCAGGCCGGCCAGCAGCGCGGCCTCGGGTACCGAAAGGTCCTTGGCCGAGTGGGAGAAGTAGTGCTGCGCGGAGGCCTCGACCCCGTAGGTGGACGGACCGAAGGAAGCGATGTTGAGGTAGCCCTCGAGGATCTGCTGCTTGGAGTACTTCTGCTCCAGGGTGAGGGCGTACTTGATCTCTCGCAGCTTGCGGGCCGCGGTCGGGGCCTTGGCGGCGGCGATGGCGGCGTCGTCGTCGTTCTGCAGCCCCGCCTCGACCAGGACGTTGCGGACGTACTGCTGGGTGAGTGTGGAGGCGCCCTGTGAGCCGCCGTTGGCGTTCGAGACTACGGCGCGGACAATGCCGGCCGGGTCGACGCCCTTGTGCTGGTAGAAGCGCTGGTCCTCAACCGCCACGATGGCGTTGCGCATATTCGGGGAGATGTCGTCCAGGGAGACGACGATGCGGTTCTCGGCGTAGAACTGGGCGATCTGACTGCCGTCGGAGGCCTTGATCACCGAGACCTGGCTGGGCTCGAGGACGTTGAAGTCGTCGGGCAGCTCGTCGAAGAGCTGGGCGGAGGCGTTGGTGATTGCGGAGGCGACGCCGACGGCGGGCATGGCGAAGCCCGCCGCCAGTACTCCGCCTGCGCCGGACAGCAGCAGGAAGACCAGCAGCATCGCCACGACCTGGGCAGGGGACGACAAGGACCTGCCGTGGGAGGAAGACTTCGACATGGTGCCCACACTACGGCGAAATGGCGTGTTTGTGCACCGGGCCACGGCGAACGGCGGCTGGAAAACGCCTTAGAGGTGCCGGTGCGTAGTGGTGGTGTGGCCGACGCCTGCATGGTGGGGAATGCCGGGGTGCGTGGCCGGTGCGCGAGCCCCCGCGCAGATGCCAATTTGGCAAATGACCATCGGTTGGCATACCGTCTACGTGTGATCCGGCCGACATTGTAGTCGACCGCGGCGGTAGGGGAGTGAGAAATGACGAGCGACCAGACTTGGGCGGCCCGTGCGGCCTGCGCAAGCGTCCAGCCCGACCGGCTGTTCGGCAAGGGGGCGGAGCAGCGCGATGCCCGTTCGCTGTGCTTCACCTGCCCGGTACGCATGGAGTGCCTGGCGGAGGCCCTGGACTCGGAGTTGAGCTTCGGCGTCTGGGGAGGGCTTACCGAGCGCGAGCGTCGAGCGCTGCTGCGGCGGTTCCCGGAGGTCACCGACTGGAGCGAGTGGCTGCGCCGCGAGGACGACGAACTGGTCGCCGAGATTCATGCGCGACGCGCTCCCCGTATCCTCGCGCGCGTGCGGTAACCGGCGTCGGCGGGCCCACATTAGGGCCCACCGACGTGCCCGCCCGTGGTCGTTGCTATGCGGGGCGGATTGCGCGGCAATGCCGCCGCCGGGCTTTCGGCTGGGCTTCTTGACCCATAGGCTTTAGCTCATGACCGACGCAACTAGCAACAGCAATACCCTGGGCGCTACCCGGTGGGAGTACGCAACCGTGCCCCTGCTCGTCCACGCCACCAAGCAGATCCTCGACCAGTGGGGCGCCGACGGCTGGGAGCTCGTGCAGGTGATCCCCGGCCCGACCGGCTCGGACAACCTAGTCGCCTATTTGAAGCGGCCACTGGCCTGAGACGTGGATGCGGTCGGCGGTCCGGGTAACCGCGGTCAGCCGGACCGCCGACCACTCCGAGCGGCCGCGCCAGCAGCAACAAACGCCGAAACCGGCACGAATGACGTGCCGGTTTCGGCGTTTATCCGCGCCGAGCTTGCGGCGAAGAAGATGCGGGCGTCAGCGGGCGCGACGACGCAGGCGATCGACGTCGAGCAGGGTGACGGCGCGCCCCTCCAGACGGATCCAGCCGCGGGAGACGAACTCCGCCAGCGACTTGTTGACCGTCTCGCGGGAGGCGCCGACCAGCTGGGCGAGCTCCTCCTGGGTGAGGTCGTGCGGCACGTGCACGCCGTCCTCCGTGGTGGACCCGAAGCGGTCGGCGAGGTCCAGCAGGGCCTTGGCGACGCGGCCGGGCACATCGGAGAAGACCAGGTCGGCCAGGGCCGTGTTGGTACGGCGCAGCCGCTGGGCCAGGGCGCGCAGCATGTCCTTGGCCAGGGTGGGATGCGTCTCGATGAAGCTCATCAGCTGGGTGTGCTCCAGCGCCAACAGGTCGGTGGGGGCGACCGCGGTGGCCGTGGTGGAGCGCGGGCCCGGATCGAACAGGGTCAGTTCGCCGACGACCTCGCCGGGGCCGAGCACCGCGAGCAGGTTCTCCCGCCCGTCGGCGGAGGCGTGGCCGAGCTTGATCTTGCCGGATAGGAGGATGTACAGGCGGTCGCCCGGGTCACCCTCGTTGAAGAGGATCTCGCCGCGGCGCAGGGTGGTCTGCGTCATCATGTTGCGCAGCTCTTCCCGCTCCTCCGGATTCATCCCCTCAAACAGTGGGATCTTGGAGATGATGCTGTCTTCCACGAGGGTCCTCCTGTGGTGTGTAGTAGGGCGGGCCCGGGAACGAGCGGGGCCTCTTACGTCATATCCTAGCCACGGCTTGTGACCTGTGGCACGCCGACGAGCATTGTAGTCTGACTGTGTGCCAGGTCAAATCATCGAGTCATCGGCCACGTCGACGGGTCCGGGCGGGTCGACCCCCAGTCCGGTCTCGCCGGTTCCCATCTCGGGTGAGCCAGGCGCCCCGAGTGATGCGGACGCCCGGCGGGCCGCCGCCGTCGACGACGTCCTGATCGGCCTGTACCCGGACGCCCGCTGCACCCTGGACCACAACAGCCCCTTCCAGCTGCTGGTGGCGACGGTCCTGTCCGCCCAGACCACCGACGCCCGCGTCAACACCATCACCCCGGAACTGTTCGCCCGCTACCCGGACGCGGCCGCGCTCGCCGGCGCGGACCGGGTCGACCTGGAGGCGCGGCTGCGGCCCTTGGGCATGCACCACACCCGTGCGGCCCGACTGATCGCGCTGGGCGCCGAGCTGGTAGCCGCTCACGGCGGCGCGGTGCCCGCGGACCGGAAGGCCTTGGTGGCCCTGCCCGGAGTGGGGCGCAAAACCGCCAACGTGGTGCTCGGCGACGCCTTCGGCGTACCCGCGATCACCGTGGACACGCATGTGGGCCGCCTATCGCGCCGCCTGGGCTGGACGACGGCGCGCGACCCGCTCGCCGTCGAACGCGATCTTGCCGCCCTGTGGGAACCGGCGCGGTGGACGGGCGGGTGCCACCGGCTCATTGAGCACGGGAGGACGGTGTGCCGCGCCCGTGCTCCCCGCTGCGAGGCGTGCGCGCTGAACGCCGCCGGGCTATGCCCCCGGGTGGGCGTATAAACGACGTCCTGCGGCGCGCGCCGCTCCGCTGCCCGCGAGCGGAGGGCCGCGGCTCGTCATGCCGGGCCGGGGTCGCCAGCTCGGTGAGGAAGGGCAGTAGCACGTCCACCAGTCGTTCCGGTGCCTCCTCCTGCGGGAAGTGCCCGACGCCGCGGATGGTCACCTGCTGCAGGACGCCGACCACATGGTGGGTGTCGCGGGCGTGGGCCCGGGCGGGCTGCACCGGGTCGAACTCGCCCTGCACGGACAGCACCGGCACCGTCGTCGGCCGGTTCAGCGCCTGCACCTCGGCGCGCGTGAGGGTGGAGCGGCGGGTGCTTTCCAGTGCGGAATGCGCCGCGCCCGGGCGCGCCAGCAGTGCGGCGTAATACTCGGCGCCCTCGGTGACCAGTGGGCGCGTGGCCGGGGCCGCCCAGGAGCGCAGCAGCCGCTCGACGCCCGCCGTCGTCCGCAGGCTGCGCTCGGGCAGCAGGGGCACGTTGAAGAACAGGTGCTGCACCGTAGAGCCCATGACGGTGCGCATGGGCAGGGAGCGCACGGCCAGAGGGTGTGGCGCCCCAATCGGCACCAGCCCCACCGTCAGCTCCGGTTCCAGGCTGGCCAGCGTCCAGCCGACCTGCCCGCCGAGCCCGGCGCCGACGATGATCGCGTGGTCGTGCCCGAGCGCGCGCACCACGGCGGCGACGTCGCGAGCGAGAGTGACCAGGTCGTATCCCGACGGCGGGCGGTCGGAGCCGCCGAAGCCTCGCAGGTCGACGGCGATCACGCGGTGGCCTGCGTCCGCCAGTGCCGGGATTACATGTCGCCACGTCCACCAGCACTCGGGGAAGCCGTGCAACAGCAGGACCGGGTGCCCGGCCGGTGCAGCCGTCTCGGGGTTGCGCGCCGCCGGTGAGGTCGGGGACGGGACGGCGGAGGCCAGCGGAGCTTCGGGGCCGGCCAGGACGACGTGGAAACGAGTACCGCCTGCGGTGACGTGGCGGTGGGCCCACGGTCCGGGACGAGTCACGGTGGCTTGCACAGCGGCAGCCTACTGGTAAGACGCCGACACCCGCTCGGTCTGTCCCCGAGCGAGGTTCATGCTGTGCTCGCGGAGCGCTCGGCGGGTGGCCGCGGAGCGAAGTGGTTCAGGCCATCAGTAGCGAGGCGGCCACGTAGACGGCGGTACCCCCGACCAGGGACAGCCCCATCGCATGGCGCCACAGGTGCAGTCCCGCAGTAGTGCCGATGCCGACGACGGCGGGCAGCCAGGTGGCCGGGGCGGTGGTCACGCCGTCGAGTGTGTAGGCCACCAGCACGATCATGACGCCCAGCGGCATGGCGTCGCCGAGGAAGGCCAGCAGCGGTACGCGGCCGCGGCCGCGCAGGAGCACGAAGGGCGCGATACGGCAGGCGAAGGTGATCGCCGCCACCACCACTACGGTCAGCGCCAGCTGGGAGTTGGTCAGCATCAGCGCGCCTCCTCGCCGGCGGTCCGGACGGCGCGTTGCCGCCAGGTGTACAGCGCGATCAGTGCGACGGCGAGAGTACCCAGGGCGCTGAGCAGGGCCGCCGATCCGCCCACCGCCAGTCCGACTGCGCCGGCCACGAACCCGATCAGCAGCACCGCCAGGTCCGGGTGGGAACGCCAGTTCTCAATTGCCAGGACCACGAACAGCGCCGTCAACACGAAGCCGAGCAGCTCCACCCGCTCCCCGACAAGGGCCGCCAGACCCGTACCCGCAAGCGCCCCCGCCGTGGTGCCGAAGATCCACGCGCAGTGGCTCATGACCTCGACGGTGACGATGTAGCGCCCGCTCATCGCCGTCCGCTCCCGCGAGGCCAACAGGGCGTACACCTCGTCGGTGATGGCATGGATCGCATACAGGCGGGTGAGCAGGCGGCCGCGCACCCGGTCCAGGGGAAAACCCAGTCCGTAGAAGACGTGCCTGCCGGATACGAACAGCGTGGAGGCGGCGATTGCGGCCAGCGGCTCCCCGGCACCGGCCAGCGGTACCAGCAGCATCTGCATGGTGCCCGAGTAGATGAGCACGCTCCATAGCGGCGCCCACCACCAGTTCAGGCCCTCGGCGACCAGCAGCAGGCCGGCCGCCAGGCCAAGCGTGATGTAGCCGATGACGACCGGTACGGCGTCGCGGGCGGCGTCGCGCCTCGTGACCATCGGCAGCGATGCCGTGCGGGATACGGACGCCGGGTGCGGGCCGGTGGGGGAGGTACGGGGATCGGGCACCGGCCCAGGCTAGGCCGCCGACGGCGACGGGAGCGCCGTTGGTTTCATGGTGAGACCGCGCCGCTGTTCGGGGCCGATCTGCCTGTGGGCGGCACCGCCGCTGGCGGCATCGGAGTCGGTGTCAGTCGTTGCGGCGGCCGCGGTCGATGATCTCCTGCTCGCGCCGACCCGCCCGGCGGGCGTTGTGCGAGACCACGCCAACCATGATCATGAACAGGCCGAAGGCAACGAACTTGCCGCTGACGGCGTCCGCCCAGAAGTAGCTGGACAGGGACGCGCCCAGGTTCGAGTGCGCCGTGAGCCGATCCAGGAACGGGCCGATCGAGTCGTTCATCGCCGCCGGCGCCACCAGGAACGGCACTCCGACCACCAGCGAGATCACGCCGACGACGAAGGAGCCCAGGCTGGAGCGGCTCGCCGTCCACAGGGCGATGGCGAGCACGACGGCGCCCGCGCCCAGCTCCAGTAGCGCGGCCACCGGCGTGCCGAAGCTCAGCGGGGTGGCGCCGTCGACCGCCGCGGCGGCCCCGTCGTGGAAGAGGTACCAGGCCAGAGGCAGGGCGACGACCCAGACCAGCACGCCGGCCCAGTGGGCGGCTGCACGGGACTTCGGGCGGCCGACGACGCTGGAGCCGTCCAGCAGGATGTCATCCTCCGTGCGTGGCTTGGCGGAGCGCGGCTTGGGCTGCTCGGCGGCGGGGGCGGCGTCTGCCTGGGGGGTGGCCGGTAGGAACGCGGTGTCCTGCGAGGCTAGCGGCGGCTGAGCCGCCGGGGCCGGGGCGGGGTCCGGTGGGAACAGGGTGGAGGTGGTCTTGTCCTCCGGTGTGCTGGAGGCGGCGGGGATGGCGTCCGCGGCGGCTTCCGCGTCGGCGGGGGTGGCCGCGAGATCGGCAGCGCTGGGCGCTGGCTCGACGGTGCTCGGTGCGTCGGTTGTAGGCCCGTCGGCCGCGGCGTCGCCCGGCGCGGATGCGCGGGCCCAGGCCGTGGATTCGAGATCGGACTCGGCGGCCTGATCCTCGGGGTTGTTCCCGGCGGTGGTGTCGGTGCTCATCGTGACCTCCTTTTCCGCCCACGGTAATGGTCGGGTACCCGCCCGCGGGGAGGCGTGCCGGGTGGGGGCCGAAAGTCGACCGAGCTGGCAGGTGAGGCGGCGTCGGCGGAGGTCGGGCCTGCTGCGGTGCCTTACGCGTGCGTCGGCGTCTCGCGGGAGTGCAGTTCGGCGAGTTCGCCCGCCCGCCCCCGGCGCCGGGCCAGGTGCGCGCCCCACCCGACCGTGACCAGTACCGTGCCCGCCAGCAGCAGGCTGATACCGGTGGGGTCGTGGGGAAGCAACCGGGCCAGCAGCCCGGCCCCCGGTAGCCGCGGCCACACCTGCGCCAGCATTGCGGGCAGAGAGAACAGTGCCAGCAGCGCCCCGGTGACGCGGGCCCCCAGGGTCGATCTCCCGGTCAAGGCTGCCCCCAGGGCCAGCAGCACCAGTGCCAGTGCGGGCTCGAGCAGGGCGCCCCCGAGCGACGCCCCCGGGGACACCAGGGGTGCATACCCGACCGCGAGCAGGGCCAGGCCGGCTCCCACCGCCACTGCCGTAAGCGGGAAGGAGACCACATGGTCGCGCCGTCGCGAAGGCGGGGCCGCCGGGGTGACCCCCAGTTTCCGATCGCTCGCACTAAGCCTTACCGATAGGCGTGCCTCTGCGCGCCCCGCGCGGCGGGCCCGGCGCATCCCCCAGGAACCCCCCAGCAGCAGTCCCGCGACGATGAGCACGGCGCCGGTGGGGATCAGGGAGCGGGCCCACTCGAAGGGCGCGGCGGTGGCGTGCTCGGGGCTGAGCAGGATGACTGCCTGCGCCACCAGCGCGACCACACCGCCGACCAGGCCACCCAAAGAGGAGCGCACCGCGAACAGCCACTGCGCCAGGGCGGACAGCAGCAGCGTGAGCAGCCCGAGCACGATCATGCGCAGCAGCTGGCCGGCGGTGGAGGCCTGGGCGGTCGCACCCGCCAGGGCGAGCGTCAGCGGCGGCAACACCACGCCGACGGCGGCGGTCAGCAGGTAGTCGCCGCGGCGCGAGCGCGGCGCCTGGCGGACGCCGTCGGGATCGGGATCAGGGGTCGACGGCGTGGGGACGGCTCGCCCCGATGACGCCGTCGCGGGGGAGGACTTGTCTTGCGCCACAACCGGATTCTAGACGATTGGCGGTTGGCCGTGCTCGGCGTCGTCCGTTGGTTGAGGTGTAGGGGTCTCCTCCCGTGGCATGACCGTGGCCGACGGGGCAATCGGTCGGCGGAGGGATTCGGACGGTGTCGGAGATGTTTACATTCCCGTTCATGAGAACGAAAATGATTCACAATAAGGTTGCTGCTCCGCTTGCGGTAGCGGCAGTCGCATGCCTGGCATTGTCTGCGTGTACCGCAGTCAGCGACAACCGCAGCGGCTCGACGGCGTCGGGCGGTACGACATCCGCCATCCCGGTGGATGCGCCGAGCATGCCGCCGGTGCCCGCAGGCTTGGAGAGTTTCTACCAGCAGAAGGTCGACTGGAAGGACTGCGCGGATGATGCCTCCTTCCAGTGCGCCACGGTCAAGGTGCCGCTGGACTATGCAAACCCTTCCGGCAAGACCATTGACCTGGCGATGAAGAGGCTGCCATCCACTTCGGGAGAGCCGATCGGCACGCTGCTGACCAATCCCGGCGGGCCTGGCGGATCCGGCCTGGAGTACGTCTCGCAGGAGGGCGTCTTCTCCGACGCACTGCGAGCGGGCTACGACATCCTCGGCTTCGACCCGCGCGGGGTGGGCGAGTCCACGCCCCTGACCTGCCTCAGCCCGCAGGAGATGAGTGAGGTGGCCGAGGCCACATTGCAGCAGAAGAGTTCCGGAGCCACCAACCAGCAGCAGGACAATGATGCCGCCGATCCGCGGCAGGGCTCAACGCCGGTGGACTTTGAGGAGGAGACCGCCGAGAGCACCGAGCAAACTGCGGCCGAACTGGCCGCCAGGTGCAAGCAGTACTCGCCTGAACCCGATCTGATCGACCACATGGACACCGCCTCGGTGGCGCGTGACATGGATGTGCTGCGGGCGCTATCGGGTGATGCGCGCCTGCACTACTTGGGAATCTCTTACGGGACCTACCTGGGAGCGCGCTACGCGGAGATGTTCCCCGCGAACGTGGGCCGGATGGTGCTGGACAGCGCGCAGGACCCCTCACAGGAGAATGCGGACAACGTGGTGCAGCAGGCGGAGGCCATTGAGAAGAGCCTGCGCGCCTACGTCGAACACTGCCAGGCGGGAGAGGACTGCCCACTGACCGGGGATGTCGACTCCGGCGTCGAGCAGATCAGGCAACTCATTGAGAAGGCCAACACCACGCCGCTGCCGTCCACTCTGGGCGACTCCGTAGACGGGGCGACGCTCACGAAGACCCTGATCGACATGATGTATGACAACAGTGCATGGGACCTTCTGACCGCGGCGCTCAGCCAGGCGATCAAGAACAATGACGGTACGGCCCTCGCCGTGCTGACCAATCCGTCACTGGTGGACGATGAGACGGACCCGCAGGAGCTGGCTGAGAAGGAGGCCCGCGAGGCGGCCAATGAGAACGCCATCAGCGCCATCGACTGCCTCGACTACCCGGTCCGTGGAGACGAGTCCGAGTGGGACGAGCAGGCGGCCAGAATCCAGGAGGTGGCGCCCACGCTCGGCACGGGGCTGACCTACCCCGACGCGTTCTGCAAGGGCTGGGGACACCACACCGATAACCAGCCGGGTGAGATCCGTGCCACGGGTGCGGCACCGATCCTCGTCGTCGGCATCACCGGAGACCCCGCCACCCCGTACCAGTGGGCCAATGATCTGGCCGCCCAGCTGGACTCTGCCCGCCTGCTGACCGTGGAGGGCAACGGTCACGGCGCCTATAAGCGCAAGGGTGACTGCGTGGACAACACCATCGACAACTACCTGCTGCGCGGCGAGCTGCCGGAGAAGGACTTGACCTGCAAGGAGGAGATTGAGCAGTACTACTGAACCCGGGCGGGGCGGGTCGGTTGAACGGACTCGCTCAACCACCGCTGTGCAATGTTCAGAAAGCCATAGAAGTTGAACCGACCGTTGAAAGTGAAGCATCTGATGACTGAGTCCAGTCCGACCTCCTTCTCACTCACGCGCCGCTCCGCCGTAGCGGCTATCGGGGCCGCGCTCCTGCTGCCATTGGCGGCCTGCGCGGGCGGCAATGACGCGCAGGGCAAGAGCCCGGCGTCCACATTGCCGACTCCAGAGCCCCCCACGGGAGCGCAGGACCCGCTCGGCAGTCTGGCAGGTGCGCCGTCGTTGTCCGATGAGCAGTACGAGACCGTGGTCGAGGGCGTGTCCGCCTGGGTGACCCGTATCTGGCCGCTTATGGGGCAGGTGTGGCCGGGGGGCGATTACACCAGGCATCGGATCGTGGCCATGCAGGTCGACGAGCAGCTCAAGGCGACACGTGCGTGGGTGATCTCAACGGAGGGCCACCGGGAACTCAAAGCCGACGAGTATGCGAGCATTGAGGTGCCCACCTCCTACGGCAAGATCGCCTTCGAGGACCAGCCGTCCATCACGCTCAACCTCGGCCAGGCAGCCTCTGCGGGCGCCGGGGGGAAGGAGGATGGAGGGGCCGCCGTGGGCATGAACTCCACACCGTCCGTGAGCGCCACCGGAGCCTCCGATCCTGCCGCAGATCGCACGGATCCAGCCACCTACGCCTTCGCGCTCATGACCCACGAGCTGGTCCACTTCTACTATCAGGGCGAGATCAATGTGACCGCCTCCAGCAGCAGGGACACCCCCTACCCGTACCAGGCGCAGCCCCGCACCCTGCGGCGCATGATGCTGCACCGCTTGCGCCAGGCGGCAACGGATGCGGACAAGCGGTCCGAGCACTTGGGGCACGCCCGCTACTGGATGGACACCTGGAAGTCGGAGTTCGCGGGCGAGGCCGAGGACATCCATCAGTACGACATCGTTGAGGGCACTGCCCGGTACGTGGAGTACATGGCGCTGTCCATCCAGGAGAATCAGTCCCCTGAGCAGCTTCAGACCCGGCAGGCGGCGCTGCTGAAGGAGGAACCGCTGGACGTATCGGTCGACGTGGAGTCCTATGCATTCGGATTCATCACCGGGGTGCTGCTGGACACGGTCAAGCCCGACTGGAAGAACGGCTTCTACACCAGTGGCAAGACGCTCACGGAGATGCTCCTGGAGGACGTGGCCCCCGTTCCGGAGGAGGTTGACCCCGAGGTCGGTGGTCAGGTTGACGAGGCGATCAAGGAGGCCGACCAGTACGTTGCACCGGACATCAAGAAGATCGACGACGCCGAGGCGGATACTTCGGTGGCCTACCTGCACCTGCCCAAGTTGGATGAGATCGGTTACGGCGGTTCCTTCGTCTACAAGGACAAGGTGGTGCTGACCACCACCATTCTGGTCCTGAATGGTGAGGGGCAGAATCTTCAGGTGCTGGGAGTGCTGACCTTCACCGGCGCTGACAAGGAATCGCTGAATATCCCCTTGATCAACGCGCCGCACAGCTACGCCGACGGCGTGCTCACGGTCACGGGTGATGAGATCACCGGAACCATCAAGGCCGAGAAGACCACCGAGAACGGCAGGGAGGTGTTTGTCGCCAAATAACTCTTGGTGGGGAGCAATACGGCCCGCGTCGCCCAGAAGCGGGGCGCGTATAGGGGGCGGCCGACGGTAAACAGCGGATGAGCATGGGACACGGTGACGGGTAAGTCCGCACCAGAACACCTCGCACCGACCGCCGCCGCGGCGGTCGGCCAGCAGGACCGAGTGTGGCGACCGGAGCGACATAGCTCCTCCAGGGTCCATTCGAGGTTCATTCAGCCCGTGCCCGCAGCCGTTCGGCTTTGTGCTCCCGCTCCCAGCGGGGAATGGGTCTGGCCGTCATCGCCAGCAGCGCCAGCACTCCCAGCGCCGCCGCGACGATCGGCCCCCAACTCGCCTGGCGAATCCCGACCCCGGAGATCTCGGTCATGAGCGAACCGAGGCTCAGACCCAGCACCACCATCAGGGCGATGCGGGCACGGGGATGCCCGAGCCAGACCGCCACCGCCAGCCCCAGGATCAGGGCCGTCATCACCGCGGTGGTTACCGTCGCCGTCGCCACGACCAGTCGATGGGTGTCGGCGACGCCACTCCCATCCAGTTCACGAGCAATGTCGTCGATGGCCACACCGCCGAACAGCCTCAGCGCATTGGCACAAAGAAGCGACACCACCAGCACCATGGCCACAATCAGCTCCGGCGGCCGCCGACGGCGCACCTCGGCCTCAGTCCTGCGTGCCCGTTGCAATTCGCCACCGGAGTCGGGTACCAGGCGATCCAGGTTCAGCACGTACAGATCGCCGTCGGTGACGATCCGGTCGCCACCGCCGTTGCGGTGGTGGTAGGCGGTGAAGAAGTCCGGCCATATCTTCAGCGAGGCGGCATCATTGGCCCAGCGGACGTCGTCGACCACATAGTCGCGCTCGACGTCGATGTCGGCGTCGATCTTGTGCGTCACCTGGAAGGTGAGGGTGGACAGCCCCACGGAGCGGTCGTAGGTCGCACCGGCCAGCCAGTCCACGCGGCGGCCGCCGGGCATGACCCAGCCCTCGGGCACACGCCAGAACCGGATGTGATGCCGCTGGGCCGGGTTGCCCTCCACCTCCTTCTGGTAGGCGAAGTCCTGCTTGCGCCCGAACAGCAGTAGGTCGGAGACCGGTGCGGCCGGGTAGGAGCGGCGCAGCAGCGAGGAGACGACGATCCCCCATGCCGAGCGCAGCGTGATGGGGTCGGCGCGCACCCAGCCGGCCTTCGTCATTGCGGCATGGATGTCCTCCTCGTCGCCTAGCACGGCGAGGTTGACCGGATCGCCCAGCAGACCGTCGGCGGTACGGGTGCGGCCGATGAAGTAGTCGGGCACGTACAACCAGGTGAGTATCTGATGCAGGCGGGGCAGCGCCAGATAGGACAGCACCGCCCAGAACAGCACGATGTTGACTATCGCCCCCGGGCTCAGGTGGGTGCCCGAACCGAGCAGCAGCCATGCCAGCCAGAGCGTGGCCAGCGCGGCGACGGCGAAGAAGACGGCGTCCAGGACGTCGTCGAGGCCCCAGTCACGGGCGCCGGCGGCCAGCACCTTGTCCGATCCCGCCGAGTAGACGGGCGGGGAATCAGGACGGGGCGAGTGCGCACCATCGGTGCGGCGGCGCCGCTGCGGTCGGCCTGGGCCGGTAACGCGCGAGCATTTCGTTCACCGGTCATGTCCCGCACAGTACCGGACCTATGACATCAGACAGCACCGGTCGCTTCCTTGACAAGCTGCGCAGGCCTTGCGGGGCCGAGGCCCGAACTTGGACGGCGGTGCTGGGTGCCTGTCCACTTGACCGCCTACTGCGCCGGTTTGTGCTCTGCTACGCCACTTAGCGGTCTGTTGAAGGCCTCCGAGGTATACAGCGGACCTCTAACCGGCGTACCAAACGGCGAAGTGGCGTAGCAGACGAGTTCTGCGGCGGGCACGACGGATCCGTCGCGCGTCGTCCTCGTAGTAGGTCGCCAGCCAGGAGACACGACGTGCCCGTAAACGCCTACGAAGCCGTCTTCTATCGAAGCGAGTAACCACCCGTACGCAGCTACACCGGGTCTCCGGCGAGTAGGACTGTTAGCACTCGGGGTGCGGTGAAGCGGCGCGGCTGTGCGTCGGGATTGAGTGTCCGCAGGACTCCCAAGTCGACCAACTGCCCCACCAGACCATTGGCTCGCCCGTAGGACAGTCCAAGTCGCTGTGCCACCGTGCGCACCGTGAAAGACGGCGTCGACACCGCCAGGTCCACCAGGTCGGCAGCGCGTGCGGAACGCAGAGACGAGGAATGGATGACTTGTTTGAGTTCATCTTGCACCTGCGTGAGTGTCTCCATCTGCTTCTGGGTGCTGGTTGCGGCAGCGGCAAGGCCGGAGGCGAAGAAACTGAGGAAGGTGTCCCAGTCGCCGTTCGTGCTCACCCCGAGGAGGGCGTCGTAGTAGTGGCTGCGGCGAGCCTCAAACCAGGGTGAGACTGTGAGCGTCGGCTCACTCAGTACGCCGAGGGACAGCAGCGTCAGGACGATCAGGTAGCGTCCGAGTCGTCCGTTGCCGTCGCGGAAAGGGTGCAGAGTTTCGAACTGGTAGTGCGCCATGCCTGCTACGACGACAGGATCAATGGCACCGGCATGATCTTGGCGGAGCCAGTCCACCAGCGCGGTGACTCCGTCACGCAGCTGATCGCCGGGCGGCACGGGTACGAAGCGACTGGCGTGAATCGGCACCATGCCCTCAGCGGCCTCATCGCGACGGCCGATTACCACCTGGGTGGTGCGCAGGTGGCCCGATTCGGGCTCCAAAGGAGTCCCCCGCATCAGACGTCCCTGAAGGTCCTCGATGAGACCGACGGTGAGAGGTCGTCCCTCCTGAACCCAGGCGAAGCCCTGATCCGCCATGGCCACGTAGTTGAGGATCTCAGTCATCTGGGGCGTGGACGGAGCGTCTTCATCGGCTGTGAGGACATCGTCAAGCGGAGCGTAGGTGCCTTCCAACGCTGAGGTTGACTGAGCCTCGCGGCGCAGTACGGGGGTACGCAGGAGGTAAGGATTCGGCAGGCGACGAGCGGTGGCGTCCAAAGCCGCCAGAGCGGCGCGGGCCTGGGCGATGGAGCGGTATGTGGCTCCGGTCAACTCAGGTTCGTGCGCGCCCAAGGACGCCGGGATGAAGGCCTTGTGTCTCCAGTCTCCAAGGAGCGCGTCAGAGCCTGCGATGTCGACGAGTTCTCCCATCGAGCTGTGTTTGAACATCTCAAGGTCCACCATGTCAGCCTAACGGCACTTGTGTGACATGTTCCAGAGGAACTTTGCATACAACGGGCACTTGTGTGACATCTGCTCTTGGTGCGTTGCACATAACGGGTGTTTGCGACGCAGTCGCATGCGCACCGGCTTGTGGCGGGCTCCGCCCTCACGCATACAGTGAGCTCGTGATCAGCATGGGGGTGTCGATCGGACCGCCGCCTGGCGAGCAGCCGGCGCGCGGGGTGCCGTCCGTGCGCGCGGCCGAGTCCGCAGGCGCGCCACGCGCGCGGCACCAGCAGCCAGAGCGCACCAGTGATCCCACCGTCCGGGCACTGAAAGCACTTGCCGCCCACCCGCGGGTCAAGCGCGCCGAGGACGCCGTGCGCGACGCCTCCACGCAGTTGCGCTGGCACCAGGCCCTACGTCGCCGCTGGCGCGAGGCCCGCGCCGAGACCGCAATACGTGGCGCCATCGCCTCCGCCGCCGTTGAGGGCGTCGTCCTGCCCGCCGCGGTGCTGCGCGACGCCGTCGCCGCCCGCGGCCTGGCCGAGGCCGCCACCGGCGATCCCTCCCTCGATGCCGCCGCCGGCCTGTGGCGCGCCGGCGTGCGCCTGGGCGAGTGGATGCCCGACCTGGGCGGCCCCGCCCGACCCGCCCAACCGAGCCCCCGCACCTTGCTGACCGCCTTGCACCGCGACGTCGCCGGCCCCCTAGCCGCTACCGGACAAATCCCCTTGGACGCGGTCGCCATCCCGCGCGCCCCGGGGGTGTCCCCGCGCGAGGGCGGCCCCGGAGCGGCTCCCGACGCCGCCGCACTGCGGGACCGCATCGCCGCCCTGCTCAGCCTCCTCGACCTCCCCGGCGTCCCCGCGCTCGTGCGCGCCGCCGTGGTACACGGCGAGATGATTACCGCCCGCCCCTTCATCGCCGCCAACGCCGCCGTCGGCCGGCTGCTGGTGCGCTACCTGATCACCCGCGACGGGCTGGAACCCACTGGCGTGGCCGTCACCGACCAGTACGCCGGCCGCGCGCCCGGCGCCTACGCCGATGCGGCCGCCGCCTACGCCTCCGGGCAGCCCGACGGCGTGATCGACTGGATCGTGTGGCAGGCGGAGGCGATCCTCGTCGGCATCCAGGAGGCGCAGGCCATCTGTCGCTCCGTCCAGGCCGGAACCACCGCCGTTCGCTGAGCCGCTACCGGAGCCCACAGGCGCGGTTCAAGACAACCTGCGCGGACGCTATCCACAGGCCGTCGGCACCATTGGCGGCTCCCGGCGCACTCTGTTGGCGGTCGGCACAAGCCACGACCGCCCGGCATCGTTGCGCAGGAGGCCCCATGGAAACCGCCCCACTCGTCCCCAACGTGCGGGTACTCGTCGCCGGCGCCACCGATGGCGCGCACCCTGCCGCCCAACCGCCCGCAGTCCCGGAGGGCTTCCCGGCGGACATCGTGCGCGCCTGCACCGGCGCCGAACCCGTCGTCACCGCGCCCGGAGAGGATCCGCTCGGCTCCGCCCGGGCCCTGCTCGCCGAACCGGATACCTCCGCCGTCCTGCTGCTGACGCGGCAGGGGAGCCCCGAGGTGCCCACCCAACCGGGGATCGTGGTGGGCGGCCTCGAGCGCTGCTGTGCCCCCGACGGCGCCGATCACCTCATCGTCCTGCTGCTGTCCGCGCAGCACCCACCGCGGGCCCGGCTCCTGGTTGTTGTCGGCGCGCGGGGCGGACTCGGCGCCAGTACCTTCCTGCTGCACCTGGCGCGCGCCTGCCACGCGCGCGGCAGCGGCGTCGCCATGGTCGACGCCGACCCCGCCGGTGGCCTGGGCCTGCTCATGGGGGACGGCGTACTGCCCGGGCTGCGCTGGGCGGACCTGCCCGACGACGAGCCCGCCTTCCGCCCGGAGAAACTCACCACCGCCCTGCCCACCTGGCTGGGCATGCCCGTGCTGACCGGGGACGGGCGCGGCGGCCCCTATGAGCCGCAGCAGCTGCGCCCCGTCCTGGACGCCCTGCGCGCCGAGCATGACCTGGTGCTGCTCGACCTGCCCCGCGGGTGGCCGGTGCCGCAGGGCGCCACGGTCCTGCTGGTGTCCGGGCTCGACCTGCGCTCGGCCGTCGCCGCGGAGGCCCTGGCCGCGCGGTTCCAGGCGGCGATGAGCCGGGAGGCCGCCCCGGCGGGCACGGGGGCGCGGCCCGGGCTGTACACGGTGGTGCGCAAGCTCGGCGAAGACGTCAGCCCCGACGAGTTGGCGCTGATGACCCGCACCGAGATCCTCGCCGTCCTCCCGCACGAGCGCACCGTCGCCCAGCGCATTGCCCGCGGTGACGACCCCACCCGCGGCCGCGGCACCCTGCGCGCCCAGGCGCGCGCCGTCGCCGAACGACTGCTGGGCGACGTCGAAGCACCCGAGGGCGCGTCATGGTAGCCGCATCCTCACCGGTCGGCCCGGGCGTCACCCCGGCAGGAGCTCCGGGAACGGGTGCCGGGGACGCCGGCCGCGACGAGCTGACCCGGGTGCGCAGCGCCCTGGCTCACGGCGCCAGCCTCGACGCCGCCCTCGGCTCCGGGGCCGCGCCCACCACCGGCGCGGGCGGCCTGGCCCGCCTCACCCGGCACGTGCGCGCCGACGTCGCGGGCGCCGGCCCCGTCCTGCAACCGCTGCTGGAGCTGGACGGCGTCACCGACGTGCTCGTAGGCGCCGGCCGCACCTGGATCGACCGCGGCCGCGGGCTCGAACCGGTCCCCGACGCCGGCCTGCCGGAGACGCAGGCGCGGGCGCTGGCCGTGCGCATGGCGGCCGCCTGCGGGCGCCGCCTGGACGACGCCAGCCCCATCGTCGACGTCACCCTGCCCGACGGCACCCGCCTGAACGCCGTCCTGCCACCGCTGAGCGCCGACGGCACCCTCATCTGCCTGCGCACCAAACGGCGCCGCGCCTTCACCCTGCCCGAGCTGGTCGCCGCCGGCACCATCGTCCCCGGCATGGACGCCGTCCTGACCGCGCTCGTGGAATGCCGCGCCAACTGCCTGGTCACCGGCGCCACCGGCACCGGCAAGACCACCCTGCTGGCGGCCCTGCTGGGGCGAGTGCCCGGCGATGAGCGGATCGTGTGCATTGAGGAGGCCAGCGAGCTGCGCCCCGACCACCCGCACGTCATCCACCTGCAGGAGCGCGGGGAGAACGTTCAGGGTGTCGGCGCCGTCCCCATGACCACCCTGGTGCGCACCGCCCTGCGCATGCGGCCGGACCGGATCGTGCTCGGCGAGTGCCGCGGCCCCGAGGTCCGCGACGTACTGACCGCGCTCAACACCGGCCACGAGGGCGGCTGGGCCACCCTCCACGCCAACTCGCCCGCCGACGTCCCCGCCCGCCTGACCGCGCTGGGCGCCCTGGCTGGCATGGGTGAGACCGCCGTGTCCGCCCAGGCCGTCAGCGCCCTCGACGCCGTCGTCCACCTGCGCCGCCAGGCCAGACCCGGCACCACCACGCTGCGCCGGGTAGTCGCCGTCGGGGTGCTGGAGCGGGACGGGGAGCGGATGCGCTGTCGGGACGCCCTGGTGGTCGGCGCCGACGGCGCGGTGACGGCCGGGCCCGGCGTGGACCGCCTGGCCGCACGGATCGGGGATGCACCCGTCGCCGCCGCCCTGGGTGTCGACGCCGCCCGGAGCCCCGGCCAGGCCGCAATGGCGCCGGCGACCAACGCCGAGCTCCCGAGGCGCACCCGCGCGGGTAGACACAGGAGCCGAACATGAGCGGCGCGCAGGTACTGGCCGGGCTGCTGGTGGCCCTGGCCGCCGCGGTGATCCTGCTGCCCGCCCGGCGTGAGCCCCCGGCCGCGCTCGGCACCCACCACGCCGGACGCCTGGCCCGACCACCCCGGCCCGGCGCAGAGGACCTCGACCTCGGACTGGTGCTGACCGAGGTCGCCACCCTGCTGCGCGCCGGCGCGACCCCGCAGCGCGCCTGGGAGCGCACCTTCCAGCGCGCCGGCATCAGTGAGGGCACCCGCCCCGACGACGACGGCGTCCCACCCGCCCTGCGCGCCCTCGCCCGGGAGCCGCCCACGGGCTGGCTGCCCCGCCGCCGGGCGGGACGCTGGCAGTGGGAACCGCCGCTGCCGGGGCACCGCGCCCGCAACGCCCGTCGGCGTCTGACCGCCGCGGCAGTGCCCGGGGCCGTGGCCGCCTGTCGGCTGACAACGGCGCTCGGCGCCCCGCTCGCGGGTGTGCTGGAGGCCGTCGCCGGGGGAGTGGCCGACTCCGGGCACGCCGACGCCTCCCGCCGCACCGCCCTGTCCGGGCCGCGCTCCACCGCACGCCTGCTGGCCCTGTTGCCGCCGGTCGGGCTGCTGCTCGGCTCCGCGATCGGCGCCCACCCCGGGCAGATGCTCCTCGACGGCGGCTGGGGCAGTGCCCTGGGGGTGGCCGGCGTGGTCCTCATGGGCGTCGGCCACTGGCTGACCGGAAGGCTGGTCGCGGCCGCGGCTGCCGCCCCGGAGGAGGTTGACGAGGCTCTCGTCCTGGACCTGGCCGGGGCAGCGCTCGCGGCCGGCGCGTCGGTGCCGGGGACGCTGCAGGCGTTGGGGCGGGCCTTGGACGACGAGATGCTGGGCGTGGTCGGTCGGGCCCTGCTGCTGGGGGCCGACTGGGACGAGGCGTGGCGGGCCGGACACGGGGGAGTGGGCGCTGCCGCGGCCGGTTCGCAGGATGACGCCGAGGAGGGCGGCGCCGCGAACGGGCCGCACCGACGCCGGTGGTGGGGCTGGGCGGAGTCGCGGGGGCCGCGTCGCTACGGCCGGCTCGAGGCGTGCCTACGAACGGGCTGGGAGGACGGGGCCTCGCCCGCGCCGCTGCTCGCCGGCACCGCCGCCTCCCTGCGGGCCGGCCGGCAGGCCGCAGACGCGGAGGCCGCCGAGCGCCTGGCGGTCCGACTGGTGCTGCCGTTGGGCACCTGCTTCCTGCCGGCTTTCATCATCCTGGGCATCGTCCCGGTGGTGCTCAGCGTAGGCGTGGACATGCTGGCCGGATGAACCCGGGAGACGGCGGGCGGCAAGCTGCGGTGGGCACGACCGGATACGCGTGCGGCCCGCGGTGGCCGGCGCGCGGCAAAGCGGTACGGTCGCCCCTATGACCGACGCCCCCAGCCCTCCGCCTCCGCCCGTGGCCACTCCGGCCCAGGCCGCCGCCCTGCGCGCCGACCTGGAGGCGTCCGGCTGGGGCGTGGACGCCGTCGCCGAACTGCTCGGTCCCGCCGCCGACGCCGCCCTGCGTCGCGAGCAGCGCTACCCCGCCCTGCGGCGGGTGCGGGAGGTGCTGAGCGCAGGGCGCGCCGCCCGCACCGATGCCGAGCCGGGCGGTGCGGCCGACCCCGTGGCCGTGCTGACCGCCCTGTTCATGCTCGGGGAGCCGGTGTCCGCAGCGGAACTGGACGCGGCCCTGCCGCGCACCGGTGCCGCGGGCGCCCGGGCCATGGGGCTGGTCGTCGCGGTCGCGGACCGGGTGCGGGCCGCCGTCGACCTGCGCCCCCACGAGGCGCGCGACGACGCCGGCGAGGTGCGCTGGTGGGTGGCCTCCGACCTGGGGGAGCTGGTATCGCAGGGGCAGTTGGCCCCCGACCACGTCCTGGGCATTGGCGGAGCCGGCCTGACCCTGGCCGGCCTGACCCCGCGCACCCCGGTGGACACCGCCCTGGACCTCGGCTGCGGCTGCGGCATCCAGACCCTGTACCTGCTGCGACACGCAGAACACGTCGTCGCCACCGACATCTCCGCGCGGGCACTGGCCTTCACCGCCTTCAACGCGGCCCTGGCCGGCACCGACCCCGCGCGGTTGGAACTGCTGTGCGGCTCCTTCCTGGAACCGGTGGCCGGGCGCCGCTTCGACCTGGTCGCCACCAACCCGCCCTTCGTCATCACGCCGCCGGCGGTCCGCGCGGCCGGCCTGCCGCTCATGGAGTACCGCGACGCCGGCGGCCCCGTCCTGCCGATGCTCCTGCCCGCCCTCGGAGCGCACCTGACGGGCGGCGGCTTCGCCGTCATGCTCGGCAACTGGGAGCACCACGCCGGCCAGGACTGGCGGGAGCGCGTGAGCGGCTGGCTGCCGGACGGCGTCGATGCCTGGGTCATTCAACGGGAGGTGCAGGACCCGGTCGAGTACGCCACCATGTGGCTGCGCGACGGCGGCACCATTCCCGAGCGCGACCGCGCCGGCTTCGAGGCCGCCCTGGGGGCGTGGATCGACGACTTCGCCGCCCGGAAGGTGGAGGCCGTCGGCTTCGGCTACGTGGTGCTGCACCGGCCGGATGATGCAGATGCCGGGGGCCGTGCGCTCTGGCAGGTGCTGGAGGAGGTCGGCACCCGGCCGACGGGACCGCTCGGACCGCATGTGGCGGCGTCGGTGGCATCGCGCAGCCGCCTGGCCGCCATGAGCGACGCAGAGGTGGCGGCGCTGCACCCCGTCGTCGCGCCCGACGTCACCGAGGAACGCCACCTGCGTCCGGGCGACAGCGAACCCAGCGTGATCCTGCTGCGCCAGGGCGGCGGCTTCGCCCGCACCGTGCGGGCGGACACGGCGCTGGCGGCGCTGGTGGAGGTGGCCGACGGTGAGCTGAGCGTCGGACAGATCGCCACCGCCGTGGCGGCACTGACCGGCGCCGACGCCGAGGCGCTTACCGCGCGCATGGTCGCCGACGCGCGCGACCTGCTGGCCGACGGGCTGCTGCTGTGGGAGTAGGGCGGGTGCTCCGCAGATCGGGCTTGCCGACCGCGCGCCTGCGTCCTCATAATCGTGGGGAGTTGAGCGGGTGGGACCGCCCGACTCCCCGGGAAACCGGGTGTCTCTCAGTGCCTTAAGACACTGAGGAGAGCTGTCAGGGCCCAGATAAATGGCGGAGTTGTTTGGACTACGGTCCGCCAGATCTGGGCCTTTGGGCTATCGGCGCGGATGTGTGTGGTTGGGGCGTGTTGTGGTCTGCCGGCTGGTTCGTTCGGCCCGGCATTTGTGTGGGTGGTGGTGTCCGGCGTCGGGGGTCGGGGTGGCTTTGTACGACCCTGGGCGTTACTGCACGACCCTGGTGCGCTTTCCACGACCCCGGGGTGGTCGTGCAACAGGCACCAAAGTCGTGGAACGCGGCCCGAGGTCGTGCAAGGCACGAGCGGGTGAGTGATTCGGGGGCTGGCCACCGCGCTCTCGGGTGCGGCCCACAGCGCGAGCCGGTCACGTGGGGCTGCGGGCCACCAAGAGAGTCCAGCCTCCAGGGAGGCGGTGGGCCGGTACGTATCATCCCGGAGCCGCATACCGCACAACGCGGCCTGTTAGTGCGAAGCATGCTGAATCACGCCCCACCGCCAATTGAACCCGACTTTCCCGCCCACCACGTCAACGAAAAGCCCTGATCCTACACGCACGTTCACGCCGATAACTCCGGCTTGCCATCGGTGCGCATGCTGTTGTGGTCGGCGGCCCGGAGTATAGCCAGCCGGGACAAACGGGCCCGGCAGTGTTGGCGGCCGCGAGCGAAACGTTGGAATCACGCGGATGCAGGATCGCCTCTGGGGGTGTTGAGGCGCGTTTGTCCCGGATCATGACAATCACTGCCAGGGCTCCGACTGCGCGGGCCGCCCTGAAGGGGGCGGAGGGATCGCATGCTTCTCGCGTGTGACGGTTCGTCAGGTAGCAGCAACGATTCGCCATGAACCGCGACGGTTTGTGCACCTACCCCGCGAACCGTTGCGGGAAGGGATGAATCGTTGACCGTAACGCACGAACCGTCGGGCCAACGCACGAACCGTCACACACCCCACCGCGCACACCCCCGCACCAGGACGCACCCCCCGCAGTCGGGTGACCTCCACCAGGCTTACCACATCTTCAAACCGGAAGAGCCGGTTGAATCGCCTTCAGGATCGCCGACGAGTGCATGCGTGAGGAGGCGGTCCCGGAGGAAGGCGCCGTCGGCGGCCGAGCAGGCCGACGAGCGCGTGCTTCGGCAGGTGGTCCTGCCACAGGCGGACGGGGCCCGTGGTCGGCTGGGGGCCGCACCGGGTGAAGTGACTCAAGCGGCCAGAGGGCAATTGGTGCGAAGATTTCCGAACGAGGCTTCGTTTATGCCTGTTTGGGTGGCAATCGTAGTCATATCGTTGTGTATGTATGGCGGTTATGTAGATCGTGCTTGAAATGTTGCAGCAAAGACGGTCAAACGTGCGTCAGACCTCAAGGTAACGCGGTACTGTTAAAGACCCGTGAGTGGTCAATGCTGCTCGCGAGGCCGCTTTCTCTGGGAGCGGTTTCCTGGTTCCGATACGTGTGGGGAAGTCGTCAATGCATCACGCCGATTCATCGCGCCGGAAGCGCTTGCCTTCTCGGTCCAGACTGACGGCGGTCGTCACCGTGCTTGCGCTGTTCGCCAGCGCCTTCATCGGCGGCGCGGTACTGCCGATTCAGCCGACCGCTCAGGCGGCTGAAGTGGTAGTTGACCTGGGTGAGGCGACGGCAATTCAACACGACGTGACGACGAACTCCTATACCACCCCTGCGTCGGCGTATGACTCCGCGTGTGTGCGTTACTCCCCTCGGGGGGCCGGTTACAGCACTTCGGAGGTCAGTTCCTCACAGAACATCTTTGCGTCCTTCGGCTACAGCCGCGCGCAGGGAATGGTCAACTGTCCAACTGTCTACAACGACGAGGTTCAGAGTACCGTCGGACTGAAGCCTGCGGCGACGGACAGCGTCACTGCTGGCAGTCCCTTCCTGGTGGCCACCATGCGCCACAGTAACCGCCCGGTGGTGCAACTCGGTCAACTCACCCCGACGGTCGTCAATGGCACCATGGACCTCACGCTCGGCAAGGCCATCAGCTCCTCCTTCCCCTGGACGCTGACCGAGACCGCCAACACCTGCCGCTCCACCTTCGACGCCGAGGGACACTACGTCTCCGACGGCAGCGGCCAGTACGCCTATGACGCGAATGGCAACATAGGGCTCCGTTCCACGGGGACGTGGTACTGGAACGGATGGCAGTACGTTGGGAACTGGAACGGCAACTACCACTACGCCTACGACCGCAACGGTAGACTTGTCTCCCTCCCCAACGGCGACGTCGCCGTGGCCGGTGACCAAGGCGGCGCCATCTACGACAACTTCGGCCGTTCCTGCGAGGACGACATCCTCGAGGTGGCCTCCGCGACCGAATCGACCGCCTGGACCGACACCACCACCGGCATCCAGTACAAGCTGAAGCTGTGGGGCTTCGTCAACAACGGCACCAGCGGCACCTGCTCGGCGGACCTGTCCGACCAGGACAACCTGGAGGACACCTTCATCACCAAGGAGAACGCCGAGACCTACGGTTGCCTGTACGGCTCCCTGGAGCAGGTCCGCGCCGTCACCTTCGCCAAGGACGTCACCACCGACCCCTCGCTCGAAGACTCGACCACCATCCCCACCTTCGACTACGAGAACGTCTCCGCCGAAGGGTCCACGGCGCTTGCCGACTGGGGCAGCATCAGCTCCCTGACCCCCACCGACTGGGGCGAGGCCGGCACCGCGCACGACTCCAGGCGCTACGAACTGCTGGCCCCGGACGACGAGGCCGTCGTCAAGGAGAGCAACGCCAACACGGCGACCGACACCACCTCCGGCTGGCGCCTGACCGGGGTCACCTGTGTCACCGACGGCAACGGCGAGGAGCTCCTGAACCGCAGGGGTGAGGTGCTCACCGACTCCGCTGTCAACCTCTCCGAGGGCACGCTCGACCTGTCCAGCTCGGACCTGGCGGACACGGCCGAGAACACTGCTATCACCTGCACCTGGCACAACGAGTACGTCGGCCGCTCCCAGCTCACCCTCGTCAAGGAAATCGACGGGATGACCTTCCCCGCCGTCAGCGAGAAGAACTGGACCCTGACGGCCACCCCCACCCAGACCTCCGCCGAGGGCGCCGCCTTCCCCTACCGGACCATCTCCGGCCTGTCCGGCGAGGAGTCCGTCACCGGCCAGTGGACCCGCTCGGGCACCTACACCCTGTCGGAGGCCACCACCGGCAACGTTGAGGGCTTCTCCCAGCAGGGCGACTGGAGCTGCGTGAACCAGGACGGCGATGCCGTCGCCGTCACCGACTCCCAGGTCACCCTTGGTGTCGACGAGCAGGTCACCTGCACCGTCACCAACACCTTCAAGACCGGCTCCATCCAGATCAACAAGACCGTCTCGGATCCCGACGGCGGCCTGACCGATCAGAACAAGACCTACACGGGTACCTACGACTGCGGCAGCGCCAACGGCCGCGACTTCGCCGGCACCTGGTCCGCCACCACCGCCACGCCCGCCGTCATCTCCGGCCTGCCCGTGGGCGCCGAGTGCACCGTCACCGAGGACGCCCCCAGCGGCGACCTCAAGGACGACTCCTACGAGTGGACCACCCCCAGCATCGACAACCCGACGGTCCAGGTGCCCACCGCCCCGGCCGCCGGCCAGGTGAACGTCACCAACACCATCGTCCGCAACACCGGCACCATCGACGTCAACAAGGTCGTCGAGCCGGCCGACGAGACCGCCGCGGGCGGCTGGACCGGCGGAGCGGACCGCACCTTCGAGGTCTCCTACACCTGCGACGGCGACGGCGGCTCCGGCACGCTGGACGTCTCCACCGGAACCCCCGCGACGCTCACCGTCCCCGCGGGCACCACCTGCTCCTTCACCGAGACCGCCCCCGAGACCGCGGACGGCGACTTCAAGGACTCCTCCTACGAGTGGACCGGCGCGGGCAGCTTCGATAAGCCCAGCGTCACCGTCGGCAAGGACACCTCCGAGACCATCACCGTCACCAACACCTACAAGCGCGTGCTGGTGGACCTGAACGTCGCCAAGCAGGTCGACGGCGAGGGCTACAACGGCGGCGACGCCACCTTCGCCATCGACTACGACTGCGGAGCTGACTACGCCGGCACCGTCAACGTCGCCAATGGCGCCTCCACGACCGTGCAGGTACCCCGCGGCGCCCTGTGCACCGTCTCCGAGCCCGCCTCCTCCCTGAACGAGGACCTGCTCGCCGACGCCTACGACTGGGGCACCCCCAGCTACGAGGGCCTCGACGCCGCCGAGGGCACCATGGTCAGCGCGGCCGACGGCGGCAAGACCGTCACCGTCGTCAACCCCACCGAGGCCGCCTGGGGCAAGGTGGCTGTCACCAAGAACGTCAGCCCCGACGCCGGCCCCGTGACCGCCGGCACCACCTTCCCCGTCACCGTCACCTGTGACGCGCCCGCCCAGGGCGAGACGGAGAACTACACCGGCGCCTTCGACCTGGCGGCCACCGGCTCGGAAGCCACCGCCACCACCCCGTACATCGCCGCCGGCGCCAACTGCACCGTCAGCGAGACCGCGCCCACCGGCTCCACAGGCCTGACCGACGCCTCCTACAAGTGGACCGCCGGCCCCGAAGACCAGAGCGTCACCGTCCAGGGCGACCACACCGAGCAGGTCACCGTCACCAACACCTGGCAGCGCGACTACGGCGACTTCACCATCACCAAGCAGCTGACCGACCTGGACGGGCAGGGCGCCGACAACACCTACACCGGTACCTGGACCTGCAGCCACCCCGGCGACGACGACGCCACCGGCACCTGGTCGGTGACCGGCTCCGGCGCCGCCACGCTGAGCGTCACCTCCGGTCCCGCCACCGCGGGCGGCACCAGCGCCGCCGTGCTGCTCGGCTCCACCTGCACGGTCACCGAGGAAGACCCCGGCGCGCCCAACGCCGCCGACTCCTCCTACGTGTTCTCCACCGCCGGCACCACCTCCGGCCCGGTCACCATCGACCCGGACACCCGCACCGGCAACGTGGACGTCACCAACGTCGTCGCCCGCACCACCGGCGGGCTGACCATCACCAAGAGCGTGGAGGGCGCCGAGGCCGGCACCGGCTTCGCCGACACCGACTTCACCTTCACCTACACCTGCACCCCGCTCAGCGGCGAGGCCATCACCGGCACCGCCACCGTGCGCGCCGGCCAGGTCACGGAGCCCATCACCGGCATCCCGGAGGGCTCATCCTGCACGGTCACCGAGAGCACGGACGCCCTGCCCGCCGCCATCGACCCCTACCGCTGGGACGCCGACGGCACCTCCATGACAGCCACCCCGTCGACCGGGGCGAGCGTGTCCGCGGACGGCGGGAGCATCTCCTTCACCATGCCCGGCGGGGACGAGCCGGGTGTGGCCGTGGCCGCCACCAACACCATGAGTGAGCGTTACGGCTCCATTCAGGTCACCAAGACCGTGGCTGACAACAACAAGGCGAACGGCTTCACCGGCGCCGGGGAGAAGCTCTTCCCCATCACCGTCACCTGCGACGGCGCCCAGGCCTACTCCGGGACCCTCGCCGACGGCGAGACCGTCACGGTCGGCGACATCCCGCTCGGCCAGACCTGCACGGTCACCGAGGGCACCATCAGCGGCGGCCTGGCCGACGGCTCCTACGCCTGGGGCGAGCCCACCATCACCGACCCGGTTCGGATCACCAGCGAGGACGCCTCCTCCGGCACCGTCACCGTCACCAACACCATTGAGCGCGTGCGCGCCGACGTGAACCTGAACAAGGTGCTCTCCGGCGAACTGGCCACCCAGTTCGGCGCCGACAACACCTACTCCGGCGCCTTCACCTGCACCCACGACGGCGACGCCGACGTGACCGGCACCTGGAGCGTGGACGGCGCCGGCAACGCCGCCATCACCTACGACGACGGCGAGGCCCCCTACGTCGACTCCACCTGCACGCCCACCGAGGACCTGGACGCCTCCGGCGCCCCGGACACCGACCCCTCCTTCTCCTGGGGCGAGCCCAGCTACGACGCCGCCACCGTGACGGCGGACGGCACCGCCGCGATGACCGTCACCAACACCGTGAACCGGGACATGGGCTCCCTGACCGCCGCGAAGACGGTCATCGGGGAGACGGACGGCCTCAAGGACGGCCAGACCTTCACCTTGAACGCCACCTGCACCGCCCCCGGTGTGGACGGCGAGCTCACCGCCACCGCCACCGTCGCGGACGGCGAGAGCGGCGTCGCCTTCGACCGGGAGATCCCGGCCGGCTGGACCTGCGCCATCAGCGAGACCAGCCCCACCCAGGACCAGCTCAAGGACTCCTCCTACGCCTGGGAGATGGCCACCGTCTTCCCCGACGAGGTCACCATCACCAAGGATGAGACCGTGGCGGTGTCCGCCACCAACACGATCCGCCGTGTCACCTCCGACCTGAGCCTGACCAAGGCCTACGGGGACGGGCTGTCCGAGGGCGTCGTCGTCGACGAGTCCTTCTCCGGCGACATCGCCTGCCACTACGACGACGGCCAGGGCATCACCCAGGACTGGAGCCTGACCTGGACGGCCGACGGCGCCGGCGCGGCCACCATCGACGGCCTGCCCACCGGCGGCCTGCCGCTGGGCACCGTCTGCACCGCCGCCGAGGACGCCCCCACTCAGGACCAGTTGAAGGACATCTCCTACCGCTGGGCCGAGCCGACCGTCTCCGACCCGGTCACCATCGGCGCGGACGCCGCCGCCAACACGCTCACCGTCACCAACGACGCCGAGCGCGCCGCCCAGCCGCTCACCATCACCAAGGCCTACACCGGCATCGACGGCGCCCTGAACGACGGCGCCACCGTGCGCGGCGGCTGGTCCTGCACCCAGGCGGACGGCAGCGAGGTCGGCGGACGCTGGGAGCTGCCCGCCTCCGGCGGCTCCACCACCGTCAGTGAGGGCGCCGCCGGCGCCACCATCTACGCCGGCGCCGACTGCACCCTCACCGAGGACACGCCCATCGACACCTCCGGGCTGACGGACGTCTCCTACACGTGGAACAACCCCGCCTACGACGTCGCCGCCGACGGGCAGACCTTCACCGACGGCAACACGCTGACGGGTATCGCCCAGGACTCCGACCCGGTGCTGCGGGTCACCAACTCCACCCAGCGCATCTACGGCGCCCTGGCCATCAACAAGCTCGTGAACGGGCTCGACGGCGTCACCGCCGCCGAATCCAACACCTACGCCGGCACCTGGGCCTGCACCGCCCCTGACGGCACCGGCAACGAGGGCACCTGGCGAGTCACCGGCGCCGGCGCCGCCACCCTGACCGGCGACTACACGCAGATCCTGGTCGGCTCCGACTGCACGGTCACCGAGACCGGCCGTCCGACCGCCCCGGTCAGTGGCGACCCGTCCTACCAGTGGACGGACCCGGAGCTCGACGGCGACTACGGCACCGTCACCCAGGCGCAGACCATCGCCCGGGACGCCACCTCCACCGCCGAAGTCACCAACGCCGCCGACGAGCGCACCCTGGCCACCGGCTTCACCGTCAACAAGGCCATCTCCGGGGCCACCGACGGCGCCACCGGCGAGAGCTACACGGTGGACTACACCTGCACCGCCGGGCAGGACACCTTCACCGGCACGCTCACCCTGCCCGCCGACGGCACCGCCGTCGCCGTGGCGGACGTGCCCGTGGGCGCCACCTGCACCCTGACCGAGGCGGCGCCCGGGGACGACGCCCTCGCCGCGCCCGCGGACGGTTCCTTCACATGGACCGACCCCATGACCTACGAGGTCGAGGGCGCCGACGCCGACACCTCCACCCCCGGAGCGGTCACCTTCACCCTGCCCGCACAGGCCGACGCCGCCGTGACCGCCACGGTCACCAACGACGTCGCCCCGCACGCCGGCGTGAACAAGACCTTCACGGGCACCAGCAAGCACCTGGACGCCGACGGCAACTGGACCGGCGAGACCTGGGACGTCACCTACGAGGTGACCGTCACCAACCCCTCGCAGGTGCAGGACCTCACCTACGACCTGGTGGACACCCCGACCGTGCCCGAGGGCACCACGCTGAACTCCATCACCGTCACCGGCGGCGCCCTGGCAGACGCGCTCACGCAGGCCTCCGGGCCCGTGACCGTGGTCGACGGCGCAACCCTGCCGGCCGGCGCCACCCACACCTACACCGTGGTGCTGAACGTGACCGCGCCCGACACCGGAATCCCCGGCGTCGGCGACGGCGAGTGCAGCGCGCAGGCCGCCACCGACGGCACCGCCATCCACAACACCGCCGCCGTCACCTCCGGCGAGGTCACGGACACCGCCGAGGACTGCGGCGACGTCCCGACCAACCCGAAGTTCTCGGTGCGCAAGGACGGCGTCGACGTGGTCCGCAACGGGGACACCTACACCGCGACCTACACGGTGACCGTGGAGAACACCTCCCGCGCCGCCAGCCAGATCATCGCCGACGTCACCGACACCCCCGCCCTGCCGGAGACCGCCAAGATCACCGGCGTCGCCGTCCTCGAGAACGGTGAGGCGGCTACGGATGCCGAGATTCCCGGCATCACCGACGGCGTGCTGGACGGGCCCATCACCCTGGCCCGGGCCGACTCCGGTCCCGTGCTGGCCGGCGGCACCGCCGGGGAGGACGGCACCGTCACCGGCGGCGGCACGCGCGTGATCACCGTCCAGGTGAGCTTCACCGTCGACTCCGCCGCGGACTTCGAGGACACCGACTACCAGTGCGGGCACGAGCGCGCCGACGGCGCCCCCTCCGGTCTGGTCAACACCACCGCCATGGTGGGCGATACCGACGGCGATGAGAACAACACCGCCTGCCTGGACCTCACGCCCCGGCTTACCGTGTCCAAGTCCGTCGCCACCACCGGCGTGGGAACCAGCTCCAGCTTCGACGTCGCCTACACCATCACGGTGACCAACGAGGGCGAGCTGGCCCAGTCCACCGGGCTGCTGCGCGACAAGCCCGACTTCGCTCCCGGCCTGGACATCGACCAGGTGACCGTCACCGCCCCCGGCGGGGACCCGGTGGCCGCCGCGGCCGACGCCGAGGGCTACTACACCCTCACCGCCGGCGACGTGATCGCCCCCGGACAGAGCGCCCAGTACACGATCACCTTCACGGTGACCGTCGACCCGGGCAACACCGACTACTCGGAGGAGCTGCTGGAGTGCTCCGTCGAGGCGGACGGCACCCGCACCCCCGGCCACGGCCTGTTCAACGAGGTCTACCCGACCGACGGGCGCGACGCCTCCGGCCGCAGCGACAACACCGCCTGCGAGCCGGTCACCCCGGACGCCGGCAAGCGCATCATCACGCTGCGCAAGACCGGCACCCAGGTGCAGGCGGACGGCACCACCAACCTGCCCGGCGCCGAGTTCGACATCTACGACGTCGACCCGGCCACGGACGGCGCCGCCCCGATTGAGAACGGCGTGAGCGTGGATCCGGTGGACGGCTCCCTGTTCACCTCCGCGGGCCTGCCCATCAACCACGACTACTGGGTGGTTGAGACCAAGGCGCCCGCCGGGCACAGCCTGCTGCCGCGGCCCATCCAGTTCCACCTGGGTGTGGACGCCGACGGCAACACCACCATCACGCTCGCCGAAACCAACCTGACGGCGGACACCATCGCGGTGATCCCCGCCGTCACCGACGCCGACGGCAACGTCGTCACCGCCATCGGCATCAACATCCACGACGTCGAAACCGGCACGCTGCCCCTCTCGGGCGGACGCGGCATCGGCGTGTACGTGGCCTGGGCCGGGCTGCTGCTCACCGCGGCACTGGTCCTGACCATCACCCAGACTTCCCGCCGCCGGGGCCGTAGGGCCTGAGCGACCGGGAACAGCCAGGGGCCAACCGGGCAGCCGGGTAACCCACAACCCCATCAACGAGGAGAACAGATGTCATCCCTCACCAGGCGCCGTTGCGCCGGCCTCGCCGCGGCGGTGGCCCTTGCAATCGGTGGTGCGGTCGCGGCGCCCGTCGCCACGGCTGCCCCAGTCCCCGCGATCCTTGCGGCCGCGGAGGCCACCGACGCGGACGTCGCTCTGATCGACGCCGCCGCCACGCCGGACCTGACCATCCACAAGCTCGCCCAGACCGACTCCAACGGCACCACCGCCGGCGACGGTCTGGTAGACCCGAGCGCCACCGGCGACCCGGTCTCCGACGTCACCTTCACCATCACCAAGCTGGACTTCGACCTGACCACCCAGGCCGGCTGGCAGGCGCTGGCGGACCTGGACGGTGACGTTTCCGCGGCCCGCAGCCACACCACCGGCACCACCTACACCGCGGTGACCGGCGAGAATGGCCTGGCCGTATTCAACGACGTGGAGCTGGGCGCCTACATCGTCTCCGAGACGAAGACCCCCGCCAACGTCACCCCGGCCGAGGACTTCATCGTCACCCTGCCGATGACCAACGCGGACACCCAGGCCTCCTGGAACTACGACGTTCACGTCTACCCGAAGAACGCGATCGTGGACGCCAGCAAGGAGGTCAGCGACTCCTCCGCCCCGTCGGTCGGCGACACGCTGACCTACACGATCAAGGCGGACGTGCCCAAGCTTGACGTCGAAGGCGGCGCCACGATCAAGAACTACCAGATCGTCGACCCGCTCGACTCCCGCCTGTCCTACTCCAACGCCACCGTGTCCATGATCGGCACCGGCGCCGTGTCCCTCACCGAGGGCACCGACTACAACGTCGTGACCGCCACCGGTGAGGACGGCAAGACCTACGTCACCGTCACCTTCACCGAGGCCGGCCGTGACAAGATCGCGCGGGCCCGCGTCGCCGGCGACTCCACCACCCAGGTGCAGGTGGTCATCAACGCCGTCGTCGAGGAGATCGGCACCGGCGAGGGCGCCATCAGCAACGAGGCCTCCCTCATCCCCAACGACTCCCAGACCACCTGGGACCCCGAGAACCCGACCCCGGACGTTCCCGGAACGCCCACCGAGGAGGTCAAGTCCTACTACGGCAAGGTGACCATCACCAAGACCGGTACCGACGGCAAGGACGCCTCCACCTATGCGGGCGCCGAGTTCCAGGTCTACCAGTGCAACCCGACCGGTGCCTCCCAGGGGCAGACCGTTGACCGCGACGCCGCCAACATCACCGGCGACGCCCTGACCGCCAACCAGGTCACGAACGGCACCACCACCGCCGACACCGCGAAGTTCACCACCGGCGACGACGGCACCGTCACCATCGACGCCCTCCAGACGAACGACTTCATCAACAACGCCGACGTCACCAACCCCGGCTGGTACTGCCTGGTGGAGACCAAGGCCCCCGAGGGCTACGAGCTCCAGAGCGACCCCATCGCCTTCCAAGTGCTCAAGTCCCAGGTTGAGGCCTCCCCCTACACCATCGGCTTCACGGTCACCGACGTGCCCTCCAATGCCGGCTTCCGCCTGCCGCTGACCGGTGCCAACGGCATCCTGTTCCTCACCATCGCCGGCATCCTGCTGGTCGGCGGTGCGGTCCTCCTCGCGGTGCACAACAAGCGCCGCAGCGCCGAGGACTGACAACCACAGGGCTGGGGCGGCATGATGGCCGCCCCACCCGGTGACACGACGGCGTGCGCCGGCCGGATACTCCGGACGCGCACGCCGTCGTCGTCACCGGTACCGCCCCAGGCGCTCTACCGTGGTGCCACCGGCACCGTCCGCGCGCAGCCACACTCATATCCGCCACGAGCCACACAGAAGGAAGCCAATGGGCCAGACTCCGTCAATCGCCGACGTCCTGGATGAACCCGGTCGCGACCTGGGTGACGCTTCCGCGGACAGGCCCGCGCAGCCCGATGATGCGCACGGCGGCGCCGAGCCCCCCAAGCCACCGAGTGAGAAGTCCGGCGGAAGACCCAGCCGGAGCAGCCGCCTGCTGGGCGTGCTGCCCTTCATCCTCGCCCTGGCCGGAGCGCTCGTACTGGCCTACCCGGTGCTGGCCACCCAGCACAACAACGCCCGCCAGCAGGAGATCGCCGACCAGTACCAGGCGCAGATGGACGCCGTCAGCCCCGACGTGCTCGCCGCCGAGCTCGCCAGTGCCGACGAGTACAACCAGGAGCTCGCCTCCTCCCCGATCCTCGACCCCTGGCTGGACCAGCAGCGCCCCGACACCCCCCAGTACCAGGCCTACCTGGCCGAGCTGGATCTGGACGAGGTCATGGCTCGGATCGTCATCCCCAAGATCCATGTGGACCTGCCGGTCTACCACGGCACCGAGGCCGAGACTCTCTCCCGGGGCGTCGGCCACCTGTTCGGCACCGCCCTGCCCGTGGGCGGGACCTCCACCCACTCCGTTCTGACGGGCCACACCGGCCTGGGGTCGGCCACGCTCTTCGACGACCTGACCGAGCTGGAGGAGGGCGACGTCTTCTACATCACCGCCGCCGGTCGCACCCTCAAATACGAGGTCAACGACATCCGCGTGGTCCTGCCCACCGAGACGGAGTCGCTGAACAAGGTGCCGGGAGAGGACCTGGTCACCCTGATCACCTGCACCCCCTACGGCGTCAACACCCACCGCCTGCTGGTGACCGGGACGCGCGTGGCCATGGACCCGGTGCAGGCCCAGGCGGAGCAGGCGGCGGCCACTCCTGCGCCCATGCGTCCGTGGATGCTGTGGCTGATCGGCGCCGTGGTCGTGATCCTGAGCGTGCTCACCGTCGCAGCCGGACGGCGGGTGGCGCGTCGGGTGCGCCGCTCCTGACCGGCACATTTCCCCGGGGAAATAGGCCTTATCGCGGCTTAAGCGGACTCGATAAGGTCACCGTGGTAACCGACTTGCTACGACACTGGCACGGGTGTGCCACAGGTTTAGCACAGCTCGGTTCGGCGGGTAGAAGGGCGGGAATCCGTCGGTATCTTCGTCTCGGGCATCCCCCAGATGGCTAGTGGCTATCCCCCACATGGCTAGTGACCATCCTCCGGATGACCTAGGTGAAGCCTTTAAGTACCGAGAGCGGCGCCCCGGCCGCGCATACCCATGGAGTCGTGTAGTGCTTGTCCAGTCCGCCGCCACCCGCTTGCGCAAGGTGTCGCGTCGAGCTGCCGCAATCCTCGCCTGTACCGCGCTGGCCGTGGCGGGCGCGCTCGTCGTCTCGCCCATCCCCGCTGAGGCGGCAGGAACCGTCGCGGAGGGCTTCGCCACCGGCGGCGCGGGCCGCTTCAAGAACGACATCCAGTGGATCCAGTGGGGTACCAAGAACCAATTCCTGCTCACTGCCGGCGTTGCCGGGTCTCAGACGGTAACCAACACCCGCGACCTCGGCGAGGGCGGCACCCTCGTCACCACTTGCACCATCTCCAACCTGCAGAAGCAGCGCAGTGAGGGCGGGAACTACGCCGATTACGGCTACGACGAGAACAATGCCTACGTGCGCTCCGGGCTCAAGGCCTACGCGCCCGGTGACTGGGCGGGAGACGTTCTCGATGACCTGTACAACGTGGGCGGCACCGGCTACTGGACGACCGGGCGGGTAGGTACCTTCCCGCGCGATTACGCCAACAACAACCAGATGGTCATTGGTCTGCGCAACACCATGGACCACGCCCGGCTGTCCTTCAACTTCTCCTGCACCGCCACGCTGAACGGCGCGGAGGTCCCGCTTCAGGGGCTCGTATTCGCCGACGCCGAGGCATCATCCACTTCATCGGGGGTTGGAGAGGCCAACCAGGCCGAGTGGATTCAGGCGGCCCCCAGTTCCAATGCCTCCAATGTCACCTGGTACGCCCTGGACCGCTCCCGCAGCGGCTGCACCACCGACGTGCTCATTTCGGCTCAGAGTCAGACGAACTGGTGGAACGGGCAGACCAGCAACTTCATGCGCATGAGCCCCAACGGGCAGGAGTGCGCGTACAACAACGGTGGGACTCACAACAACCCGAGTAGCGGCAATGGCCCCGGGACGGTCATGTTCATGAAGGGCGCCACCTCCGCGGGCGTGGAGATCCAGGGCCGCGGTTACACCGCCGTCGCCCTGGGTGTGGTCGTCGAGACCGACTTCGGCGACGCGCCGGAGTCCTACGGCACCGCCGGCGCCCTCTTCCAGCCCAGCTGGACCACCGGCACCGCTCTCAGCAACACCGGCTGGCAGGGACAGAGCGTGTGGGGCATGACCCTGGCCGACATCACCAACGAGCCGCCCTCCACCGTGCACCTGGGGACCCGCATCGACTCCGAGACCTACCAGCAGCACTCCGCCGGCGCGGACGGCGATGACAGCAACGGTGTCAATGACGATGAGGACGCTCTGGACGGCAACTCCTCCATACAGCAGGGCGCCATGCTGCCGATAGACGTCCTCAATGGGGACACGAGCACCTACACCATCACCGGCGTCGGCTGCGGCGGCGACGGCAAGATCCATGGCTGGATCGACTGGAACGGTGACGGCAGGTTCCAAGACAACGAGGGCTCCAATACCCAGGCCTGCCCCGCCTCCGGCCGCGTCAACCTGACCTTCAACGTGCCCCAGGCGCCCGTCGACACCAACCTCGTCAACCAGACCGTCACCTACCTGCGGCTGCGCGCCTCCACGGCCACCGCCGAGAGCAAGCCCACCGGCGTCACCGTCGGCGGCGAGGTCGAGGACTACCTGCTGAACCTGCCCGCCCAGCTGCGGCTGGTCAAGGAGGTCAACAACAACTACGGGGGCACCGCCGCCGCCGCCGACTGGGACCTGACGGCCACCTCGGGCCAGACCACGCTGACCTACGCCACCGGCCAGACCCGCTACGTCGGCGCCGGCAGCTACGCGCTCGCCGAGGCCGGCAAGACCGACGCCGCCAACGCCGGCTATGAGCTGGAGTCGTTGGCCTGCACGCAGGGCGCTGTCGGAACCAACCCCACCACCGTCGTCGCCGGAGTCAGCAAGAACAACCCGAACGTCACCACCGCCAACGCCACCCTGACGGTGTGCACCTTCACCAACGCCGACCAACCCGGTTCCATCACCTGGCACAAGGTCGACGACACCGGCCAGGACCTCGCGGGCACCGAGTGGACCCTGACCGGCCCGGGCGTCCCCGACGGGACCACCGTCACCGACTGCACCGGCGGCTGCTCCAGCCGGCCCTTCACGGACCAGGACGCGGCTGCGGCACACTTCCAGCTGACCGACCTGGCCTGGGGCACCTACACCCTCACCGAGTCCAAGGTGCCCACCGGTTACCAGCTCGATGAACAGGCTCACGAGTTCACCATCGGCCCCGACGCCGAGGGCGGCCTCGACGCCGACTACGGCGACGTGGTCAACGAGCGCCTGACCGGATCGGTCACCTGGCAGAAGACCGACGCCGACAACGGCAAGGCCCTGTCCGGCTCCGAGTGGCAGCTCACCCTGCCCGGCGTCGGTGAGCCCGTCACGATCACCGACTGCGTCGCCGACAGCGCCGAGGCCTGCGCCGAGCAGGCCGGGGACGCCGATTACTACGACTCCGACCCCGCCGCGGGCACCCTGAAGGTCACCGGCCTGGCCTGGAACGAGGACGCCGACTACACCCTGGTCGAGTCCAAGCCGCCCGCCGGCTACGTGCTCGACACCACCAGCCACACCTTCCGGATCCTGCCCGACCAGCTCGAATACAGCTTCGCGGCGGCATTCACCAACGAGAAGACCGAGGTTCCCACCCTGCCGCTCACCGGTGGTATTGGGGCCGACACCTTCCTCATCGGCGGGGGCGCCCTGGCAGCCCTGGCCTTCGCCACTGGACTCGTGAGGAGGCGCCGCGCGCACCACGTCCAGAGCTGAGCCCCGTGCCGGCGCAGCAACCGCACGGGCGGTGGCCGGCCTCAACCCCAGAGATTTGTTTCAACCCCTCATACGCGTCGCCGTCGGCGGCGCACATGAAAGGAATCCCAACCCATGAGCACCAGCACGCGCACGCTGGCGAGCCGGGTCGCCGCCGGAGCCGGGGCCCTCGCCCTGACCCTGGCCGGGCTGGGCGGCATCGCCGCCACGGCTGCTGCCGACATCTCCGTCGGCAACATCGACCCCGACGCCACGGGAACGCTGAACATTCACAAGCTCGAGAGCGGCTCGATGGAGGACGGCCCCGGCACGCCCAACGACGCCACTGACAAGACCGGTAAGGGCGTGGCCGACGTCGTCTTCACCGCCTACGAGATCACCAACCTGGACCTGACCACCCAGGCGGCCTGGAACGGTCTGGGCGACCTGGTGATCCCGGGCAATGCCTGTGGTAGCGACTACGCCACCCCGGCGCTGACGCTGCCCAGCGGCGACGCCGCCACCTTCGGCACCGGCACCGCCTCCGCCCCGACGACTGAGAACGGCAACACCACCATCTCCGGCCTGTCCGTGGCCGCCTACCTGGTCTGCGAGACCAGCGCCCCTGCGACCGTCGCTACCAAGGCCGCGCCCTTCCTGGTGACGATCCCCTTCCCGAACAACGAGGCCAACAACGCCTCCACGCAGGACGGCTCGTGGCTGTACACCGTTGACGTGTACCCCAAGAACACCGTCGTGCTGGCCCCCACCAAGGGGATTGAGGTCACGGCCAACGGTCTGCAGACCGCCGCGCAGCTCGAGTTCCCGGTCACCGTGACCGTGCCGAGCATCGCCGAGGACGACGAGTTCACCTACTTCTACGTCACCGACCCGCTCAACGCCGCTCTGACCGACGGCAAGGTGGCCTCCGTGATGCTGGACGACGAGACCGTGGACTCCAGCTACTACACGGTCACCGAGGGGCAGGACCTCAAGGTTGAGTTCAACGCCGATGGCTTTGCCTTCCTCAAGGGCAAGGCCGACTCCAAGCTGGTGATCACCTTCACCGCGACCGCCAACTCGGTGACCGAGTCCGGCAACATCCCCAACACCGCGCACCTGTTCGTGGACACCAAGAACAGCGACAACCCGCCGGACAACCCGCCGGACAACCCGACCAACCCGGTCGTCTCCAACTGGGGCAACGCCGTGATCACCAAGGCCGACGCCGACAACGGCAAGACCCTGGCCGGCGCCTCGTTCCAGGTCTACAACTCCTCCGACCCCTTCGCCGCCAGCTGCGACAAGGGCACCGCTACCGGCAACCCGGTCGCGATCGGTGGCGTGGACACCTTCACCTCCGACGCCAACGGTCAGATCAACCTGGCCGGCCTGTTCGTGGACTCCCTCGTCGGCGAGGCCGGCCAGACCGAGGACCAGATCTCCCCGGAGCACAGCACCCGCTGCTACGTGCTGGTTGAGACCGCCGCCCCCGCCGGCTACACGCTGCCCACCGGTGACGCCGCCAACACGGCCCTGAAGATCACCGCCGGCACCACCACGGCCGACAACATCACCATCGACAACACCAAGCAGAACGTGCCGAACCTGCCGCTCACCGGTGCCAACGGCCAGCTGCTGATGATGCTGATCGGTGCCGCGCTCGTCCTGCTCGCCGCCGGTTCGGTCCTCGTGGCCCGCAACCGTCAGCGCGCCCAGGGCTGACGCGGACAGGAACCAGCACTAGCCGGTTCCGCTCCTAGCAACCCTCCACGGTTGTAAACGTGTGGCGGGCAGGCCCACCCGGGTCTGCCCGCCACACGCATGCCGACCTCCGGCCGGAGCGCCAAGGCGCCCCCGAGCCCTGGTACACAGGACCCCTACCCCAATCAGCCACCGAGCCACTCGAGGAGACCCCATGAGTCGACGCGCACGACGCCGCCCGCCCGCCGCGCCCGACGAGCATGCTGGGCCCGACGCCCGGCGCTGGCGGCTGCAGCCCCTGACCCTGCTGCCCGCCGTCCTGGCGATCGCCGGCATGCTGCTGTTCGCTTACCCGACCGTCGCCGCCTGGGTCACCCAGTACAACCAGTCCAAGATCATCACCACCTACGCCTCCGACGTCGACTCCGCCGACCCGGACGCCGCCACCCAGCTCGCCCAGGCGCATGCTTACAACGACGCCCTTTCCGTCGGCGCGGTGCTGGAGGCCAACACCAACGTCCCCACCGGCGTCGGCGAGGGCGGGGACGACACCCTCGACTACGACTCGATCCTGGACGCCAACGGTGCCGGGCTCATGGCCCGGCTGCGCATCCCCGCCATCAACCTGGACCTGCCCGTCTATCACGGCACCAGCGATGAGACCCTGCTGGCCGGGCTGGGGCACCTCGAGGGCACCTCCCTGCCCGTGGGCGGAGAGGGCACCCGCGCGGTGATCACCGGTCACCGCGGTCTGGCGGATGCCCGCATGTTCACCGACCTGAACCAGGTGGAGGTCGGTGACACCTTCGTCATCGAGGTGTTCGGGGAAGTACTCACCTATCGGGTGTTCGACACCAAGGTCGTCGAGCCCGACGAAACCGAGGCGCTGCGCGCCGAGCAGGGGCGCGACCTGGTCACCCTGGTCACCTGCACACCACTGGGCATCAACACCCACCGCATCCTGGTCACCGGGGAACGGGTCTACCCCACCCCGCAGGCGGACCTGGACGCCGCCGGCAATCCCCCCACGGTGCCATCGTTCCCCTGGTGGGCGGTGGGCCTGGCGGCCGGCTTCATCCTGGTGGGTCTGTACGTGTGGCGCTCCGGCTACCCGCCCCGCAAGCGCGGCACGCACACCCGCACCGCCACGCCGGCCGCGACGCCGGACTCCGACTCCACCCAGCCGCAGGTCGTATCATCCGGGCCCAATGACGTCTCGCAACAATTCCCTGACGCAACCTCCTGACCCCGGGTGGCGCGCACAGCGGCGCTCGCGCCTGCTGGCGGGCGTGCTCGCCGTCGTCTGTATGGTCGGCGTGGCGCTCACCTGGTGGCTGCTGGTGGTGCACCTGACCGGGCAGGCCATGGAGCAGGCGGCTCTGGACGGCTCCCGCATCGGCGCCCACTTCGTGTCCGACCACGCACGCAACCTGCTGCACGTGGTGTCCCTGCCGGCCGCAATCGGCCTGGTACTCGTGGTGCTGGTCGGCGCCCGGTGGCGCGGCAGCCGCCGGCGGGCCCTGTGGGCTGCGGGCGCAGTCGTCGCCATCAACATCTCCACCCAGGTGCTGAAGTACCTGATCCTGTGGCGTCCGGACTACGGGCTGTTCCGGAAATTCGGCGGCATGAATACCCTGCCCTCGGGGCATACCGCGGTGGCCGCATCCGCTGCCGTCGCCCTCATCCTGGTCACCGGACCGCGGTGGCGCGGGGTCGCTGCCTGGGCGGGAGCGGCGCTGGCCGCCGCCATGGGCTACTCCACGCTGGTGTGCCAGTGGCATCGTCCCGGCGACGTTATCGCCGCCCTGCTGCTGGCCACCTCCTGGGGCGCAGTGGCGATCGCCTGCGGCGCCTGGGCGGATGAGGCAGGGCCCGCCGACTCCGAGCCCACCGGTGCAGCGCCTGCGACGCCGTCGACTCCCGCCGCGGCGGGGGGCGGTGTCGCAGCGGGCGAGCTGCCGCCGGCGCGCTTGTCGTCCGCCGCCGTGCTGGGCGGGCTCGGGATTCTCGCGGGCGCGGCGGCCCTGATGCTGGAGGTGCTCACCTGGCGGGGCGTCGTCGACGCCGGTGGAGCCGGTGCGGTCGCCGCCGCGCAGCTCAGCCGCACCGCCGTCTTCATCGCCTATGCGGCCGGCGCCGTCGGCACGGTTGCGGTGGCCGGCATGGGCATGGCGGCGCTGGCCCTGCTCACACCGCGCGGCGTCGGCCAGGCGGGGCGAGCTGCCCGCTAATGAGCCGGCGATGCCGGCAATGCGGCGCGAGCTCCGGCCGGGTGGCACACTGGGGGTATGGCTCTACCCCAGAAGCTGCTCAGCAAGGACGAGATCGTCGTGCGCCATATGCGCACCCACCCCAAGATCCTGCTGTGGCGCTCCCTCGTGGTGATCGCGCTACTGGCCGTAGGCGTGGTCGCCTCCATTCTGTTCCCGGATGCCAACTGGCGCACCGGCGCCGTCATCGCCGTGTGGGTGTTGGTCGTCATTGCGGCCATGCCGGCCTTCGTGGTGCCCTGGCTGCGCTGGATGACCACGACGTACACGGTCACCTCCAAGCGCGTGATCACCCGCTCCGGCATCATCAACAAGACCGGCCACGACCTGCCGCTGTCACGCATTTCCGACGTCCAGCAGGAGCGGACCATCACCGACCGTATGTTCGGCTGCGGCAGCCTCTCCCTGCAGACCAGCGCGGATGAGCCCCTGGTGCTGGTCGATGTGCCCGACGTGGAGATGGTGCAGGTGGAGATCTCCAACCTGCTCTTACACGACGTCGAGGGCGCCGTCAACGCCGACCCCGACGACTGAGCGGTCGCCGACCTTTCGACGCGCAGCGCCGGTGGGGCGGCTGAGCTGCGCCGAGTTCTGCCGCGGCGGTACAGGTCTTGCTTTTGCGAGCGTGACCCGGGCCCCGTCCGGCGCACCGCAGCTCGTACACGAGTTCCCCGCAAGGACATGAGTTTTGGAGGTTTGCGGGTGCGGGGCACGTGCAAAGCTCTAAAACTCGTGTTCCTGACGCGAACGCGTGTTCGTGGCTAATCGTCGCCCAGAACGCATGAACCGTTAGCGCACCTGACGAATCGTTGTTCTGCCTGATGAGCCGTCGGCGCGCAGGTCGCCACGAGCGTGGACCACGCGGGAAACGCGCCTCATCGCGAGGAGGGTCTCTGGGACTGCAAGGGCTGGGCCGGACGATCCAGCTAGAGAACCGAGGCGCGCCGGTCTAAAGCACCTCATCCACGCCGATAGCCCCGGGGTGGCAGTGGCGCTCACCCCGCCCCTATGTACTGCACGACCTCGGGCCGCGTTCCACGACCTTGGTGTGTGTTGTACGACCACCCCGGGGTCGTGCAATGCGCACGAGGGTCGTGCAGTGTCACCCAGGGTCGTGCAAAACACCGGCCCGAACGTCGCCGGGCTAAACACGAGCTCTCGGCGTGAACGCGGTGTGTGATGTCTCAGGACATCGGTGACAGTTCTGCCTCAGGACAT
>NZ_LK995525.1:75333-79518 GCF_900002405.1 Actinomyces succiniciruminis | reverse complement strand
CCAGGGCACCACCAGATCCGCACCCACCTCGGTGGCGGTCTCGATCGCCTGCTCGTCGCGCCCGCCCTTGGCCAGCGCCTGCACCAGCACCAGTTTCAGCCCCGCGTCGGGCTCCTGGATCCGCTGCACGACCTGCACGCCCAGGCGCTCCCGCCGTCCACCGTCGGCGGCCGCGTCGGTCACCTCGCACACCAGGCGCAGCCCCCGTCCGTCCACCAGGTCGACCCGCTCTCCCGGATGCAGGCGCCGCACGGAGACCGCGTGATGCGCCTCCGGACCGGTCAGTGTGAGTCGGGCCCCGGGCGTGGCGGTGGTGGCCGCCCCGGTGGGTTCGAGCGTTTCGGGTGTGATGAGGAAGACGGGTGCAGTCACACTTCCAGGGTACGGTTCCGGACGGGTCAGTGCCGCAGTGCTAGCGTCACGGAACATGACCGATCCGTCGTCCCTCCCGTCCCCCCAACCGTCCACCGCACCGCCTGCCGCCGGCTCCGAACCCGCCACGCAGCCGTCCAGCGCCCCCACGGCCACCACCGTGGAGGACTTCCGCCGCAACCTGGCCGCCGTGCGCGCCCGCATCGACGCCGCCGCCCGTGCCGCCGGCCGGAACCCCGCCGAGATTCGGCTGCTGCCGGTGTCCAAGACGGTGCCGGAGGAGCGCCTGCGGGCCGCCTGGGCCGCCGGCATCACTCAAATGGGTGAGAACAAGGTGCAGGAGGCCAAGCGGAAGGCGGCGAACCTGGCCGACCTGGGCATCCACTGGGCGCTGATCGGCCACCTGCAGACCAACAAGGCCAAGGACGTGGCGGCCTTCGCCGACGAGTTCCAGGCCCTGGACTCCCTGCGCGTGGCCGAGGCCCTGGATCGGCGGCTGCAGGCGGCCGGGCGCGGCCTGGACGTGTACGTGCAGGTCAACTCCTCCGGAGAGGCCTCCAAGTTCGGCCTGGAGCCGGACGCTGTCGCCGACTTCCTGGCGGCCCTGCCGGCCTACTCGGCGCTGCGGGTGCGCGGCCTGATGACGCTGGCCGCCCACACCGACGACGCCGACCGCATCCGCGAGTGCTTCCGCATCATGCGCACCCTGCGCGACGCCGGGCTGCAGGCGGGCACGGTCGGCGATGGGCAACTGTCCATGGGCATGAGCGGTGACTTCGAGCTGGCCATTGCGGGCGGTTCCACGTGTGTGCGCGTCGGGCAGGCGATCTTCGGTGCGCGCCCCACCCCGGATTCGCTGTACTGGCCCGCCAACGGCGCCGAGTAGCCCGATGCGGGCGGCCCGGGAGGCGCCGCCCGCATCGCGTCCGTGTCGGCAGACCCGTCAGCGGCCGGACAGCTTCTCCTTCAGCTTGCCCATCATGGACTCGTCCTTGGGGGCGGCGTAGCCGTCCTCACCGCGCAGGGAGGCCAGCTCCGTCAGCAGCTCGCGCTGCCGGTCGTTCAGGCGGGTGGGGGTCTCCACCACGATCTGCACGCGCAGGTCGCCGCGGCCGGGGCGGCGCAGCCGCCCCACGCCGAGGCCGGACAGGACGATCTCGTCCCCGCCCTGGGTGCCGGCGCGCACGGAGACATTGCGCTCGCCGTCGAAGGTCTCCAGCGGGAAGGAGGCGCCGAGGGCGGCGGCGGTCATGGGCACGCGCAGCTCGGTGTACAGGTCGTCGCCCTCGCGGGTGAAGGCCTCATGCTCCCTCTCGTGGATCTCCACGTACAGGTCGCCGTTGGGGCCGCCGGCGGGCCCGGCCTCGCCGCGCCCGCCCATGCGGATGCGGGTACCGGTTGACACCCCGGCGGGAATATTGATGTCGATCGGGGTGCGCACGTGCTTGCGGCCCTCGCCGTCGCAGTCCTTGCAGGGGGAGGCGATGACGGTGCCGTACCCCTGGCAGCGCGGGCAGGGCATGGAGGTGACCACGTTGCCGAGCAGTGAGCGCTGCATGCGCTGGACCGAGCCCTGGCCGTTGCACTCGGCACAGGTGACCGGCGAGGTGCCGGGGGCGCAGCAGGACCCGTTGCACGTGTCGCACACGACGTAGGTGTCCATGGTGACGGTCTTGGTGGTGCCGAAGACGACGTCGGCCAGGTCCACGTCCACGGCCAGTAGCGAATCCTGGCCCCGGCGGGTGCGGGACGCCGGGCCGCGGGAGGCTGCGCCGCCGAAGAATGCCTGCTGGAACAAGTCGGAGAAGCTGCCGAAGTCACCGGTGAAGCCGCCGCCGAAGCCGTTGTTGCCGTGCAGGGCGTCCTCACCGCCCAGGTCGTACATCTTCCGCTTCTCGGAGTCGGACAGGACCTCGTAGGCGGCGGAGACCTTCTTGAACTCGTCCTCGTGCCCCGGGCCGGCGACGTCGGGGTGCAGCTGGCGGGCCTTCTTGCGGTAGGCCTTCTTGATCTCCTCGGCCGTGGCCTGGCGGGTGACACCGAGGACGTCGTAGTAGTCGCTCACGCTTGCTGGTGTTCCTTCGTGGTGGGGTGGTGTCGGATTCTCGGTGGGCGGGTCAGCCCGGCATGCTGCCCTCCGTCCCGGTCAGGAACCGGGACAGATAGCGGGCGACCGCGCGCACGGCCGCCATGGTGGCCGGATAGTCCATGCGGGTGGGGCCGATTACGCCCAGGTGGGCGACGGCGTCCCCGGGGCCGTAGGCGGCGGAGACGACCGAGGCCTCCGCCAGGGCGTCCTCGTGGGTCTCCGAGCCGATGCGCACGGTGGTTCCGGTGTCGTCGGCGTCGTCGCGGTGGGCGGCGTCCTCGGAGGTGAACAGGCGCAGCAGCACCACTTGTTCCTCAACCGCGTCCAGGAGCGTGCCGATGGCGGTGAAGTCCAGGGAGCGGGCGAGGTTGGCGGTGCCGGCGACGACGATGCGTTCCTCGGCGTCGGGCCGCAGAGCGGCGATCAGCTCGTCGGTGACGGCGGCCAGCACGGCGCGCTCGTCGGCGGGCGCCTGCTCGGCCAGGGCGGCGAGCACCGGGACCACCTCGACGGCGCGGCGGCCGACCAGGGCGGTGTTCAGCCGCAGGCGCAGCCGCTCCAGGACGGCCGGGTCCACCAGCCCGTCGGGGCCGCGCCCGGACAGGCCGACGGTGCGCTGCTCGACGCGGCCGGTGTCGGTGATGATGACCATGAGCAGGCGGGTGGGGCCGAGGGCCACCAGTTCGAGGTGACGCAGGGTGGTGCGGCGCAGACTCGGGTACTCGACGACCGCCAGCTGGCCGGTCAGTTGGGCGAGCGCGCGCACGGTGCGGGCGACCACCTGCTCCAGGTCGACGGCGCCGGACAGCAGGGCGTTGATGGCGGCCCGCTCGGGGGCGGAGAGGGGCTTGATGCGGGCCACCTCATCGACGAAGCGGCGGTAGCCCTTCTCGGTGGGGACGCGACCGGCACTGGTGTGCGGCTGGTGGATGTAACCCTCGTCCTCCAGGGTGGCCATGTCGTTGCGGATGGTGGCTGGGGAGACGCCCAGCCGGTAGCGCTCCACCAGGGCGCGTGAGCCGACCGGCTCGCGGGTGCGCACGTAGTCGGTGACGATGGCGGACAGCACCTTCAGACGGCGATCGTCCGACATGGGGCCCTCCCTTCTCGTCTGCGATGCGCGCGCGGGGCGACGCGACGCCCGGCCGCCGGTTCAGGCGTCACCGGACCGGCCGACGCCGTTAGCACTCCCGGGACGCGAGTGCCATCCTACGCCGCGCCGCGGCCGGCAATCAGGGCCGACGGCGTGACCTTCCCCTACCGTGCCCAGAGTGAACACGCCACCCTCCCGCCGTTCCGGCTCCCAGTCCACTTCCAACGCCCGCGGCGTCGTGCCCGGGGCGACGGCGGCACGCCGTCGGGCCCTGCGGGAACAGGCCGCCCGCCAGCAGGCCGCCGCACGTCGCAGCGGCGCCCCGGAGGGTGCGGCCCGAGCGGCCGCGGCTTCCGGGCGTTCCGCGGCGGGGCGTGGGGGCCGGAAGGCCGCCACTCCCCCGCCCGCGCGCCCTTCGGCCGACAACCGTTACGGCGGGGATGTGCTGGCGGTGGACCCCCACCGAGTGGGCCCGACGGCAGTGCGCCCGGAGTCGGTGCACGTGGCCCTCACGCGCGGCATGGTGCTCGAGGACCGCCAGACCGGCTTCGTGGGGGCGGCGGTGGCCGTGGAGAAGTCCGGCGGCAAGCACCTGGTGGTGCTGGAGGATCGGCGGGGCGTGCAGCGCGCC
>NZ_LK995525.1:17967-75242 GCF_900002405.1 Actinomyces succiniciruminis | reverse complement strand
AGGCGGGGCGTGCAGCGCGCCTTCCCACTCGGGCCGGGCTTCTGGCTGGAGGGCCGGCCCGTGATCGTGGACCCGCCGGCCCCGCGCAGGCGTCCCCCCGCCGGTCCGGTCAGCGCCGGCGGACGCAGGCTGACCGCCTCGGGCTCCTACGCCGTCGAGGGCGAGCGGGCCCGGGTGGCGCGGGCCTCGCGCATCTGGGTGGAGGGCAAGCACGACGCCGAGCTGGTGGAGAAGGTGTGGGGTGATGACCTGCGCCATGAGGGCGTGGTGGTGCTCATGCTGGACGGCGTCGACAACCTCGAGGAGGTCATGGCCGCCTTCGGCCCCTCGTCTCAGCGGCGGGCGGGAGTGCTCGTGGACCACCTGGTGCCCGGCTCGAAGGAGTCGCGCATAGCCGAGCAGGTGCGGGCCATGCCCGGCGGCGAGAACGTGCTGATCCTGGGGCACCCGTATGTGGATGTGTGGCAGGCGGTGCGGCCCGAGCGGGTGGGTCTGCAGGCTTGGCCGGAGATTCCCCGCGGCACCGACATCAAGCACGGCACCCTGGAGGCACTGGGCTGGCCGCATGCCGACCAGGCGGATATCGCCCGCGGCTGGCAGCGGATTCTGGCGACGGTGCGCTCCTACAAGGATCTGGAGCCGAGTCTGCTGGGCCGCATGGAAGAGTTGATCGACTTCGTGACCGCCCCCGGCACCCGCTAGTGGTTCACCGTTCTCACACGCGGCGCACAGCGTCGTTCCCGGCTTATGCCCAGACTGCCCGGGTTGCATGATGTGCGTATCCCTGATGCCAACGTAAAGGAATCCGCTGATGAATATCTCTCGACGTGCCGTCATGCATGCGGTGCCGGTGGCCGCACTGCTCGGGGCCGCGGGCCTGGCCGCCTGTTCCAACGACTCCGGCGGCGCTGGCGGCGCCACGGGCGAGTCGGCCTCGGCCGCCCCCACCACCAGCACCGCGCTGGCTCTCGACTCGGCGGCATGGAGCTACGACGCCGACGGCGACGTGTACTACCAGCTGGGCCTGACCTACGTCGCCTCCCCACAGGACAGCAGCTACGAGACCCTGGGCGTCTTCGTGCCCGGCGCCTACATGTCCGCCATCGACAACGGCGACGGCACCTTCACCGCCGAGATTGCCGGCGACGGCGCGGTCGGCGAATGGACGGCGGCGACGGCGCCAATCGTGCTGCCGGTCAACACCCCCGGCTACGCGGCCCAGCAGCCTCCCAGCGAGTACTCCTACGACACGGTCGCGGCCTACATGGAGGCCGGCTTCGTCTACGTGCAGGCGGGATTGCGCGGTAAGGACTCCACCACCGACGCGGCCCCCGGCAATGCGCCCTGGGGCGTGACCGATCTGAAGGCCGCCGTCCGCTACCTGCGCTACAACGCCTCCGCCCTACCCGGCGACCCGGAGCAGATCTTCGTGTTCGGCCACTCCGGCGGCGGCGCCCAGTCCGCGGTGATGGGGGCCTCCGGCGACTCCGCGCTGTACACCCCCTACCTGGAGGCGCTCGGCGCCGCCACCACGGACGCCGACGGCAAGGCACTGTCGGACGCAATCGCGGGGGCCATGTGCTGGTGCCCGATCACCAGCCTGGACGCCGCCAACGCCGCCTACGAGTGGAACATGGGCCAGTTCGCCACCACCGGCACCCGTGCGGAGGGCACCTGGACGCGGGCATACTCCCAGGATCTGGCCGCCGCCTACGCCAGCCACCTCAACGGCCTGGGGCTGGTCGACGCCGACGGCAATGCCCTTACCCTTGAGGAGTCCGCGGACGGGCAGTACCTGGCCGGCACCTACTACAACCACATGGTCGCGGTGGTCGAGCAGTCCTTGAACGACTTCTTGGCCGCCACCGAGTTCCCCTACACGCCCAACTCCACCGAGATGGCCGGCATGGAGGCCCAGGGCGGAGCCGGTGCGCCCGGCGACGGCGAGGGCGGCCCGGACGGGGCGGGTGGCGAAGCCCCTGGGCTACCCTCCGGCGCCCCCGGCGATGCTGAGGCCCCCGACGGCGCCCCGACCGATGGCGGCAGCACAGATGGCGCGCCCGGAGGATCCTCCGAAGACTCCTCCGAGTCGGTCACCTATGAGACGGTGGACGACTACATCGCCGCCTTGAACCAGGATGTGGAGTGGGTCTCCTACGACCCCTCGAGCAATACCGCGACCATCACGGGCCTGGAGGGCTTCGTCGCCAGTCAGAAGGCGGCGACCAAGGACGTCGGCGCCCTCGACGGCGTCGACCGCGGTCAGACGGAGAACACGGTCCTCGGGGTCGGGCAGACGGCGATGCACTTCTCGAAGCTCTCCCGCGACGTGGTCGACGCCAACCAGGACGCCTACGCCTCCCTGACCGACTGGTCCGACGAGTACGGCTCTTCCGAGTACGACTCGGACTTTGTGCAGACCGACGCGCTAGGCGTCGACGTGCTCACCCGCGAGCACATGTACAACCCCATGTACTTCCTATCCACCGCCTACGAGGGTGCCGGCACGTCGACGGTGGCGCCCTCCTGGCGCATCCGCACCGGCATCACCCAGGGCGACACGGCCAGCACGGTGGAGGTGAACCTGGCACTGGCGCTGCAGGCGGCCGGCCAGGCGGTGGACTTCGCGACCGTCTGGGGTCAGGGGCACACCATGGCCGAGTTGACCGGCACCGGCGAGGAGAACTTCATCGCCTGGGTCACCGAGCGGGCCACCTCCTGACCCGATAGGCACACCGGGGCCCGGACACCTGCGGGTGTCCGGGCCCCGGTCCGCTCGTATCGGCGGCGGGGAGCGCCGTCGTCAGGCGTCCGCCAGCGCCAGGCGGCGGCTGGAGCGCAGCAGCCGGACATTGTTGGCCAGCAGCACGACTACCAGCACGACGCCGAGGAGCTTGGCCCACAGCGGGTTGGCGATGAACAGCAGGACCATGGCGGCCAGCACGGGCACCAGGTACATGAAGGAGCGGCCGATATAGCCGCCGAAGGACGGCATCTCGACGTCGCGCGCCTCCGCCACGGACTTGACCATGAAGTTCGGGCCGTTGCCGATGTAGGTCAGGGCGCCGCACAGGACCGCGCCCAGCGAGATGGAGCGCAGGTACAACTCTGGCACGCCGGCAACCGTGGCCCCGCCGGGGTGAGGGATCTGACCGGCCATCTCGAAGAAGGTGGCGTAGGTGGGGGCGTTGTCCAGTAGGGAGGACAGGCCGCCGGTGAACACGAAGAAGGTGATCTCGTTCAGCGGCAGGCTGCCGGCGACTTCATCCAGGTAGCGCAGGGCCGGAATCATGGTCAGGAAGATGCCGATGAACAGCGCGGCCACCTCGGCAATCGGCCCCCACTCGAACTGGTTATCCTCGAAACGGGCGCGCTTGTCGCCGAACTTGAAGGAGGCGGCGGCCGCGGCGAGCATGATCATCTCTCGCACTGGAATCCAGTTCATAAGCGTGGCGTGCCCCTCCTCTATGGCCTCGGCGTCGATGGAGGGGGCGAAGGCGACGGCGGCGATGATGACCACGAACCAGATCAGGTTATTGGCGCCGCGCAGGCCGAGGGGCTCGATGTCCGTCTTGTCGGCCAGGATGTCGGCGGCGGGCTCCTGCGAGTAGTACCAGGAGTCCAGGGCGAAGTAGCTGGCCAGCAGCATGGCGTTGACGAACAGCCACTCGACGGCGAGGCTGAAGGTCCAGGTGAAGGGGACGCCGCGCAGGAAGCCGAGGAACAGCGGCGGGTCACCAAGCGGGGTCAGCAGGCCGCCGCAGTTGGCAACCATGAAGATGGTGAACAGGACGGTGTGGACGCGGTACTCGCGCTCGCGGTTGGTGTTCAGCAGCGGGCGGATCAGCAGCATGGCGGCGCCGGTCGTGCCGACGAAGCTGGCCAGCAGCGCGCCTATCGCCAGGAAGATGGTGTTGTTGCGCGGGGTCGCCTGAATGTCACCCTTCAGGAAGATGCCACCGGAGACGACGAACAGCGCCAAAAGCAGGGAGATGAACTGGATGTACTCCACCACGGAGGCGAATACGGGCTCCCAGCCAATGGCCACCAGCATCCAGACCGCGACGGGCAGTCCCAGGACCAGGGCGACCAGCAGTTGGTGGGAGTTCTTCTCCCACCAATGGGACGTCGCCGGCACGAGCGGCAGGACCGCGATCGATGCCAGCATGACGACGAAGGGCAGTATGGACCACCACTGCAACTCCACGTGAGACTCCTCAGTTCGGGGCAGGCGTGCTCGTCGCCCCATCAAAGATGCGACGACGCTAGCTTCACCCTATGACGACATCCGTCCCATATCGCGAGACATCGGCGTGTCCCGGGCACAAGGTGACCGGAAGCACGTCGGGCTCCGACGCCGGTGAGGGGCGACGACGTCGCCGCCCACCGTCGTCGACGCGGGTCAGCCCTGGCTCGGGTAGCGGGCCACGTCCCGTCCCTGGACGCGCACGTATGCGTAGGTGGTCATCAGGGCCACCAGGGGAACGGTGACGATCCAACCGATGACGGTGGCGGTTCCGGCGACGAGCAGGAGGAAACCGATCAATGCGAAAGGCAGCAGCACGCCGACGTTGGCCGACAGTAGGCGCATCGAGTGGCGCATGGCGGCGATCGCGTTCAGGTGGTACTCGACGGCCGCGTACCTGACGAAGGTGAACAGGTAGTACAGGATGATGCCGGGGACGATCAGGAAGATGGAGCCGATCACGGTGGCCAGGCCCGAGAGGAGCATGGCAAGGAAGCCCTGCAGGAAGTTCGGGAAGGTGAAGAAGTCGGCGAAGCGCGCCTTGCGACCGGAGGATGTCAGCAGCCCCACATGCGCCATGGCGATGGGCCCGATCAGCATGGCGGCCAGGGAGATGATGTTGCCGCCGGGGATTCCCAGGCCGTAGGTGTGCTCGACGCCGTCGACCGTGTAGCTCGCCTGCGCACCGAGGCCGGTGAGGATCGTCCAGATGCCGAAGCCGACCAGCAGGACCACGGGGTTGTCGGTGATGCGGGACCACGCCCAGGACAGGCCGTCACCAATCGTGAGGGTGGGCTGAACCGGGGGCATGGAACCGTACGGCCCGGAGGCGCCAGGCTGCGACGCGCCATAGCCGTATCCCTGGCCGGTGTTTCCATATCCGTTGTTCTGGGGTGCTCCGTAACTGGGCATACCTGTGCTCATGACTCCAGGATGCCAAATCGACACCTTGTATGTCCCGCCGAAATACTGTGGAGGCCGCCACGCCGGCGGAGGCGTCAAGCGTCCGCCGCTACGACTGGCGGATCACAAGGTGCTCCAGTAGCGATCGGCCGTCTGCCGCTCCGCTCCCCACCGACGACCGGCGAGAGGTCGATCCACACGACATCGCCCTCGAGGAACGACGTGTCAGTGTCCACGCGCCTTCTCCAAGGGTGCGTCAAGCGATACGAGGCGACACACAACGCGAGTAACATGTCACTCACCACACTATTGTGTTGACAACCACATCCGGCATGTCTACGCTCATGCATGCCTCGACGTGTTCCACGAATGGATCGAGCACACCCTGAATCAGCCACGAAGTAAGATTCCTGAGGAGCAACAATGCGCACCGGGCCAACACGCACCAGCGCCACCGCCAAAATGGGGAACACGACCAGAACAAGCACCGTAGATGCCGGAAAAACGGCACTGGCTTCAGTCAACTCCAGCAACACCAAGCCGACCTGCTACACATACTGACAGACAGGTCGCCAACGGAGCCGCCCGGCGGTCGACGAATGCACTACCACGGCCGCCGGGCCAACTCCATGCCAGCACGGAGAACACAATACAACACAGCATTTGACAAGAACCATGAGAGCGTCTTTGCACATCCTCCTGACTGTCATATTGGCCTTAGTGCCGATATCGACCGCAGTCGACTACGCACACAATCAGGAGCAGCAACACTTGCACGCCGCGGAGCAGCTGGGCACACGCTTTAATTGGCCCGCAGCTCGCAACCTCGCCGAGCCCGACGACGCACTCGAAACACTTACTACAGCCGCAGCGGAGTCCGGAGTCAACGTCCTGAGAGTATCGATCGATTCCTCCGGGCGCGATCGCAGGCATATCCACTACTATGTTTACTTGGGCGGCCGAGACACGCAACTGTTCGACATCATCGAGCTGAGCCGTGGCAACTGGCCCTCCGCATCCGGCCTGCGGCACGGCGAGACCGCCACCACCATAGAACCGACCAACCCCGGAGTGGTGGGCGTGCCGAATGTTGTAGCGGGGCGATACGACCTCAGCGTCGAGCCTCTCGAGACCGCCTATAACAGGCTGCCAGCCGAGGGCACTTACACCGTCGAGGCTCCTACGCGAGATGCTCGGGACGAGTTCCTTCAGCTCATTGCCGGTGCACTCACAGACATGAGCGGAGAGGAGTACAAACCCGCCGACTTGAACCCGGTGGATCCGTCCGAAATCGCCAGCGCCAAGCTACGAACGACTGCATCCAGGTTCTTCTTGTACGCGCCCTACCTATTGACACTGATCGCCGCCGCGCTGATCCCCGCCACGGTGACACGCGCGGGCAGGCAACTCGGAGTACTATCGTTGCACGGCTATCCCAACAATCGTATTTGGTACACCACCACCGGTAGACCCACACTAATAACACTCGGGGCGGGACTCGCCGTCACCATTGTTCTCGCGTTAACAGTTCCCGAGATGAGTGGAATTCTGGTTCACACCATGTTTCTGCGATACATGTTAGCATCCGCCGCCGTTCTGCTGGTCACCTACGGCGTCGGCATGGCGACGATAAGCAGGTTCAAGGTGTCAGATCTCGTTAAAGGGCGCCTCTAACACACCACCCCGCACCCGGAAGAATATAAGCACACCCTCAGAGAGAACCGATGTCACCCCATTCAACCCCGCTTTTACTGTCATTAGCGGTAAAAACACTGATAACCACGATGCTGATTATTGTCATCGCCCAGGCGTCCGCGTCGATTCTCGACTCGCGTGACGAGCGCCAGCACCTGTCCGCTTGGGGAGACACAGATGATTACGGAGTGCTCTTCCCCTATTATGTGGGCGACAACGAGCAGGATATCGATTCCGGTGATTACACCACCGAAGTGACCGTAGCGCGCGACCTGTATCCCATGGTGGATCAGGCAGGAGCGTTGTACATAGAATCGTTCAACTACGAGCCAGATTACCCACAGCCCGACGACCCGATGACGCAGTCACTGACCGTGAATCTGAACTACTTGGCACGCTACCCGGTATACGCAGAGGACGGACAACCATTAGAAATCGACCCCTCCGAGGACTCCTGGATCGTCGCCGCCCCCTCAACTCTCAAAAGCCAGGAGGAGCACATCCGCCGGACCTACTATGTGTCTCGCAACGGGACCCCCGAAGTAGAAGGCGTTATTCAGGCCGATGAGCGCATGGGCCTACCCGTGCCGGAGGATCTACACGAACAGGACGTCATCATTGTCTGGACCGCACCCGGACAGGACGTGTTCACGTTCAACTCCAAGATCTCCCCCGAATCGGGGAACACGGTACGCGACCCCATCATCGAGATCATGACGCCTTCCAACAGCCTCGCCGGCGACAGGCTGAACTCGATTACCGGCGATCCCGACACCGCTCTCAAGATCTTTACCGATGGGGATCCGGAGTCCACATACGAGAGACTGCTCCCCACCCTCCAGGAGCTCAGCCTTGACGACAATTTCACCCACCTGGTCACCACGAGTGACGCCCAGCGCTTCGAGCTCGCGCTCGGTGAGCGCGAGATGTTCTGGGACGCTGTGACGACGGGTTCCTCACTGTTCGTACTGGTGGTTCTGCTCGGCACCTCCGCAACAGTCATCTACTTCAACTCGCAGTACCGCGCGATTGCCGTTCACAGGCTGCACGGCGCATCGTTGCCCCGGACTTACTCCGGACTGTTCCGCGTGTCAGGATGCAGCTGGTTAGTCGCCCTCGTATTCGCGACCGTTCTGGGAGCACTCAAGTCTCTCGGTCTTCCGCTGCCGTACCTTCACCCGTTGCAGTACACCTTTGGCGCGCTCGGTGCTCAGGGACTCCTGCTGGTGACGGCCATCTTAGGCGCCGCCGCGGCGATTGAGGCCGGGATCGGAGCCCTCACCGCGCTGGCCACCGAGCGGGTAAGCCTGACGAGACGATTGAAGGAACTGTGAGATGTCATCCGTAACAAGCACTCAGACCGCGCCGAGCGGCGCGCAGAACAGCGTGGCCGTCGATGTTCGCAACCTCGACAAGGCCTATGGCAAGCACCGGGTCCTGAACGACATCTCGTTCACCGTCGGCGCCGGGCAGATGTTCGCCGTCACCGGCCCATCGGGGTCGGGCAAGTCGACACTACTCAACATCCTCGGTCTGCTGGAATCACCCGGAAGCGGTGCCGTCCTCCTGAATGGCTCCCCTTCGCCTCGGCCCCGCACCCGCGCCGCCAACCGTTTCATCCGCTACCACCTCGGCTACTTGTTTCAGAACTACGCACTGATCGACCATGAGTCGGTCGAGAGCAATCTGCGCCTAGCCCTCACCTACGCCGACAACGAGGGCCGGGCCAAGGCCGACCTCATATCCGAGGCTCTGGCCGCAGTGGGCCTTCCCGGCTTCGAATCGCGCAAGGTCTACACCCTTTCCGGGGGCGAGCAGCAGCGCACCGCTATCGCGCGGCTGCTACTCAAGCCCTGCGACATCATCCTGGCAGACGAACCCACCGGCTCTCTGGACAGCACCAACCGGGACGCAGTGCTCGATCTACTGAAGGAACTGCGGGATCGAGGGAAGACGATCATCGTGGCCAGCCATGACGAAACCGTCATCGCCACCTGCTCCGGCACCGTTGACCTCCAGCCCTACACCACCCGATAGTCCCAGTAACACGTCAGTCGACGAGCTCGCGGGTGACCGTGTCCGCCATGAGCCGTCCCCGCAGGGTCAGCACGGCGCGTCCGGCCATGGCCGCGGCACCCTCGAGCAGGCCCTGTGCGACGAAACCTCCCACCACCGGCACGAGCCGCCGCGGGGTTCCCGACGCCGTCGCGGCCTCCCCCGGCCGCGTCAGACTCCGCAACTCCAGACCCTCCCGCATGCGAATGCCGAGCATTACCCGCTCCAGTTCTCGCGAGTCGGCATCGACGACCTCATGCCCCGCGACGGGCAGTCTCCCGGCCGTCACCTGTCCGGCCCAGGCCACCGGATGCTTGGCGTTCCACATGCGCACGTCCCCCAGGTGGCTGTGCGCCCCCGGGCCGGCGCCCCACCAGTCCCAGTCGCGCCAGTAGGCCTGGTTGTGCACGCACTCATGCCCGGGCCGCGCCCAGTTGGAGATCTCGTACCACGCGTAGCCGGCACGGCCCAGCACCGCATCGGCCAACTCGTACTTGGCCGCCTCGTCGTCGTCGGTAGGCAGGGGCAATTCGCCGCGGCGCACCTGGGACCACATGCGCGTGCCCTCCTCGATCACCAGGGCGTAGGCGCTCAAATGGTCCGGGCCGATCTCCACCGCCGCCTCCAGCGAGCGGCGCCAGTCGTCCAGGGACTCGCCCGGCGTGCCGTAGATCAGGTCCAGGCTCGTGGCCAGTCCGGCCCGCCGCGCCCATGACACCACCTGCAGCACCCGCTCGGGGGTGTGGGCCCGGTCCAGGATGCGCAGCACCTGCGGCACCGCGGACTGCATGCCGAAGGACACCCGGGTGAAGCCAGCCTGCGCCAGGGCCGCCAGGTAGCGCTCGTCCACGGTCTCCGGATTGGCCTCCGTGGTCACCTCCGCGCCGTCGGCCAGGCCGCAGGTGTCCCGCACCAAGGTCAGCATGCGGGCCAGGTCCCCGGCCGGCAGCATGGTGGGGGTGCCGCCGCCGACGAACACGGTTCGTGCCGCCCGCTGCGGCAGGCCGACCCGCTCCATCGCGGTGTGGGCCAGACGCAGCTCGCCGGCGAGTGTGTCCACGTAATCCCCTGCCGAGGCCCCGCCGCCCATGGACAGGTTCGTGTAGGTGTTGAAGTCGCAGTAGCCGCAGCGCACCCGGCAGTAGGGCACGTGCAGGTACACCGAGAAGGGGCGTCCCCGACCCGTCTCTCCCCCGGTGTCCGCCCGGACCTGCGCCGGCAAATCGGCCGCGCCGGGCAGGGGTGCGCCGTCGGGCTGGGCAGGGCTCAAAGCGCCACCGCCTCACGCCGGAGGGGTACCCATATCTCGCCGGTGCGAACCGCGGTCAGGTCACGGATGGTGCGGCCGGCACGTATGCCCTTCTCCTCAAATCGGGTCAGCACCCGGCCCGGATAGCGCGGCGACCAGCCGCCACGCACGCCGGCCGGGGAGCCGGGGTCGAAGCCGTTGCCCAGGCTGCCCTCCTCGGCGGTGTCGGCGCCCAGGTCCGGGCGGGCCCCGGCGTCGGGAAAACGGAAGTAGGGGCCGGTGCAGTCCGCCTCCAGGCCCTCGGGCAGGGCGGAGGCGGCCTCCAGCACGTCGCGCATCTGCCAGGCGTAGTCCGCCCAGTCGGTGGCCAGCCGCCACACCCCGCCGGGTCGCAGTACCCGGGCCACGGAGTCGGCGAAGGCGGCCGTGACCAGGCGCCGCTTGCGGTGCCTGGGCTTGCGCCATGGGTCCGGGAAGAACACCCAAACCTCGCTGGCGCAGCCCACCGGCAGGGCAGTGGCCAGCAGTTGGGCCGCGTCGGCGGGCACCACCCGCAGATTGCGCAGACCGGCCTTGGCGGCACCGGCCACCAGCTTGGCGATCGCCGTCTCCCACGCCTCCACCGCCAGGTAATCCACCCCCGGATGGGCGGCGGCATGCGCGAGAATCACCTCCCCCGCCCCGGAGCCCACCTCCACGATCAGTGGACGCAGCTGGCCGACATGGCCGAAGGCGGCGGCCGGGTCCAGGCGGAAGGCCGGATCGACGGTGCGGATCGCGTCAGCGCGGGGCACGTCGATGACGTAGCGGTCCCCGTAACGCTCCAAGGCGCGAGCCTGTGAGTCGGTCAGGCGACCCCCGGCCCGCGAGTAGGAGCGCACGCGGGCGTGGATGGCATGCGAGCGGGGTGGATGCTGCTGCGGCACGGGACCGTCTCCTTCCGCTGGTGTTCTTACTGCATTGCCGCCGACGGCTACTTGCCGGTGGGCTGATCCGCGCCCAGCACGGCGATGAAGGCCTCCTGGGGGACCTCCACGCGGCCGACGGCCTTCATGCGCTTCTTGCCCTCCTTCTGCTTCTCCAACAGCTTCCGCTTACGGGTGATGTCGCCGCCGTAGCACTTGGCGAGCATGTCCTTGCGCAGGGCGCGAATGGTCTCGCGGGCGATGATGCGACTGCCGACGGCGGCCTGCACAGGCACCTCGAACTGCTGGCGGGGAATGAGTTCCTTGAGCCTGCGGGTCATCTTCTGCCCGTAGGAGTAGGCGGAGTCCTTGTGGACGATGGCGCTGAAGGCGTCCACCCGCTCCCCGTTCAGCAGGATGTCCACCTTGGTCAGGTCGGCGCTCTGGGTGCCGTCGGGCTCGTAGTCCAGGGAAGCGTAACCGCGGGTGCGGGACTTCAGGGCGTCGAAGAAGTCGAAGACGATCTCCGCCAGCGGAAGTCGGTAGCGCATCTCCACGCGCGTCTCGGACAGGTAGTCCATGCCGAGCATGGTGCCGCGCCGGGCCTGGCACAGTTCCATGATCGGGCCGATGAACTCGCTGGGGGTCAAGATGGTGGCGCGCACCACCGGTTCTTGGACGTCGCGGACCTTGCCCTCGGGGAACTCACTCGGATTGGTGACCGTGTGCACGCTGCGGTCCTCCATGGTGACCTCGTAGACCACGGATGGGGCGGTAGAGATGATGTCCAGGTTGAACTCGCGCTCCAGGCGCTCGCGGATGATCTCCAAATGCAGCAGGCCGAGGTAGCCGCAGCGGAAGCCGAAGCCCAGCGCCACCGAGGTCTCCGGCTCGTAGGTGAGGGCGGCGTCGTTGAGCTTGAGCTTGTCCAGGGCGTCGCGCAGCGCCGGGAAGTCGGAGCCGTCCACGGGGAACAGCCCGGAGAACACCATGGGCTTGGGGTCCTGGTAGCCGGACAGCGGCTCGGTGGCCGGGGCGGCTGCGGAGGTGACGGTGTCGCCGACCTTGGACTGGCGCACGTCCTTCACGCCGGTGATCAGGTAGCCGACCTCACCGGCGCGTAGGCCCTGGGTGGGGGCCGGCTCGGGACTGATGACGCCGATCTCCAGCAGGTCGTGGACGGCGCCGGTGGACACCATCTTGATGCGCTCGCGCGACTTCAGGGCACCGTCGACGACGCGCACGTAGGTGACCACGCCCCGGTAGACGTCGTAGACGGAGTCGAAGATCATGGCTCGGGCGGCGCCGTCGGGGTCGCCGGACGGCGGCGGGACGGCCTCGACGATCCGGTCCAGTAGCTCGGGAACGCCCGCCCCGGTCTTGCCGGATACGCGCAGTACCTCCTCGGGCTCGCAGCCGATCAGGGAGGCGATCTCCTCTGCGTGCCGTTCCGGCTCGGCCGAGGGCAGGTCGATCTTGTTCAGCACCGGGATGATGGTCAGGTCGCCCTCCATGGCCATGTACAGGTTGGCGAGGGTCTGTGCCTGGATGCCCTGGGCGGCGTCGACCAACAGCACCGCACCTTCACAGGCGGCCAGCGACCGGTTGACCTCGTAGGAGAAGTCGACGTGCCCGGGGGTGTCGATCATGTTCAGCGCGTAGGCGCGCGTGACGCCGTCTTCCCCGGTCACGGCCCAGGGCATGCGCACGGCCTGGGACTTGATGGTGATGCCGCGTTCGCGTTCGATGTCCATGCGGTCCAGGTACTGGGCGCGCATGTCGCGTGGGGCGACGACGCCGGTGGCCTGGAGCATGCGGTCCGCCAGGGTGGACTTGCCGTGGTCGATGTGCGCGATGATCGAGAAGTTGCGGATCTGGGCCTGCTCGGTGGACGCGGGGGCGACGCTTGTGGCCTGCTCGGACGTGGGGATCGGTGGCACGTGAATCGGTTCCTGGCTCTTCCTGCGGTCAGTGTGGATGCCCGGTCGGCTGGTGCCGCCGGTTTAAACGCCGTCTAGTCTCCCACGGACCATCACCGCCTCCCGCGTCGGGTCAATGTGACATGCGGTGGTGTGCGGCGGGTACTCAGCCGAACCACGGACGCACTCGGCGCTCGAAGCAGTCCAGAGCGGCCGCGATGGTGCGGTCCATGTCCAGATACTGGTAGGAGCCCAGGCGGCCGCCGAAGACGACCCGCTGCGCCTCCAGTTCGGCCGCCGACTGCTGGTAGCGGCTCAGCCGTTCGCGGTCGGTCGGCGTCCCCACCGGGTAGTAGGGCTCGTCGTCGGGGCCGGCCATGCGCGAGTACTCCCGCATGATCACGGTGGCGTCGTCGGGATGGAAGCGCTCGGGGTGGTAGTGACGGAACTCGTGCACGCGCGTGTAGGGGACCTCGGCATCGGGGTAGTTGATGACCGCGGTGCCCTGGTAATCACCCGTGGGCAGGATGCGGGTCTCGAAGTCGAGGGTGCGCCAGGTAAGGGCCCCGAGCCGGTGACCGAAGAAGCGGTCCACGGCGCCGGTGTAGACCACCGGAACCCGCCCCACACAGGCGTCGCGGCCGAGCGGACCGTCGCCTGCCAGGAAGTCCTCCCCCAGCCGCACTGCGATGCGCGGGTGATCGAGCATCCGCTCGACCCAGGCACCGTAGCCGCCCACGGGGATGCCCTCGTAGCGGTCGGAGAAGTAGCGGTTGTTGTAGTTCAGGCGCACCGGCAGGCGGGTGATGATGGCGGCGTCCAACTCGGTGGGGTCGATCTGCCACTGCTTGGCGGTATAGCCGCGGATGAAGGCCTCGTACAGGGGCCGCCCGATCAGGCTGATGGCCTTCTCCTCCAGGTTGGCGGGCTCGCCGGTGATTTCGGCGGCGTGCTGGGCGAGCAGATCCCGGGCCTGCTCCGGTCCGAGGGCCGCGCGGAAGAACTGGTTGATGGTGCCCAGGTTGATGGGCAGCGGGTAGATCTCGCCGGCATGGTTGGCGTAGACGTGGTGTCGATAGTCGTCGAAGGCGGTGAACCGATTGGCGTAGGCCCAGACCCGCTCGTTGGAGGTGTGGAAGATGTGTGAGCCGTAGCGGTGCACCTCGATGCCGGTGTCCGCATCCCGGTAGGAGTAAGCATTCCCGCCTACGTGCTCGCGGCACTCGACCACGACCACGTGCACGCCCAGTTCCTCGGCGGCACGCTGGGCGACCGTGGCACCGAAGAGCCCCGAACCGACCACTACTAGATCCGCCCGCATCGCTAGCGCCCTCCGTCGTAGCTCAACGATCGCCTCACCGATCGCCTGCCAGTAACTCCTGACACTGGTACCCGCCGAACATTCGGCCTGGTGGGTGTCCGCCAGTGATTGCGGACTCCGCCGAGACCGCGGTCCCCCCGCAGCGCCGGTACACTAACACGGTCTAACTGTTACTTTCGGCGCTCCTCAGAACGCGCGGCCCTGACATTCCGCCTGCCATCGCGCCCCAGCGCCGGTATCAGCATCCACGCACCACCTACAGCCGCCAATGAAAGTGAATACGAGCCCCATTCCCGTACTCCGCGTGGGCGTCGTTGAAGACGATGCCCGGCACCGCCGTGTCCTGTCCGACTACCTCGACCGCTTCGGGCGCGAGCGAGGACTGGAACTGCGAATATCCGTGTTCGACGACGGGCGGACTCTCCTGGACGGGTTCCGCCCGGTCTACGACATCCTCATGCTGGATATCCGGATGGAGGGAACCGACGGCCTGGCGCTCGCCCGGGCAGTGCGTCGTACCGACCCGGACGTCGTCATCATCTTCATCACCGCCGCACAGCAGTACGCGATCAACGGCTACGAGGTCTCCGCCCTCGGCTACCTGGTTAAGCCCTTCCCCTACGCCTCCCTGGCCCGCGAGCTGAACCGCGCCCTGGCGCTACTGAGCCGGCAGGACAACGCCAGCGTCGTGCTGAAGGACGGGCAGGAACTGCGGCGCGTGCACGTGCGTGACATCGTCTACCTGGAGTCCTCGGGTCACCGCCTGGACGTGCACCTGGCCGACGGTGTCATCACTCTTACCGGATCACTCAAGCAAATGCAGCCGCAGCTGGCGCCCCACGGCTTCTTTCGTTCCAACTCCTGTTACATCGTCAACCTGCGCCATGTGGTAGCAGTGCGGGAGCAGGACTCCGTTATGAGCACCGGCGAGGCGCTGCGCATCTCCCGTCCCCGCAAGAAGGAGTTCATGCGCGCCCTGACCGAGCACGTATCCGGGACTCTTACGTGATTCAGGAGGCGCTGCCAGACATCCCCCGACTGTGGACGGCACTGGCCGAGTGGGGCGCATGCCTGCTGTACGTGCTGGCTACGTGGCGGCCGCAGGACTCCCGACGCCGCGGGGCCGCCGTGATGACGGCGGCGCTGCCGGCGCTGTGCGTCTACCAGGTGCTTGCCGCGCGCCTTCCGATCTCACTGTGGCTGGCCGGCATGCTGGGGGCGGTCGCCGCCATGTGGAGCATCCTGCACCTGGCGCTCAACGGCTCACTGCGCCGGTCCACCTATCTGGTAGTGCGAGCCTTCGTCGCCGCCGAGATGGTGGCCTCCCTCGAGTGGCAACTGGAGGTGTTCCTCCTCGACGGGCATGCCGGAACGCGGCCGGCCGTGCTTTGTGCAATCGTCGTCGACGGCGTCGTACTCGGGGCCGTCTACCTACTGGAGCGGCCCCGGTTCCGCAGCGAGGTCTTTCCCACCACCGCTACCGTGGCCGCGGCGGCGGCAATCGCCGCGATCACCTTCGCCATGTCCAATCTCAGTTTCCTCAGCACGGCCACCCCCTTCTCCGGGCGCCTGGGAGCCGAGGTCTTCTACATCCGCACACTCGTGGATCTGTGCGGATTCATCATCCTGTACGCCCAGCGGGAGGTGGACCTGCAAAACCGGGCTTCCTTCGAACTGGCCGGCACCGAGGCGCTGCTGCGCTCACAGTACGAGCAGTACCTGACCTCCAAGCGGGCCATCGACATCGTCAACCGCAAGTACCACGACCTGCGGCACATGATCGCTTCGGTGCGCGCAGAGCCGGACCCCACGATTCGCCTGGACCGGCTCGGCGACCTGGAGGCGTCCGTGCGCCCCTACGAGGTGTTCGTGCGTACCGGCAGCCCCGTGCTCGATGTGATCCTGACCGACCGGGAGCAGGTCTGTCTGGAGGCCGGCGTCACCATGACCACGATCGCCGATGGCGCCGCGCTCGGCTTCATGGCCGCCGCGGACCTGGCCACGCTGGTTGGCACCGCTCTGGACAACGCCCTGGACGCGGTCTCAAGCAGCGGGGACGCCGACCGGTGGATCCGCGTGGATGTGCGCGCCCGCCGCGGATTCGTACTGATCGAGGTGGAGAATCCGCTGGCGCGCGGGCAACTCATGTCCACCGACGACGAGCCCCCACGGCGCGCCGGGGCGAGTGGCGGCGCGCACGGCTACGGCCTCGGCGCCATTCGCGCGGCCGCCAAGGCCTACGGCGGGCAGGTCACCGCGGGAGAGAGTGCACAAGGCACCTTCATGCTGCGCGTACTGCTGCCGATCCCCACCGCGCTCCCTCACCGAGACCGGCGTCGGTAACACACCGAGACCGGTAGAAGCTACGTGCCGAGGTCGGGCGTTGTGATTCTGTGTTTGGGGTGTGGTGAAGCCCCACTCCCGACCCCAAGGAAGGCTCCCGGGCCACAAAGACTGGACGCCCAGAAGAACGAGTCCGGGCCCGCAACGACTGGTCCGGCCGAACCAGCGAAAAACCGGCGTTATTACCGCCGAGGTCGGTGTGGCAGTCCCACACCGGTCCCGTTCTCAGTTCAGGGCCAATACTCGGCGAGCCACCTGGTAACCGGCCACCGGCACCCAGTTGCCGGGGCGCCCCGGCAGCGTCATCAGCCGTCCCATGACGGAGCCGCGCACCCGCCGGGCCACGTCAGGCCGCGTGCCATCCAGCCGCTCCCAGAGCTGCTGCTTTATGGCGATATTGCGGGGCGTACCCGAGCGCAGCGCCATGGTGGTGATCACCACCGCGCTCATGGTGTAGATGTGTACCAGGTAGCGCAGCAGTGCTTTCGGCACGTCGCCCTCGTGGGGCATCGCCTCCAGCATGAGCGCGTTCACCCGGTCGTGCTGGTCCAGGCGCGCCACGATCACGTCGTCGGCGACCGACTGCCCGGCCCGCCCCACCGTGTAGTAGTACAGGTCCAGGTCCAGGTAGGTCAGCGTGCGCACGTGGCGCAGCGGTTCGAAGGCGAACAGGTTGTCCACGTAGAAGCAGTGCTCGGGCAGCCGCATCCCGGAGCGCTCCAGCACCTCCCGTCGGTAGGCGAGGGAGTGCATCATGAGGTACTGGTCGGGGCGGAAGCGTCCGACGTCGTCCCAGCCGCCAATGCGTCCGCTCGGGAGCAGCCCCCGGAAGCGCACGACGTGGCGGCCGGGCCTGATCCCCCGCGGGCCCCGGCGGGCGGGTCCGTGGCTGAGCCGGTACCAGGCGGGCGTGCCCTCACGGACGTACACGAAGTTGGTAACCACCAGGTCCGGCTCGTTGCCCTCCCGTTGCCACGAGCGCAGGGCCGCGAGCAGGGTGCGCAGGGCACCGGGATCGATGGCGTCATCAGCGTCGCACACCTTCAGCCAGGTGCCCCGGGACGCGGCGACCCCGGTGTTTATAGCACCGCCGTGGCCTCCGTTGTCCTGGTGGATCACCTCGATGGCCGTGTGCGCCTGGGCGTAGGCGTCGGCGAGGGCTCCGGTTCCGTCCGTGGCGCCGTCGTCGACGACGATGATCTCCAGGGCGCCGCTCCCATCGTCTGCCGCCACGAGACTGGACAGGCAACGACCCAGGCAGTCCTCGGCGTTATACGCGGGGACTACGACCGTGATTAGCGGGCTAGCGGTCACCGTGCGGATCTCCTTGTTAGACGGAGTCCCGGCGTACCGCGGTCATCGGGCAGTCGCCCGACCCACGCCCGAGGCGCTCCTGGTGATTGACGTGCATGACCCTACCGGACCGTGCCCGGCTCAGTGTACCGACGGCACCCCGGCCTGGGTGTCTGCTTCCGACTGTGCTTCCGCATCCTCGGGCACGCGCTTGAAGATGACCTTGAAGATCGGGAAGAAGACCCAGAAGGAGATGGCCGCGTTGATGATCATGGTGACCACGTCCGCCACGGTCTCACCGGTGGAGGCGCCGAGCGTGCCCTTGCACCAGGAGTAGATGGGCTCCTTGTACAGCACCTGGAGGGCGGCGGCCACGATGGTGATGACCACGTAGGCCAGCGCATACCAGAAGGCCGCCTTCCAGATGGAGGAGTTCGACTTGAAGGTGATGGAGCGCTGGGCGAAGAAGTTGATCACCTGGGCGATCAGCAGGGTGATCTCAACCGCCAGGAAGTAGGCCAGACCGCCGCCGGAGCCGTCGGCCTGGATGGGGCCGGCCACGTAGTCGAACAGGTATACGGGGCTGCCACCCGAGGACCCGACCGGGAGGAACTGGAAGGTGGTGCCCTGGAGCGAGGTGAATCCGAAGATCCACCGGAACACCGGCATCAGGATCAGCTGCAGCAGGGTCACGCCGTTGGACAGGATGAAGAAGACGATGAACTGGGCGATGGTCTCGTGCCGCTCCTCGAAGCGGTGCCACCAGGCGGTGATCGATTTCATGCGTGGTCTCGGTTTCTGTTGTCTCTTTTAGCGATGGGAACTGGATGGATTAGAGGCCGGACCGGTATCCCCCGGGCCCTACGGAGTCAGCGGGGCTATCAAGCCGTCTCTGAGTGGCCTTGTCCTGGCGCCGGTTGCGGAAGAAACCACCCACGATGGTGCGCAGGCCGTGCAGCCCACGGCCGCCCGCGAAGTCGACGATGCCGTCGACCATCTCGGCGGACACCATGCCGCCGGTCATCTTGCCCATGGCGCGCAGCGGCATGTTGAGCATGAACAGGATGTTCAGATCGGGTTTGCCGGAGGCGTCGGCCTTGGCCTTCTGGCGTTCCAGGATCTTGACGGCCAGCTTGCCGATGCGGCTGCGGCCGTGGGCGAGGTCGGAGATGGGGCTGTTGAGACCGATGCGGCCGGATGTCTCCGGCTGCGGCACCGGTCGTCCCAGCAGCGCAGCGAACTCGGCGTCGGTGGCCTCGGTGACGGTGCCGTCCAGGTAGTGGCCCAGGACCGGGTCGGCCGGGGCGACCGGGTCGCCGTCCACCTCCCAGGGGGCCTCGAGCGGGAGGTCATCGACGTTGCGCCCCACCCGCACGCGCCACGTGCCGGCCGGGTGCACCCAGCGCCCCTCGCGCACCGAGTAGCGGCGGAAGGTGTAGTCATCGAAGGGGATGGTCACTGTCGCCGTCTCCCCCGCCGCCACGGGGACCTTCGCGAAGCCCTTCAGCTCGCGGTCCGGCCCCCACACGCCGTCGGGGGCGGTGACGTACAGCTGGACCACCTCGGTGCCGTCGACGGCGGAGGTGTTGGTGACCGTCAGGTGCGCGCCGGTCACGTCCACGCTCAGTCCGGAGTACTCGAAGCTGGAGTAGGACAGTCCGAAGCCGAATGGGTGGGCCACGGGCGTGCCGGTGGTGGTGTAGTAGCGGTAGCCGACGTAGGGGCCGTCCTTGTACAGGGCGAGTTCCCCCGTGGCCGGGAACCAGGCGGAGGTGGGGTTGTCCTCGTAGCGCACCGGGTAGGTCTCAGCCAGGCGGCCGGAGGGGTTGACCGCGCCGGTGAGCACCCGCAGTGCGGCGCCAGCACCGGCCTGCCCGGACAGACTGGTGTGGACCACGGCCCGGATGTGCTCCTCCCAGTCGGTTTCCACCGCGGATCCGGCGGAGACGACGGCGACCACGTTGGGGTTGGCACGGGCGACGGCGGCAAGCAGCCGGGTCTGTGCCTGCGGCAGGCGCATGTGGGGGCGATCCAGGCCCTCGGATTCGGACAGCTCATCCAGCCCGATGTAGGCCAGTACCACCTCCGCCCGCCCGGCCAGGGCGACCGCCTCGTCGAGCAGGGCCTGGTCGGGCTTGCCCTGGCGGTCGTAGCCCTGGGCGTAGCCGACCAGCTCCAGACCGGTACCGGCAATCTCCTCCAGGGTGGTCTCCAGCCGGGTCGGGTTGATCTGCGAGGAGCCCGAGCCCTGGTAACGGGGCGTGGAGGCCATGTCGCCGATGACGGCGACGCGTGTGCCCGGGGCCAGCGGCAGGATGCCGTCCTGGTTGCGCAGCAGCACGATGGACTCCTCGGCCACCCGGCGTGCCAGGGCATGGTGGGCGTCGACGTCGAAGGTCGGCCGGTCCTCCGGGGCGGTCCTGGCCGAGGGTGCGGACGTGGCCATGGCAATGACCTCGGCGGCCCGCGCATAGACGGCCTCACGGCTGATGCGCCCCTCCTCGACGGCGGCGACGACCTCCCGTGCGGAGTGCAGCCCCGGTGCGGGCATCTCCAGGGAGGAGCCGGCCGCGGCGGCCGCGGCGGCGTCATTGGAGCCGCCCCAGTCGGAGACCACCAGTCCCGTAAAGCCCCATTCCCGGCGCAGGATCTCGGCGAGCAGCTGCGGGTGCTCGTTGGCGTAGGTGCCGTTGACCCGGTTGTAGGAGCTCATCAGCGCGCGCGGGTGCGCCTCACGCACGACGACCTCGAATGCGGTCAGGTAGATCTCGCGCATGGTGGCCTCGTCGACTACGGAATCCGAGGCCATGCGGCGCAGTTCCTGACCGTTGACGGCGAAGTGCTTCGGGGTGGCGGCCACGCCCCGGGACTGGATGCCGCGGACGAGGCCGGCGGCCATGCGGCCGGCGAGGATGGGGTCCTCGGAGTAGTACTCGAAGTTGCGTCCGCACAGCGGGGAGCGCTTGATATTCATCCCCGGCCCCAGCAGTACGTCCACGCCGAGTGCGAGTGCCTCCTGTCCGAGCGCGGCGCCCATCTGCTCGGCCAGTTCCGGGTCCCAGGAGTTGGCGACCGTGGCCGCCGTCGGGAAGCAGGTGGCGGGCTCGGAAGCGGCGATACCGAGGTGGTCACCGCTGCCGAGCTGGCGGCGCACGCCGTGCGGCCCGTCGGACAGGACGAAGGAGGGAATGCCGCGCTGGGGCAGGGCGCGGGAGTCCCACTCGGAGGCTCCCGAGAGGAGGGCGGCTGCCTCTAGAAGGGTGAGGTCCGAGGCGGTGGCGGTCACGGCGTGTTCCTTACCTTGACGGGTGGTCTGAATGGGTTGGGTACCGAAGCGTGTTGCTCCAGTGCGGCTCGCCGACTGGGGCGGGGCGAGAAGCGGCCTCCTCGCCCCGCCCCATGCGCCGACTACTTCATCTCGGAGCTCTCGACGGCGGCGGTTGCCTCCGCCCGGCGGTGCCGGTAGCGGCGGATGGCGAGTGCCTCGAGCGCGAGCAGGCCGATGCCGAGCACAGCCAGGACGCCCCAGGTCAGGTACTCCCAGGAGGCCCGCTGCACATCCGGCTGACCGTCCTGGTAGATCCAGGAGTTGGCGACGGTGTACAGGATGTTGTGCGCGGACTCCCGCATGGCGATCACTCCGGTGGCGGAGGTGTTCTGCACGGAGTTGACGGTGATGTCCGTGGTGGCGAGCATCATGTCACCGCCGTTGCGGGTGAGCTGGTCGGCGTTCTGGTAGCCGTAGCCGGCGAAGTAGTCCGTCAGCGTCATGCCGCGGAAGCCCCACTCGTCACGCAGCACGGTCTGCTGCAGCTCGGGCAGTGCTCCGGCATAGGTGGTGCCGATGTAGTTGAAGGCGGTCATCACCGCGCCGGCGCCGCCGTCCTTGATGCCGATTTCGAAGGGCTTGAGGTAGATCTCGCGGATCGCCTGTTCGTTGGACCAGGTGGCCAGCATGTTGGTGCGGTTGGTCTCCTGGTCGTTCATGGCGAAGTGCTTGATGAAGGCGTACACCCCCAGTTCCTTGGCGCCCTGGATCTCCTGGGCGACCTGGGTGCCGGCCAGGACCGGGTCCTCGGAGAAGTACTCGAAGTTGCGGCCCGCGTAGGCGTAGCGGTGAGTGTTGGTGGCCGGTGCATACCAACCGGCCACGTCCATGTCGTGGGCCATGGTGCCGATGGCGGTGCCGAATTCGTGTGCCAGCTCCTGGTTCCAGGTGGCGGCGACGGACACCGCCGACGGCAGGCCGATGGAGCCGACGCCGGTGAAGTTGTTGTTCAGCGAGGCGGGCCCGTCCACGTCGGACACGCGGACCTTGCCGACGGAGTCCACGGCCACGGAACCGTAGCCGCCGTTGGCGATCAGGCTGTTCATGTCGGCGACGGACAGCTGGTCGAGCAGCTGATCCCACTTGGGGTCGTCGTAGTCCAGGCCGTACATGTCGCCCAGGACCAGGCCGTTGTCGGCGCCGGTGGTGGGCATCTGGTCGGAGTCGTTGTCGAAGGCGGTGGAGTCGTAGTTGGAGTTGGCGACGAAGGCCGCCCGGTGCTCCTCGGACATCTCCAGGCTGGCCGGAGCGGCGGTGGCCTCCTCGTAGTTGGCGAAGGAGTCCGCCCGGGAGAGGTAGGTGACGTCACCGGCGGCGGCGTCGAACTGGTTGGTGGCGGCGATGGCGTCACCGCTGTGCGTGTTGTCGTCGGAGTCGTAGGTGATGGTCGCATCGACCGTGAGGGTCTGCTCGTCGATCACCGTGTGGGAGTCCGAGCGCAGGGAAATGGTGTAGTCGCCGGCCTCGAGCACATAGGCCCGAGCGTTCTGGTAGTCGTAGGAGGCCATGTCGTCCTCGGCGAAGGTGACGGTGACGGTCTCGGAGGCGCCCGGCTCCAGCAGGCCGGTCTTGCCGTAGGCGGCCAGGTTCACGGCCGACTTCTCAATGCCGCCGTTGGTGTAGGGCGCGGTGTAGTAGACCTCCACGACGTCCTTGCCGGCCGTGTCTCCGGTGTTGGTGACGGTCACGTCGAGGCTGATCGTGCCGTCGGCGTCGCGGCTGATCTCCCCCATCTCCTGGGTGAAGGTCGTGTAGGACAGGCCGTAGCCGAAGGGATAGGTGACGGCCTCGTCGTAGTCGATGACGCCCTCGACGGCAGCCGTCTCATACCAGCGGTAACCGACGTAGATGCCCTCCACGTAGTTGACGAAGGCGGGGTAGGTGGTGGCGTCGGTGAAGGGCGAGGACTGGCCGTACTCCTCCATGTTGGTGTAGGTGAAGTCGCCGAAGTTGTTGGCGGCCGGAGAAGCCTTCAGGTCTGCGGCGAACGTGTCTGGAGTCTTGGCGGAGGGGTTGACCTCGCCGTCGAGGATGCGACCCAGGGCGTTGAAGCCCACCTGCCCACCGGGGATAGCCCAGATGATGGCGTCAATCTCGGGGTCGGCGGCCAGATCGGACAGGTCGAAGGCGTTGGCGCCGTTGTAGACGACGACCACGGTCTCGGAGTTGTCCTTGGCGAGCTGAATGAGGTCGCGCTCGGGGGCGGTCAGCTCCAGGTAGCCCTGCCCGTCGGCGAAGTCGGGCTGGTCAGTGGAGTTGTCGGTGTATGAGAAGGCGCCGTTGGCGGCAACCTCGGCGTTGACGTCCTGAGGCAGGTCGAAGCCCTCCCCGCCGGAGCGGGCGATGGTCACCACCGAGGTGTCGGAGAAGTCCTGGATGGAGCTCACGACGGCGTCGGTGTACGCCTCGGAGGTGGGCTCCGGCAGGGTCCAGTCGGCGGCGAACATGCCGACCTCGGGGCGCTCGGCGCGGTAGTCGGTGTAGAGGTCACTCAGTTCGGCGTTGGTCTCGAACCCGGCGTTGTGCAGGCCGTCCAGCAGAGAGGTCGTGGGGTTGTCGGGCGAGAGAGAGCCGGATCCGGTGCCGCCGTAGACGGGGTTGGTGGAGGCCCAGCCGAGCACGTTGATGGCGGAACCGTCTTCAAGCGGCAGGGCGGCGTTGTCGTTCTTCAGCAGAACCATGCCCTCGTCGGAGATCGTGTTGCCGAGTTCTTCGACGGAGGCCTTGGTTTGCTCGGTCAGTGTGCCGGAGCCGGAGGAAAGGTCAAGGATGGTCTTCAGACCGCCGTACATCATGCCGGTCACGGCAACCGCGATGGCGGCTACCGCGGCGATCCAGGTGGTGGAGCGCACGAGCTTGCGGGTCGGCTTGTTGAGCCTGCGCACGGCAATCGTGATGATGAGCGCTGCCAGCAGCGCCACACCGATGGCGATCAGTTGCGGCCGCAGGCTCGCCACCACGTTCCAGACGTCGTTCCAGTTGATCGACAACACTGTCGGGACACCTCTCTGTGTTCCCCGCATGGGATTGCGAGGGGGATGGGGATGCTCACCGGCGGGACGGGCCTCGAACCACCACTCGGCGTCCGGGGCCGCGTACTACCGGCCATTGACATGCAGTCGTATTCTCGGCCGATATCAGTCCGCTACACCGTCTTGACCGCTCGATCTGTCGGTTCGTGCGCATAACCTGTCAAACGCCAGTCCGGGTCCGCTTCGCGATCATCGAACGGCCCAGGAGGATCCATGAGCACCACACGCATACTCATCTTGATCGCCGTCTACGCGCTCAGCATCATCATGGTGCTGCTGACATTGCCCCTCCTGCGCGGCGGAGCCCGCCCGGACAAGGCACGCATCACCGAGCCCGTGCCCGGGGCGGGAACGACCACCTACGAGTACCCCGTCCAGCGTCCCAGTGCGGCGGTCAATGTCGCCCTGGTCATCCTGTTAGGATGCGGCGTCCTCTTCCTCGTCCTCCTCGCCCTGCCCGCCGTTGACAGTCTGCAGGCCGTCGGGATATTCGCCGCCCTCGCGCTTGTATCCATCGGCTTCGGCTGCTATTCCCTGGCCGCCTATCGCAACTGCAGCCTCATCGACGCTCCCACGCTGATCGCCGGCACCGACTGGCGGGGCCGTGCCGTACAGATCCCCCACCAGGAGATCACCTCCTTCTCGAACACCGGCCAGCGCTCCTCCGTCGTGCGCGACCGGCACGGAAGGAAGGTGCAGCTCAACATGAACTGGTTCTCCGCCCCCAACCTGGCCCTCTACCTGCTGCGTGCCACCGCCGAGGGCCGCTTCCCGGGCAAGCGTCCGGGCGACCCGCGGGAGCTCAACCGGGGTCTGAACCGGGTGCAGTCCGCGCTCAACTTCCAGTGCGCCAAACCCCTGCGGGAGGTACTGCTCCAGGGGCCGGCCGCCAATCCGGCGGCCTTCCGCCGTGACCCCACCGCGCCGGAGGGCACCGGCTGGACCGGCCCGGAGTATCAGGCGTGGGCAAATACGGTGAACACCATCTTCTGGAGCTAGGTCGTGCTGTGCGAGTCGGAGAGATGCCGACTAGCCCCCGACCGTAGTCCCGTCATGTGAGACGCCCGGGTGTCCTTTTGCCCACCGCCCGCGGCGCCCTTACCCTCACGCACGCGACCGCCGTCGAGCGCTGGAGACAGCAAGGAGGCACCCATGCGCACCCCCGCAGACCACGAAACCGCCCTTCCCGGGGCGGCCCCCACCGCCAACCGTGTGCCGACCGGGCCGCTCGGACCCGACGCGCCCGGCTACACCCCGCCCGCACCCGGCACCGACACTCCGCGCCACACGCTTCTACCCGCCTACTTCGGTCGCTTCGGCGGCCAGGAGGTCCCCGCCGAGCTGCTGCCCGCGCTCGACGAACTCGAGGCCGCCTACACCGAGGCCGTCGCAGACCCCGCCTTCGAGGCCGAGCTTGCGGACCTGCGGACAACCTACCTGGGGCGCGAGACACCCGTCTTCGAGTGCCGTCACCTGCCGCTGACCGGCGGCGCCCGCATCCTGCTGAAGCGGGAGGACCTGGCTCACGGCGGGGCCCACAAGGGCAACAACGCGCTTGGCCAGGCGCTGCTGGCCAAGCGCATGGGCAAGCGACGGCTGATCGCGGAGACCGGCGCCGGTCAGCACGGCACCGCCACCGCGATGGTGGCTGCGCTGATGGGCATGGAATGCACCATCTACATGGGTGCGCACGACGTGGAGCGGCAGCGCCCCAACGTAGAGCGCATGGAGCTGATGGGGGCCACCGTGGTGCCGGTGACCGCCGGACAAGCGGGCCTGAAGGATGCGATCGACGCCGCCCTCGCCGAATGGTGCACCCGCTTGGAGGACACCTTCTACCTGATGGGCTCGGCCACCGGGCCGCACCCCTTCCCCACGATCGTGCGGCATTTCCAAGAGGTCATTTCCGTCGAGTCTCGCCGCCAGGTGCTGGAGCGCTACGGCGCCCTGCCCGACGCCGTCATTGCCGCCGTGGGCGGCGGCTCCAACGCGATCGGCGCCTTCGCCGCCTACCTGGATGACCCGTCGGTGCGGCTGATCGGCGTGGAGCCGGCCGGACGAGGACTGGACACCGGCGAGCACGGCGCCCCCATCAACGCCGGCCGCACCGGGGTGCTGCACGGTATGCGCTCCTTCGTCATGCTCGACGACGACGGCAGTGTCCTGCCCTCACACTCGGTCTCCGCCGGACTCGACTACCCCTCGGTGGGGCCGGAGCACGCCTACCTGGCCGACACCGGGCGGGCCGAGTACGTGGCCGTCACCGACGCCGAGGCGCTGGAGGCCTTCCGGCTGCTGAGCCGCCACGAGGGCATTATTCCGGCCATGGAGTCGGCGCACGCCGTCGCCCAGGCACTCAAACTGGCCCGAGAACACGCCGAGACCGACCACCCCGACGCCGCCGAACCGCTGCTGCTGGTGAACCTGTCCGGCCGCGGCGACAAGGACATGGGCGAGGTGCGCGAGTACCTGTCCTGACGGACGAGGTACCCGCGCACCTGCCTGATCGCTCCGTTTTCTCAGTCGGCGCTCGCCCGGGCCTTGGCCCGCTTGGAACGCCACCGCAATACGACGGCGGTCATCGCGCCCACGCACAGCAGACCGGTCACCGCATCGATGATGATCGCCATGGTGGTGAGCCGGTCCAGGCCGCTGTCGTCGGGTTCCACGGTGTAGTTGCCGGAGTTGGCCACCGTGTACAGCACGTTCTTCGAGGCCTGCCGCAGCGCTGTCACCATGGTCGGCGAGTCCGGGTTCTCAATCTCGGAGCGGGCCTGGGAACCCATGCCCAGCATGATGTCGTTGCCGTTGAGTACCGAGTCCATGGTGATCTGGTAGCCGTAGGAGCCGTACCAGTCGGTCAGCACCATGCCTTCGAAGCCCCACTCGTCCCGCAGGACGCCGTTGAGCAGGTCGGCGTTGGCGCCGGCGTACCGGTTGCCGATGAAGTTGAAGGAGGACATCACCGCGTACGGCCCCTCCGCCCGGTTCTTCACCACGATCTCGAAGGGCTTCATGTAGATCTCCCGCATGGTCTGCTCGGTGGCGTAGGTCTGCAGCAGCGTGCAGCGGTTGATCTCCTGGTCGTTCATCACGAAGTGCTTGATGTAGCCGTACACGCCCTTGGCCGCCGCCGCGTTGGTGGTTGCCGAGGCGATCCTGCCGGCGAGCACGCCGTCCTCCGAGTAGTACTCGAAGTTGCGCCCGCCGAAGGCGGTGCGGTGGGTGTTCATGGCGGGGCCGTACCAGCCGTAGATGTGGGCGTCGGCGTACTCCTGGGCGATGCCCCCGCCGACTTCACCTGCCAGCTCGGTGTTCCAGGTCTGGGCGATGAGTACCTCGGCCGGGTAGGGGGTGCCCATCACGCCGATGACCCAGTCGTTCAGGCCGGCGGGCCCGTCGGAGTCGAGTGTGGCCCGCTTGTCGATGGAGCCAATGCCAACGGTCTGGAAGCCGCCGACGGCGACCAGCTCGGACATCTCCTTGACGGTGAGCTGGTCCAGCAGTTGTTCCCACTGCTCATCGTCGTAGGCCAAGCCGGTCATATCTCGCAGGCTCAGGTCGCCGTCCGCACCGGTCGTGGGCATGACCGCATCGGGATCCTCATGATCGGCCGGGTTGTAGTTGGCCACCGAGTAGGAGTCGATAAAGGCCTTCTCCTCCTCGGTCATGGTCAGGTCCTCGGCACTCGGCGCGGCGGTGGCCTCGTCATAGTTGGCGAATCCGCCGGCGCGGGAGAGAATAGGTGACGCCGCCCGCCGAGTAATCCTCGAAGCGGTTCGTGGCGACCTCGAAGTCGGAGGCGCGTCCCCCGGCGGAGTAGTCCACGTCGGCGTCCACCGTGAAGGTCTCGGAGTCCAACACGGTGTGGGAGTCGGAGCGCGCGGAGATGGTGTACTCGCCGGCCTCCAGCACGTAGCCGCCGTCGGCGGTCTTCAGGGCGGAGGAGTCGTAGGAGGCGAGCTCCTCCTTGGGAATCACGAAGTCGATCGCCTGGGTTGCACCGGGATCGAGCAGCTCCGTCTTGGCGAAGTCGACCAGGTTCACGGAGGCCTTCTCGATGCCACCATCGATGTACGGCGGCGTGGAGTACAGCTCGACCACGTCCTTGCCGGCCACGTCACCGGTGTTCGTGACGGTCACCGTCACCTGCACGTCGTCCCCGTCAGCATTGAAGGCGGTGATCTCGTGGGTGAAGTCGGTGTAGGACAGCCCGTAGCCGAAGGGGTAGCGCACGGCGGCGTCGTAGTCGAAGCCCTCCACGGCGTCGTCGTGGGCGGTCTCGTAGTAGCGGTAGCCGACGTAGATGCCCTCGTTGTAGCTCACGCGGCCGAGTACACCTTGGAATCCGGGATCCGCGGCCGTGTACTGCTCCACCAGGTCATCCACATTCGTGTAGGTGAAGTTGCCATAGTTGTTGTAGGCCGGCGTGGCGGTCAGGTCGTTGACGAACATGTCCACGGTGTGCCCGGAGGGGTTGACCTCGCCGGACAGGATGCGCCCGAGCGCCCCCATGGCGTTCTGGCCGGTTCCGGGGGCGAGCAGCACGGACTTGATGGAGGGGTAGTCGTCCAGCCAGTCCAGCTCCATCGTGTTGTTGGAGTTGATCAGCACGATCACCTGGGAGAAGTTGTCGTTGACGATCTGCAGCATGTCCCTCTCGGTGCGTGAGAGCTGCAGGTAGTGCTCGCCCGCCTCGAAGTCGTCGTAGTCGCCGTTGTTGGTGTACTCGGCGTTGAAGTAGGAGTAGCGCTCGTTGCCGCCGGCCACCGTCTCGGCCATCTTGGCGTAGTCGCCGTCGATCACGGCCTTCATGTCGGTGGGCAGGTCCTGTCCCTCACCGCCGGAGCGGGACAGGACCACCACGGCGGTGTCGGAGAAGTTCTTGGCCTCGTCCAGCACCTCGTCGGTGTAGGCGTCGGCGGTCGGCTCCGGCAGGGTCCAGTCGGTGAAACCGATCGTGCCGGTCTCCTGGACCTCACGGCTGTCCCGGTAGCTGGTGTACAGCGAGGTCAGCGTGTCGTTGGTCGTGTAGCCGGCGTCGTGCAGGGAGTCCAGGACGCCGGTCGCGTTGGACATGTCGGCGGCGCCGGAGCCGGTGCCGCCGTAGATCGGGACGGTGGAGGCCCACCCGAAGACGTTGAGGCTGGTGGTCTCGGCGGGCAGCGGCAGCAGGTCGTCGTCGTTCTCCGCCAGGACGAAGCCCTCGTCACCGACGCGGCCGATGATCTCCTCCGACGCGGCGCGCGAGGCGTCGGAAACCGATCCCCGCGCGTTGACGAGGATGGAAACGGTCGAGTACAGGGGACCGAAGATCACCAGATTGCCAATCACGACGACGGCCACGACGGCGGTCAGGCCGGCGCCCCAGCGCCACAAGTGCCGGTCCCCCTTCTTGGCCAGCCAGTGGGCGCCGATCGCCACCGCGATTGCAACCAGGATGATGGCGAGGAGCGCGTAGATGTAGCCGGCGCAGTTGTGCACATACGTTTCGACGTCGGCCGATGAGACTCCCATGCCGCCGAGAATCGGCGTCAGGATGTTGATGATGAGCTGGAGCACAATGGTCTCCTCGGACAGGTTGGGTTCGGGTCGTTCGGGTCGTGCCCCGAGGGGCTTGCGGCTCAGCGGGAGCGCGTCGGTCGTCGGCGCGGCGGCGAGCGGGCCATCGTTGGCACCCAAGACTTTATGGCCCCGATCACGCGCCCGGGCCCGATGCCGCACAATCTGTCGGCCCGGGCACATGTTCTGCTTGATCGCCGCCCGCCCGGCCCGTCTCACCACGTGTCACCGATTTGGCCCGGCCCGCACGCCGGTCTAACCTGCCGCCATGACCGCGTTCCGCACCAGCCAGTGGTGGTGGCTCCCCAATGGGCGAGCCACTCACGCCGCGTAGCCGGCGCCGGATCACAAGAGCTCGTCACCAGGCGGGCTCTTCGCATACGGGGCGAATCCCACCGGTGGCACGAACAGGAAGGCAACCGATGACGCTTCCCCCACCCACCGTGCTGACGCGGTCGGTGCGCTACCAGCACGACGGCGGCACCCTGCTGGAGCACCTGGCCCGCACCGGCCTGGTCGCCACCACGGCGGACACCGGCGAGCCGCGGCCGCTGGACACCGTCCTGCTGGAGTCGGTGGACATCGCCACCAAGGCCTCCCGCACGACGATCGCCGTCCTGGAGTCCTCGACCCGCCTGACCTGCCGCGGCAACGCCGTCGTGGCCGAGGTCCTCCCCCAGGCGCCCGCCGACGGCGCCGCCGCCCTGGACCGGCTGCGCACCGCCCTGGCCGCCCATGTCGCCGACGACGCCGCGGACAGCCTCACCCTCACCTTCCCTCCCGTCGCGAACGATTTGGAGGAGCGCGAGCGCCTAAAGGCGATCTCCACCATCGAGCCGTTGCGCGTGCTGGCTGCGGCCGACGTGGATCACCCGCACCTGCCGCTGGAGGCGGGAGTCTTCGCCTTCGACTACCTGGCGACCTTCGAGACGCTGCCCGAGGTCGCCATGGGCGCCAACACCTGCCCCGACTACCTGTTCTACGACGCCCGCATCATCCTGGTGATCGACCATCCCACCCGTGTGGCGACCCTGGTGGGTGCCTCGGTGGATGCCGCGAGTCTCGCCGCACGCCTGGACGCACTGGCCGCCGCCGCGGACGCCTTCGCCGCCGGGGACGCGGCCACGCCGCCCCCCGCCCCGCAGGACGCCGCTGAGGAGGCCGCCCATCCGGTCCTGCATGCCGCCCCCACCCAGTCCGACGCCGACTACGCCGCAGTGGTGGAGTCCATGAAGGAGTCGATCGCCGCCGGGGACGTGTACCAGGTGGTGCCCGCCCGCGGCTTCACCCTGCCCTGCCCGGACGCGATGGCCGCCTACCATGCGCTGCGCGAGTCCAACCCGAGCCCGTACATGTTCTACGTGGGCGCTCCCGACTTCGAGCTGCTCGGCGCCTCCCCCGAGTCCGCCCTACTGCATTCGGCCAAGACCGGACAGGTCGCCATTCGCCCGATCGCCGGCACCCGCCCGCGCGGACTGGTCCCAGACGGGGGGATCAGCCACGAGCTGGACACGCGCCTGGAACTTGAGCTGCGTACCGACGCCAAGGAGGTCGCCGAGCACGTGATGCTCGTGGACCTGGCCCGCAACGACGTCGCCCGGGTGTCCGTGCCCGGAACGCGCCGGGTCGGGGACCTGATGCGTGTGGACCGCTACAGCCGGGTCATGCACCTGGTCTCGGAGGTATCCGGGCAACTGGCCCCGGACCTGGATGCGCTGGACGCCTTCCGCGCCTCCATGACCATGGGCACCCTTACCGGCGCCCCCAAGCTGCGGGCGGCCGAGCTGATCCGCGACGCCGAGGGGGTGCGGCGCGGCAGTTACGGCGGCTCGGTCGGCTACTTCCGGGGCGACGGCGAACTGGATACCTGCATCGTCATCCGCTCCGCCTTCGTGCGCGGGGGTACGGCGCTGGTGCAGGCCGGGGCCGGCGTGGTCGCCGACTCGGTGCCGGCCGCCGAGGCCGCCGAGACCGTCCACAAGGCCAGCGCGGTGCTGGCGGCCGTCGCCGCCGCCCAGGGAGCCCAGCTCGTCATCGACTCCGGCAATGGCGCCGCCCGGCCGGAAGGGAGGCGCTGAAATGCGCGTAGTCCTGCTCGACAACCGCGACTCCTTCGTCTACAACCTGGTGGACCAGTTCGCCTCCCTGGGAGCGGATATCGCCGTCTACCGCAACACGGCCCCCGCCGCCACGGTGTTGAACGCGCTTGAACCCGCCGTCGGTGGCGACGCACACGCCGAAACGGCCCGCAGCGAGCGCCCGGTGTTGTGCCTGTCCCCCGGCCCCGGTCACCCGCGCGCCTCCGGCAACCTGATGGAACTGATCGACGCCGCCCTGGACCGCGGCATCCCCACGCTCGGCATCTGCCTGGGCTTCCAGGCGATCGTCGAGTCCTGCGGCGGCTCCATCGACCGGGTCGGGCCCGTGCACGGCCGCAGCGTGCGCGTGGAGTTGACCGAGGCCGGGCGCGCCGACCCGGCCTTCCGGGCCCTGCCCGACGGTCGCCTGGACGTGGCCCGCTACCACTCCCTGGGCACGCGGGAGTTGCCGCCGCCGTTGCAAGCGCTGGCGGTGACCGGGGCGGAGGATCCCGCCGGCCCCGGCATTGTGATGGCGGCCCGCCACCGCTCCCGCCCCGTCGTCGGGCTGCAGTTCCACCCCGAGTCCGTGCTGACCCCACAGGGCCCCACCATCCTGCACGCGCTTACCGCCGGCCTGGCCGCCGCCGCGATCACCTGACCGGCGCCGTCCCCACCCCCACGCAATTCCTCAAAACCGAATCATCAACCCCATTGTTTGTTTTAGGAGCACACCATGACCCCCGCACCCGCTGAGAACAACGCCATGCATACCCCCGCGGTGGCCGACGCCGAGGACGCGCACCGCCTGCTGCGCGGCGTCATCCAGGGCCGGCGCCTGACCCAGGATGAGACCGGCATCGTCTTCGCCGCGCTCGGCGCCGGAGACCTGTCCGAGGCCGAGACCGCCGCCCTACTGGCCGCCCTGCACGCCCGCGGCGAAACCGCCGATGAGGTGGCCGGCGCCGCGAGCGCCTTCCGCGACGCCGCCCGTCCCTTCCCCGAGGTCACCTTCCCGCTGGTGGACGTCGTCGGCACCGGCGGCGACGGCGTGGGCACCATCAACATCTCCACCGGCGCGGGCATCGTGGCCGCCTCCATGGGCGTATCCGTCGCCAAGCACGGCAATCGGGCCGTGTCCTCCAAGACCGGCGCCGCCGATGTCGTCGCCGCCCTGGGCCTGCCCCTGGACGTGGCTCCGGAGCGTGCCGTTGAGATCCTGGCCCGTGACCACTTCACCTTCCTGTTCGCCCAGGCATACCACCCGGCCATGCGGCACGTGGCCCCGATCCGCAAGGCCCTGGCGACCCCGACGATCTTCAACGTGCTGGGCCCCCTGCTCAACCCCGCCCACCTGACCTACCAGCTGATGGGGGTGGCCGACCCGGACATCCTGGACATGATCGCCGAGACCATGGTCAAGCTGGGCCGCAAGCGCGCCCTGATCGTGCACGGCGCGGGCACCGATGAGATCGCCGTGCACGGCACCACCCAGGTGCGGGAGGCCACCCCGCGCGGGGTCAAGGCCTACGAGGTCACCCCCGAGGAGCTGGGGGTGTCCACCTACGATCTTGCCGACGTGCTGGGCGGCGAGCCGGAGGAGAACGCCGCCCTGCTGCGGGAGGTCTTCGCCGGTCGGGGCGAACCCGCCCACCGCGACGCGATCGCCGTCAACGCCGGCGCCTTGCTGTACCTGGCCGGTCCGGCAGACAACCTGGCCGACGGCACCCGGATGGCCCTGGACCAGTTGGCCAGCGGCCGGGTCGCCGAGCACCTGGACTCCATGACCAAGGCCGCCGCGGAGGGTGAGGCCCGATGAGCGGCGCCCCCAACGCCGGCGGTGCCCGGCCTCAGCGCCGTCCGGTGGACGAGCGGCTGATCGCCACCGGCACCGTACTGGATGCGATCGTGGCCGCACGGCGCGAGCGCCTGCCCGAACTGCGCGCCCGCTTCGGGCACCTGCGCGCCGAGCAGCTGGAGCCCTCCCGGCGCTCCTTCGCCGACGCCCTGCGCACCCGCAGCGGCGATCACGCGAGCCCGCGGCCCGCCCTGATCATGGAGTGCAAGTCCGCCTCCCCCTCACGCGGCACGATTCGCTCCAGCTACGACCCGGCCGCGCTGGCGCGCGCCTACGCGCCGTGGGCGGCGGCGGTGTCCGTGCTGACCGAGCCGGACCGCTTCAACGGCTCCTTCGAGGACCTGGCCGCCGTGCGCGGCGCGGTGGACGTGCCGGTGCTGTGCAAGGACTTCATCGTGGACCCCGTGCAGGTGCTGGCCGCCCGCAGCCTGGGGGCGGACGCGATCCTGCTGATGCTCTCGGTGGTGCCGGACGACGTCTACGCCGAGCTGGCGGAGCTGGCGCACTCGCTGGGCATGGAGGTGCTCACGGAGGTGTCCACGCCCGCGGAGATGCACCGGGCCGCCGCCCTGGGGGCGCAGGTGATCGGCATCAACAACCGCGACCTGCGCACCCTGGCCACCGACATCTCCCGCACGGAGCAGATGGCACCGCTGGCGCCGTCCGGCGTGGTGCTGGTGGGCGAGTCCGGGGTGGAGACGGCCGACGACGTGCGGCGCCTGGCCGGGCAGGTGGATGCCCTGCTGATCGGCTCGGCCCTGTCGGCGGCGCCCGACCCGGGCGTGGTGGCCGAGGTGCTGGCCACCGCCGTGCCGGTGCCCGAACGCGGTCAGGCACGCGACGCCGCCCAACCCGCTGAACGGGTGGCCGGGGCGGATGCCGCCCGGGCGCAGCGGGAGCACGCCGACCACACGCACCCGCGGTTGAGCGCCTACTTCGGCCCCTACGGCGGCCAGTACGTGCCGGAGCTGCTGATCCCCGCCCTGGATCAGTTGGAGGATGCCTACATCGATGCCCAGGCGGACCCATCCTTCGCCGCCGAGCTGGACGAGCTCATGCGCCGCTACCTGGGGCGCCCGACCCCGGTGACGGAGCTGCACAACCTGCCCCGCGAGGGCAACGCCCGCATCTTCCTCAAGCGGGAGGACCTGGTGCACGGCGGCGCCCACAAGGGCAACCAGGTGCTGGGGCAGGCGCTACTGGCCAGGCGCATGGGCAAGACCCGCATCATCGCCGAGACGGGCGCCGGCCAGCACGGCACCGCCACCGCGATGGTGTGCGCGCTGCTGGGCCTGGACTGCACCATATACATGGGCGCCACCGATGTGGTGCGGCAGGCCGCCAATGTGGAGCGCATGGAGCTGATGGGGGCGCGGGTGGTGCCCGTGGCCAGCGGCGCCGGCACCCTGAAGGACGCCGTCAACGAGGCCCTGCGCGACTGGACCGCCTCCTTCGCCACCACCCACTACCTGCTGGGCACGGCCGCAGGCGCGCACCCCTTCCCCACGATCGTGCACGAGTACCACCGCTGCATCTCCCTTGAGGCGCGCGCCCAGATCCTGGCCCTGACCGGGCGCCTGCCCGATCAGGTGATCGCCTGCGTGGGCGGCGGCTCGAACGCGATCGGCATGTTCTCCGAGTTCATCGACGACGTCGGCGTCGGCCTGATCGGCGTGGAGCCGGCCGGCGAGGGGCTGGACACGCCCCGCAACGGCGCCCCGATCAACAACGGCACCACCGGCATCCTGCACGGGGCACGCAGCTACCTGATGCGCACCCCGGAGGGGCAGGTACGGGAGTCCTTCTCCGTGTCGGCGGGGCTGGACTACCCCGGCGTCGGGCCCGAGCACGCCTGGCTGGCCGATTCCGGGCGGGCCCGGTACGTTGCGATCACCGACGACGAGGCGGTGGAGGCCTTCCGCCTGCTGAGCCGCTGGGAGGGCATCATCCCGGCCCTGGAGTCCGCCCACGCGCTCGCACAGGCCCTCAAGATCGCCCGCGAGACTCCGCCCGACGCCCCCACGCCGCACCTGCTGGTGTGCCTATCCGGGCGCGGGGACAAGGACCTGGAGCAGGTGCGCATGCGCCTGGGCGGCAGCTTCTCCGAGGATTCCGCCGTCGCCCGGGCCGCCGCCATGGTGGAGCAGATGGGCAAGCGCACCGAGTACCTGTCGCTGGCACGTGCCGGGGCGAACGCAGAGTCGGCAGCGCCGACTCACCAGTCTGAGGAGGCCTGAGATGAGCCGTTATCCCGCCATGTTCTCCCGCCTGGCCGACGCCGGTGAGGGTGCCTTCGTGCCCTTCGTCATGGTCGGCGACCCCACCCCCGCAGCCTCGGAGGCGATTATCGAGGCGCTGATCGACGGCGGTGCTGATGCCCTGGAGCTGGGCACGCCCTTCTCCGACCCGGTGGCCGACGGGCCGACGATCCAACGCGCACACCTGCGCGCGCTGAACGCCGGGGTGAGCTTCACCGACTGTCTGGACGTGGTGGCGCGCGTGCGTGCACGCCACCCTCAGCTGCCCATCGGCATGCTCATCTACGGCAATGTGCCCTTCGCGATCGGCCTGGAGGAGTTCTACGCCCGCTGCGCCGCTGCCGGCATCGACTCGGTGCTGCTGCCGGACGTGCCGGTGCGCGAGTCGGCGGAGTTCTCCGCCGCCGCCGAGGCCGCCGGGATTGACGCCGTGTACATCGCCCCGCCGTCGGCGACCGCCCAGACCCTCGACGCGGTGGCCAAGGCCTCCCGCGGCTACGTGTACGCGGTCTCCCGGGCCGGGGTGACCGGGACCGAGCGCGCCTCCTCCACCGTGGGCCTGGCGCAGTCGGTGGCGCGGCTGCGGCAGGATGCGGCCGCACCAGTGATGCTGGGCTTCGGCATCTCCGGCCCCGAGCAGGTTGCCGAGGCGATTGCCGCGGGCGCCGACGGGGCCATCTCCGGATCGGCGACCGTGAAGATCATCGAGTCCCACGTGCCGACGCTGGCCCGCCTGGCGCAGGAGTCCGGCGAGGACTCCCCCGAGTACGCCGCTGCGGTTCAGGCCTTGCAGACCGAGCTGCGCGACTTCGTCGCCACCATGAAGGCCGCCACCCGCCGAGATCGGTAAAAGTTACGTGCCGAGATCGGTAGAAGTTACGTGGCTCTTCGCGCTTGCGGGTGTGGTGAGCTGATGGGCGTTGGTTCGCCGGGGGTCGTTGGCGCACGCGTGCCGGTTGCGTGGCGCGTGGCGCGATTGGTGGGGGTGCGCGTTGGAGCACGGTGGGCCAGGCACGACGGCTCGTGCGTTCGGGTCAACGTTCACGCCTTCGCCTGACGGTTCGTGCGTTCCGTTGACGGTTCGTACGTTGCGGTCGACGGTTCGTGCGTTCCATTGACGGTTCGTACGTTGCGGTCGACGGTTCGGCACATCCGACGACGGTTCGTGGGGTAGGTGTACGAACCGTCGTGGTTCATGCCGAACCGTTGCTGCTAGGTGACGAACCGTCACAGGAACACACGAACCGTCCACCCCACGGCGGCCCGACGACGTCCTCTGATCGGCCGAATACGACCTCGGCGGCCCGAACACGACCTCCCACACGCGAACCCGACCGCCTGGCGGGCCGGTTCACGTCGAACAGGGCCCCGAACACGACCACCACACCACCAGCCGCGCCCGAACCACCGCACCCACAAACACAAACAGCCAGTTGCGTGCCGAGAATCACCGCAGTTCGCCATGCGGACGGGCCTGGATTGTCGGCTCCGCCCTGTCCTATGGTCCGAGCCGTGTTCAGTACTCTCCCGCTCCGTTCGGTCATCGGCGCAGCCGGCGGCCGTTTCGGCGTGGCCGAGATGTGTATGTGTCGCGGTATCCGCATCACCGCTGCCGACTGACACGCCCTTCCCTTGACACGAGCTGCGTCGGCAGGTGCCTGCCGACGACTCCTCCTGTGTCTGTCCCTCTAACGGGCCCCACTTGTCGGGGCAGGTCCTGACGTGTACGCAGCAGTACCCGAAAGGTCTGCCCATGCCCCCTACCAGTAACACGGGCCGCAATACCAAGGCCGCGGACGGCCACGTGGACGTCCCACCCACCACCGTCATCCCGCCCGATGGGGACGGAAAGTTCTCCCTGAGCGAGGACTGGGTGGCCACCATCACCGGACTCGGCCTGCTCGTTCTGGCCCTGCTTGGCGTCATCCCGAGCATCTCGGGGTGGTTGTGATGAGTGCTCCCGCCCGCGTCAACACGCCCACACCCACTGCTGCCGGCCCCGGCGCCGAGCCCGCCCCGGACGCCCGCCCGGAGGCCGCCTCCCCGGGCTGGACGCTGTTCGGCCTCATCGTCGTCGTCGGCCTGGCCGCCGCCGTCGACTACCTGGACAGTCACGTCCCCCTCTGGAGCGAGGGGACCTGGCTCGGCGGAATCGCCGGTTCGATCGAGTTCCCCGTCTACGCCATCGCCCTGGGATTCGTCGCCAATGCCCTCCTGTCGGCGCTCGGCATCATCGACCGCCTCTCGGCGGCGTTCCGCACCGAGTTCTTCATCAAGACGGGGCTCGTACTCCTGGGGTCGACCGTCAATATCAACGTAATCGTCTCCGCGGCGGCGCCGGCGATCATTCAGGCCCTGCTCATGATCTCCACGGTCTTCCTGTTCACCTGGTGGATCGCCGGCCTGCTGCGCGTCGAACCGCACCTCAAGGCCCTGTTGGCCACGGCCCTGTCGATCTGCGGGGTCTCGGCCGCCGTGGCGGCGGCAGGTGCCGTCAACGCCAAGCGCGAGCAGCTCGCCTACACGGCCGGGCTCGTCGTGGTCTTCGCCCTGCCGAGCATCTTCCTGCTGCCGTGGCTCGCCGCCCTCCTGGGACTGTCCGCGCCGGTGGCGGGGGCCTGGATCGGCGGAAACATCGACACCACGGCGGCGGTCACCGCCGCGGGGGCCGTCGCCGGCGAGGACGTGCTCGAGTTCGCCGCGATTGTGAAGATGACGCAGAACGCTCTCATCGGCTTCGTTGCCGTGGGCCTGTCCCTCTGGTTCACCCTGCGCGTGGACCGCCGTGACGCCGACGGCACCGCCGCCTCTGCTACCCGCCCCGGTTGGCGCGAGGTCTGGCAGCGCTTCCCGAAGTTCGTTCTCGGCTTCATCGCCGCGTCGGTGCTGGTCTCCGCCATTGCCGCCGCCGCGCCCGGCCTGGTCGCGGACGAGAGCAGCTGGTTGAGCACCGGTCTGGCCTCCGCCAAGGCGCTCCAGACCCTGTTCTTCACACTGGCCTTCGTGTCGATCGGCCTGGAGTTCCGGGTCAGTGCCCTGCGGGAGGCCGGCTGGAAGCCCGTGCTGGTGTTCCTCGCCGGCACAGTCTGCAACCTGGTGGCCGGCCTGCTCTACGCCCAGGCACTGTTCGGCTGGGTCTTCGGAGGACTGTTCTAAGCCCGTCGGCGGCTCGGCCGCAGCCGCCGACGCAGATCAGGACGGCCTGCGCGACCTCCCCGAGGCCCCATCGCGTGCCGGAGCTGTCTCAGGACTGGCTCACGCCTCTGTCTCGATCAGCAGCTCATCTAGCTCGACGACGCCGGTGCGCAGCGCCAGCAGCACCAGCTGCACCCGGTCGCGCGCCCCGGTCTTGGCCAACAGGTGGGAGATGTGCGTCTTCACCGTCGCCATGGACAGCCACAGCCGGTCGCAGATCTCCTGGTTGGTCAGCCCCCGGGCCACCAGCGCGAGTACCTCCGTCTCCCGCTCGGTGAGCCCACCGGGCAGCGGCGGCGGCTGGGGCCGGGTTTGCTCCACCTGGCCGGCGCGTACGGCGGTCAACAACCGCCGCGTCGGTCCGGGCGAGATGACCGAGTCGCCGCCATGGACGGTGCGCACCGCCTCGATCAGCCGCTCCGGGGCCGTATTCTTCAACAGGAACCCGGCCGCGCCGGCCTCGATGGCACCCATGACGTAGCCGTCGGTGTCGAAGGTGGTGAGTATGACGATGCGGCCCTGGGCTCCCGCCTCAATCAGGCGGCGGGTCGTGGCCAGGCCGTCAAGGCCCGGCATCTGCACATCCAGCAGGATCACGTCCACGGGATCGCTCTGTGCACACCGCAGCGCCTGGCCACCGTCGCCGGCCTGCCAGGCGACCTCGATGTCCGGCTGCGCCCCCAGCAGCATGGCCAGCCCCGCGGTGAACAGCGGCTCGTCGTCCACCAGCGCGACCCTGATGATGCCGTTCATGCGGCCTGTCCCGGCTGCGCCTGGGTGAGGTGCGGCGGCGCCGGCAGGGTGACGTGCACGCGCCAGCCGCCCTCCGACCGCTCCCCGGCCCACAACCGGCCGTTGAGCGCCACCACTCGTTCGCGCATGGTCTGCAGCCCCGTTCCCCGCCGGGTGTCGTCGTCCAGCGCGCCTGCGGCACCGCCTCCGGCCGATATGGGCTCCGCATTCTCGACGACGATATCGACTCCGCCGTCCTCGCCCCGCACCCGGACCTTGGTCGGCGCGGATGCGGCATGGCGCATCACGTTGGTCAGGGCCTCCTGTATGCAGCGGTACGCCGCCTCCCCCACCGGGGCCGGCGGCTCGGCGTCGCAGCGCAGGTCGAGGGTGAGCGGCAGGCCCGCCCGCCGCGCACCCGTAACGAGCCGTGGCACGTCGTCGAGGCCCGGACTCGAGCCGGCCGGTGCCGCGCTCCCGTCCGACTGCGGCGAGGGCCGGGCCATGGGGGATTCGTCGACGTCGGCGCGCAGCATGTCGACCAGTGCGTGTACTTCGGAGACGGAGCGCCGGCTCGTCCGCCCGATCACCGCCAGCGCCTCGGCGGCGGCCGCGGGATTGGTAGCCAGGACGGCCCGGGCGCCCTCGGCCTGCATGCCGATGACGGACAGCGAGTGCCCCAGCAGGTCGTGCACGTCCCGGGCGATGCGCTGCCTCTCGGCCACCACGGCCAGACGTCGTTCGGCCTCCTGCTGGGCGGCCAGTACCTCTGCCCGCTCCAGGGCCTGCTCGATCCGCTCGCGAGCGCGTCGGCGCAGCAGGCCGGTCAGGAAGGCGACGGTGATGAACGCCCAGCTCACCGCGAGGACGATCAGCTCGGCGCCCGGGGTGGGCGGGTCGATCAGCTTGTCCGCGCGCAGGGCGCCGACCGCGCCACCGAGGTACCCCAGGGCCGCCAGCGGCCAGGCGTGGGGGCGCGGGACACGACTCGTGCAGGTCTCCACCGCCACCAGGCAGGCGACGATGGCGAGGATGGAGAGCCCGTCAAAGATCAGTACGTGAGCGGCAAGCGCCACTCCGACGGCGACGACGGCGACGGTCGGGGCGAGGCGGCGCAGCGCGATGGCCACGCAGCACACGGCGAGGATGATGATGTAGGCACCGGAGTCGACGAGTGCGTTGCGCAGAGCGCCGGCCGGCTGCTCCGTGATCATGGGCGGATTCCATGCGCACACATAGGCCAGGGAGACGGCCAGCAGCATGTCGGCCACACCCGGACGCCCCCTTGGCGGCCACCGCCGCACACCGCTGTCCGGCACGGCCGGCGCCCGCCGGCCACGCCCCGCCGCCTCGCCGTCGCGCATCCTCATCCCCGCCTCTCCCCACCTGTGTAAGGGGCCCGCCCTCCGCGGAGCGCTATCCGGTATGCGACGGTAGCGGCACGGCGCGAGCCGGGTCTTCATACCCGAGTATGAGTCCGGCGACCGAGAGCGCCCGAACTTCCGCCCCGGGCCCGATGCCGACGACCGCGGGCGCGGGAATGCTGCAAGGCATGAACACAGTCACCCTCACCCGCCCCGGACCCACCGGGGGCGAGGCCGCAACGCGGTTCCCGGACGCCGTCGTCACCACCAGTGCCCTGACCAAGACCTTCGGCAGGGGCGCAGCCGCCCGCACCGCTGTCGACCACCTCGACCTGGTCATTCCCCGCGGCGTCGTCTACGGCTTCCTGGGCCCCAATGGCTCCGGCAAGTCCACAACCATGAAGCTGTTGCTCGGCCTGCTGACACCGACGTCTGGAAGTGTGAACCTGTTCGGCGTCCCGCTGGATCGGCGCAGTCGCGGCGGGCTCATGGCGCGCACCGGCTCCATGATCGAGCAGCCGCCCGGCTACGGGCACCTGACCGGCGCTGAGAACATGCGCCTGGTGCAGCGCATGCTCGGGCTCAGCGACGCCCAGGTGAACCGGGCCCTTGACCTGGTGCGTTTGACCGGCCATCGGGACCGCCTGGTGAAGACCTACTCAATGGGCATGAAGCAGCGTCTGGGCATCGCCATGGCGCTGGCCCGGCAGCCGGAGCTGCTCATCCTGGATGAGCCGACCAACGGCCTTGACCCGGCCGGCATCGAGGAGGTGCGCAATCTGCTGGTGTCGTTGGCGGGTGAGGGCGTGACGGTGATGGTCTCCAGTCACCTGCTCGACGAGATCGACCGCATGGCGAGCGTGCTCGGCATCCTGTCGGCCGGCAGGCTCGTCTTCCAGGGCACGCGTGCCGAGCTCATGCGCCGTTCGGTGCCGGACCTGCTCCTGGTCACGCCCCGCCCCCAGGACCTCACCCCGACGATGCTGGCCGGACTGGACGGTGCCGCAGGTAACCGGCCTACGCCGGAGCCGCCCACGGCGGTGGCCGTGACCGAAGCCGGTGTACGAATTCCCGGCCTGTCTCCCGGGGCCGCCGCCGAGCTGGTGCGGCGGCTGGTAGCCGCGGAGGTCCCCGTGTATGAGCTGCGACGTGAGCCCCAAAGCCTGGAGGACGTCTTCATGAACCTGACCGGCGGAGCGGGGGCGCTGTGATGGGTACACAGCCGACAGTCGCCAGGTCCTCCCGCGGGCGCCGCGGCTACAGTGGTTACGCACCGCCGCTGCGCTCGGGCGGGTCCTTCCGCGTCGCCGTGCGACTGGAACTGGCCAAGCTGCGGCGCCTACGCACCATGCCGATCGTGATCGTACTGGGCGTGACCGCAGTGGCGTTCGCCGCGCCACTGTCCGCGTCCTCCCGGGCGGGCCTGGCCGATCCGGCAGCCCACCCGTGGGAGGGGATCCTGCTGCAGTATGCGCTGGTCAATGCCCTGTTCTCACCGATTCTGGTGGCGGTGCTGGCCAGCCGTCTGACCGACATTGAGCACGCGTCCGGCGGCTGGTACCTGTCTGCAACGGCCGGCCTGACGCCCGGGCGGCTGTGTCGGGCCAAGTTCGCCGCCCTGGCACTCATGCTGGTGCCGGTGCTCGCGTTGCAGACGCTGGCACTGATAGTCGCGGCCTGCGCCGCCGGTGCCACCGTGCCGCTGTCAATCGGGATGTGGGCCGGATACACCACCCTGTTGATCGGCGTCGACCTGGCCATGTGCGCGCTGCACGTTCTGCTCGCGGCCGTGCTCGACAACCAGCTTGCGTGTGTGGGCCTCGGGCTGGTGGGTGCCTTCATCGGCGTGTACATGTTCCTCGCCCCGGCCTGGCTCGCGCGGCTGCTGCCGTGGGGGTACTGGGCAATGATCTGCCCCATCTCCCAGGGCGGCCCCGGCGACCTCATGGTCGCCCGCCCACCCCTGGGCTGGATAGCCGGATTTCTGGGGCTGGCCACCGCCTGTTTCTACGCAATCACTTCCCGCCTCGACCGCATCGAAAGGTGAGACCCATGCCTGCAACCAGTGTTTCACGCGGCACTCCCGCCCCCATTTCGGTTACCCAGACGCCGACCGCCAAAAAAGGCACCTGGCCGGCCCTGCTGACCGTGGAGGCCCTCAAGCTGCGCAGGTCCCTGGTGTGGTGGGTCGTGGCGGTACTGCCGGTGCTCACCGTCATCTCCGGATCGGTCAACTTCGCAATGAATCAGGAGGTGCTGGCGCCTACTTGGGAGACCTTCGCCGGCCAAGTCACCCTGTTCTACGGCCTGTTCTTCTTCTCGATCGCGGTCGCCCTGCTGCTGGCGGCGGCGTGGCGCCCGGAGCATCGGGGTTCGTCTTGGAACTACATGGCCACGACACCGCACTCTCCAGCCGCGGTCGCCCTGGCGAAGACGGGGGTGATCCTGATGCCGGTGGCCGCCATGCAGTTGCTGCTGATCGCACTCACCTGGCTGTCCGGCATTGTGTTCCTGCACCTGGGTGGGGGCCTGCCCGTCGGCTTCGCGGTCTCGGCACTGCTGGCGGTGGTGGCAGCGGTGCCGCTGGTTGGCTTGCAGTCCCTGTTGTCGATGCGGATGCGGTCCTTCGCCGCTCCCGTGGCCCTGGGGCTGGCGGGAACGGTCATCGGCATTGCCGTGGCCTACCAGTCGCGGGCAGTGGCGGGGCTGTGGCCGTACTCGCTGGTAACGCGGGCGCTGACGCTCGGCTCGAACGCCCTCACCGACGCCGGCGGCCTGGACTGGGCCGGCATCGGTCCGGTCCTGGCCTGGGCCGTGGCGGGCGGCGCAGTCTTCTGGACGCTGCTGGCACGCATGGCAGGTTCTGCAACGCCTCGGGTCTGACCGGATGGGTTGGCCGGTCGTTCAAGGAAGCGGGGCAGACCAACCAGTGGCGCCATCGTCAGCGGGTCAGTCACGCCCCACCTGCGCGAAGCGGATCGGCCCCGCCCCCGCCAGCACCCATGCCGTCGGCAGGATCGACGACAGCGCAGCCAAGCACAGGACCAGGGTGATAACACTGCCGCCGTCCGTGAGGAAGAGAATGAGGGCTCCGACGCATGCCATGAGAATTACTGCATATGTCATGGCCACCACTAGCGTGAGCCGAGGGCCTCGCCTGTACGCATGTCCCACTGCCTGCCCGAAAGCGGCGAACACGGTCCAAACGAACGCCATAATGAGAACCTGCCACCAAGTGCCGGAGGTCCACCCACTCACGGGACCCAGCTTCAACGAGTCAAGTGTTATCCCGCCTGTGAAATGCAGCTGAGTCGGCAGGATCAGGAAGCCGATGGCCCAGACTATAAGCGCTCCAGCAACAGTGATCAGGGTGCTCAGGGCGTGCACGATACGGATCCTACTAAGTCCGACCCCCGCCAACGACATGCGCGGTATCGCAGACGTGGCCTGCAGCATACCGTTCACGAACAGCAGGAGCATCCACCCAAAGAACCAAGTTGAATTCGCCGCGAAAGCAAAACCGTCCAGGGGCCTAGTAGCCCCATTGGTCAACGCCGGGACCATATAATTGAACAATCCGCTGCACAACGTTCCAATGCCGGCCATAAGCCATAGCCACCACGTCTCACTGAGAGCATATTTGAGCAACGGCAGCAAGTTGCTCCGCAGCCCCTGATCTGCAAGAACGCTACGGCCTGAGCCAGGAGGAACAATAGTCATGTGAATACTCCTAAGTTGATCTGGGAATTAGGTGAACCTAAGGGGACCTGGGGGACAAATGCCCCGGCCGCAAGCCCGACAACGCCGAGCCAACCACGATTTGTCCGCTGCTCGACCGCAGCCGCGCAACACCATGACAGCGCAGGTCATCAGGCCATGTTGTGGTCTATGAGTGATACGAAACTGTCCTGGAACGACAGAGGCTGAACCTCGACGTCGGCGGCGGCGAGGGCTTCCAGACAGGCATCGGTGAGCCCCGTCGCGACGATCCGAGCAAAGCGACCGAGTTGGCGCTCGGAGAGGACGCGGGACTCGGCGTCGGCATCGAGGATCCGATGGATCACCTCGGGCCGACCGACAAGCGCCAGCGCGTAGGCACGAAGGTGCTCAGCGGTATCCACACAGACGACCCTGCCCTCAGCGAGGACGATGACGTTCTCAATCAGGGACTCCAGCTCGGATACCAGATGGCTGGCAACCAATAACGTACGCGGAGCCCCCGCCTCCGCAGCATCGGCCGAAGCGCGAATGATCTCCTCCGTCAACGCCATGCGTGTAGGAACGTCGAGCGCGTCGGTGGGCTCATCGAGCATTGTGATCGGAGCGCCGCAGGCCAAAGCAATCGCCGTCACGAAGAGCGAGCGCTCACCCTGAGAGCGTTTGCCGAGACTGCCGCCGAGCTCGAGTTGGAAACGATCACTGAGCCGGGCGAATCTGCCCTCATCCCAGGTGGGCCGACAACTGGCCAGACGCAGCAAGGACTTAGTAGAAACACTAGCGGGATCCGCGTAGTTGCCGGCATATACCCCCAGGGCGATCCGTTGGTCTCGCGATGTTTCCTGACCATCGATGATGATGGCGCCAGAGGCCGGCTCGAGGTAACCGACAAGAGCGTGGAATAGCGTGGTTTTGCCGGATCCGTTGGGGCCGAGCACTCCGGTGATCGAGCCCTCGGCGATGTCCATGGAGACGTTGTCGAGGGCGGCAGCCTTCGAACCCCGGTACGTGTGGGTGAGGGAGTCGATGTGTATCATCATTCACTCCTTGGTCTGGTCCGTTGCGCCTTCGGCAGAAATGGCGCGGATGTGTTCGATGAGGGTGTTCGCGTCGATACCGAGTGCAAACGCCTGACGGACGACCGCGGAGAAGGTCTGATCAATGAATCCGGTGTACTCGGCGGCGATCAGACGGTCACGGGCGCCTTCAGCTACGAACATGCCAAGGCCTCGGCGCTTGACGAGAAGCCCTTCCTCGATCAGCTGAGCGAACGCCTTGGCAGCAGTGGCTGGGTTGATCCGGTAGCTGGTGGCGTACTGTGTGGTCGACATCACCCGATCCCCGTCAGTCAGCGCCCTAATGAGGATCTGGTGGCGAATGTCGTCAGCTATCTGCTTGTAGATCGGCGTGGTCGAATCAAGCTCCACAGAACACCCCCTCGCCGGTTCATTACACAACTACTGAACCATATGACCATAGGGGTGTCAAACCGTCTCGCTACGCTCCGAGCCCCAACGGTTCTCTGACGCGGGCATCGTGGCGACTTCCCCGCGCCTACCGACCAGAAAAGCCCCGGACTCATATGCGTGCCGGTAGGGTCGGCTCATGCCATCCCCACTGCTCAAGCGGATCGCCCGGATTCTTACCTCCAGCGCCAAACGGACCGTAACCGACGCCCTCGAGGAGGAGCTGAGCACCCGGGAGAAGTCGCGCAAGCGCAGCTCGTCCCGGCCTGAGACGAAGCGGGAGGGCGTGCCCGCGGGTGCCGCCTCCCGGACGCCGGCACACAGCCCCCGCACGGGCGCGCACGACGGCGTCGGGGTCTACGACGTCGCCTCCCTGGGACTTCCGGACTTCACCTACTCCCCCGATCCCGACGGCGACGCCGATCCCGGCGAGGTGGTGTGGACCTGGGTGCCCTTCGAGGAGGACGCCACCCAGGGCAAGGACCGTCCCGTGCTCGTCCTGGCCCACCACGGCAAGCGGCTCGTCGCCGCCCAGTTGACCAGCAAGGACCACGACCTTGACGCCGCCCAGGAGGCCCGCTGGGGTCGCTACTGGCACGACGTCGGCACCGGGCCCTGGGACTCCAAGGGCCGCCCCAGCGAGGTGCGCCTGGACCGCCTGCTGCTCGTCGAGCCGGATGTGGTGCGCCGCGAGGGCGCCACCATGAAGCGGTCAACCTTCGACGGCGTCGTTACCGCTCTGCGGGCGCACTGGTCCTGATCACCCGCCACGGGTGGCTGCGGCGCGACGCACTTCACGTCGTCGGCCGGTATTCGACCGAGTATTGCCGGTGTATCCGGTGCTAAAGTGCGCTTGGACCTCTGGCCTGGCCGGCTTCGGGGTCCGGCGATCGGGCCTGCCGGGTGCTTCCACCACCTCAAGTCCGCCCGCGGCGCCAACCCTCTCTCCGGCCATTGACCATTCAGACACCAGAAAGCTTCACTCACAGTGGCGAACATCAAGTCTCAGATCAAGCGCATCAAGACCAACGAGAAGGCCCGCCTGCGCAACAAGTCCGTCAAGTCCGAGCTCAAGACCTACGTGCGCCGGACGCGCGAGGCCGTCGAGGCCGGCGACAAGCAGGCCGCCGAGGAGCACCTGCGCAAGGCCTGCCGCAAGCTGGACAAGGCCGTCTCCAAGGGCGTCATTCACCGCAACCAGGCCCGCAACCGCAAGTCGAAGCTGGCCAAGCGCGTCAACGCCATGTGACCCGGCGCGCGCACGAATGCGTCTGGAAGGGCGTCTCCCAACTGGGAGGCGCCCTTCCTGGTTTCCGTCTTCCGGACCTGAGCTCGTGGCCCGCTCCGACGGCGTTACGATTCCTCAGGCCGGCGCCCTCCCGCCCGGCCGCACATTCAGGCGACCGTGAGGAGAACGCATGCGCATCGGGTTCGACCGGGACAAATACCTCAAACTGCAGTCCGAGCGAATCGCACAACGCCGGGCCCAGTTCGGCGGCAAGCTCTACCTGGAGTTCGGCGGCAAGCTCATTGACGACATGCACGCCTCCCGCGTCCTGCCCGGTTTCACCCCCGACAACAAGATCGTGATGCTCGCCGAGTTGGCCGACGACGTGGAGATCATCGTCGCCGTCAACGCCAAGGACTTCGCCCGCCACAAGATCCGCGCCGACCACGGCACCTCCTACGAGGACGAGGTACTCCGCCATGTGGATGCCTTCCGCGACTACGGGCTGTATGTGGGCAGCGTGGTGATCACCCAGTGGACCGACGACAACCAGCAGGCCGCCGAGTTCAAGCGCAAACTGGAGAAGCTCGGCATCACCGTCTACCGCCACTTCCCGATCCCCGGTTACCCCAACGACGTGGCGCGCATCGTCTCCGACCAGGGGTACGGGCGCAATGAGTACATCAAGACGTCCCGCGACCTGGTGGTGGTCACCGCGCCGGGGCCGGGATCGGGAAAGATGGCCACCTGCCTGTCGCAGATCTACCACGACCACGTGCGCGGCATCTCCTCCGGCTACGCCAAGTTCGAGACCTTCCCCATCTGGAATCTGCCGCTGGACCACCCGGTCAACATCGCCTACGAGGCCGCCACCGCCGACCTTGACGACGTGAACATGATCGACCCCTACCACCTGGCCGCCCACGGCGTGCAGACCGTCAACTACAACCGCGACGTCGAAGTGTTCCCGGTGCTCTCGCGCCTGTTCGAGCAGATCATGGGCAGCTCCCCGTACGCCTCCCCCACCGACATGGGGGTGAACATGGCCGGCTACTGCATCAGCGACGACGACGTGTGCCGGGAGGCCTCCAAACAGGAGGTGATCCGCCGCTACTACAAGGCACTGGTGGCGGAGAAGCGGGACATGCTCGAGCCGGTCCAGTCCGGGCGGATCGCCCTGCTGATGAGCAAGCTCGGCATTGCCAAGGAGGACCGTCCCGTCGTCAAACCGGCATTGGAGTTGGCCGCTGCGACCGATGCGCCGGCCGCGGCCATTGAGCTGCCTGACGGATCCATCGAGCTGGGCAAGACCTCTCCGCTGCTGGGATGCTCCTCCGCCATGCTGCTCAACGCCCTCAAGCGCCTGGCCGGCATAGACCCGACGGTCGACTTGCTCGCCAAGGAGTCGATCGAACCGATCCAGACGCTCAAGACCCGCCACCTGGGCAGCCGCAACCCGCGCCTACACACCGACGAGGTACTGATCGCGCTGGCGGTGTCAGCCAACGGGGATGCCAACGCCGCCCGCGCACTGGACGAGCTGGGCAGCCTGCGCGGCTGCGACGTGCACACCTCGACCATCCTGGGACCGGTGGACGAGGGCATCTTCCGCTCCCTGGGGATTCAGGTGACCAACGAGCCGGTCTTCGCCACGAAGTCCCTATATCGCAAGAAGTAGCACGGCCTGTTCCCTCTCCCCACCGAAACCGCTGGTTTCAATCGCCATGTCTCGGTATATTCGCCGCAACGAGACATTCTCGTGTGCTCTGGGGTCGGTGTAAGTCCGAACCGGCGGTGACAGTCCGCGACCCGTCCGCTTCTGCGGTCGGCTGACCAGGTGGAACTCCTGGACCGACGGTAAAAGTCCGGATGGGAAGCGCACACGGGACACGTGGTGTCGCGTCATGTGGCCGTTGGCCGACGCGCCCGCGCGTCCTCTCCCCCAGTGCACCCGAGGGAGAGGACCACATGACCGCGTTCTCGATTGCGGAGACGGCCGCGATGCACCGCGCCCTCGACGCAGCCGCCTCCCCCGACGTCCCCGCCGGTCCCAATCCCCGGGTCGGTTGCGTCATTCTCTCCCGCACGGGAGACGTCCTGGCCGAGGGCCACCACCGCGGCGCCGGCACCGCCCACGCCGAGGTCGATGCCCTGAAGAACCTGACGGCGTCGGGGTTCAGCGCGCGCGGCACCACCGCTGTCGTCACGCTTGAGCCCTGTAATCACCAGGGCCGCACCGGCCCCTGCTCTCAGGCACTCCTCGACGCGGGGGTCGCCAAGGTCGTCTACGCCCTGGACGATCCCACCGCGCAGGCTCGGGGCGGTGCGGCCGCCCTCGCAGCCGCCGGGGTCCGCGTCCAGCGCGGCCTGTGCGCCGAGCAGGCCGCACGGCTCATGCGCCCCTGGCTCTTCGCCGTCAGGACCGGCCGTCCCATGGTGACCTGGAAGCTCGCGGCGACCCTCGACGGCCGCATCGCCGCTGCCGATGCGACAAGCCGTTGGATCACCCCTCCGGCGGCCCGACACGACGCACACCGCCTGCGCCGCGACTGTGATGCCATCATGGTGGGCACCGGCACCGTACTCGCCGACGACCCGGCACTCACCATCCGTGACGACGCGGGCGAGCCGGCTCCGGCCCGACTCCAGCCGCTGCGCGTCGTCGTCGGCTCGCGTCCCGTCCCACCGACCGCGCAGGTGCTCGCCGACGACAATCACCTCCTGCTGTCGGAGCGCGACCCGCACGCCGTACTCGCCGCCCTCGCGGCCCGCGAGATCCGCCACGTCCTCCTGGAGGGCGGCCCCACCCTCGCGGCCGCCTTCCTGCGCGCGGGCGTAATCGACGAGGTGGTCGCCTACATCGCCCCCGCGCTGCTCGGCGCCGGGCCCGCCGCCACAGCTGACTTCGGAGTGTCGACGATCGCCGACATCCTGCGCCTCGGGCAGGTTCACGTCGAGGTTCTAGACGCGGGCGGCGATCCTGCGATCCGCGTGACCGGTGATCTCGGCGGCACAGACCGCGCCACCACAACCGTCCCCTCATCCATGACTACACCCACTACCCCACAACACGCTGAGGAGAATCACTGATGTTCACGGGAATCGTTGAGGAGCTCGGACGGGTCGTCCGGCTCGAGACCATGGCGGACTCCGCCCGGCTCACGGTCGATGCGCCGACGGTCACCCGGGACGCGCGGGAGGGCGACTCCATCGCCGTCAACGGCTGCTGCCTGACCGTCACCGAACTGCACGACGGCGCCTTCACCGCGGACCTCATGGCGGAGACGCTCGCCCGTACCAACCTGGGCGACCTGGCCCCCGACCACCACGTCAACCTCGAACGGGCGCTGCGCGCGGGTGACCGCCTGGGCGGGCACGTCGTCCAGGGACATGTCGACGCAACCGTCAACATCCTTGACCGCCGGCACAGGGAGCACTGGGACCTCGTGCGCCTCGGCCTGCCCCGGCATCTCGCCCGCTACGTCACCGGCAAGGGCTCCGTCGCCCTCGACGGGGTCTCCCTGACCGTGGTCGAGGTCGACGACGGTACCGGGAATGGCAAGGCCCCGGACCGGGGCGGGCCGTCCTTCACCGTCGGCCTCATTCCAGAGACTCTGCGCCGCACGACCCTCGGCATCAGAGCGCCGGGCGATCGGGTGAACCTGGAAGTCGATGTCATGTCGAAGTACGTCGAACGGCTCCTCGCCGCCGGGTCGGATCGGGAGAAGGCGTGAGCATGCCCGACAGCACCCGCCCCATGGAGCACCGGGACGATCCGACTGCCGGTCCCGCGGACACGTCTGCCGGCATCCGCTTCGACACCGTCGAGCAGGCCCTCGGCGCGCTCCGCGCAGGCCGCATGGTGATCGTCGTCGACGACGAGGCCCGGGAGAACGAGGGGGACCTCATTTTCCCGGCACAGACGGCCACCGCCGAGCAACTGGCCTTCGCCGTCCGCCACTCAACGGGAATCATCTGCGTGCCCACGACCGCAGAGGAGCTCGAACGCCTGGACATCCCCATGATGACTGAGCGCAATACCGACCCCAAGCGAACGGCCTTCACGCTGAGCGCAGACGCCCGCAACGGGGTTACGACCGGCGTGAGCGCCGCCGACCGGGCACGCACCATCCGCGTCCTGGCAGACCCGGACTCCGTACCGACCGACCTCGTCCACCCCGGCCACGTCTTCCCGCTGCGCGCCCGCCGGGGAGGGATTCTTGCGCGCCGCGGGCACACCGAGGCCGCCATCGACCTCATGCGCCTGTCCGGTCACCGCCCGGTCGGGGTCCTCGTCGAGGTCGTCAACGACGACGGAACCATGGCGCGCCGCCACGAGCTGCGCCAGATGGCCGACGCGCACTCCATACCCATGATCTCGGTAGGCGAGCTCGAACACTTCCGGTGGCTGCACGAGGAGCTCGTCGAGGAGGTCGTCACGGCGCACCTGCCCACCGCCCACGGAGAGTTCACCGCTCATGCCCTGCGCAGCCGGGTCGACGGCGCCGAGTACCTCGCGCTCGTGTGCGGCAGCATCGGCGACGGCGAGGACGTCCTCACCAGGGTGCATTCCGCCTGCCTGACCGGCGACGTCCTCTCCTCCCTGCGCTGCGACTGCGGGCCGCAGCTGCGCGCCGCCATGGAGACGATCAGCGCCCGCGGACGCGGCGTGCTCGTCTATGCCTCCGATCATGAGGGGCGCGGCATCGGGCTCATCGACAAGCTGCGCGCCTACGCGCTCCAGGAGGAGGGCATGGACACCCTCGACGCCAACGTCGCACTGGGGCTGCCGGCCGATGCGCGCAGCTATGCCACCGCCGCCCAGGTGCTGAGATTCCTCGGCGTGCGCTCGGTCGAGCTCATGACGAACAACCCGGACAAGGTCGCGGGCCTGGAGCGCTACGGGGTGAGCGTGTCGGCCCGGCGGGCGACGCCGACCTTCGCCAACGGGGAGAACCTCACCTACCTGCGTACCAAACGTGATCGCATGGGGCACCTGTTCACGGGGCTCGACGCCGGCGGGACACCTCCCCCGTCGGCTGCACCGCCCTCCGAGGAGACGGCCTCCAGTGACCGACCGGCGCTGGACGACAGCGGCGACCGCACCGGCAACAGCAGCATCAACGAGACCGAAGGAGCAGCACGATGAGTGGAACCGGGGCACCGGAGCAGAGTGCACCGCGCGCGCATGGAATGAAGGTGACGGTTGTCGCCGCCCAGTGGCACGAGCAGGTCATGGACGGTCTGCTCGCGGGGGCCCTGCGCGCTATCGAGGACGCCGGAGCGCGGGCGGACGTTGTGCGGGCCGTCGGCTCCTTCGAGTTGCCGATCCTCGCCGCCGCCGCGGCGCGAGGCGGGGCCGATGCCGTCGTGGCACTGGGGGTGGTCATCCGCGGCGGCACTCCGCACTTCGACTACGTGTGCCGAGCCGCCACCGACGGGCTGAGCAGGGTTGCCCTCGACACGGAGGTGCCGGTGGGTTTCGGCCTGCTCACCTGCGACGACGAGGCCCAGGCGCTCGCCCGCTGCGGTGGCCCCGGCTCTGACGAGGACAAGGGTTACGAGGCGGCGTGCGCGGCAATGCGCACCGCGCTGACTCTGGCCGCCATCGCGCAGTCCTGAGCAGCGGGCGGCCCGCCACCCGGCGTTGGGTCCGGCGCTAGGAGGAGCGCCCCGGCACTCTTCCGCGGCGGGCGTCGCAGATGGTGATAACGGCCCGCTCGACGGCGTAGACGGGGTCGCGGGAGGCGCCCTTGACCTCGGCGTCGGCGCGGGCTACCGCCTGGATCGCCACGGCGAGGGCGTCGTCGGACCAGCCGGCCAGCTCGCGGCGGGCGCGGTCTGCCTGCCACGGCGCCATGCCCAGGTCGCGAGCGGTCATGCCACGGCGACCACCCATGGCGGCGACCCGGGCGAGTTGGCGGATCTTCATGGCCAGGGCGGCGACGATGGGCACCGGGTCGGTGCCGGTGGCCAGGGCGTGCCGCAGGGCGGTGACGGCCTGGGCGACGTTCCCGGCCGCGGCGGCGTCGGCGACGGTGAAGCCGGTGGCCTCGAAGCGACCGGCGTAGTAGGTGTTGACGATGTCAACGGTGATGGTGCCCTGCGTGTCGGATATGAGTTGCTCGGCGGCCGCACACAGTTCCCGCAGGTCGTTTCCGAGCGCGTCAACCAGCGCCCCGACGGCGTCGGGCTCCATGCGGCGCCCGGCCCGCCGTACGTCCGCGCTCACCAGGGCGGCCTTGTCCTTGGGAGACTTCACGGCCTGGATCGTGCAGACCGGGTAGGGGGACTTGGCGAGCGCGTCCAGTAGCCTCTTGCCGCGCTGGCCGCCGTTGTGCCGCAGGATCACGGTGACATCCGGGGCGGGCGCGGGCACGTAGGCGAGCAGGTCCGTCAGCAGCGCGTCGGTCATCTGCTCCAGGGCGGGTATGAGCACGAGCTTGGGCTCGCCGAACAGGGATGGCGACACCAGCGTGTCCAGCTGGTGGGCCTCGTAGGTGGCGGCCTGGACGGTGGTGACCTCGGTGGCCGGGTCCCGTCGGCGCGCCTGGGCCTCGAGCCGCGATACGGCCCGGTCGGCGAGCAGCTCCTCCCCCGCCCGGATCAGCACGATCGGCGCGAGCTCGACCTCGTCCCAGGCGGGTCCGGCGGGGGCGCGGCGGCTGCCGCGGGAGGTTCGGGAGGTTGCCATGGCTCATAGCCTGCCACGGCGGCCGGTGCCATGTTCGCGCCGCCGGCCACGCCGATACAGGGCCGCGATCGCCGCCGCCTCTATGCCGGCCAGCAACAGCGCCCCGCCCAACTGCCCCGGCCAGGCGAGCGCAGCGCCCGGAAGGCGGGCGCACACCCGGGCCACCAGCGCCAGCCAGGCGCAAGAGGCCGTCGCCGGCCACGCGATCACCGCTGCGGCCTGCGGCCACCACGGCGCCACCAGGGCGGCGAGGATGCCGCAGACGGTGGCTACGGGCACGGGCGGGGCGGCGAGCACATTGGCCGCCACCGACCAGATACCGACGCTCGGACGCAGGAGTACCAGCACCGGGGCGCAGGCGAGTTGTGCGACCACCGGCAGCGCCAGGCCGGCGGCCAGCGGGCGCGGCAGGCGGCGGGACAGGGCGGTGGTCAGCGGGGCGGCGCCAAGCAGGATGCCGGCGGTGGCCAGCACGGACAGGGCGAAGCCGTAGTCGCGGGCCTGCCACGGGTCGACCAGCAGCAGGACGATCACCCCGGTGCACAGGGCGGGCAGAGAGGCGGAGCGTCTTCCCGCCGCCACGCCCAGCAGCATGACCGCGCCCATGGTGGCCGCCCGCAGCACGGAGCCGTCCGGACGCACCAGCACCACCAGCCCGACCAGGACCAGGGCGCCGACGCCGGCACGCGCCCACCGGGGCAGGATGCCCAGTCCGGTCAGCGCCAGGCCCAGGACGATGGCTACGTGCTCACCGGAGACCGCCGTCAAGTGGGTCATGGACACGGTGCGCATGTCCTCGCGCACCTCGGTGGGCAGCGCATGGTCATCCCCGAGGGCGACGCCGGGCACGAGGGCGCGGGCGCCGGGCGGCCAGGTCATCCGGGTCCCGCTCCCGGGGTTCGTCCGGGCGGGCTCCGCCCCGACGGCGGTGATGAGCCCGTCACGCAGGGAGGCGACGGTGCCGAGCACCCCGGTAGCGGGGCCGGTGGTGGTCACTGCGGCGTTGGCGCCGATGATGGCGGCCTCGGCGCCGCCGGGGTCAGCGGGGCGCAGCCGCGCCTGTACGCGCACCGGTGCGCCCATGGGCACCTTCAACCAGTCGGCGTCTCCCAGGACGGTTGCCGTAAGGCGAGAGGGGGCGCCGTCGACGGTGTCGACGGCGAGCGTGGTCAAGACGGTCGTCCAGCGTGCGGTGGCGGTGGCGCGCGGCGTACGGGTGACCGTGCCGGTCAGGATGACGGTGCGCTCCTGCGCGGCGGCAAGGGTGAGTGGATCGCGGCTGCGAGCCCAGGAGCCGGCCGCGGTGGCCGCGAGCACCGCTGCGACCGCCAGCACCAGTACGAGCAGTGAGGCGGACACCGATCCGATCGCGGAGCCGTCGGGGGCGTTGGCGCCGGGCCTGGGGTCGCGGCGGTGCCGGGGAGGACGGAAGCGGGCACCGGCCGCGGCCAGGGGGATTGCTGCCAGCACGGCACCGGCCGCCCCCACCGCCGCAGGCAGCCAGGGCCGTTCTCCGCCGAGGCCGATCGCCCAGAAGGCGCCGGCCCAGGCAGCGACCGCGGCGGGGGCCAGCCGCAGGTCGAGTGGCGGTGGGGCACTGTCGCTGATGGCGTGCCGCGCACGCCGGTTCGGGGACAGGCGGCGCAGGGTGGCGGGATCGTCCCAGGGCGCGGTCTCGCTGCGGTGGGCGCGGTGCCGACGCGCGCCGGCCGGCCTGGCGCTCATGCGATCGCTGTTCATACGGTCGCCTCGTCTCGGAGTGCCTCGAGCTTGGCGGCGCCGATACCGGAGACGTCGGTGAGTTCGGAGACGGCGGTGAAGGGGCCGTGTTCGGCGCGGTAGTCGACGATGCGCTGGGCCAGGGCGGGCCCGATGCCGGTCAGGCCTTCCAGTTCGGCGGCGGTGGCGGTGTTGATGTTGACGCGGCCGCCGGTGGCTTCGGCGCCGCCGCCATTCCCCGCGGCGCTCGTTCCCGCCGCGGTGGCGTCGTCCAGGTTCCAGTTGGAGGCGTCCTCTCCCTGGTGCGGCACACGCACCTGCTCGCCGTCGGAGAGGATGCGGGCGAGGTTGAGCTGGTCGGTGTCCGCGTCGGGCAGGGCGCCGTCCGCGGCGGCGATCGCGTCGACGACGCGGGCACCCGCTGGCAGCACGACCACGCCGGGGCTGGTGACGGCGCCGGCGACGTGCACCACCACCTCCCCACCCGCCTCAGCGCCGGCCGGCGCGACGGTTCCCAGTGGATCGGTAGCCGGGACGGTCGCCGCGGGGGCAGCCGAAGTGGTGGCGGCCTCGCGGCTCTGGGGCTTGGGGGCGACCAGCACCGTGCGCAGGGCGAGAACGAGTGCCAGTGTCACCAGGGCGACGCCGATGCCGATGGCGGCCCTGGGGGCGAGGGCGAGTCGCCGCGGGCGCCGCACCGGTTCGATCGGGTCGGTGGAGCAGGCGATGCGCACGAAGTCCGCCAGGGGGCGTTTGCCCACCCGGTCCGCCACCCGTTTGCCGCTCATGCGCCGACGGTAGGGCGACTGGGGTCGCCCCGTCTTTGGGACTGTGGACGGCGTCGGCGGTGGGTGCGGCGAACGGTGCCTGTGGACCCTGGCGGCGCGTGTACTAGCGCGGCGGCTCCAGGTGCGGGGCGACGACGATGCCCAGGGCGCCGGGGCCCAGGTGGACGCGGCTGGCCGGGTCGGCGGGTGAACGCATGATGGACTCGACGACGGCTCCGGCCTCGACCATGGCATCTGCCAGATCGTTCTCCAGGGCGCGTCCGTCGGCCGGATCGTCGCCGTAGTGAACGGCCAGTCGCACCGGCGCGGCGGGTGGCCGCGGGCCGG
>NZ_LK995525.1:12869-17809 GCF_900002405.1 Actinomyces succiniciruminis | reverse complement strand
AGGGCGGTTCCACCCGCCGCACGCACGGCCTGCGCGATCAGGTGGCGGCGGGCACGGGCGGCGCCACGGACCGTCTCGACTACGCCGATTCCCTCCGGCCCGGTGGTCAGGATGGGGCGAATGCCCAGGGTTCCGCCGACGAAGGCGGTGCCACGGTTGAGCCTGCCGCCACGCCGCAGGTGGTTCAGGTCCTGGACCAGGAAGAACAGCCTGGAGCGGGCCGCCGACTCGCGGGCGCGGGCGGCACCGCGGCGGGCGTCGTCGGCCTCGGCGGCGGCTAGGGCGGCCAGCCCCAGTGCGCCGCCCGAGGCCCCGGAGTCCAGGACCGTGACCGGTATCCCCTGTGTGGCCAGTTCGCGCGCCGCCGTCCGGGCGTTTTCGACCGTGCCCGACAGGGCGGCCGTGACATGCACCGCGAGCACCTCGTCGCCGCGCCGCGCGGCCAGACGGTAGGCGTCGATGAGTTCGGCGACCGTCGGGCGCGCCGTCGTCGCCGCGCCGTCGTCCGCCTCCACGGTATGCAGGGGAACGACGATAATGCCGCGCGCATCCGCGAGCGCAGCGGGCAGACAGGCTGCCGAGTCGGTGACCACCGTGAGCGACATGCTCGAAGCGTAAGCCTCCGACGCCGATACCCTGTCAACCGGCGCTTCCGGCTTGCGGGTACAGCGAGCCACGAGCCGCCGTCCGCCAACCCGTACACCTGGAGAGTCTGTGAACCCGCCGGGCCGTTTCACACCCGGGGCACCCTGGCCGCGAGGAGAGCGAGGGCGCTCAGGCAGGAGGGTTTGTCGAGCCGACGCCACTGGTAACCACCGGTGTCGGACGAGGTCGGGGCCAGCGGCGGCAGTTCCTCCGCGAGCGCCACATCCGCCACCACCCCGTAGTGGTAGAAGTCGATGGTGTTGCCGCACGAGTCCTCGGTCACGTGGACTTCCACCCGTCGCATACCCTGCACCGTGAAGGACGAGATACCCAGTTCTTCTTTCAACTCACGGCGCAGGGTCTCCTCCCAGTACTCGCCCGGCTCGGGTCTTCCACCCGGCAGATCCCACAGCCCCATGTACGGTCCGCGCGTCTTACGGACACAGAGCATGCGCGCGCCCTCGACTATGCGGGCATACACGCCGAAGTGACACCGGCTCATGCCTCCCATCGTCGCACGGATCGGCGACGCAAATACGCCGGACCTATGCAACCGCGCGATGGCGGCTCAAACTCACCTACCGGGCCGGTGAATAACGGCCCGGTATCCCTTATCGACCGACCTCGGCACGTAACAACTACCGACCTCGGCACGTAAGTTCGACCGACCTCGCGTTGGAATTGCATGGCCGCATACGATGCGGGCATGACGAGTCCCACACCCGACCCAGCCGAGATCGCCCGCCTCAAGGCCGAGGCGGCGCAAGCGGCCGCGGACGCCGCCGCGGCGAAGGCGGCCGCCGCACAGGCAGCGTTGGAGGCTGCGCTGGCCGCTCAGACCGAGCCCGCCGTCGAGTCCTCGCCTCAACCGCTCGATGCGCCGACTCAGATGGAGGCTCGCACGCCCGGCTCGGCGGATCCGGCCGCCACGGCGCCGGCGGCTCCCGCAGCAACGGAGCCGCAGGACGCCCCGGCGGTGGAGTCGGAAGCAGCCTCCGGCTACGCCGCCCGCGTGCGGGACGGATACGCCTTCGCCGGCCCCGTACTGCCGGTGGGTACCTACCTGGACTACCCCACCGAAGACGAGCCGCACCCGGCCGGGACGAAGACGTCGGAGCCGATCCCGGTGCCCGGGGTGAACGTGGGCATCCCGCTCGGTCTGCTCAACCGTCACGCCCTGGTCGCCGGCGCCACCGGTACCGGCAAGACGCGCACCCTGCAACTGTTGGCGGAAGGACTGTCCACCGCCGGCGTGCCCGTGTTCCTGTCCGATGTGAAGGGGGACCTGACGGGTTTGGCGGAGGCCGGCGCCGCCTCCGCCAAGCTCGCGGCTCGCAACGCCGCCACCGGGCAGGCGTGGGAGGGGCGGGCCTTCCCGCTGGAGTTGTTCACCCTCGGGGATTCGGAGGGGACGGCGGCGCAGCCGGCCACCGCAGCGGGCGCCTCCACCGGGACCCCCATCCGCACCACGGTGACGGCCTTCGGGCCGGTGCTGCTCTCCCGCGTACTCGGGCTTAATGACACGCAGACCTCCGCACTGGAACTGGTGTTCCACTGGGCGGATGCGCAGGGGTTGGCGCTGATAGACCTGAAGGACCTGCGCAGCGTGGTCGACTACTTAACCGGCACCGAGCCCGGTAAGCAGGAGTTGCGCGGCATCGGCGGGGTGTCCAGCGCGACGGCGGGGGTGATCCTGCGGCAGGTCTCCGCCTTGGAGGCGGCCGGCGGCTCGGTCTTCTTCGGGGAGCCGGCCCTGGACGTGCACGACCTGCTGCGGACCGCCGCCGACGGCCGCGGCGTCATCTCGTCCCTGGAACTGGCGGACATCCAGTCCCAGGGGACGTTGTTCTCCACCTTCCTGATGTGGCTGCTGGGCGAGCTGTTCGAGGTGCTGCCGGAGGTCGGCGACCCGGACAAGCCGGCGCTGGTGTTCTTCTTCGACGAGGCGCACCTGCTGTTCGACGGTGCCAGCAAGGCCTTCCTGGAGGCGGTTACGCGCACGGTGAGACTCATTCGCTCCAAGGGAGTCGGCATCGTGTTCGTCACCCAGTCCCCCACGGACGTGCCCGAGGCCGTGCTGGCCCAGCTGGGCAGCCGCATCCAGCACGCGCTGCGCGCCCATACGCCGGCCGACGCCGCCAAGCTGAAGCAGGCGGTATCCACCTTCCCGGTCTCCCCACTGGACCTGACTCGAGTGCTCACCGGCCTGGGTACGGGCCAGGCAGTGGTATCGGTGCTGGATGAGAAGGGCCGTCCCGCGCCGGTGGCGCCCGTCGTGGTGAACACTCCGGCCGCGGTAATGGGTCCGGCACAGCCGGCCACGATCCGGTCGGTGCTCTCGGCCTCGCCACTCATGCCCAGGTACGCCACCGCGGTGGACAACGAGTCCGCCTACGAGCTGCTGGCCAAGCGCACCGAGGAGGAGACGGCCCGCGCCGAGGCGGCCCGCGCCGCGGCCGAGGCCCAGGCCGCGGCGGAGAAGGCCGCACAGGAGGCGGCCAAGGCACAGGCGAAGGCCGAGGCCCAGGCCGCCCAGGAGGCCCAGCGCACCGCCGAGCGGCTCCAGCGCGAGGCCCAGAAGGCGGCCGAGCGCGAGCAGCGGGCCCGGGAGCGGGCCGCCGAGCGGCGTCAACGCGAGGTGGAGAAGCTCATCGGCAGCGCCGGCCGCCAGATCACCCGCTCCATCCTTGGAAACATCCTGCGCGGCCGCTGAGCCTGGCACACAACACGTCGGCGCATCTACCCCATCTGCACCATCTGTACTAGTATTAGCAGTACAGATCAGTTCGTCGTGCCCTCACCGGGAGTTCGCAGCATGGACCTGGAAATCGATCCCCTGTCCCCCACCCCGATCTACCAGCAGATCCGCGACCGGATCGTGGAAGGAATTGCGCGCGGTGAACTGCCGCCCGGCCAGCGTTTGCCCTCCGTGCGCGCCCTCGCCGGAGCCTTCGCCATAAACCCCGCCACCGTCTCCAAGGCCTACGATCTTCTGCGCGCCGAGGGCTTGGTTGTCACCAACGCCAAGTCCGGCACCGTCATCGCTCCTGCGGGTGACTGGACCGAGGCCGCCGCGTGGCGGTCGCGGCTGCGCACGCTGCTGGCCGAGGCCCGCGCACACGGCCTGGCCGAGAAGCAGATCCTCGACGCCGCCGCCCACCAGCTCGACACGCTCTCACCGGTGGGGAGCGAACGGTAATGCTGGCCTACACCGTAAGCATGAGCTTGACTGCCGTCGTGCTGGGCCTGGCACTCTGGGCGACTCCGGCCATCTCCCGGGACACGCTCCCATTGGGTGTATCGGTACCTGCCGAACGCGTCCGCGACCCGGTCGTGCGTCGCGCCATTCGCGCATGGCACAGATGCTGCCTGGTCGGCGCCGCCGTCGCGGTGGCGGCGATTGCGCTGCTGCACTTAAGCGGCATCTCCACCAGCCGCCCGGGCCTGCCCGTAATCATCATGTTGGCGCAGTTGGGCGCGGGTTTCGCGTCCTGGACGGTCATGCGCCTGCCCATCATCGAGGCCAAACGGCAGGAGGGCTGGTACGAGGACCGGCGGGTGCGAAAGCTGGCCCCGATCAGCACCCCCGAGAAATCCGGCAGCGCAATGCCCTGGTACGTCGCCTCGGTGCTCCTACTGTTGGTCGCCGCGGTCTTCGTACTGCTGCGCTACGACGCGCTGCCCGACCCACTGCCGATCCACTGGGGAGCCGACGGCACCGTCGACGGCTGGGTGCGGCGCAGTCCCCTGCAGGTGCTGCTGCCTGCGGCCATCGGCCTCGGTATGGTCGCCGTGGTGGCGCTGTGCACCAGAATCGCCCGCCGCAGATTGCTGGCGAGCATCCCCGTCGACGGCGACCGGAGCCGAACTCGGCGGCTCACCCTCGCCCAGGCGCACCTGATCGACCGGGTGATGGGACCGCTGGCCCTGGCCACGGGCGTCTCATTCGCCGGCATCCTGGTGTTGCCGCTTGCGAAGTCACCGGCCGCCGCGCGCTGGTGGCTGGCTATCCCGGTGACGGTCACCTGCCTGCTGATCATGTGGATGATCGCCGACCTGATCCGGCTCTCCCGCCGGTTCACACGCCGGCTCACACCCGTGGACGCCGACTCCCCCGACGACGACGAGCTGTGGCTCGGCGGGTTGTTCTACGTCAACCGCGCAGACCCCTCGCTGCTGGTGCCCAAACGCGCCGGCGTCGGCGTCGCCCTGAACTACGGGCACCCGGTCGGGCGGGCGCTCGCAGTCTTCATACTGATCAACCTGGTGGTCGTCATCGGCGTGTGCATCCTCCT
>NZ_LK995525.1:1961-12793 GCF_900002405.1 Actinomyces succiniciruminis | reverse complement strand
TACCCGGTGGCCGACGGCGAGGCCGGGGAGACCCCTTGGGGGCGCGCACGATCACCTTGCGCACGCCGCGGCCGTCCAGCGCGCGGACCACGCCGGGGGCGGCCAGGGCCAGCTTCTCCAGCTCGGCGGCGTCGATGTCGGGGTCGACCTCCAGGCGGTCGCGGACCTTGCCCTTGACCTGCACCACGCAGGTGACCTTCTCGGCCGCCAGCAGCGCCTCGTCGGTGACCACCGGGAAGGGCTCGTGGGCGAGCGAGCGGGTGTGCCCGAGCCGCTGCCAGATCTCCTCGCAGATGTGCGGGGCGACGGGCGCGGCCATAAGCACCAGCGCCTCCACGGCCTCGCGCGGCACTGTCTTCAAACCGGTGAGGTGGTTGTTGAGCACGATCAGCTTGGCGATCGCCGTGTTCAGGCGCATGCCCTCATAGTCATCGCGCACGCCCACGATGGTGCGGGCGACCAGGCGCCGGGTGGCCTCATCGGCGGGGGCGTCGGACACCGTCACCTCGCCGGTGGTCTCGTCGACGACGTTGCGCCACAGCCGCTGCAGGAAGCGCTGGGCGCCGGCGACGGCGCGGGTGTCCCAGGGGCGGTCCTGGTCGAGCGGGCCCATGCTCATCTCGTAGACGCGGAAGGTGTCGGCGCCGTAGGCGTCGTACATGTCGTCGGGAGTGACGATGTTCTTCAAGGACTTGCCCATCTTGCCGTACTCGCGGCTCACGGGCTGCCCCTGCCAGGTGAAAACGGGCTTGCCGGCCTCGTCCTGGGTCTCCTCGACCTCGTCGGCGGGCACGTACTGACCCCGGGCGTCGGTGTAGGCGTAGGCCTGCACGTAGCCCTGGTTGAACAGCTTGTGGTACGGCTCGGAGGAGGACACGACCCCCAGGTCGAAGAGCACCTTGTGCCAGAAGCGGGAGTAGAGCAGGTGCAGGACGGCGTGCTCGACGCCGCCGACGTACAGGTCGGTGCCGCCGGAGGTATTGCCGGCCTCGGGGTGGGGCCCCATCCAGTAGGCCTCGTTGGTGGGATCGACTAGGTGCTCGGCGTCGGTGGGGTCGATGTAGCGCAGCTCGTACCAGCAGGAGCCGGCCCACTGGGGCATGGTGTTGGTCTCGCGCCGGTAGGTCTTGAGCCCGTCACCGAGGTCGAGCTCGACCTCCACCCACTCGCTCGCCTTGCCCAGCGGCGCCTCCGGGGAGGAGGTGGCGTCGTCGGGGTCGTAGGTGCGCGGGGAGTAGTCGCTGACCTCGGGCAGCTCCACCGGAAGCATGGACTCCGGCAGGGCGTGGGGGCGGCCGTCCTCGTCCCAGACGATCGGGAAGGGCTCGCCCCAGTAGCGCTGGCGGGAGAACAGCCAGTCGCGCAGTCGGTAGGTGACGGCGCCGTGCCCGTAACCCTTGGACTCCAGCCAGGCGGTCATGGCGGCCTTGGCCTCGTCCTTGCCCATGCCGTTGAGGTCGATCTCGGCGTTGGCGGAGTTGATGATCTGCCCGTCGCCGGTCCAGGCGGCCTCGTCCAGGGAGAATCCCTCCGGTGGGGCGATGGTGGCGATGATGTCGAGGTCGTAGGCGCGGGCGAAGTCCCAGTCGCGCTGGTCGCCGGAGGGGACGGCCATGATGGCACCGGTGCCGTAACCCATGAGCACGTAGTCGGCGACGAAGACGGGCACCTGTGCGCCGTTGACGGGGTTGGTACCGAACAGCCCCGTGAAGACGCCGGTCTTGGTGCGCTCGGTGTCGGTGCGCTCGGCCTCCGTGGCCTGGGCGGCGCGGGCCCGGTAGGCGGCCACCGCCTCCGCCGGGGTGGCGTAACCGGCGGTCCAGGCGTCACGGGTGCCCTCGGGCCAGGCCTGCGGCACGGTCAGGGCGGCGGCATCCTGCTCCGGGCTGGCGCCGGACAGGCCGCCCAGCAGCGGGTGCTCGGGGGCGACCACCATGAAGGTGGCGCCGAACAGGGTGTCGGGGCGCGTGGTGTAGACGGTCAGCTCGTTCTGGCTGGCGCCGACGGCGTCGGCCTCGGGCAGGGCGAAGGTCACCTCGGCGCCCTCGGAGCGGCCGATCCAGTTGCGCTGCATGGTCTTGACCTTCTCGGGCCAGTCCACCGTGTCCAGGTCCTCGGCCAGCCGGTCGCCGTAGGCGGTGATGCGCATCATCCACTGGCGCAGGTTCCGCTTGAACACGGGATAGTTTCCGCGCTCGGAGCGGCCCTCGGCCGTGACCTCCTCGTTGGCCAGCACGGTGCCGAGCCCGGGGCACCAGTTGACCGGGGCGGAGGATACGTAGGCGAGCCGGTGGGCGTCGACGACGTCGGCCTGCTCCCCCGGCGTCAGCTCGGCCCAGGAGCGGCCGTCGGGGGTGGGGATCTGCCCGGAGGCGAGCTTCTCGATCAGTTCACTCACGGGGCGGGCGGCGCCGGCGCCGCGGCCGTCGCGGCGGGGGGCGTCCGGGTCGAACCAGGAGTTGTACACCTGCAGGAAGATCCACTGGGTCCAGCGCACGTAGTCAACGTCGATGGTGGCCAGCGAACGGCGCGGATCGTGGGACAGGCCGAGCCGGCGCAGCTGGCGGCGCATGTTGGCGATGTTCGCCTCGGTGGAGATGCGCGGGTGCTGGCCGGTCTGCACCGCGTACTGCTCCGCCGGCAGGCCGAAGGCGTCGTACCCCATGGTGTACAGGACGTTCTTGCCGGTCATGCGGGTGAAGCGAGCCACGACGTCGGTGGCGATGTAGCCCAGCGGGTGCCCCACGTGCAGGCCCTTACCGGAGGGGTAGGGGAACATGTCCAGCAGGAAGAACTTCTCCTTGGCGGCGTCGGGGCCGGCCAGGGCGCCGACGGGGTTGTCGGCGTTGAAGGTCCCCTCGCGCTCCCACCGGTCCTGCCAGGCGGTCTCCAGGCGTCCGGCCAGGTCGGCCGTGTACCGGTACGGCGTGGGGTTGTCGGTGGTCTGCTGCGCCCGGCTGTTCTCCGTCATCGCGGGAGTGCTCCCTTAGGTCGTGTGGATGGGGCGGGGCCGCTGCGCCGTCGGCGGGCAGGCCGAACGGCGCGCGGCCCCGTTGCTGCGGGCCAGCCTATCCCCCACCCGGCCCGGCGCCGGTGCCGGTCCGATTGGTGGAGCCGCGACGCCGGTCACGTCCGGGCCGGTCCGACGCGCGCGCAGGTTCGGAGGGATCTCAGGCCAGGGCCGGGGAGCCCAGGGCAGCGGGTACGTTCCGGCCCCAGCCGTCTTCGCGCAGGCCCGCGCGCAGGCGCTCCATGGCGGCGTCGAGTTCGGCGGCGGGCACGTCGTGCCGGGCGGCTGCCGGCGCCACATCCGCCTCGGCGCGGATGGGCAGCACGTGCAGGTGCAGGTGGTCCACCTCGTAGCCCACCACCATGACGGCGGCGCGCGCGGCGTCGAACACGCGCGTCTGGGCGCGGCCGATGCGCTTGGCGACGATGGCCAGGTGGGCGATGAGCTCGTCGGAGGCGTCCACGTAGGAGACGACCTGCTGCCGGGGCACGACCAGGACGTGCCCGTCGGTGTGCGGGGCGATGGTGGCGAAGGCGACGCAGAGCTCGTCGGCCCAGACGAAGCGCCCGGGCAGCTCGCCGCCAATGATCTTCGTGAACACGGATGGTGTGGGGTTGGTTGTGTCGGTCACAGACCCAGCGTAGATGATTGTGGCCGTGTCTCCGCCGGCTCCGAGGACGCCAGCACCCACAGGCTCCCCGCCGGGACGACGGCGTCGACCGCGTCCGCCGCCGGGTCGCCCTCGGGCCGCGCCGCGCGCACGCTGCTGGTGGGCCGCCCGTCCTCGGAGCCATCACGCCCGAAGACGACGATGCGGGTGTCCAGCCCGATGCCGGCGCGGGTCAGCTGCTTCAGGAGGGCCGGGTCGTCCCTGATGCGGCCCACCACTCCGGACTGCCCGATTTGGAGGGTTTCGAGGGCACACAGGGCGGGGACGACGACGCTGCCGTCCGCCGCCGGGATGGGGTCGCCATGCGGGTCCCGGGCCGGATGCCCCAGGGCGGCGTCGAGGGCGGACAGCAGCCGGTCGGAGACGGCGTGCTCGAGCACCTCCGCCTCGGCGTGGACCTCATCCCACTCAAAACCGAGCGCCGCCACCAGGTAGGTCTCCAGCAGGCGGTGCCGACGCACCATTGCCCGTGCCAGGCGCCGCCCGCGGTCGGACAGGGTGACGGCCCGGTAGGGCGCGTGTTCGAGCAGCCCCGCCTCCACCAGGCGGGCCACATTCTCCGAGGCGGTCGACGGCGCCACCCCCATGCGCCGGGCCAGGCCGGTAATGGAGGCGCCCTTGCCGCCCCATTCGCTGGCCGCCCACACGGCCTTGAGGTAGTCCTGGGTGACGGCCGAACTGTCGGCCGGGGTCTGGGCGGCCGCCGTCACCGGAGCATCGCCACCCAGCCGTCCCAGAACGCCACCAGCACGATGACGGCGATGACGGCGTACATGGCCCCGGCGATCCACCAGCGCCCGGCCAGCAGCCGACGAGAGGCGGCTGGAGGCAGCCCCAAGTGTCCGCCCGCGGCGGCGCGCCCCCACGTGTTGGTGGCGATCGGTATGGTCACCAGCCAGATGAGGGTGCAGAACGGGCAGAGCTTGCCGAAGGTGAGCACCGATGTGGCCAGGAACCAGGCCACGAAGCCGATGCCGCAGACGGTGCCGGCGACCAGGCCCCACCAGACCCAGCGGGGCAGCCGCACCCCCGCGGCAAGCAACATCCCAATCAGCGTCAGCAGGGCGAAGGCCATGGCGCCGACGAAGGAGTTGGGCACGCCCAGCAGATTGCCCTGCCACGCATTCAAGGAGTCCCCGCAGGAGACCAGCGGGCTGACGTCGCAGACGAGGGCGGCGTCGGGTTCGCGCAATTGGCTGATCTGGCTGGCAATCAGTTCCCAGCAGGCGCCGATGCCGATCAGGGAGCCGATCACGAGCAGTACGGCGTAGGAGCGGGGGGCGCCGGTGGCGGTGGCGTCGGTTTCGGGGCCGCCGGCGTTCACGTCCGGGGCGGTCGCGCCGACCGCGAGATTGGATTCGCCGGCCAGATAGGCGTCCAGCTCCTCCTCACTCATCGCGTCGATCATCGCGTCGACCTCGGCCTGTGTGGGCACGTGTGTCATCGCCGGATCTCCTCATCCTCTCCCGGGGACATGGGCACGCCCCGGCCGCTCCGGGGCGCGCGCCCCAATTGTGCCTCACGGCCGTTGTGGCACGAATCGGCGTTGGTCATGCCGGCCGACGGCGGCAGGGGCCGCCCGCCTGCGCGGCCTAGTTGGCTGCGCTGTCACCGCCGTGGGCGGCCTCCGTGTTCTGCTCGACCGTGGCGTCCGTTTTCTGCGCAGCCTGGTCGCCGGTCTCCTGCGCGGCGGGCACCGCCTCCCAGGCGCCCACGGTCACCGAGGCGTCCGGGTGCAGGGTCACAGTGCGCCAGGCGAGCAGGTCGCCGTCGGCGTTGAAGGACAGCAGGTGCAGGTAGGCGTCGTCGGTGACCTCACCGATGGAGGTACCGCCCTTGCCGGCGCCGGAGACCAGCTGGGTGACGGCGAGGTTTCCGCCGTAGGTGGTGGTCATGCCCCGTTCCTGGTGAACGTGGCCGGCGAGCAGCAGCGGGGTACAGCCATCCGCGATCAGCGGATCGAAAGTGTAGGGCTGGTGAATGAGCACCACGTCGGCCCGGTTGCCCGCCTGCTCCGCCTGGCAGGAGACCTCGGCCAGGCGAGCGCCCAGCCCGGCTGCATCCTCGTCACCGCGGGGGACGGTGCCGCTGGCGGAGGTGCGGTCGGGGTCGACGTCGCCGAGTACGTTCAGCCCGGCCACCTCCTGCACGGTGCCGTCGGTGACGGTCCACCCCTGGGCGCGCAGTCGCTCGGCGGTGGATTCGGAGTCGTGATTGCCGATGGTGGCTACCCGGGCGACGCCGGCGGGGACCGCGTTGGACAGGGCGTCCACGCAGATCGACTCGGGCTGACTGCCGGTCATCGTCAGGTCGCCGTCATCCATGTGGATGTCGGCGCCCGCGAGCTCGTCCAGCACGCCGGTGAAGGCGATGACGTCGAGGTTGCAGTGCAGGTCGGTGGAGAGCACCGCGGTGGTGGTCTCCCCCTGGTCGACCGCCCAGCTGCCCGTGACCGGGGTGGTGGGGGTCGCGGTGGGCTCGGCTTCGGGGGTGGCCGTCGGCAGCGGGGCGACCTCGGGAGTGGCCACCGCCATCGGCGTGGTCCCGCGGGCGGAAGCCGCACGGAAGGCCTCCGCCACGGCGTCCTCATCCACGGCGCCGTCGACCGCGGTGACGTCGACGGCGCCGTCGACCGCGGCGGAGGCCTGCCACGCCGCCCGCAGGTTTTGCTCGGCGGCCGTGTAGAAGGCGGTGTTCTCCTCCAGGAAGGCGGAAACACGCGGGCCATACGCCTGCACGATGTCGGCGACCCGCCCGGATAGACGCGCGTCTTGAACGGGCGTGCCCGCGAGCACTTCCAGCCGGGCGCCCGGCTGCGGGCCGCTGCGTACGGCCGGGACGACGACGGCGATCGCGACCGCGGCGGCGGAGGCGAACGCCAACACCTTGGCGTTGCGGGGTAGGCGGCGTGGACTGCGGTGAGGTGGTCGCGGTCCGGCCAGGCGTCCGACCGTAACCAGGGTCAGCAGTACCGACTCGACCAGGCCGGCGCGCCGCAAGGCGTCGTCGGCCAGGGCGCGCAGGCCGCGCTCAATCGTCAGTTCGGGGTGGGTGACCAGGGCGACGTAGGCGGCTCCGTCGGAACTGAGCGCCTGGCCGAGGGTGTCGGGGGAGACGGCGTCAGGATCGGGCTCTCCCGGGATCTCGCCGACGACCACCTCGACACCGAGCAAGCCGACCGGCGAGTCCAGAACCACCGAGCCGAGCGGACCGAGATCGACCGTGAGCGTGGAGTCCAGAGTGACCGACCATTGGGCCTCGTGCGGTCCCAGGGGTGAGGACGCGGTCGCGGTGGACACACCAATCGCCAGCGACGCCAGGCTGCTCAGGAGGAGCAGCACGGCAGTGCGCGCGCCCTTGCGGAAGCGGACAGTGCGGGAGCGCCACCAGCGGCGGGAGCCGTCACGCAGCTGGCCGAGCCGTCCGGTGAGGGCGCCGCGGGTGTACCGCCGAGCCTTAGGCACGCCGGTCAGCTCCGCTCCCCCGCCGCCAAGCGCGCGGCCAGGTCCGCGACGAAAGCGGCCGTGTCCTCCCAGGTGTCCACCGCCTGGCAGGGCACACCCAGCGCTTTGACCGGGTAGTCGTTGCCCTCGGGGTCCAGCCGGTCACCCACGAACAGCATCTGCTCCAAGGGGATGCCGGTGACCTCGGCGAGCCGGTTCATGCCATAGGCCTTGTCGATACCCTTGCGGGTTATGTCCACGCTGGTGGAGCCGCCGGAACGGACCTCCAGGCCTGGTAGGAGGGCGGCGACGGCGTCGCGCAGGCGGCCCTTCTTCTCCCCCGTGGGGTCCCAAGCCTGTTTGGCGTCCAACGGTGCCTCCTGCCCCAGGGCGGAGAAGGTGATCTGACTGCCGCGGTCCTCCAAGGCGGGCCCCCAGGTGTGCTCCTCCCACAGCCCCAGGCGGCGGGCCTCCGCCTCGACGACGGTGAACGCCTGCTCAACCTGGGCGGGCGTGAGGTCGTTGGCGTAGACCAGCGTCCAGTCGCCGTCCTCGGGATTATGCGTGTAGTAGCGGGTGCCGCAGGTGGGCATGAGGTGGAGCCGGCCCAGCTCGTCGTCGCTGGCGTTCAGACGGGCTAGTACCTGCTCGCGGAACTGCCCGATCTGCCCCCCGGAGATGATGCACACGGGCACGACGTCCAGCAGGGCACGCAACGCGGCGGCCATGGGCTCGGGCATGGGCGACTTAGAGGGGGCGAGCGTCCCGTCCAGGTCGAAGGCGACCAGCCGGGGTGCAGCGGGCGTGTCGGCGGCGGCGGGCCGAAGCGGAGTCGAGCGCATGGGGTGAATTGTGGCGCACGTTTGCGCTGCTACGAAACCAGGTCCGGGCGCGGGAGTGTCCCGTGTCCTCACCGGGCGTCCTGCGGGTGCTTGAGGTGCTCGTGGGCGGCAGCCAGCGCGGCCTCCCGGGCCTCAACGTCCTCACGGCGTCCGCGCACGACCAGGGCCGTCACGGAAACAGCCAGACCGCCCCAGATGATCACGATGGCGACGAGCATTACGGCGACTGCCGGTCCGGTCATCTCACTTCACCTCCTCAAGCACATCCAGGTTTAGAGGCGCGTAGTCGTCTACCGGCGTGCGCCAGGGCATGCGTGTGAACACAATCGTGGCGACTACGACGAGGAAGATCACACCCCATCCGAACACACCCTGCAGACCGGCAGAATACGCGTCATAACCGTTGGTCGCGTAGGACCAGACGTTCTGGACGAACATGTAGCCCAGGAGCAGCGGGGCGATCACCGCCACCAGGCCACGCCACCAGCCGCCAATGATGCGGGTGTCGGAGACCAGGTTGAGATGACGCTGCAGCTCCTTCAGCCGACGCAGCACCAGGCCGAGGCCGACGCACATGACAATGGCGGAGCCGACCACGCCGATGTAGTTGATGTAGGCGTCGACGATATCCAGATCCCACAGTCCCGAACCGGTGCTGAACAGGATGAATGACAGCGCGGCACTGGGCAGTCCGGCCGCCAGCGTGGCCTTGCCGTTAGACAGGCCGAGTTTCTCGCCGATGGCGGGAGCGACCACCTGCAGGATGGAGATGAAGGAGGTCAGCCCCGCCATTGAGAAGGAGGCGAAGAACAGGACGCCGAACAGGGCACCACCCGGCATCTGCGAGATGACGGTCGGGAAGGTGATGAAGGCAAGCCCGACGCCCTGAATGCCCTCAAGGTCGGCCACCGACACGCCCTCGACATGGGCCATGAACCCCAGCGTGGCGAACACGCCAATGCCGGCGAGGATCTCGAAGGAGGAGTTGGCGAAGGCGGCAGTGAAGCCGGTACCCACCAGGTTGGAACGGCGCTTGAGGTAGGATGCGTAGGTGAGCATGATGCCGAAGCCGATGGACAGGGAGAAGAAGATCTGTCCGAAAGCGGCCACCCACACGGTGTAATCGGTCAGTCGACTCCAGTCGGGGGTGAACAGCGTGTTCAGGCCGTCCGTAGCTCCGGGCAGCAAGATGGCCCGGATCACCAGGATGACGAACATGACTACCAGTACGGGCAGGAATACCCGGTTGGCGCGCTCCACGCCGCGAGATATGCCGCGGGCCACGACGAAGATGCCGAAGGCCCATACCAGCGCCAGCGGGATGGCGACACCCAGGATCGGAACCGGCGAGTACGCCGGGGTGGAGGGGTCGGCCAGACTGGTCTGGCCGATGTAGTCGCTGAAGAAGCCTGCGGCGTCGTCGCCCCAGGCGGTGGTGAAGGAGAACACCGTGTAGCGCAGCGCCCAGGCTACGATCACGGCGTAGTAGGTCATGATGATGAAACAGATGAACACCTGCCACCAGCCGAGCCATTCGAACCGCTTGGATACCCGGCGGAAGACAGCCGGAGCGGAACCGCGGAAACGGTGTCCGAGCGCGTAGTCGAGGAAGAGTACGGGCAGGCCGGTGATCAGCAGGGCGATGATGTAGGGGATCATGAAGGCGCCGCCGCCGTTGGTGTAGGCGGTGCCGGGGAAACGCCAGATGTTGCCCAGACCGATCGCGGATCCGATGGCAGCCAAGAGGAATCCGAGCTGCCCGCTCCACTGCTCGCGTGCGGGCATCTGTACGGCGGTTGAGGATCCGGGGCTGGATGGCATTAAGAACCTTCCGGGTTGTGGGGAACCGGCATGCCGGCCGCCCGTGTCGATCGCACAGGCATTGAATCGGTAGGACGATAGTCGCAGACGAGGCACCCGCCCATGACGTCCCGCCATCCGGACATGAGCCTCTGATGGCACCACTTGGGTATCCCCACCCCGAGCTGACACGGCATGTGCGAGACTGGCGTGTCGTGCACTCAGCACTGCTCGGTACCACCGGAGCCGCTGAAAGCGCACGTTGACGGACAACTGAAAGGACAACCATGGCCACGCCTCACATTGCCGCCGAGCCCGGAGACTTCGCCCCTGCGGTGCTGATGCCCGGAGATCCACGCCGTGCCCAGCGCATCGCGGAAGGACTGCTGGATGATGCCCGCCTGGTGACGGATGTGCGCGGCATGCTCGGTTTCACCGGCACCGTAGACGGCAAGCCGCTGTCCGTGATGGGGTCGGGCATGGGGCAGCCGTCCTTCTCCATTTACGCTACGGAACTGTTCAGCCAGTATGGGGTCGAGCGAATCATTCGCGTGGGCACGGCCGGCGGCATCGGCAAGCAGGTGCATGTGGGTGATGTTGTGATTGCCACCGGAGCCCACACCGATTCGGCGATGAACCAGCTGCGCATCCCCGGAGTGAACTTCTCGGCCGTCGCCGACTTCCGCCTAGCCATGGCCGCCTATCGCGCGGGCGTCGAGGCCGGCATGGGCGAGCGGCTGCACACCGGCACGATCATCTCCCGTGATCACTTCTACTTCACACCCGAGGGGCAGACGGAGCGTCTATCCGCCTACGGGACCCTGTGCGTTGAGATGGAGGCGGCGGCCCTGTACGGGGTGGCCGCCGAGTTCAGCAAGCAGGCGTTGGCGGTGCTGACTATCTCCGACCACCTGCTGGACCACTCCGGTGACATGACCGCAGCCGAACGGGAGACCCGTTTCCAGGACTCGCTCCAGCTCGCGGTCGCCGCTGCCCTGAGCTGATTCCGAACCATCGCCGTCGGGCTGTTGGCGCATGGCGCCAGGTGACGGCGCAGACGCGGCGGG
>NZ_LK995525.1:0-1865 GCF_900002405.1 Actinomyces succiniciruminis | reverse complement strand
CAGCAGCGACATGACGTCGCCCAGACCGGCCATGCACCCATGAACGGTGCTCGGCCCGCCGCTTGCGTATGTGTCGGTGCATACGCCGCACTGCTCAGCGAGGATCGGCCCCGGCGTCTCCTGCAGCGGCCACCGCCAACGCGGTGGCTACCGCCGCACGGGCGTTGCCGCCGGGCGTGGGCAGTAGGAGGATTCCCATACGCCCCACCACGCGTCGCATGCCTGCGCCCATATGCTCGGCAATGATGGTGTCGACGCGATGCTCGTTAAGGAACCGGACAATGCGGGCGTGATGTGATCCCTCGGTGCCGGCGTCATGGGCGACGTCCCAGCCGACAGGGAACTCCTGCCAGCGAGTGATCACCCCGTCCGAGACGTTTACCACCGCGACGCGTGGGGCGCGACCGAAGCGCGGCTCCACCTGACCGTCTGTCGTCACAGGGATGAGGACCGTGGATACGGGTCCGATCATCGGCTCAGTGAATGAATCGCTCATGGCAGCAGCGTAAGCCCGTGGGCAGATACGACGAACTTGTGCACATCCGCCGGCTCAGTCGTGTTGCTCGCGCGACGCCTGGTACGCAGCACCCACGATGCCCGCGGTGTTCAGCAGCTGCGCCGGAACGATAGGAGTCTTCAGGTCGAGTCTGGGCAGGAACTTCTCGTGCTTCTTTGACACGCCTCCACCAACGACGAACAGGTCCGGTGAGAACAGCATCTCCACGTGGGAGTAGTACCGCTGCAGCCGCTTGGCCCACTTCTTCCACGACAGGTCCTGAAGCTCCTTCTGCCCCGAGGAGGCGCGCTTCTCAGCGTCATAGCCGTCGATCTCGAGGTGACCGAGCTCAGTGTTCGGTACCAGGGTGCCGTCGACAATGATGGCCGAGCCGATGCCCGTGCCTAGCGTGGTCACTATGACCGTTCCGGCGACGCCCTTGGCGGCTCCGAAGGCGACCTCGGCCAGGCCGGCGGCGTCTGCGTCGTTCAGCGCAGTCACGGGGCGCCCAAGGTGCTGCAGCATCAGCTCGTTGAGGTTCACTCCCGCCCACGAGTCGTCAAGATTCGCAATGAAGGGGATTGTGCCGTGCACGATAGGCGCCGGGAAGGCGATACCTACCGGTACGTGCTCGCTGATGCCGAGGCCGTCAAGTAGCTGCTTACAAACCTCCGCCACGGCATCGGGTGTGGACGGCTGTGGCGTCTCGATCCGAATGCGGTCACCAATGAACTCACCGGTGTCGAGGTCCACACGCGCACCTTTGATGCCCGAGCCGCCGATATCAATCCCGCACGCAACCGAAGTCATCGTAGCCTCCTCCAATTCCGCCTGCTGCCTGTAGCGCGAGGATATCGGAGTCGGACGGCCGTTGGTGCCCGTTTTGAGTGACGTCTTCTGACCGTCTGGTGGTACCGGAGGTTCGTGTGCCCCGTGGTGTGGTGTGTGTTGCTCGTCTTGGGGGGTGTGTGGTTGTGGTTGTGGGGTGTGGGTTCGTGAGCGTGCCGGCAGTGTCCTACTCTCCCACCCGCCTTCCGGGGGCAGTACCATCGGCGCTGGGGGGCTTGGCTTCCGGGTTCGGAAAGGAGTCCGGGCATGACCCACCCCGCTATGACCACCGGCACACACACCAGCCCACACCCACCCGACAACAACCAGGCCAGGCGGGCCCGCTCGCGCGCGCGCCACACACCACACTGTTCTGTTCTAGCACCCTATTCGGGTGGGTTGCCTGTGAACCGTACAGCGGACGCAAAAGAGAACGCACCAAGGAACACTCTGCTCGGCTGTTGTTTGCTGGTTGAACACTGCTGCTGCTTGTGGAAGCCCCACGCGTCAAGCCGCCGTCACACACGCCCCCGCCCAACCC
>NZ_LK995524.1 GCF_900002405.1 Actinomyces succiniciruminis | reverse complement strand
CCGCACCAACCGCTCGGGATCGGCCAACTCCCGCCACTCGAAGCGGTGCACCGCCCACCCGCCACGCCGCAGCACCATCTCCCGCTGCTTCTCCGCGCGCACGTCCGCCGACGTCGCCAGCTTGCCGTAGCCGTCGAACTCCAGGTCCACCATGGCACTGTCCACGGCGACGTCGAGGAAGTACTCGTGCGCATCGTCGCCGATCCAGCGCCGCTGCGTCACCGGTTCGGCCACCCCGGCAACACCGACCGCCCAGCGCAGCACGCTCTCGCCCGGCGACTCCGCGAAGGGATCCGCCAGCGCCACCGCCACCCTGGCACGACGCTTGCCGTGACGGCGCCCCTGGCTCTCCACCATGCGCATCAACCGCTCGCGCGCCGCGTCGATCTCCATCTCCCCGTAGCAGCGTCGGTTGAAGCGGTCGGGACGGCACACCGCCCGCAGCGCGGCGTCCACCACCGGCAACGACTCGCGCACCGGCAGGTCGAAGGCGCAGTCCATGGCGGTGCGCAGCGGCGTCGTCACCCGCAACCCGCCCACGTTGACGACCTCCTCCGGCGCCGGCGCGGTCGTCGAACGCAACAGCGTCACCGACCGACCATGACGTCGGCCCTCCGGCGGCCCGTACCTGACCGTTGGGAAAACGATGGTGCTGCGCGATCGGTTCCCGGGCACCGCCAGGCGGATGCAGGGCTCGGACTCTAAGACAGGCAGCCCCAGCACCACCGCCGCCGCCTCGTGAGTCAGGGCAATTGCCGACGGCGAGGCTCGCAGCGCCGCCTCGCAGCGCGCCAGGGTGACGAGTTCCTTCAGGCGCCAGGTCGGCGTATCCCGGTCGGGAATGAACATGTAGCTGCCATGCGCCACCCGTATGAGATCGCGCCGACCGGCCAGGTCTCCGTTGGAGCGGTCGGCGGTGAACAACATGCGGGGACGTTCCGGCGGGGTCGGGTAGCGCTGCATGTCAGCAGAATCGCCGCGGCCCGACGGCGGCGCCACCGCGCCCCGCGATCTCTGTGGATTGGGGTGTCGCGAACGCCACCTGTGGACGCCGGTGAGATGTCATGACGGCGCTGACCAGGGGGTGGCCCGGTCGAGCGCCACACACACGGCACCAATAGTCAGCCCAGTTGCGGACAAGGGCACTCACAAGCCCGTCTATTACGCCGGTTCGGGGTTAACAACGCCAGTTAACCGTCTGCTGTATACCTCCGAGGCCTTCAGCAGAACGTTAAGTAGCGTTGTTAACGGGGAAGAGGCGTTGCAGACGTCGTTAACGGGGAAGACGTTGCAGACGAAGAGAGCGCACCCTCCAGCTAGTGGATCAGGGCGAGTTGACCAGGGCGATTGCCGACGGCGACACCCGCAGTGTCGGCTCGCCGCGCGCGCCCGCCGCCTACTTCTTGCCGCGCGCCGCCCACCAGGAGTGCAGTGCCTCGCGCGCCAATTCCTCGCCCAGCGGGCCCTTCTCCATGCGCAGGTCCATGAGGAAGCGGTAGGCCTCGCCGACTACCGGCCCGGGCCCGACGCCGAGCTCGGCCATGATCTGCTTGCCGTCCAGGTCCGGGCGGATGGCGGCCAGCTCCTCCTCCTCGCGCAGCTGCGCGATGCGGTCCTCCAAGTCGTCGTAGGCCGCGTCCAGCATGTGCGCCTTGCGCTTGTTGCGGGTGGTCACGTCCGCGCGGGTCAGCCGGTGCAGGCGCTCGAGCAGGGGCCCGGCGTCGGCCACATAGCGGCGCACGGCGGAGTCGGACCAGGCGGCGTCGGCGTAACCGTGGAAGCGCAGGTGCAGCTCCACCAGGCGGGAGACGTCCTTGATGGTCTGCTTGTCGAAGCGCAGGGCGCGCATGCGCTTGGCGGTCATGCGAGCGCCGACGTGGTCATGCCCGTGGAAGGTGACGGTGCCGTCGCGCAGGAAGCGCCGGGTGGCGGGCTTGCCGATGTCGTGGAAGATCGCTGCCAGCCGCAGCACGAGGTCCGGGCCGGGCACGGGCCCGTCCGGCCCGGTCTCCAGGTCGATGGCCTGCTCCAGCACGGTCAGGGTGTGCTCGTAGACGTCCTTGTGGCGCTTGTGCTCGTCGACGGTCTCCTGCAGGGCGGACAGCTCGGGCAGCACCACGTCGGCCACCCCGGTGTGCACCATGAGTTCCAGCCCGCGCCGCGGCCAGGGCGCCAGCAGCAGCCGCTCGAACTCGGCGCGCACCCGCTCGGCGGACACGATCTTCAGGCGTGGCGCCATATCGGTCATGGCGGCCAGCACGTCGGGCTCGACGTCGAAGCCGAGCTGGGCGGCGAAGCGAGCGGCCCGCATGATGCGCAGGGGGTCGTCGTCAAAGGACTGCTCGGCGGACACCGGGGTGCGCAGCACGCCCGCACACAGGTCGTCGAAGCCGCCGTGGGGATCCACGAGCTCCAGCTCGGGCAGACGCAGCGCCATGGCGTTGACGGTGAAGTCGCGGCGTGTGAGGTCGCCGGTGAGGCTGTCACCGTAGGCGACAGCCGGCTTACGGGAGCCGGCCTCGTACTCCTCGGTGCGGTAGGTGGTGACCTCGACGACGTCGTCACCCTTGCGGGCCCCGATGGTGCCGAAGGCCTTGCCGACGTCCCAGCAGGCGTCGCCCCAGGCCTTCATGATCGCCTCGGTCGCCTCCGGGCGGGCGGAGGTGGCGCAGTCCAGGTCGTGCGGGACCACGCCGAGGAAGGCGTCGCGCACGGGGCCGCCGACCAGGGAGAGTTCATGCCCGGCGTCGGCGAAGCGGCGACCCAACTCATGCAGGGAGTCCGGTAGGGCGCGCAGGGCCCGCCGGGCGGTGGGGGTCAGGCCGTCGGCGTCGGGGCGCTCGTCGGGGACGACGGCGCTGCGGGGGCCGCGTCCGGGGCGGGAGGCGGGGGTGTGGGCGGGGGCGGTCGGGCGGTCGGTCATCGGCCTAAGCCTGCCACGCGGAACCCAAGGGAGCCGATCGGGCGGTGAACCGCCTAGAGTGTCCCCATGTCCTCCCACCGCTCTCGTATGCCCCGCGCCGGCACCCGGCCGCGGCGCACGGCCGCACGCTCGCTGCCGGTGGTCGACGAGACGAGCGCCGGCGGACTGATCATCGACGTGCAGGACGGTCGGGCCGTGACCGCTGTGATTGCGCGGCGCAACCGGGGCGGCCGGCTGGAATGGTGCCTACCCAAGGGGCACCTGGAGGGCAACGAGACCGCCGAGCAGGCGGCCGTGCGGGAGATCGCGGAGGAGACCGGCATCACCGGCCGTGTGTTGCGGCACCTGGCCACCGTTGACTACTGGTTCGCCGGTGAGGATCACCGCGTGCACAAGGTCGTCCACCATTTCCTGCTGGAGGCGCTCGGCGGCAGCCTCACCACCGAGAACGATCCCGACCATGAGGCGGAGGACGTCGAGTGGGTGACCCTGGACGACGTCGCCCGCCGCCTGGCCTACCCCAATGAGCGCCGGATCGTCGCCGCCGCCAGGGAGATCCTGGTGGGTGACGGGTGAGCTCCGCCACGCCGCGCCGCTCGGGGGTCGCCCGCGCCGCCCGGCGAGCGCTGACGGTGCTGGCCGCGGTGCTCGTGCTGGTGGGCGCGCTGCCCCTATCCCCGGCGCGCGCCAACGCAGGCACCGCCGGCCCGGCCGCCCGCGACGTCCCGCCCGGGGCGGTTGCCACCACCGTGCTCCCAGCCGACACCGACGACGAGTCCGCCGGACGGGTGACCCTGGCCGTCACCAGCCTGGCGCCGCAGGTGTTGGGCACCGGCGAGGACGTCACGCTGACGGGCACGATTACCAACGGCACCGACCAGACGCTTTCCGGTGCCACGCTGGTGGCGCAGATGCAGTCGCGCACCGAGATGACTACGGACGGCCTGGCCTCCTGGCTCGCCGACGAGCAGGACACGCCGCTGGCGACCATCGCCCTGGAGACCCTCACGGATGACGTGGCACCCGGCGCGGCGGTGGACTTCCGGCTCACCATCAGCGCCGACAACCTGCCGCTGCGCAACACCGAGCAGTGGGGCCCGCGCGGCATACAGGTGGCACTGACCCAGGGTTACACCACGCTCACGCAGGACCGCACCATCGTCCTGTGGAACCCGGGCGTACAGGTAAGCCCCACGCGGGTGATCGCCTTCGTCCCGGTCACGGCCTCGTCGGCCGAGCTGCTGGCACTGACCGCCCCCGCCCCGGGCTCGCTCCCCGACGACGCCGGCCCCCCGACGCCGACCGCGAGCGCTACCGCTTCCGCAACCGCCACCGACTCCGGCACCGACTATGCCGAGACACTCGCGGCGCTGCATGAGCGGGTGCTGGGCCTGCTGGAGCTCGCCGGCGACGGCGTGGTGCTCGCCGTGGACCCGGCCCTGCTCGCCGTCCTCGGCGTGGAATCGACCGCGCCCACCAGCGCCGCCGCCACCGGCTCACCCACCCCGTCGGCCGCCGCCGACGGCGGCCCATCCGAGACGGCCGACGCCACCGACCTCAAGCAGGCGCTCGCCGCCGCGGTCGCTGCCGGAGACGTGGTCGCCCTGCCCTGGGGCGACGCCGACCTGACCGCCCTGGCACACCTGGGCGAGACGGATCTGCTCGCCTCGGCCCTGCAGCGCAGCGCCGACAGTGCGGCGGCGCAGGCCGGTGCCGACACTTCCGTCGCCTGGGCGGCCGGCGCACTGGATGCGACCACGCTCGCGGCTCTGCCCGACTCGGTGACCACCGTCGTCGCCGCCCCCGGCGATGCGCCCGTGGCCGTCGACCTGACCTACACGCCGTCGGGAACCATGACCCTGGATGGGCGCACGGTGCTCATCCCGGAGGCGGGAGTGTCGGCGGCGATCGGCGGCAGCCTGCTCACCGACGAGGGGGACGCGCAGCTGTCCGACCTCGACGCCGTCCAGCTGCTGCGCGGCCAGACCGCCATCGTCACCCGGCAGGCGCCGGCCGTCAGCCGCGACATGGTGGTGGTTGTCCCCCGTGAGGCGGCCGCCGAGCTGGACCCGCAGGTGCTGGCCCAGCGCCTTACCGCCCTGACCAATTCCACGTGGACGCAGCCGCAGAGCCTGCACGCGCTGCTGGAATCGGCCGCCGACTCCGCTCAGTCCGGGGCGGAGGTGGCCCGCGTGCCGCTGCCGGATTCGGCCAGCGGACAGGGCGAGGTGACCGCGATGACCCTGTCGGCGGCACGGGCGGCGGAGGGCCACCTGGATTCGGTCGCCTCGATCCTGGACGACCCCGAACGGGCCCTGGGCATGTCCACCGACGTGGTCGCCCTGGCGGCGTCGGCGTCCTGGCGGGCCGACGAGTCCGCCTGCACCACCATGATCGCCCAGTCCCGTGCCCGCGGGAAGGCGGTCTCCGACGCCCTGGCGGCGGCGCCGTCGAGCACCATCAACCTGATCTCCTCCTCCGCGGACCTGCCGGTGCGCATCGTGTCCACCCTGGACCAAGACGTGACCGTCGAGGTGCACCTGGAGTCCAGTTCCACCCGCCTGCAGACCGATGAGGACGTCACCGTCACCGTGCCGGCGGGCGGGCAGGTGACGGCGAGCGTGCCGGTGACCGCCGTCGGCTCCGGCGACGTCGACCTGACCATCCAGCTGCGCGCGCAGGACGGCACGAATGTCGGCACGCCCTCCACGGTGCACCTGCGCGTGCGTGCCGACTGGGAGAATGTGGGCACGCGCGTACTCGGCGGGATCCTGGTGATCCTGCTAGTCGCCGGGATTATCCGTACCGTGCGCCGGGGGCGCCGCACCGCCACACCCAGGGAGCGTAGATGAAGCAGGACGGGGCCCAGTCCCAGACCGCCGGCCCGGCCACGGAGCAACCCTCCCGGACGGGTAAGCCGGCGCCGTCCATCGCCCGCTCCAGCGCCGTGATGGCGGCGGGTACGCTCACCTCCCGCATCCTCGGCCTGGTGCGCAACGCCCTGCTGGTCACCGCCCTGGGCGCCACCGCCTCGGGTGCGGCCGACGCCTTCAACACCGCCAACACCGTGCCGACCCAGTTGTACAACCTGCTGATCGGCGGGATCCTCAACGCAATCCTGGTGCCGCAGATCGTGCGGGCGCTGCGCCAGCGCAACGGCGAGGAGCTGGTCAACCGGCTGCTGACGGCCGCCTCCATGGTGATCGCGGCCGTCTCCGCGCTGCTGACGGTCGCCGCGCCACTGGTGATCATGCTTTACGCCTCCGGCCTGGGGCGCTGGCAGCCGCTCGCCTTCGCCTTCGCCTTCTGGTGCATGCCGCAGATCTTCTTCTACGGCCTGTACGCCCTGTGGGGGCAGGTGCTCAACGCCCGCTCCAGCTTCGGGCCGTACATGTGGTCACCGGTGGTGAACAACGTCATCTCCATCGCCTCGATCCTGGCCTACCTGCATATCTACGGCGGCTACACCTCCGGGCAGGACCCGGGCATCTGGGACGCGGGCCGTATCGCCCTGATCGGGGCGACGACGACGCTGGGCATCGCCGCGCAGGCACTGATCCTGTACATCCCGCTGGTCCGCTCCGGCTTCCATCCCAGGCTCATCTTCGGCGTGCGCGGCATGGGCCTGGGCAACATGTCCAAGGTGGCGCTGTGGGCGCTGCTGGGCACGGCCATCGTCTCCTTGGGTGACCTGGCCGCCACCAACCTGGGTTCACGGGCGGTCACGGCCGCCGAGTCGCCCGCCTACGCGGACGTGATCGTCCCGTCGACGACCATGTACGCCAACGCCCAGCTGGTGTACATGCTGCCGCAGTCCCTGATCACCACCTCGATCATCACCGCCCTGTTCACCCGCATGAGTGAGAAGGCCGCCGCCGGGGACCGCGCAGGCGTGCGCGACGACCTGTCCCTGGGGCTGCGCTCGATCGCGGTGTTCACGGTGCTGTTCGCCGCGGGTATCGGCACCTTGGCCGCCCCGGCGCTGCAGGTGTTCGTCCCCTCCCTGTCCACGGAGCAGGCCCACGCCTCCGCGCCGATCCTGACGGTGCTGGCCGTCGGCATCGTGGGGCAGGGCGTGTGGTTCACCATGCAGCGGGTCATGCTCGCCTACGCGGACACCAAGCGGCTGCTGATCGCCGACGCGGTGGTGGGCTTGATCCCGGTCCTGATCTGCCTGATGGCCTACCTGCTGGCCCCCGCCAACCACTGGATGGTGTGGGCGGCGGTCGGCTCGGCCACCTGCCAGATCGCCGGATTCCTGGTGCTGGTGCCACTGATCCGCCGCCACCTGCCGGACCTGGACGGGCCGCGGGTGGTGGGCACCTATGTGCGACTGATCGTGGCGGCACTGCCCGCGATCCTCGTCGGGCTGGGGGTGCGCCGCCTACTGGGCTCGGCCGACGGCTCCCTGACCGGAACCCGGCAGGTGGATGCCCTGGTGACCGTGCTGGTGGTCGCCGTCGTCATGACCCTGGTGTACCTGGCCGTGGCCAAGCTGCTGCGGGTGCAGGAACTGGACGTGTTCTTCGGCCCGCTCTCGCGGATCGTGGCGAAGGTCGGCCGGATGCTGCCCGGGCCGGTGGGCCGGGCGGTGGTGCGCATGGGCCGCGCCCTGGCGCCACCGCCGCCGCTGGCCGCGCACGCGCCGGTGGAGCCGACCCCGGTCCTGCCGCCGTCGTTCCCGCCCGCGCCCAGGCCGGCACCGGCGGCCTCGCATATCGGTTTCGCCCCGGCCGCGGTGTGGCCCGCAGATCCGGCTAGACTCGCCTTTAATACGCAGGCACTACCAGTCGTGGGAGGCGGCCTCATGGCGGACGCGACGCCGATCGGCTCCGGCCGGTATGAGCTGCTGTCCACCATGCCGGCCACGCTGCCGCGCATTGTGCGGCACCTGGGCCGGGACACGATCCTGGACCGCCCGGTCACGGTACTCATGCTCACCGACGCCACCCCGCACCGCCGGGACGTGCTGGAAGTGGCGACCCGCGCCGTGCTGGTCGACGACACCCGGATTCAGCGCGTCTACGACGTCGAGGCGGCCACCCCGTCGTTCATTGTCACCGAGCCGATGACGGGCCGGACCTTCTCCGCGCTGGTCAACTCCGGGCTGCGGGCCGACCAGGTGCGCGCCATCGTGGGTGAGGCCGCCCAGGCCCTGGACGCCTGCTCGCGCCGCGGCCTGCACCACCTGAACCTGTCGCCGGAGTCGGTGCGGGTGCGGCCCGACGGCACCGTGCAGGTTTCCGGCATCGGCGTGGAAGCGGCGGTGCTGGGGCTGGAGGGGAGCACGCAGGCCGACCCGCTCGCGGGCGACCGCGCCGACGCCCGTGCCCTGGTCGAGTTGCTGTACTTCGGACTGACCCGGCGCTGGCCGGGCAAGCGCGCCGGCCTGCCCGCCGCCCCCATGGCCGGCGGCGCCCCCGTACCCCCCTCCCAGATCGCGCGCACGCCCGACGACGTCGATGCCGCCCTGGACCGGCTGGTGGCCCGCACCTGGGGTGACGCGGCCGGTGCGCCCACCTCCGCCGCCGAGGTCGCGGGCGCCCTGGCCCCCTGGGACGCCGGCGCGCTTGCCGCACTCGCCGCCCCGACCGCGCCCGGTCCGGCTCCCGAACCACCGGCCGAGCCGGAGTCGGCAGCGGCGTCGGAGTCGGCCGGCGCGCGGACCGGCATGGCCGGCGGGGTGTTGGCGCGGCTACGGCGTCGGTCCAGCGCCCGCCCGGCGGCTTCCGTGGATGAATCCGCGCCGGCCCCCGCCGCAGGCGAGCAGGCCGCCACCCAGCCGGAGCGTGAGCCGACCACGGCTCCGGTAGGCGGCGCGGCTACCGCGGCGCCGACACCGTCCTCCGAGACCGCGGCGCTGCCGCGTCAGGAGTACCTGGAGGCCCTCGACTTCGCCGCGCAGGAGCCGAAAGCGGACTACGAGGAGGACGCGCAGGAACGGGCGGTCAACCGGACCACCACCGCCGTGCTGATCGCCGTAGTGCTGGCGGTGCTGGTTGGCGTGGCCTTCGCCGTGAACAACCTGCTCGGACTGGCCGGCGTGAAGTTCCAGGACGACAACATCCCGGCCGCCAAGACCGTGCCCACCGCCTCGGCCACCCCCACGCCCGAGCCGGAGTCGGAGCCGCAGGAGGAGCAGGCCGAGCCGGCCGCGGCGATCAAGCCCGCCTCCGCCCAGTCCCTCGATCCCTTCGGGGACAACAATGAGCACCCGGAGAACGCGGGCCTGGTCATTGACGGCGCTACCGATCAGGCGTGGTCGTCGCGCTACTACTACGACGCCTCCCTGGCCTGGAAGCAGGGCATCGGGATGGCGGTGACGCTGGAGCAGGAGGCCGAGATCTCCGGCATCGACGTGCAGGGCACCGGCACCGGCGGGAACGTGCAGGTGCGCGCCACCGGCGCCGACGATCCCACCGGGGGGACGCTGCTGGCCGAGGGCGCGTTCACCGAGGGCACCACCTCCTTCGAGTTCGATCCCACCACCACCGGGTCCGTGGTGCTCTGGGTGACCGACCTGCCCGCCGCCGCGGACGGTCAGTTCAAGGTGACCATCTCGGAGATCACCTTCAAGTAGCCGGCCCCGCCGGAACAAAGCGCCCCGCGCCCCGGTTCATCGGGCATCGGGCGGGCGCTGCCCGCAGACGCGGCGGCACCCGGCACATACCAGAAAGACGCAGAATCAGGAGAGTCATGGTCCACGACGTCGTCATTGTCGGCTCCGGCCCCGGCGGTTACACCGCGGCGATCTACGCCGCCCGCGCCCAGCTGCACCCGATCGTCCTCGCCGGCTCCGTCACCGCCGGCGGCGCCCTGATGGACACCACCGAGGTGGAGAACTACCCCGGGTTCCGCGACGGCGTCATGGGCCCGGACCTCATGACGCAGATGCAGGAGCAGGCCGAGCGCTTTGGCGCCGATATCCGCTACGAGGACGTGATTGCCCTCGACCTGACCGGCGACATCAAGCGCATCACCACCGACGACGCCGTCTACGAGGCGCGCACCGTGATCCTGTCCACCGGCTCGGAGTACCGCAAGCTGGGTCTGGCCGACGAGGAGCGCCTGTCCGGGCACGGGGTGTCCTACTGCGCCACCTGCGACGGCTTCTTCTTCAAGGACCGGCCGATCGTGGTGGTCGGCGGCGGCGACTCCGCCATGGAGGAGGCGCTGTTCCTGACCCGCTTCGGCTCCTCGGTGACCGTGGTGCACCGGCGCGACCAGCTGCGCGCGAGCGCGGTCATGGCCCAGCGTGCCCGCGAGAACGAGAAGATCGACTTCGCCTGGAACTCCCGGGTGGTCGGCCTGAATGGGACCGACGGTCTGGAGTCGGTGACCCTGGAGGACACCATCACCGGCGAGCGCCGGGATATTCCGGCCGCGGGCCTGTTCGTGGCCATCGGGCAGATCCCGCGCTCGGAGTTGGTCAAGGGCGTGCTGGAGCTGGATGACGCCGGCTACATCAAGGTCGACTCTCCCTCCCAGCGCACCAACATTCCCGGCGTCTTCGCCTGCGGCGACGTCGCCGACCCGGAGTACCAGCAGGCGGTAACCGCCGCCGGTTCTGGGTGCCGGGCGGCCCTGGACGCGGAGGCCTACTTGGCCGACCTGGACGCCTGAGGCGACGACACACGGTACGCAAGTTCATTCATATCAACTCATACGTATTCAGACTCATTGTTGACTAGGAGTGACCCATGTCTGACACCCTCGCCGTCACCGACGCCACCTTCGAGGCGGAGGTCATGCAGTCCGACGTCCCGGTCGTAATCGACTTCTGGGCCGAGTGGTGCGGGCCGTGCCGGCAGATGGCCCCCATCGTGGACGAGGTGGCCGCCGAGCTGGGCGAGCGGGCCAAGTTCGTCAAGCTGGACGTGGACGCCAATCCGGCCACCACCCGCTCCTTCGGCGTGCGTTCCATCCCGACCTTCGCCGTCGTCTCGGGCGGCGAGGTGGTCCACCAGTTCGCCGGCTCCCGCCCGAAGGCCTCCTTCAAGGCGCAGCTGGAGAAGGTCATCGCCTGAGTCGCCCGGCGGGCCGCCGGGCCCTCCTCCGTCGCCGTCACCCGGTCGCATAGGATGGGCCCCAGTTCACCACGGCGCACGGGAGGGCGGCACATGCACCGGACGCAGGACACGAGTTACATCTCCACCCGGGGCGGCATGGCGCCCACCGGATTCCTTGACGTGCTCCTGTCCGGATTGGCTCCCGACGGCGGCCTCGCCGTCCCCGCGGAGGTCCCGCGGGTATCCGCCGCCACTCTGGAGTCCTGGCGGACACTGACCTACCCGGAGCTCGCCGCCGAGGTCATCGGCCTGTACGCCACCGACATCCCGGCCGCCGATCTGCGGGCGCTGACCGCAGCCGCCTACGGTCCGGAGCGTTTCCCGGCGCCGGTGGTGCCGCTGCGCCCGCTCGACGCCGTCGCTCCCGGGCTCGCCCTCGTGGGACTGTCCGAGGGACCGACCATGGCGTTCAAGGACCTCGCCATGCAGTTCCTCGGGCAGGCCATCCCGTACCAGCTGGCCCGCGAGGGACGCGTGCTCAACATCCTCGGTGCCACCAGCGGGGACACCGGCTCGGCCGCCGAGCACGCCTTCCGCGGCCGCGACGCCGTCAGCGTCTTCATGCTCTCACCGCAGGGCCGCATGAGCGATGTGCAGCGCGCGCAGATGTACTCGCTGGCCGACGCGAACATTCACAACATCGCCGTCGATGGGGTCTTTGACGACTGCCAGAACCTGGTGAAGGCGATCAACGGCGACGCCGCCTTCAAGGCCGAATACGCCATCGGCGCGGTCAACTCCATTAACTTCGGGCGCATCGCCGCCCAGGTCGTCTACTACGTGTGGGCCTGGCTGCGCGCCTCGGACGGCGTCGCGGAGGGCCTCGCCGGGGCGGCAGCGGGAGCCGGGGTTGGTGAGCCGACCGGCGAGCGCACCTTCCGCGTGGACGTGACCGTGCCCAGCGGCAACTTCGGCAATATCTACGCCGGTCATCTCGCCCGCACCATGGGGGTGCCGATCCGCCGGTTGATCCTGGCCACGAATGAGAACAACGTGCTGGATGAGTTCTTCTCCACCGGTGTCTATCGGCCCCGCTCGAGTGCACAGACCCTGGCCACCTCCAGTCCGTCCATGGACATCTCCAAGGCCTCCAACCTCGAGCGCTTCATCTGGACTCTGCTCGGTGCCGAGGAGTTCCACTCCCGCTGGCCCGAGCTGGAGCGCACCGGGGTGCTGGACCTCTCCGATCAGCTGGCACGGATGCGCGATGAGTTCGGCTTCGTCTCCGGCACCTCCACTCATGCCGACCGGCTCGCCGTGATCCGGCGCGTGCACGAGGCCACCGGTGCGCCCATCGACCCGCACACCGCCGACGGCGTGACCGTGGCCCTGCGGTTGATGGAAGCCGAGGTTCCGACCCTCGTGCTGGAGACCGCCCGGCCGGAGAAGTTCCCGGAGACCGTCGCCGAGGCGCTCGGCGCCCCGCAGCCCGTGCCCGCGACGATTCAGCGTCTTCTCGACGCCGAGCAGCACGTGGTGAGCATCCCCTGCGACGAGTCGCGGCTGCGGGCGCTTATCGCCACCGACGCGCTGCGTCCCTGAAGGCGGGCCGCCAAGCCGACGACGCCGGCATGTTTCACGTGAAACACTCGCGTCGGCCGTTGATGTTTCACGTGAAACATCAACGTGCGTACCGCACATGCTGCGTCATTGGCAGCGACTCACTCAGCCCTCACATTCACCCGCGGTGGCCGCGCCGACGGCGGCCTCACTCACCGCCGCAGCGAATTCCCCGGTCGCGTGATGTTTCACGTGAAACATCGCCGCCAAGCCCAAGCGTGGCAGACTGTCCTCTGACGAAGCACCACCCGCCGGGAGGGATTACCACGTGAACGAGACGAACCCACAACGAGGCAACCGGCTGGACCCCTGGCTCGACTCCTACGCCACGCGAGCGTACGGCCTCCGCGAGTCCGAGACTCGCTCCCTGTTCGCCGTCGCCTCCCGGCCCGAAGTCGTCTCCCTCGCCGGCGGCATGCCCAACCTGAAGGACCTACCGCTCGACGAGTTGGCCGAGGCGACGGCCCGCATGATCCGCAAGAACGGCGGTCGCGCGCTCCAGTACGGCAACGGACAGGGACTGCCGCGACTGCGCGAGCAGATCCCCGAAGTCATGGCGCTGGAGGGGATCGACGCCGACCCCGAGGACGTCGTCATCACCACCGGCTCCCAGCAGGCGGTGGACATCGTCACCGAGCTGTTCATCGACCCCGGCGACGTGATCCTCACCGAGGCGCCCACATACGTGGGCTCATTGTCCATCTTCTCCACCTACCAGGCCGACGTCCAACAGGCGCCCATAGACGCCGACGGCGTCATTCCCGAAGCGCTCGAGCAAACCATTACCGACCTGGAGCGGCAGGGCCGGAACGTCAAGTTCTTCTACTGCCTGCCCAACTTCCACAACCCGGCCGGCGTCAGCCTCTCGGAGGAGCGGCGCCCGCAGGTCATCGAGATCTGCCGCCGCCACCACATCCTCATCATCGAGGACAACCCCTACGGCCTGCTCGACTTCCAGGGCCGCACGCACACCGCGCTGAAGACCCTGGCGCCCGACGACGTCGTCTACCTCGGATCCTTCTCAAAGATCTTCGCACCCGGTTACCGCGTCGGGTGGGCCGTGGCGCCGCCGGCGGTGCGGGAGAAGATGAAGCTGGCTTCCGAGGCCGCCATCCTGTGTCCGAGCTCGGTGGGCCAGTTCTCGATCTCCAACTACCTGGACAACTTCGACTGGCGCGGTCAGATCCAAGACTTCCGCACCATGTACCGCAGGCGCCGCGACGCCATGGTGGACGCTCTTTCCGAGTTCATGCCCATGTGCACGTGGAACGTGCCCGAGGGCGGCTTCTACGTCTGGGTCGGGCTGCCCGATGGCCTCGACGCCAAGGAGATGCTGCCGCGGGCCGTCACCAACCTCGTCGCCTACGTCTCCGGCACCGCCTTCTACGCGGGCGGCCGCGCAGGCCGCGACCACATGCGTCTGTCCTTCTGCTATCCGGAGCCCGTCGACATCCGCGAGGGAGTGCGGCGCCTGTCCGAAGTCGTCGCACACGACCTGGAACTGGTCAACCTGTTCGGACCCGCCTGCCAGCGGCCTTCGGGCGGCGTCTCCGCGCCCTCACCGGACCAGGTCTGACCCATAACCCGCACCGACGCACCTACATTGAATCGACCTTGAACAACGAGGAGCCGTCCATGTCCGACACCGCCGAAACCAACCCCGACGCGCCGCTGCGCATAGCCGTACTTGCAGGCGGCCTCAGCCACGAACGCGACGTGTCGCTGCGCTCCGGGCACCGCGTCGCCAGCGTCCTGAAGCACCTGGGCCACAACGTGCTGGTCATGGACGTGGACGCGCGCACCATCGCCTCTCTGAAGGCGTTCAGCCCCGACGTCGTGTGGCCGCTGGTGCACGGCGGTCACGGCGAGGACGGCGGGCTGCAGAACGTGTTGATCGCCCTCGACCTGCCGTATGTGGGCACGCACTCCGACGGCTGCCAGCGCGCATCCTTCAAGCCGACCGCCAAGGCGTCCGTGCGCGCCGCCGGCGTCCTCACACCGGACTCGGTGACGCTGCCCAAGGCCTACTTCAGCCAGCTGGGCGCGCAGGAGGTGCTCGGCGTCGTCGCCGGTCATCTGGGCCTGCCCGTGGTGGTCAAGCCCAACCAGGGCGGCTCCGGGCTCGGCGTCTCCTACGCCGAGAACGCCGACGAACTGCGCACCGCGATGGTCTCCTGCTTCGCCTACGACGAGCGTGCGCTGATCGAGAAGTACGTCGAAGGCACCGAGCTCGCGGTGTCCGTGGTGGACACGGGCGAAGGCCCGCGCGCACTGCCCGCGGTCGAGGTCGTCTCCCAGGGCCGCTACGACTTCGACGCCCGCTACAACCCCGGCCGCTCGGAGTACTTCGTCCCGGCCCGCGTCGACGATTCGGTGCAGGCGCGCGCCCAGGAGATGGCCGTAACCGTGCACCGCGCGCTCGGACTCGGCAACCTCTCGCGCACCGATCTGATCGTCGACGCCGAGGGCCAGCCCTGGTTCATCGACGCCAACGTCATCCCCGGCATGACCGAGGTCTCCTTGTTCCCGATGGCCGCGCAGGCCGCCGGCGACCTGCCGAAGCTGTACGACGAGATCGTGCGCCATCCGGCGGTGCGCCCCTGACCGACCGGCATCCTCGAGCCGAGAGGGCCGCGATGTTTCACGTGAAACATCGCGGCCCTCTCGCCTTCATCTGATAACCGCTTCCGGTCCGGGCCGGGCACCGCACGCCATCAGCTCATTCGATCCCGCCGACGCGCATCTCCATGGCGCAGCCGACTCGGTCCGATTCGACTCACGCGCACGAGTCGTCTCAAGGCCCTTGAGTCCCGTGGCTGGATGAGCGATTTTGTCAGCCCTCGTCCAGCGAGGTTCCCGGCGCCAGCGCCTCCACGATCCGCGCCAGATCCTCATCCCCGGCGAACTCGATGGTGATGCGGCCCTTCTTGGCGCCCCGGGTGACCTTGACGCGCGTGTCGAAGGCATCGGAAAGGCGCGTGGACAGGGCCGGCAGGGGGGTGTTGCGCGAGTGCCCCACCGTCTTCGCACCGGGATGCGCCTCGGCCGGCTCTCCGTACACGGCCACGATCTCCTCCGTGGCGCGTACCGACAGCCCCTCGGCGACCACTCGCTGCGCCACGCGCTCCATGGCGGCGGCGTCGGGCAGGCCCAGCAGGGCGCGCGCATGGCCGGCGGACAGCACCTCCGCAGCCACCCGCCGCTGCACCAGCGGCGGCAGCTTCATCAGCCGCAGGGTGTTGGAGATCTGGGAGCGGGACCGGGCGATCTTCTCGGACAGTTCCGCCTGGGTGCAGTCGAAGTCCTCCAGCAGCTGCTGGTAGGCGGCCGCCTCCTCGAGCGGGTTCAGCTGCACCCGGTGCAGGTTCTCCAGCAGCGCGTCGCGCAGCAGTTCCTCGTCCGCGGTGTAACGCACCACCGCCGGGATCGTCTCCATCCCGGCCGCCTTCGCAGCGCGCAGGCGGCGTTCACCCATCACCAGCTCGTAGGCGGCGTCCTCCGCCGCGTCCGCGCTCTCGGAGCCGACGGAGCCGTCCACTGGCGCGTCCACACGGCGCACCACGATGGGCTGGAGCAGGCCGACCTCCCTGATGGAGTCGGCGAGCTCCGCAATGTCGTCCTCGTCGAAGACCTGCCGCGGCTGACGCCGGTTCGGCACGATCGCTGCAACCGGCAGTTCGGCGAAGGTCGCTCCCGGCACGGGCACCAGCTCGACGTCGGCCTCTGTGTCAGCGCCGGCGGCCGATGTTTCACGTGAAACATCGACGGTGCTCGCCGCGGCCGCCTCGGTCAGACCGGCCGATTCCGCCGGGCCCTGGTCGGTGCCCGGGGAGCCGGCGGCGGCGATCCGGGCACTATCCGCCGCGCCAGGGCTTGCCGCCGTCCGAAGACGTGATCCGGCGCCGCGCCCGCCCCGCCGGGAGCGCTTGGAGGGGGCGAGCAGGGTGGCGGCGATGTCATCCGCGTGGCGCGCCGTTTCGGGCTCGGTCCCCACGGCTGCATCGGCGCTGCGGCTTTCGGGGAAGAAGACGTCGGAGGGGCGGCGGCTGGGGTTCTCCACCTGGGCGTCGGGAATGAGTGCCTGCAGCCCGCGTCCCAGGCCGCGCTTCTTCTGAGCCATCGTCATGCCTCCGTGGGTTCGTCCTGCCGAGCCTGCTCAACACCGCGCGCGGCGATCTCCATCGCGAGCTTCTTGTAGGCGACGGCGCCGCTCGAGCGGGGATCCCAGAATACGACCGGGGAACCGAAGGATGGCGCCTCCGCCACGCGCACGGAACGGGGTATGCGAGTTGTGAGCGTGGCCGCCGGGAAGTAGGTGCGTACTTCCGCCTCCACCTCCTTGGCCAAGGTGGTGCGCGCGTCAAACATGGTCAGGGCGATCATGGAGACGCTCAGGTCAGGGTTGTGAATCTGGGCGATGCGATCCACCGAGCGCGTCAGCAGCGCCAATCCCTCGAGTGCGTAGTACTCGGCCTGCATGGGGATGAGCACCTCCCCGGCGGCCACGAAGGCGTTGATCGTCATGATGCCGAGGCTGGGCGGGCAGTCGATGAGTACGTAATCCATGCGAGGCAGCCCCTGCGCCTCACGGTCCCGCAGGAACTCCTCCAGCGCCAGCCGCATGCGTGATTCACGCTGCGAAGAGTTGATCAACTCGATCTCCACTGCGGCGACGTCGAGCGTCGAGGGCACGCACCACAGGGTCTCGGCGAAGCGGGTGCGCACCGCCACGTCCTGGATGCGGGCGCCCTCCACCAGCACGTCGTAGATCGAGGCCTGATCCTCGTCGTGCTCGACCCCGAGCGCCGTCGAGGCGTTGCCCTGCGAGTCTGCGTCCACCACCAGCACCTGCAGCCCGGCCTCGGCCAGTGCGGCCGCAACATTGACCACGGTGGAGGTCTTGCCCACGCCGCCCTTCTGGTTGGCGACGGCGATGATGCGGGTGTGCTCGGGCCGGGGGAATCCGCCCTCGGCGACTTCATCCAGGGCTGAGCGGTCAGCGCGGAGCTGATCGAAGATGGACGATCCTGACAATCTGCTTCTCCTACGGCGTCCGGTTGGCGTACGCCTTTCGGCGCTTCAGTCTACGTGAGCGGCCGCCGCCGATCGGTCAGCGCGAGGCGGGCCGTCGAACCTCAACGACCTTGGTGACCTCCTCGCCGGGGGTGACCACCTCGTGGATGACGGCCGGCTCGAGACGTGCCCGCTTGATCACATACTTGGCGTCCGCCACCTCGGCCTCCGCCCGCGCGCCCTTGAGTGCAAGCAGGCTGGCGCCCGGCCGCAGCAGAGGTGAGGTCAGCCTTACCAACTTTGAGAGGTTCGCCACTGCGCGTGCGGTGACGGCGTCGTACTTGGCGCGCAACTCCTCCGCCCGCGCGCGCTGGACGGTGACATTGTCCAGGTCGAGCTGCGCGACGACGTCGTCGAGCCACTGAGTACGCCGCTCCATGGACTCCACCAGCACCACATCGAGGTCCGGCCGCAGCAGGGCGACGACGATGCCGGGAAAGCCGGCGCCGGAACCGATGTCCGCCACCCTGCCATGGTCGGGCAGGAACGGGACCACGGCGGCGGAGTTGACGATGTGCCTGGTCCACAGGCGCGGCAGCTCGCGCGGCCCCACCAGCCCGCGCAGCTCACCCTCCTCGGCGAGCATGAGGGCGAAGTGTTCGGCCGCGCTGAAGGCGGGGCCGAACATCGCCCGCATCTCCGCGGTCGGCTGCTCCACCACCACCGGCTCGTCGGACTGCGGGGCGGCGGGGTCGGGCGTCGTCATCGGCTCAGGCCTGCTCGTCGGCGGTCGGCTCGTCGGCGGCGCCCGCATCCGGCGCGCTCTGTTCCACCTCATCCGAGCCGTCGACCTCATCGACGTCCTCCGGCTCGTCGTCGGGGAGCATGACCACCACGTGCCGGTGCGGCTCGGTGCCCTCGGACTCGGAGAACAGGCCGGCCGCGGCGACGACGTCGTGGCAGACCTTCCGCTCAAAGGGGTTCATGGGCTCCAGCGCCACCGGCTCGCCGGTCGCCTTGACCTTGTTGACCGCCTCGGCGGCAACCTTGGTCAGCTCGGCACGGCGCGCCGCACGGTAGCCGTTGATGTCCAGCATCAGCCGGGAACGATTGCCGGTGCGCGCCTGGACGGCCAGGCGGGTAAGCTCCTGGATCGCCTCCAGGACCTCGCCGTCGCGGCCGACCAGGTCGGCCAACTCGCGCTCGTCGCCCGCCTCGGAGGCGATGATCGCCACCGAGGCCCGGCCGTGGTCGACGTCGATGTCGATGTCGCCGCCGAGGTCGACGATGTCGAGGAACTCCTCCAGGTAGTCGGCGCCGATCTCGCCCTCCTCCTCGAGGTCCTTGACGCTGCTGGCCTGGTGCTTGGGGTGCTGTGCGTGCTCACTCATGGGACTGTCTGCTTCGCCTCTCGTGGGTGCCCTGCCTCCGGTGATCCGGACTCAGCGGGGCTTGCGCTTGTTGTTCTTCTTGTTCTTGCCGGCCTGACCCTTGCGCTTGGCGGCCGCCTGCTTGCGGGCCCGAGCACGCCGCTCGTAGCGGCGCCGGGCGATCTCCTCCTGGGTGAGGCCGACGGCGTTGGTGCGCTGGTCGGCGTCGTTGATGTCCGACTCGGTGTCCTCGGGCGCGGTCTTGTCCAGGTTCGCCGCGGTCGAGGCGTTCTGCGGGCGCTTCTTCTGCCGGTCCTTGCGGACGGGCTGGGCCCGCTGCCCGGTGCGGATGGTGCCCTCGGCCTCGGCCTTGGCGCGTTCCTCCTCCTCCAGCGAGGGCAGTCCCTTGCGGGCGCGGCGGGCGTTCTCGCGCGCCCGCATCTTCTTCTCGGCCTCGGATCCCGGTGCCGGCATCTTGCGGATGGTGAAGAACTGCTGCCCCATGGTCCACAGGTTCGTGGTCACCCAGTACACCAGCACGCCGATCTGGAACTGCACGCCGGTGAAGGCGAAGAAGATCGGCATGATCGTCATCATCATGCGCTGGGAGCGCATGGCCGGGTTATCGGAGTTCTTGGTCGCCTCCGGCATGTTCTTCATGCTCAGCTGCGCCATCGTGTACCACTGGGTGACGCTCATCAGGATGATCATCACCACGGTCACCAGCTTGACCGTGACATCGCTGGAGTTCATGAAGGACGCCGACAGCGGCGCACCGAACAGCGTCGAGGCCTGCACCTGCTCGGCCAGGGCGGCCGTCAGCGGGCCGATGGAGTCGTGGTCCGGGTAGGTGCCGGTGGCGACCGCCTCCAGGTTGGCCAGCACGCGGAACAGCGCGAAGAACACCGGCATCTGGATCAGAATCGGCAGGCAGGAGGAGAAGGGGTTGGTGTTGTGCTTGCGGTACAGCGCCATCATCTCCTCCTGCTGGCGCTGCTGCGAGGCGGGGTCCTTCTTGCCCTTGTAGTTCTCCTGCAACGCCTGCAGTTCGGGCTGCATGAGCTGCATGCCGCGGGAGGCGCGAATCTGCTTGACGAACAGCGGCATGATCAGCAGCCGCACGAAAATGGTCAGGCCGACGATCGAGATCACCCAGGCGACGCCGGGCCCATCGGAGAATCCGATGAAGACCAGGAATCGGTGGATGGTGACCATGACCCAGGCGACCGCGACCTTGAGGGGCCACAGGATCGTGTCCATTGCACTCCTTGTTTACGAATTTACGACGCTAACGACGCCGACGGCGCCTGATGGGCTGCCGACCGCCCGGGCGCTATCGGCGCGGGGTGGGCCGGCGGACTTGCGGTGGGGGCGGCGGCGCTAGGCGGTGGCACCCGCTGGCAGCACGCGTCCTTCGGCGTCGGGCGGGGCGCCCGAGCGGGCCGACCATCCGGGCAGTGCTGTGTGTTGGCGGCAAAGCGCGGCACGTCGGGGGGCAGTTGGTAGCGCCACCGCCCCGGGTCGGGGACGTGGTCGACGCCCCCGCGCGTGAGCGGGTTGCAACGCAGTAGCCGCCAGGCGGCCAACACTGTGCCCTTGAGCGCACCGTGCACCTTGATCGCCTCGACGGCGTAGGCGGAGCAGGTGGGGTAGTAGCGGCAGCGGCGCGGCAGAGCCGGGGAGATCCAGCGCTGATACAGGCCCATCAGGGCCAGGGCCGCGCGGGCCGCGGCGGAGGGGAGAGGAGCTTGTGGTGAGGAGGTCATCGACGCCGTCCGGTGTGTGCGAGGTGGCGGCTGCGGGCGAGCAAGCGGTCCAGGTCGGCGGCCAGCTGTTCGCTGGTGGCGCCGTCGGCACCGGCCAGGCCACGCACGACCACACGCGCACCCGGCTCCAACGTGTCCAGGCGCGCGCGCATCAGTGCGCGCACACGCCGCTTGATCCGGTTGCGGTGGGTGGCGCGGGCAACCTGCTTCTTAGAGACGACGACGCCGACGCGGGCCTGCGGTAGCGCGTCTACGGCCCCGGCCGCGTCCGCTTCAGGACGAGAGTCGGGGCCGTAATTCGGTCCGGCGCAGTAGTGCACCACCAGTCGGCGACTGCCGCTGCGCGCACCGGACCTCACTGCGGCGGAGAAGTCCTCCGACCGCAGCATCCGGTGCGCCGCCGGAAGCACCTCAGGCCGCGAGACGGGCGCGGCCCTTGCGGCGGCGCGAGGCCAGAACGGCGCGGCCGGCGCGGGTGCGCATGCGCTTACGGAAGCCGTGCACCTTGGCGCGGTGACGGTTGTTGGGCTGGAAGGTCCGCTTGCTCACGGGTGTTCTCCTGGTGCGATGATCGGAACCGTGCATCGCCAGTCGCGGCACGGTCGCTCGTGTTGGCTGCCCCATGGTCCGGGACGTGACTCCACACGAACGTCCGCACCACCATAGGGGCAGGCTTTCCCCGCGGTCAAACGATTACGGCCGCAATGTGATGAGAACCCGAACACGCCCGACCCACGCTCACCCTGGGCGTACACAGGGCGAGCAGCCGAACCCCTACCTGCCGACCACCCGGCCCCACCCACCCGCGGTGCCGAGCCGTCCACTGACCTTGACGTACGTCCGATGTCCAGCCGTCGGCAGCTTTTCCCAAGCCTGTGAACTACCGGCACCCGCGCCTGTGCACATTCGACGCCGGTGCCGGCCGAGTCCGATGCAACGCAACCCCACCCGTCCCCGACGTCGCGGGGCATGCCTTAGGGCCCGGCGACACCCGCGCCGGGGTGCCATACTCATCCCCAACTGTGGACAAACCTGTGTGCAACTGCCTGTGCAGCGGGCGGCGCGTCCGGGCGTGTGCAACGCACGGCCGACCGACATGCGTTCGGGATCGACTACGGTTCCACTAGCGCATCCGCCCAGCCGGCTTCCAGCCGACCGGGCAATCATCGAAACACCCATCCTCAACCATCGACCAGTTTCCAAACAGTCAGTCAGGAGTCAGCCGTGGCCGACGAAGCGACAGCACAATGGCGCTCGGCCCTCGAAATACTTGCCTCCTCGGCCGAGCTCGGCCAGGGCAAGTTATCCATCATTCGCACGACCCGTGCCGTCGACGTCGACGGCACGCTCGTACTCATCGTCGGTTCCGGGTTCGCCCGGGGCGTCGTCGACGGCTCCCGGGAGTTGATCACCCAGGCGTTGCGCCGGGCCGCCGGCTACGACGTCCCCTTCGAGGTGATCGTCGACACCTCGCTGGAGTCCTCCGCGCCCGTGCTCGCCAATCGGCCCGAGGCGCCCACCACCCACCTGACCGGCCCCGCCGTCGAGCCCTTGCCCGATGCACCCACCCCGGCCGTGACCTCCTCAACCCCACCCGCAGCCGCACCGGCAACCGTCCCCGGCTACATGAGCGGTCCACCCTCCCCGACGGCGGAGCCGCCTAACGCCGACTCGGACCTGAACCCGAAGTACACCTTCGACACCTACGTCACCGGCTCCTCCAACCGACTGCCCCACGCCTCCGCCATCGCGGTCGCCGAGGCACCCGCCAAGGCTTACAACCCCCTGTTCATCTACGGCGGTTCCGGCTTGGGCAAGACCCACCTGCTGCACGCCATCGGCCACTACGCCCGCCGTCTGTACCCCTCCATCCGGGTCAAGTACGTCTCCAGCGAGGAGTTCGTCTCCGACTTCATCGCCTCGGTGGCCGACGGTCGCATGGACGCCTTCAAGCGCCGCTACCGGGAGGTGGACATCCTCCTGGTTGACGACATCCAATTCCTCCAGGGCAAGGAGCAGACGCTGGAGGAGTTCTTCCACACCTTCAACGCTCTGCACACCGCCAACAAGCAGGTGGTGCTCACCTCCGACCAGCCGCCCAAGGCCCTGGGCGGCTTCGAGGAGCGACTGCGCTCCCGCTTCGAGTGGGGCCTGCTGGCCGACGTGCAGCCGCCGGACTTCGAGACCCGCACCGCGATCCTGTCCCGCAAGGCCAGCGCCGAGGGACTCGATCTGCCGGCGGACGTGCTGGAGTACATCGCCAGCCGGGTCACCACCAACATCCGTGAGCTCGAGGGCGCCCTCATCCGGGTGACCGCCTTCGCGTCGTTGACCAAGCAGCCCGTAGATCGCACCCTGGCGGAGCTGGTGCTCAAGGACATCATCACCGACCCGGCCAGCGAGGAGATCACCTCCGCGCTGATCATGGCGCAGACGGCCGACTACTTCGGCATCAGCATCGACGACCTGTGCTCGGCCAACCGGTCGCGCACCATCGTCCACGCCCGCCACATCGGCATGTACCTGTGCCGGGAGCTGACCGACATGTCCCTGCCGCAGATCGGCCGCGAGTTCGGCGGCCGCGACCACACCACGGTGATGAGCGCGGACAAGAAGATCCGCACCCAGATGCCCGAGCGCCGCGAGACCTATAACCACGTCGCCGAGCTGACCGCCCGCATCAAGCAGGCCGCCCAGTCCTCCGCCGGCTGACGCGCCGACACCTCCCCACGGCCTTACAGCCGCGGGGGCGGTCTGACACACGAGTTCGTGCCCTGTTGCGAGCTATTGCACCCTGCTGCGCACGCCGTAGCCGCGTACCAGGGTGCAAAAGCTCGCACTAGAGCTCGTATTAGAAGGGGTCAGGGGGTGTGGACGGTGCTGCGGAACGGCGGTGGACAACGCGGGTGCGGCGTGTGGACTGCCTGGACCGCGTCTGGGGACGCCGACGCGGAGGAACTACACAATCCACCGCCGCGGTCGCGCGTCCACGGAACCACGAATTTGTAATTCCACATCCGCGCGCCGCACCCCGACGCCGCAAACACCGGTTATCCCCAGCATCCACACCACCTACAACCCCTACCAGACTTGTCATTCACCGCGCATCGACTCCGGCCCGCACTTGCACCTCAATTCCCTGCCGAGCCGCCCACGCCCACACTCCGTGTGAACCGGCGCCGACCACGGGCTCCGGGCGCGCGGTGCGTCAACGGGGCTGATGCGTCTACACTCAGCGAAAAACCGCACACACCACGTTTATGCCGGGAGCGCCCGGCCGCCGAGGAGGCACTAAATGAAGCTCAGGGTCGACCGCGACGTCCTCGCCGACGCCGTCACCTGGACCGCACGCTCCGTGCCGGCGCGTCCCCCGGTGCCCGTGCTGGCCGGCGTCCGCCTCGAGGCCACCACCACCTCCCTGATCCTGGCCTCCTTCGACTACGAGGTCTCCGCGCACTGCGAGATTCCCGCCGACGTCGAGGAGGAGGGCGTCGTCCTGGTCTCCGGGCGACTGCTGGCGGACATCGCCAAGTCTCTGCCCGCCAAGCCCGTTGACCTGGAGGTGGAGGGCACCAAGGTCACCGTCACTTGCGGCGCCTCCCACTTCGCACTCGCGGCCATGGCCGCCGACGACTACCCGGCGCTGCCGCAGATGCCCGGCGTGGCTGGAACCGTCGACGCCCACGACCTGGCCCAGGCCGTCTCCCAGGTGTCCGTCGCCGCCTCTCGCGACGAGACCCTGCCGCTGCTGACCAGCGTGCAGATGGAGGTCGACGGCCCCTCCCTGACCCTCATGGCCACCGACCGCTACCGCCTGGCCGTGCGCGAAATGACCTGGCAGCCGCAGGACCCGCAGATGGCCACGCAGGCGCTGCTCAAGGCCCGCACCCTGTCCGACGTCGCCAAGTCCCTGACCTCTACCGGCGACGTGACCATCGCGCTGACCGAAGCCGACTCGGCCGGCTCCAGCCTGATCGGCTTCGAGGCCGGCGGCCGCCGCACCACCAGCCTGCTGACCGACGGCGACTACCCGCCGGTGCTGCGCCTGTTCCCCGAGACCACCACCATTCACGCCACCGTCGGCCGCGAAGAACTCATGAGCGCCGTGCGCCGCGTCAGCCTGGTGGCGGACCGGGCCGCCCCGATCCACATGTCCTTCACCGCCGGGAACCTGGCCCTCGACGCCGGGCAGGGTGACGACGCGCAGGCATCCGAGCAGCTGGTCGCCCACCTGGACGGCGAGGACATCGCCACCGCCTTCAACCCCGCGTACCTGCTCGATGGCCTGGGGGCCATCACCCAGCCGTACGTGCGCTTCGACTTCACCCACCCGTCCAAGCCCGCGGTGCTGACCGGCATGAGCGCCATCGACGGCGAGGAGGACACCTCCTTCCGCTACCTGATCATGCCGATCCGCTTCGGTGCCTGAGGACGGCCCCGGCCCAAATGCTTCCGGCTCTCAGCCGCACCATCCGCCTGTGCGGGGTGACGGTGCGAGGAATCGGTGGTCACACGGTCCCAAGCGTGACTCGTCCACGGGAGGTGAGACGGAATGTACGTCTCTGACCTGGCCCTGGACGACTTCCGCTCCTTCCACCAGCTCGTCCTCACCCTCGAGCCCGGGCCGACGGCGTTCATCGGACCCAACGGACAGGGCAAGACCAACCTGGTGGAGGCGATCGCCTACCTGTCCACCCTGTCCAGTCACCGCGCCGGCACCGACGCGGCCCTGGTACGCCGCACCGCACCCGGCACCCCCCAACCCGCCGGCGCCGTCATCCGCGCCAAGGTGGTCCACGGCGAACGGCCCAGCGTCCTGGAGCTGGAGCTGATCGCCGGGCGCGCCAACCGGGCCCGGCTTAACCGCGCCAACGCCCGCCCCCGCGACCTGCTGGGGATCCTGCGCACCGTCGTCTTCGCCCCGGAGGACCTGGCCCTGGTGCGTGAGCAACCGAGCGTGCGCCGCCGCTTCCTGGACGACCTCGCCGTCACCCTGCGACCCACGCTCGCGGGCGTGCGTGCCGAGCACGACAAGATCCTCGCCCAGCGCGCCAGCCTGCTGAAGTCGGCCCGGGCCGCCCGCGCCTCAACCGCCTCCATGCTCTCCACCCTGGAGGTCTGGGACGCCCAACTGGCCGCGGCGGCCGCCCGCCTGATCGCCGCTCGCATCGACGTCGTGCAGCGGCTGCGCCCCTGGGTGGCCGACTGTTACGGCCGGGTCAGCGAGGGCCGCACCGACGCCCGTATCGCCTACCGCGCCAGCCTGCTGGCCCACGAGGGCGCCGACGAGCCGGACCCGGCCGATGCGGCCGCCGTCCTGGCCGCCGAAGAACCGTTGCGCGACGTGCCGGCCACCGCCGCCCGGCTGGAGGCGGCCATGGGTGAGCTGCATGCCCGCGAGATCGACCGGGGCGCCAACCTGGTGGGCGCCCACCGCGACGAATTGGAACTGTTCCTTGACGCTCTGCCCGCCAAGGGCTTCGCCTCCCACGGGGAGCAGTGGTCGCTGGCCCTGGCGCTGCGTCTGGCCTCCTACGAGATGCTGCGCCACGACGTGGACGCCTACGCCGGCGACGGCGAGCCCGTGCTCATCCTCGACGACGTCTTCGCCTCCCTGGACGACGCCCGCCGTCGCGCCCTGGCCGGGATCGCCGCCGACGCCCAGCAGGTGCTGCTCACGGCCGCCGTCGACGACGACGTGCCCGCGGCCCTGGCGGGAAGACGCTTCCACGTCACCCGCACCGAATCCGGCTCGCAGGTGCAACCGTGACCGAACCCCGCACCCCGGCATCCCCGGACGACGCCGATCCGGCCGACGCACTCGCCGCCCGCGCCCTGGCCCGTGAGCGCGGCCGCGCCTGGGAGGCCGGGCAGACCCGCAGCCGGCTGTCCCGGCAGGCGGCGGACGCCGACGGCGTGGCCGCCTGGGACCAGCGCCGTCGGCGCCCGGGCCGGGACGCCGAGGCGGGCGGCGCCGACAGTGCCGATATGGACCGTGGCCCCGGACTGCCGCCCGGCCGCGACCGGCCCGGTCCCACCCGCTTCGACCCGCGCACCGGCAAACAAGACCTGCGCCGCTACGCCGAGCGGCACGGCTGGGCCTCCAAACTGGCCATGGCGTCGGTGGCGGTGCGCTGGCGGGAGATCGTCGGCGAACAGATCGCCGAGCACGCCGTCATCGAGCGTTTCGAACCCGGCCGCCTGACCCTGCGCGCCTCCTCCAGCGCCTGGGCGCAGCAGCTGCGGCTACTGCTGCCCGGCATCGAACGCCAGGTGGAGCAGGCCCTGGGCCGGGACGGCGGCGCCGTCGAAATTCGCATCCTGGGCCCGGCCGGCCCCACCTGGCGGCACGGTCGCTTCGGTGCCGCCCGCGGCGGCCGCGGCCCACGCGATACCTACGGGTGATCTACCGGGTGACGTTGCCCACGTCGCGATTGGCGCCATGACGCCCGAAACCGGAGTCGAACACGGTAGAATCGGCGCGGAAATGCCCATGGTGCGCCCAAGGCCATGCACCAGGTACCCACCTACACGCGCCGGGTCCCAAGCCCGAATTCCGGCGCCTGGGTGCCCGCATGGGAGTCAGCCCGGCGCACATGACGAGGAGCAACTGATACGTGTCTGACCTGGATCAGCCTGTGACCACAAGCAGCAATGCCGGCAGCGTCGAGCCTACCGCCGCGCCCGCCCCGGAGGCCGACACCGGCGCGACAACCCGCACCGAGCACGGCTACGACGCCGGCGACATCACCGTCCTGGAGGGCCTGGAGGCGGTCCGCAAGCGCCCCGGCATGTACATCGGCTCCACCGGTGAGCGCGGCCTGCACCACCTGGTCTACGAGGTGGTGGACAACGCCGTGGATGAGGCGCTGGCCGGCTACTGCGACCACATCGAGGTCACGATCCAGGCGGACGGCGGTCTGCGCGTGGTCGACAACGGCCGCGGCATCCCCGTCGACGAGCACCCCACCGAGCACAAGCCCACCGTCGAGGTGGTCATGACCATCCTGCACGCCGGCGGCAAGTTCGGCGGCGGCGGCTACGCCGTGTCCGGTGGTCTGCACGGGGTGGGCATCTCCGTGGTCAATGCCCTGTCCACCCGCGTGGACACCGAGGTGCGCCGCCAGGGCTACGTGTGGCGCATGAGCTTCGGCGACGGCGGCCGTCCACTGACCCCGTTGGAGCGCGGCGAGGCCACCGACGTCACCGGCACCACCCAGACCTTCTACCCGGACCCGGCCATCTTCGAGACCACCGTCTTCGACTACGAGACCCTGCGCCGTCGCTTCCAGCAGATGGCCTTCCTGAACAAGGGCCTGCGCATCACCCTGACCGACGAGCGCGAGGGCGTGACCGACTCCGGGGATGAGATCACCGGCGACGAACTGGGCACCGCCGACGACCCGGTCAAGGGGCACCGGTCCGTCACCTACTGCTACGAGCACGGTCTGCGCGACTACGTGGCCTTCCTGAACCGCTCCAAGAAGGTCGAGCTGATCCACCCCGAGATCATCGACTTCGAGGCCGAGCAGGACCTCGGCGACGGGCGTGCCATCAGCCTGGAGATCGCCATGCAGTGGACCGCCGCCTACTCCGAGTCCGTCCACACCTACGCCAATACCATCAACACCACCGAGGGCGGCACCCACGAGGAGGGCTTCCGCACCGCACTGACCACCCTGGTCAACAAGTACGGGCGCGAGAAGGGCCTGATCAAGGACAAGGACGACAACCTCACCGGTGAAGACATCCGTGAGGGCCTGACGGCCGTCATCTCCGTCAAGCTCACCGACCCGCAGTTCGAGGGCCAGACCAAGACCAAGCTCGGCAACACCGAGGCCCGCACCTTCGTGCAGCAGACCGTCTACGCCCGGCTCGGCGACTGGTTGGACTCCCACCCCGCCGACGCCAAGGCGGTGCTGACCAAGGCCTCCCAGGCGGCCGCCGCCCGCATGGCCGCCCGCAAGGCCCGCGAGGCCACCCGCCGCAAGGGCGTGCTGGAGTCCGCCTCCATGCCCGGCAAGCTGCGCGACTGCTCCTCCCGCAACGCCGAGGAGTGCGAGATCTTCATCGTCGAGGGCGACTCGGCCGGCGGCTCCGCCGTCGGCGGGCGCGACCCCGAGCACCAGGCCATCATGCCGATCCGCGGCAAGATCCTTAACGTGGAGAAGGCCCGCCTGGATAGGGCCCTGTCCTCGGACACGATTCGCTCCCTGATCACCGCCTTCGGCACCGGCATCGGCGAGGACTTCGACATCTCCAAGCTGCGCTACGGCAAGATCGTCATCATGGCGGACGCCGACGTCGACGGTCAGCACATCGCCACCCTGCTGCTGACCCTGTTGTTCCGCTACATGCGCCCCCTGATCGAGCAGGGCCACACCTACATCGCCATGCCGCCCCTGTACCGGCTCAAGTGGGTCGGCACCGAGCACGAGTTCGCCTACTCCGACGCCGAACGCGACCAGCTGCTCAAGGCCGGCGCCGAGGCGGGCCGCCGCCTGCCCAAGGAGGGCGGGATCCAGCGCTACAAGGGCCTGGGCGAGATGAACGACCACGAGCTGTGGGAGACCACCATGGACCCGGCCAACCGGATCCTCAAGCAGGTCACCCTGGACGAGGCCGCCGACGCCGACGAAACCTTCTCCATCCTCATGGGGGACGACGTCGAGCAGCGCCGCTCCTTCATCCAGCGCAACGCCGCCGACGTCCGCTTCCTGGACATCTGATCCGGCCGCCCCCACGTACCGCAACTAACGCAGAAGCAAAGGAAATTCGTGAGCGACGAGACCACCGAGCTCCCCGCCCTGGAGCCGACCGGAGACCGCATCCACCCGGTCGACCTGCAGATGGAGATGCAGCGCTCCTACCTCGACTACGCCATGAGCGTGATCGTCGGGCGCGCCCTGCCGGATGTGCGCGACGGACTCAAGCCGGTTCACCGCCGCGTCCTGTACGCCATGTACGACGGCGGCTACCGCCCGACCGCCTCCTTCTCCAAGTCCTCCCGCGTGGTGGGCGAGGTCATGGGTAACTACCACCCGCACGGTGACGCCGCCATCTACGACGCGCTCGCCCGCCTGGTGCAGTGGTGGTCACTGCGCTACCCGCTGGTGGCCGGGCAGGGCAACTTCGGCACCCCCGGCAACCTGGGGCCGGCCGCACCCCGTTACACCGAGTGCAAGATGGCGCCCCTGGCCATGGAGATGGTCCGCGACATCGACGAGGAGAGCGTCGACTTCCAGGACAACTACGACGGCCGCAACCAGGAACCCGTCATCCTGCCCTCGCGCTTCCCCAACCTGCTGGTCAACGGCTCCGAGGGCATCGCGGTGGGTATGGCCACCCGCATCCCCCCGCACAACCTGCGCGAGGTCGCGGCCGGCGTGCAGTGGTTCCTGGACCACCCCGAGGCCTCCCGTGAGGAGCTGCTGGAGGCGCTGATTCAGCGCATCCCCGGCCCCGACTTCCCGACCGGCGCCACCATCCTGGGCCGACGCGGCATTGAGGACGCCTACCGCACCGGCCGCGGCTCGATCACGCAGCGGGCGGTGGTGAACGTCGAGGAGATTCAGGGCCGCCAGTGCCTGGTGGTCACCGAGCTGCCCTACCAGGTCAACCCCGACAACCTGGCCGACAAGATCGCCCAGTTGGTGCGCGACGGGCAGATCGGCGGTATCGCGGACATCCGCGACGAGACCTCCGGCCGCACCGGTCAGCGCCTGGTGATCGTGCTCAAGCGCGACGCGGTCGCGAAGGTGGTGTTGAACAACCTCTACAAGCGCACCCAGCTGCAGGACAACTTCCCCGCCAACATGCTGGCCCTGGTCGACGGCGTGCCCCGCACCCTGTCCCTGGACGGCTTCGTGCGCCACTGGGTGAACCACCAGATCGACGTGATCGTGCGCCGCTCCCAGTACCGGCTGCGCAAGGCCGAGGAGCGGCTGCACATCCTGCGGGGCCTGCTCAAGGCGATCGACGCCCTCGACGCCGTCATCGACCTGATCCGTCACTCGCCCACCACCGATGAGGCGCGCACCGGCCTGATGGAGCTGCTCGGCGTCGACGAGGCTCAGGCCGAGGCCATCCTCTCCCTGCAGCTGCGCCGCCTGGCCGCCCTGGAGCGCCTCAAGATCCAGCAGGAGTCCGACGAGTTGACCGCCCGCGTGGCCGACCTGAAGGACATCATCGCCGACCCGGCCCGCCAGCGCCGCATCGTCTCCGAGGAGCTGGCCGAGATCGTCGACAAGTACGGCGACGATCGCCGCACCAAGATCCTGCCCTTCGACGGGGAGATGAGTGCCGAGGACCTGATCCCCGAGGAGGAGGTCGTCGTCACGATCACCCGCTCCGGCTACGCCAAGCGGACCCGCACCGACGCCTACCGCTCCCAGCACCGCGGCGGCAAGGGCGTGCGCGGCGCCGCCCTGCGGGAGGACGACGTGGTGGACCACTTCTTCGTCACCTCCACCCACAACTGGCTGCTGTTCTTCACCAACCTGGGCCGCGTCTACCGCGCCAAGGCCTACGAGCTGCCCGAGGGCGGCCGCGACGCCAAGGGGCAGCACGTGGCCAACCTGCTCGCCTTCCAGCCGGGCGAGGAGATCGCCCAGGTGATGGAACTGGGCGACTACCAGCAGGCCGACTACCTGGTGCTGGCCACCCGCCGCGGCCTGGTTAAGAAGACCCGCCTGACCGAGTACGACTCCAACCGGTCGGCGGGGCTGATCGCCATCAACCTGCGTGAGGATGCCGACGGCAACCCCGACGAACTGGTCTCCGCCGCGCTGCTGTCCGCCGGGCAGGACCTGCTGCTGGTCTCCCGGCACGGCCAGGCCCTGCGCTTCACCGCCGACGACGCCACCCTGCGCCCCACCGGCCGCGCCACCAGCGGCGTAACCGGCATGCGCTTCCGCGATGGCGACTCGTTGCTGGCCATGGACGTGGTGGACCCCGCCTGGGAGGACGCCGATCTGTTCGTCGTCACCGAGGGCGGCTACGCCAAGCGCACCCTGGCCACCGACTACCCGGTCAAGGGCCGGGGCGGCCTGGGCGTGAAGGTCGCCGACCTGGTGGAGGAGCGGGGCGACCTCGTGGGCGCCCTGACCACCGCCCCCACCGATGAGGTCATGTGCATCATGGCCTCCGGGAAGGTGGTGCGCAGCGCCGTCGCCGAGGTCTCCCGCACCGGCCGCAACACTCGCGGCGTCACCTTCGCCAAGCCCGACGCGGGCGACCGCATCATCGCCGTCGCCCGCAACGCCGAGGATGAGCTCGATGGCGACGACGAGGAATCGGCCTCGGCGCCGTCGGCCGACTCGGCGGAGCAGGCGGCGGCCGAATCCGGAGTGGACGCTGCGGGTGAGGGTGCCGACGCGGTATCGTCTGAGGACGACGAGAGTGAGGTCCAGGCATGAGTCAGCCGGAGTCCTTCCCGCCCGCCACGGGCGGACCGACACAGTCCCCCGCGGCCGCGCCCGAGCCGGCCGCCCCCGCCGCGAGCCAGCAGAGCCCCAATCAGCCCAAGCCGGCCGCCAAGACCATTGCGGGGCCGCGCCGTGTGCGGCTCGCCCTGACCCGCATCGACCCGTGGTCGGTGATGAAGGCGTCCTTCCTGCTGAGTGTTGCGGCCGGCATCATGCTGGTGGTGGCCGCCGCCTTCGTGTGGTTCATGTTGGACGCCATGCACGTGTTCTCCACCATCCAAGACCTGCTGAGCACCATCATGGACTCGAGCTACAACGCCTACTCGGCGCTGCTGGAGTACATGAAGTTCTCCCGGGCCATCTCCATGGCCACCGTCATCGCCGTCGTCAACATCATCCTGACGACCGCGCTGGCCACGATCGGCGCGTTCCTGTACAACATCACGGCCGCGCTCGTCGGTGGGGTTCATCTCACACTCGCAGATGAGTGATCGCATTTGGATGCTGGCGACTCGGTAGGTTAGTCTCTTCCGCGTCGCAAGGGCCTATAGCTCAGTTGGTTAGAGCGCATCCCTGATAAGGATGAGGTCGCTGGTTCAAGTCCAGCTAGGCCCACCGCCCGCGGTGGAACGTGAGGAGGCTTCATGAAGAGCCGAACGCTCGTACTGGCCGCGGTTTTTTCATGCCTCGGGGTGGCCGGCTACGCCGCCTGGCTGAAGCTGGCGGCCAACCGCGCGGAGCGGGCCGCCTGGGCGGAGGTCACCGACCCCATCGCATGACCGGGGGCCATGGCGCAATTGGTAGCGCACCTGCTTTGCAAGCAGGGGGTTACGGGTTCGAGTCCCGTTGGCTCCACTCATTCCTCCCGGCCGAGCACATCGGGACCGGCGATACCCCGGGACACTGTTAACGGCGTGTCCGGCGGCGAACCTCGGTGATATTGCACGACCCCGGGGGTGCTCGGGGATGAATCAGGGCGCTTCCCCATGGTGCCGGCGCTTCGGTCGCGTCAGACTTGAGGCATGAGCACAGATTCTCATGGGTTCTCCTCCGGTACCAACCACAACCCCGGTCCGGATTCGGCGGGCGGCGCACCGCGCACCGTCGTCGACTGGATTACCGTGGCCGGTGACCAGTTGATCGCCACCATCAAGCAGCTCGTGGCAGACGGGAACGTCCGCCGGGTGATCCTGCGCGACTCCTCCGGCAGAGAGTTCCTCAGCGTGCCCCTGACGGCCAGCGCGGTGGTCGGCGGTATCACGGTGCTGGCGGCGCCGGTTCTCGCCGCCATCGGCGTCATCGCCGCCATGGTCGCCGAGGTCACCCTGGAGGTGGAGCGCACCGACGTCGACGGTGTGAATGAGTCCGAGGACGGCACGCCGCCGCCGTCGAGCCCTGACCCGGAGGTGTAGATACCCGCCGCAGCGGTGTCGATTGGCCCGCGGGCGCGCACCCTGGAAAGGCCGCGGGCGGATCGCGCGCTGTCGGTCCGGCACCGACCCGATCGGCGCGAGTACGACCCCATCGGCCTGAGTACGACCGGCGTTTGCCGAAACCGTCCTGGTGCGCCCGAAATCTTCGCGGACGTGTGCTTTAGCCCGGCGGCGTGCGGAGGCGGTGCCTTTGCACGACCCTGGGCGACACTGCACGACCTCGGTGTGTGTTGCACGACCCGGGGGTGGTCGTGCAACACACACTAAGGTCGTGGAACGCGGCCCGAGGTCGTGCGGAGTACATAGGGGGCGAGATGAGCGTCAGTCCGCCCGAAGATCTCCTCTCGCGCCTAGCCACGACCTCGCGCGGTACCCGCCGCGACCCTCAAGTCGGAAACGCCGCGTCGATGGTTTCGGGCGTGGCTGGCCAGAATCCACTGCGGGCCGTGATGCCGTTCGGCGTGTGAGTGCTGCTCCACAGGCGGTGCCGATTCGCGTGCACAGGTCGGAACCGGAACACTCCCCACGGTGTGGATGACCGGCTTTTCGGCGGAAGTATGCGCATCTGGCGGCATCATCCCCAGCTGTGCGCAACTCTGTGGAGAACCACATCGGTGTGTTTCCCCAGGAGTGTCCACAGGTGTGGAGGAATGACAGGGATGTGCTTCCCCAGAATCCACAGCGATGAGTTCGGGTGTGGAAAATGCGATCGGCGGTGCAGGCGCTCATTCGGGCACGAGCCCGTCCCCTATACATGCGTTCATCTCTTACGTACGCGTTTTGCGGCGGTCCCCGTACTCAGCATCCGGAATACTCCAAAGACGGGCTGTTCGTGTGCGGATGGGTGACGGTTCGTACGTTGCGGTCGAAGATTCGGCACTTCTTGCGACGGTTCGTGGGGTAGGTGTACGAACCGTCGCCGTCCATGCCGAACCGTTGCTGCTACCTGACGAACCGTCACCGGAACACACGAACCGTCCGCTCCCCGACGCCGCCCTCCGCCGGCCCGAGGACGTTCCCGCTGGCCCGAGAACGTCCTCATCGGCCAAAACGTCCTCATCAGCCCGAAACCCTCCCGAATGTGGAGGGTTTCGGGCCGACGAGGACGTTTTCGGCAAACCGGCACCCGCCGAACACGACCTCATACGCCCGACAACGACCTCCCAAACACGGCTTTTCCAGCCCGACAACGACCTCCCGCGTCCGAACACGACCTCGCCAACCCGAAAACGACCACCTGGCGGGCCGGTTCTCGTCAAACAGAGCCCCTAACACGACCACCACACCACCAGCCGCGCCCAACCCGCCGCACCCACAAGTACGAACAGCTACGCGGGATGGCGGTGGACCGGGCCCTTGCGCCGATGCCGGAACAGCTACGCGTACGTGGGGCGGGAACTCGTACGTGTGATGACGCCGTAGAGGTGCCGAGGTGGTGCCGAGCAACGACCAGGGGCCCGAGAGCCTGCACCAGCTGGAACGGCATCCGGGTCTGGGTTACCAGGTGTCCGCAGGGGCGCGGGTCGGCGGCTGGTCTTGCGACTACACCAGGAGAATGCGGGCGGCGGCCAGGGCCACCAGGAGCACGGCCACGCCGACGGTCCCCCACGCGCCCACGGCGGTGCGGCGCTCCCGCGGCGCCCAGGCGTAGATCGCGGCCAGGAGCAGGCCGGTGAGAAAACCGCCCAGGTGTCCCTGCCAGGAGATGTTGGTTCCCAGCACCGAGATCAACACATTGATCACGAGCAGGCCCACGATGGTCGAAGTATCGCGCCCGAAGCGCCGCTGGATGACGAATACGGCCGCGAACAGCCCGAAGATGGCGCCGGACGCACCCACTGTCCCGGAGATCCACGATGTCGAGTTCGGTGATGCCAGCCAGTAGATCGCCGTCGAGCCGCCGAGCGCACTCAGGGCAGTCAGGCAGATGAATCTCCAGCGCCCCAGCAGCGGCTCGAGGGTATTGCCGAGCACCCACAGTGCCCACATGTTCAGGCCAAGGTGTGCCAGCGAACCGTGAAGCAGGGCCGTGGACAGGAAGCGCCACGGTTGAGTCGCCGCGAGTGCGGGCACGAAGTCGAACCAGCCGGTGATTGCCGGGTAGACCAGCTGCCCCACGTACACGATCACGCAGGCGCCCACCAGGATTTTGGTCACCAACGCGTCGGCCACCGGGCGGCCGCCCAGGGCGGTGCGAACGCCGCGACGACCGGAACTGGACCGGCGGGCGCAGTCCACGCAGTGGATGCCGACGGCGCTGGGTACTTGGCACTCAGGGCACGCCGGGCGGCCGCAGCGCTGACAGCGCACATAGGCCACCCGATCCGGGTGCCGCGGGCAGACGGGAGGGGCGCCGACCTGCGGGTTCGAATCGGTCATGAATCGCTCCCGTCTCGACGACGCTGGACCCGCCTCACCGCTGAATGGTGACGGAGGTGATAACCACGTCCTGAAGCGGACGGTCGCGCGGGTCCGTGGGCACGGCCGAGATGGCGTCCACGACCCGGCGGGAGGCGTCGTCGGCCACGGCGCCGAAGATCGTGTGCTTGCCCTGCAGCCACTCGGTGGGGGCGGTGGTGATGAAGAACTGGGAGCCGTTGGTGCCCTTGCCCAGGCGCCGGCCGGCGTTGGCCATGGCCAGGACGTAGGGGGCGGCGAAGGTCAGCGAGGGGTCGATCTCGTCATCGAAGACGTAGCCGGGGCCGCCCGTGCCGGTGCCCAGCGGGTCGCCGCCCTGGATCATGAAACCGGGGATCACTCGGTGGAAGACGACGCCCTCGTACAGCGGGGCGTTGGACTGCGCGCCGGTGCGCGGGTCGGTCCAGGTCTTCTCACCGGTGGCCAGGCCAACAAAGTTGGAGACGGTCTGCGGCGCCTGCTCGGGGTACAGCTCGAGTCGGATGTCGCCGAGGTTGGTGTGGAGTGTCGCTTCGATGGTCGCTTCCATGCCCGCATCGTCGCACGGGAGAGCGGGAGGATCCCGGGACCCGGTGTTCACCCCAGGCAGAACGGCACCCAGCTTCGTGGGTGCGACCTGCGTTACAGTGCCACCATTGAGGTGAACCACCTCATCGTTCCGAGCAGGGAGACCGAAATGGCTTACATCCTCGACAAGAAGATCGACCTCGATCAGGCCCGCCAGGAGGCGACCACGCTCGCGGACAGCCTGGCGGCTCAGGCCGGCCGTGCCGCCGGCTGGGCGGCGCCTCGCGTCAACCGCGCCCGGGAGGAGTTCGTCAAGGCCGCCAAGGAGGCGCAGTTGCGCGCGCAGCCGGTCGTCGAGGAGGCGCGCACCCGGGTGGTGGAGGAATATGTTCCCGCCGCCCAGCGCGCCGCCGAGGGCGCTCGCGTGCGGGTGATCGAGGAGTACGTCCCCGCCGCCCAGCGCGCCGCCCTAGCCGCCCAGGAGGCCGCCAACACCGAGGGCACGCTGACCGAGCGCGCCCAGCGCATCGCCGTCGCCGCCAAGGAAGCGGCGCTGACACCGGAGGTACCAGTGAAGAAGAAGCACCCCGTTCTCAAGACGTTCTGCTGGCTCGCCGTCGCCGGCTGCGCCGCGGGCGCCGCCTACGTGGTCTGGCGCCGCAGCCAGCCCGTGGAAGACCCCTGGGCCGAGGAGTACTGGGCCGACTCCACCGACGAGCCGACCCCCGCGGCCGAGGAGAAGCCGTCGGAGGCGCCCGAGCCGCCCGCGGCCGAGTAGCGCGTCGGCCCGGGCCGGCGGCATTGAGTCGCTGACCCGCGCGAGCGTCGTGCACCGGCGCCGCCCGCAGCCTCACAACGGCGCCCACCCGCCACGTCCTGGCCGGTGGGCGCCGTCGTGCGTCCGGACCGCCCCGTCCGCCGACGCCGTGGCCTCGGTCCCGCAGTTCCGCCACCAGGGGTGTAGCCGTGCTCACGCCGGCGTCGCTAGGCTGGCGGCATGAGCACCGCCCTTCCCGCAAAGGCTCTGACGCTCCGCCAGGGCACGTCTGGAACCGAACCCGTCGCCATCCCCCAGCTCGGATTCGGCACCTACAAGGTCACCGGTCCCGACGCCGAGCGTGCCGTCACCGCCGCCCTCGCGGTCGGCTACCGGCATATCGACACCGCCCAGATGTACGGCAACGAGGCCGGCGTCGGTCGGGCCCTGGCGGCCTCCGGCATTCCGCGCGAGCAGCTGTGGATCACCTCAAAGCTCAACAACCCCAACCACCGGCGTGACGACGCCCTGCGCAGCTTTGACGCGACCATGGCGGACCTGGGCCTGGACGTGTTGGACCTGTTCCTGGTGCACTGGCCGCTGGCCGCCTCACCCGGCATCGACCTGGTGGACACCTGGCGCACCATGATCGAGATCCTCAACTCCGGGCGCGTGCGCGCCATCGGCGTATCCAACTACCAGCCCGAGCACCTGCACACCATCATCGACGCCACCGGAGTCACCCCCGCCGTCAACCAGATCGAACTGCACCCCTACCTGAACCAGACCGAGCTGCGCGCCGTCGACGACGAACTCGGCATCATCACCGAATCTTGGTCACCGCTGGGCCGCGGCCGGGTACTGGATGACCCCGAGTTGGCGCGCCTGGCCGCAGAACTGGACGTCACCCCCGCCCAGGTCATCATCCGCTGGCACCTGCAGCACGGATTGGTGGTCATCCCCAAGACCACGCATCCCGAGCGCATGCGCACCAACGCCGACGTCTTCGGCTTTGAGCTCACCGAGGCACAGATGGCCGCCGTCGACGCCCTGGACCGTGGCCTGCGCACCGGCTCCCACCCCGACCGGGTGCAGATCTGAGCCGTTGAGCCGACCGCGCTTCCGCCCGCCGCGGCGGATCAACCGGCGTGCGCCCGGTAATCGCTTAGGCTAGGGTCCAGCAAGCTTGAAGTTGCGAGCCGCCGTCGTGGCCCGGTGACCAGTGAGGAGATGCGCGTGGCGCAGACGCAGGATGAGACGGACCGGGGCTCCGGAAAGGCCGCCGACAAGACCAAGGTCAAGGCCGGGTCGAAGCTCAAGCCGAGGGGCAGGTCCGACGACGCCAAGCACCCCCGCCCGGAGCGATCCGGCAACCCGGCCAAGCGCGCCGCCGCGGAGCGGGCCCGCATGGAGGAGTCCCGGGCCGCCGCCAACCGGGTCTCCCGCGTGCCCCGGAAGGTCAAGGAGACGGGCTCGCCCCGCTGGTACGCGCCGGTGATGGTCACATTCCTGGTGGTGGGCCTGCTGTGGGTGGTGGTCACCTACCTGTTCAAGGGCGCCTATCCGCTGCCGTACTTCGTGGAGAACCACGCCAGCGACTGGCTGGTGAACGGCAACCTTTACCTCGGCTTCGCCATCATGCTGGTCGGCTTCCTCGGCCTGCTGCGCTGGAAGTAACGGAGCATTATGACGGCGAGGCGCAGGCGGCACGCCCGGCGGCGACGGAGCGTAGTCAACTCGCTCCTGCTCGGGCTCGGGGAGCTGCTGATCACCGCCGGCTTGGTGGTCGCGCTGTTCCTGGTGTGGCAGCTGTGGTGGACCGGCCTGGACGCCACCGCGAAGGCCGACGCCGTCGCCGCCGACTTCACCCAGACCCAGGTCGACTCTCCGAACGTAGAGGGCACCCGCCACTACGACGACCCGCCCGAGGTGGCCCCGGTCGGCTACGGGGAGGTGATCGGCATGCTGGTTGTCCCCAAGTGGTACGGCATCACCAACAACAACATGCCGATCCTGGAGGGCATCGGTGCCGACGTGCTCGACCAGGCCGCCGCCGGTCACTATCCCGACACCCAGCAGCTGGGCGCCGTCGGCAACTTCGCCATCGCCGGCCACCGCCGCACCAACGGCAACTCCTTCCGTCGCATCGACCTGCTGGAGGAGGGCGACGAGGTCATCGTCGCCACCAGGGACACCTGGTACGTGTACACGGTTACCAGTCATGAGATCGTCGCGCCGACCGACGTGGACGTCATCGCACCGGTGCCCGGCCGGCCCGGCGAGGCCCCCACCGAGCGCATGCTGACCATGACCACCTGCCACTCCCTGACCGTCGGCGAGTGGGGCAACGACCACCGCTGGATCACTCACGCCAAGTTCGAGTATTGGATGGAACGCTCCGAGGGCCGCCCGGCCTCCGTGCTGAACGACGAGGGGGTCAACTGATGTACGGATGGATCTGGCGTCACCTGCCCGGGCCGGCCTGGCTGCGCGCCCTCGAGGCGCTCATCCTCGCGGCGGCCGTGGTGCTGTTCCTGTTCGAGGTCGTCTTCCCCTGGGCCAACGAGGTCTGGAACCTGTCCGGCGAGGCGACCGTCTAGCTCGGGCCGCTAGCCCTCGTTGCCGTCCTTGCCGTTGTCGGCAGAGCCGGAGGTGTCTGCGTCCGTCGCCTGCTGCGTCGGCTCGGTGGTGGCAGGCGCCTCATAGGTGTAGTGAGTGACGGTCAGCGTCACGGAGCTGTTCGCGTCAACGCTGGAGCCCTCGCTCGGGTCCACGGCGGTGACAAGGTACTGGCCGTCCTTGCTCTCATCGTCGGTGGTTTCCTCCACCGTGGAGCTGTTGTAGGTCAGGCCCGCCGCCGTGATCGCGGACTGCGCCTCCTCCTGTGACAGGCCCACCACGCTGGGCACGGTGGTCTTCCCGGAGGACACCACCAGGGAGACCGACGAGCCGCGCTCAACCGAGGTGCCCGCCACCGGGTCGGTGCGGATGACCGCACCGGAGGCGACCTCGGTGGAGTCCTCGGTGGTCACATCGCCCACGGTCAGGCCCGCGTCGGTGATCGCCGTGCGCGCGTCGGCCTGGGACTGCCCGGACACGTCGGGCACGTCCACCATGGCCGAGCCGGAGGAGAAGTGCACGGTGACCGTCGACCCCAGCAGCACGGAGGTGCCCTCACCCGGGTCGGTGGATACCGCCAGGCCCGCGTCGATCGTGTCGGAGTTGACGTCGTCGCCCTTCTCGTAAACCAGGCCCAGACCCTCAATGGTGGACTGGGCTGCGGTCTCGCTCATCCCGGACACGTCCGGCACGGCCACCGCCGTCGGTGAGGCCGACGGCGTCGGCGTGGTGCCCCCGCCACCCAGGTTTCCGGAGGCGTACAGGCCCAGCAGCGTGCCCAGGGCGATCAGGGCGACCAGCACGAGCGCCCACACCCACCAGCGGCGGCGCGGCTCGTCCTCTTCCTCCGCGGCCGTCTGCTCCTGCGGGGAGGGGGCCGCCGCGGCGGCCTCGGCCTCCTGCGGGAGCACGGTGGTGGCCGCCCAGGTGTCGGTGGCCGGAGCGGCCACATCCAGGCCGCGCGCGGCCGCCAGCAGGTCCGCCCGCATGTGGGCGGCATCCTGATAGCGGTCGTCCCGGTTCTTGGCCAGGGCCTTGAGCACCACCCGGTCCAGGGAGTCGGGGATGTCCGCCGCGATCGACGACGGCGGCTTGGGGATCTCCCGCACGTGCTGGTAGGCGATCGCCACCGCGGAGTCGCCGGTGAACGGCGGCTGGCCGGTCAGCAGCTCGTACAGCAGGCAGCCGGTGGAGTACAGGTCGCTGCGGGCGTCAACCACCTCGCCGCGGGCCTGCTCGGGGGACAGGTACTGGGCGGTGCCGACCACGGCGTGCGTCTGGGTGACGGTGGCGGCGGAGTCCTCCACCGCGCGGGCGATGCCGAAGTCCATGACCTTCACGGCGCCGGCCTGGGTCAGCATGATGTTGCCGGGCTTGATGTCGCGGTGCACGATGCCGGCCCGGTGGGAGTACTCCAGGGCGTCAAGCACGCCGGTGGTGATCTCCACGGCCTCGGAGATGGGGACGGCCTCGCCCTCACCCAGCAGTTCGCGCACCGTGTGCCCCTCCACGTACTCCATGACGATGAAGGGGACCACGCGGCGGGTGCCGTCGGGCTGGGTCAGCTCCTCCTCACCGGAGTCGTACACGGCCACGATCGACGGGTGGTTCAGTGCGGCCGCCGACGTCGCCTCCCGGCGGAAGCGCGCCTGGAAGGTCGGGTCACCGGCGATGTCCGAGCGCAGCAGCTTGATGGCGACGATCCGGCTCAGGCGTGTGTCATAGCCGAGGTGCACCTCGGCCATGCCGCCGCGGCCGATGAGCTCGCGGAGCTCATAACGTCCGGCAAGCATCTGCTGAGGGGACTGAATCGTCACAGTGCCTCCTTTGAAGAGGTGGTGGACACGACCGCATGATCACGGGAGGCGCCCGGGTGCGCTGAAGCAAGGGTACCTGCCGCCACC
>NZ_LK995523.1:23595-39377 GCF_900002405.1 Actinomyces succiniciruminis | reverse complement strand
TGTCCTGAGGCAGAACTGTCACCGATGTCCTGAGACATCACAGGTCGTGAATCGCACCCCAAGGTCGTAAATCGACATGACGGCCATCTCACGGAAGCACAGCCTGCCGAAGAACACGGGCCCCACCAACCCCGGGGGCACGAGGGGCCAGGCCCCCGTACCTGAAGCCCGGCCCACACCGACGGGCGCGGACCAGGCGGACTGCCGAGTGCGGCATCGGAGGGCTCTGGCACGTGGGCCGTCATGGTGCGGCGTCATGGGAGCCGGCGTCACGGGGGCGGACGGTTCGTGTGTTCCGGTGACGGTTCGTCAGATAGCACCAACGATTCGGCATGAACCACGACGGTACGTACACCTACCCCACGAACCGTCATCGGATGTGCCGAATCGTCGACCAGAGCGTACGAACCGTCGGGCGAAGGCACGAACCGTCGACCCGAACACACGAACCCTCACGCAAGCACCCGATCCGTCACGCACGATCCGCCGATATCCGCCGCGATTCACCGCTGTCCGCCGGGATTCACGGTGAACTATCCCATCCCCGCTCATCGCACCCGCCGGGGCACACACAAACCACCACCCAGACACCCCACCCACCACACTCACAAACACGAAGAGCCGGAAACGTCCGATGGTGCTCGCAGCTGTCACAGATTGCAGCAGTTTTACTGGGACAGGCCGGGAACTCGGTCGAGAGAAGCGCATGATTTCACGGATTTGCGCTTGGTGACTCGCGTCCGGGCAAGTAAAGTGCTGCAGTCTGTGACAGCTGGGCGATTATCGCCATGCCCCGCACGCGCGCGTGGCGTGGGCAGGGTTACAGCACGTCAAGCATGGTTGCGACGAAGGCGTCGTAGGAGTCGGCTGCGGCCAGGCGGGCGACCTTGGCGGGATCCACCAGCGCCTTGATCACCGCGTCGAACACATCTCCGAAGGCGTCGCGGCTGTCCGCGGACAGGCACAGCATGGCGATGAGTTTGACCGGCGTGCCGTCCCAGTCGACGGGCCGATCGGCCAGGCACACGGCAATCGCAGTGCGCGCCGCAGTCATCTCAATCGTGTGCGGAATCGCGGCACCGGAGGTGAAGGCCGTGGTGGACAACCGCTCCCGCTCCTTGACCTGATCCAGGAACTCCGGGCCGACGGCGCCGGCACGGGCGAGCAGACTCGCCGCACTTTCCAGTGCGGTATCGCGGTCCTGTCCGCCCGGGATCCGGGTGAACAACTCCGGCTCCATCACCGTAGTCAGCCAGGCGGCTGCCTTGAACCGCTTGTGGCCGGCCGCGATATCCGCCGTCATCTCTCGAATTCGTTCCAGGTCGGCGTCCGTCAGCAGCAACCCCGTGCGGATCACCGGCACATCGGGCGCGTTCGGCAACGGCACTGTGGTCACAATCAGGTCGGCGGCCAGGTCGGGCCCGACGTCGTCGACGTCCGTGATCACCCGGTCCACTCGCCCGGTTCCAGCCACCGCGATCTCCACGGCGTGCATTAGGGAGACGTGGACGTCGTAGTAGCGGGGAACGACGACGGCTACGGCGACCTCGTCGTCCTGCGCGTGCATGGAGAGCAGGCGGCCGCCCACGTGGAAGGCGATGAAGCCGATCTCGTCCTCACTGACTTGGATGCCGGTCTCCACTTGAATCTGCCGGGCGATGAACACCGCCAATTCGTGCACCAGCGGGTGGGTGTTCTTCACGGACTGCCCCACCGGGATGCGGGCGGAGTCATGGTGCGCCGCCCGCTGCACCAGGCTACGCACATGCATGGCGAGGAAGGCGATGAACCTGTCGTCCGCGAGGTCCACCAGGTAGTTCGCGTTGAGCTTCGCGACGATCCGGGTGACCATGGCCAGATAGTGCTCGTCGAGGAAGGCCCTGACCTCCGGGTTGGAAGTCTCCTCCGGATAGGCGGGGGCGGCCTTGGTCAGCAGCAGGAGCGCCAGGTAGGCGACCTCCCGTTCCGGAACCTGCACCCCGAATACTTTCGCCACGAGTTCGCTCACCGCGCGAGACACCGGGGCGAGCGCGTCGTCCGGGGGCAGCTGCGAATCGTGAACGGAGCGCCCATGCCGCACCCGGTCGACCATGATGGCGATGTGAGCGACTAGCTCGTCGGCGGTCCACTCGTTGATGGACAACTGAAAGTCGTCCAGCACTTCGCGCAGCTGCTTCTTGAAGCCCAGCAGTTCTGGCTCCCGAAGCCGGTGGGCGACTTCTGCGACGTCGATGAACTGGCGTCGGCGCACGGCGGCCCCGGTGAGGATGCGCCGCATGAGACGGCGCTGTGCCGCCTCCTCCCCCTTAAGCGACAGTCGCTCGTGGTCGCGTGTCAGACGCAGACCGAACTGGGCCACCAGCGGCCTGGCCTTGCCCAGGTCGGCCTCGATTGTGGAGTCGGAGACGTGCAGCTGCTCCGCCAGTTCGAACACGCTCACCGGCCCCTGGGCGGCGACCAATACGCGCAGGATATGTGCCAGCCGGGCCTCGGGACCATCATCCCGAGACCCGGCCGGCGCCGGCCGCATCCGTGCCCGTTCCAAGGCGCATGCGTCCAGGCGGTAACCTGAGTGCGACGCGGTGATGACCCGCCCGTAGCGCTCATTGGCGGCGGTCACGTAGTTGCGGATCGTGCGCGTGGATACCGCCAGCCGCGCCGCCAGCTCGCCGGAGGAGAACGGCCGTGGCTCCTCGGAGAGGATCTGCAGCAGATCCTCGAAACTCGTCATGACGGCTCAGCTCCGCGCGGCGATCCAGTCGAGGATCGCCTCGTGATCAACGGCGTCCAGATCCGTGGCATCCACCTCCAACAGCTCGCCGAGCCGGAAGGTGTCATAGCCGCGCGTGGTGCAGCGCCGGTAGAACTCCTCACGGCTCAGCAGACCGCCGGCCTTGCTGCGATCCGGGAGCGAGTCGCCGCGGTGGTACCGGTCGACGATGTGGCCCAGATGCCGCGAGGGATCCAGGTCCCGCCGCTGCTGCCGTTCAAACAGCACCTCCAGGTCGGCGGTCAGGCGGATTGTCAACGCGGTGGCGCCGTAGCGCTCGCACAGTGCCCGCAGCGTCGGCAGCTGCTTAATGCTGAACGGGTAGTCGGACAGCACCAGCGGACGTTTGGTGTCGTCACTCGTGTCGCCACTGTGAGCGTCACGGCTCAACGCGGCTTCAATCTCACCGAAGAAGATCTCCAGTGCCCTGCGGTCCAGGGCCTGCTTCTGCTCGGCGTTGTCGAATCCGTGCTCCTCCCACAGCTTCTCCTTGATGTCGTCGATGGACACCTGCGTGCAACCGGGGAAGCGTTCCCTTATGCGCGTGCACAAGTAGCTCTTACCGGTGCCGGGCAGGCCCGCGACCAGGACGAGGATTGCTCCACTCACCGTCGCCTCGCAGCTCGCCGGGGTCATTCGGGCCGACGCCCCATGAACAACGCGATCTTCTGGGCGACGATCTCACCGACGACGTCGTTGCAGGGCACGATGTTGTTGCGCAGCGAGCTGTTGACCTTGGTGGCCCCGAAGGTCTCCTGCGCCTTGCGGGTCCAGCCGACCAGCAGCTCGGTGCCGACGTTGAACTTGCGGATGCCCTTGGCGGTCAGTTCGGGGTAGTCCGCCTCGTCCACGCCGGTGCCGCCGTGCACCACCAGGGGCACGTCGACGGCGTCGTTGATGCGGCCGAGCAGGTCCAGGTCGATCTTGGTCTTCGACTTGAACTGGCCGTGGTTGGTGCCGATGCTGACGGCGAGCGCGTCGCAGTCGACCTCGGCAAGGAATTGCTGGGCCTCCTCCGGCTGGGTGTACTTGCCCTCCCGGTTGCGGATGCCCTCCTCGGTGCCCCCGATCGTGCCGATCTCCGCCTCCACGGAGACGCCGTGCTCATGGGCGAAGGCGACCACGCGGCGCGACTTGGCCACGTTCTCGGTGAAGGGCAGCTGGGAGCCGTCGAACATGACCGAGGAGTATCCGGCGGCGATGGCGTCGCGGATATCGGTCAGATCGGTGGCGTGGTCCAGGTGCAGGGCGACGTCGACGATCTCGTCCTCCGCCATGGCCCGGCACACCGCCACCAGATTCTTCATGCCCACGTAGCGGGCGGTGCCGGGAGAGGTCTGGATGATGATCGGGGAGCCCAGATCCCGGGCGGCGCGGATCATCGCCGGGACCATTTCTAAGTTGTGGGCATTGAAGGCGCCGACGGTGTATCCGACGCGCCGGGCTTCGGCGAGCATCGGGGTGATGGGGATATACATTTGGGTGTTTCCTTTTGGGGATTGAATGGGTGAACGATTGCTACGGGCGGTGCGCCCGGCAGAGGGGCGCTCGTCTAGAACTGCGAACGCATGACGCGCTTTGACAGCGCGGTCAGCTCGTCGAGCTTCACGGTCCACTGCTGGATGGCGGCGTCGTCGCGGGCCCTGGCGGCCTGCCTCAACTGGTCGTTGTAAAGCGTGAGCAGGCCGTTGTAGGCCGGGCCGAACTGCTCGCGAATCGCCATGGACGCCTCGTAGCTGTCGATGGCGGCGGTGGCGTCGCCCAGTTCCTGCTGGAGGCCGCCGAGCTCGTTGAGGAGCTTGATCCGCGCCTCGGGATCGGCCTGTTCCTCCAGTTGTACGGTTAGCGCGGCGGCGCGTTCGCGCAGGGCCTCCTGGTCGGAAGCGGTTTGCGCCGCTGGTGTCTCAACCGCGTCGCCCGTCTCGACGGCGTCGGCGGACGCCGTCGGCCGGTGCTCGGCCTGCTTCCGGTTTCTGCGGAATAGTCTCATCTCGCCGCCCTCAGAATGCGTTCATGATGGGGCGGACGATGTAGGCGAACAGCAGGCCGGCGGTTATGGTATCGACGTCGGTCGCGGACAGGTTGGGGAAGCCCAGGTTCATGAAGGTGGTCACCAGCAGTGCCGGCAGCAGCGTGATGAACAGGCCGTGCACCACGCCGCCGATGATGGCGCCGCGGCGCCCGCCCACGGTGTTGCCGAAGATGCCGGCGGTGCCGCCCGCGAAGAAGTTCGTCAGCATGCCGGGCACGATCACCGCGAAGCCGACGGCCGGAAGAGCCACCATGGCGATCAGGGTGCCGATCGTCGTGGTGATGAAGCCGATGACCACCGCATTGGGCGCGTAGGGGAACAGCACCGGGCAGTCCAGCGCGGGCTTGGAGTCGGGCACCAGCTTCATGGAGATGCCGCGGAAGGCGGGGACGATCTCGCCCAGCAGCAGCCGGACACCGGCCATCAGCACGTAGACGCCGACGACGAACTGGATGGACTGCAGGAAGGCGTACATCATGTAGTTCATGGTTCCGACCTGCTCGGCCACCGGCTCGGGTCCGGCGACCGCCGCGACGATGAGGAACAGCGGAGTCATGACCACGGCGAGGGACATGTAGGTGTCCTGCAGGAACTCCAGGGAGCGGGGGAGCTTGATGTCCTCCGTGGAGGGCTGCTTCTCGACGTTGCGCTTGCGCACCAGCCAGGCGACCCCCGCCTCAACGAGGTAACCGATGGTGCAGAAGTGTCCCAGCGCGATCGCGTCGTTGCCGGTGATGCGGCGCACGATGGGCTGGGCCAGGGCGGGCATGGCGACGCAGAAGAAGCCGCCCACCACGCTGGCGGCGAGAATGAGCCCGGCGCCGCGCAGTCCGGCGGCGTAGCCGAAGATGACGGTCATGGTGGACATCCACAGCAGGGCCTGGCCGGTGAGGAAGATGTACTTCCACGGCGTGAAGCGCGCCAGCAGGATGTTGACGACGAAGATGCCCAGGAACGCCAGCGCGATCTGCCCGCCCAGGCCCATGTTGTTGGTGGCGTAGCCGTTGACGGCCTCAATGCTCGGCACGATTCCGGTGGTGTGGAATGCCGCCTGGAACATCACGCCGAAGTAGGTCAGTGTGGTCACCAGTACGGCAGATCCCGCCGAGAGCACGTAGAAACCGAGAATGGTCTTGAACGTACCCATGACGACGGCGCCGACACCCTTTTTCTGCAGGATGAGGCCGAGCATGGCGATCAAGCCGATGATGATCCCGGCCTGGGTGAGGACGTTGTTGATGATCCAGTTGATTACGGTCATGCTCGGGCCTCCTTCTCCTGCACGATCGGGAGGAGCTTCTCGGCGATCTCGGTCTTGTCAACGATGTTCTTGAGGAATACGAATGAGATGCCGGGGTCGAGCTCGTACTTCTCGATCGTGGGCTTGAAGTTCTCCGCGGAGACGATGATGTCCGCGCGCACGCCCGGGATTCCAGAAATGGCCTCGTGTCCGAGGTTGGCGCGAATGCCTGCTTCGGCGAGTACCTCTTCCGCCTCCATCTGGCAGGCCAGGCTGCTGCCGAGTCCGGCACCGCAGATGAAGTAGATATCGAGTGGTCTGGTCATGGGATACTCCTTCGTGTCGTGACCTTGCCGTTTGAAATGGGGTGGGTGCCCCAGCTCGGGTCAGTCCTCCTGCCGGAGGATTCGCTGAAATTCATCGACGGTTTTCGCCGCGATGAGCCGTTCCTGCTTCGGGCGGTCGCCGGCGATAGCGACGAATTCTCGGAGCGCTTTGAGGTGGGAGTCGTCGTCGACGGCCGCCAGGCAGAAGACGATGTCGACGGGGTCGTTCTCCGGGTGATTGAAGTTGACGGGGTCCGCCAAGGTCATGACGCTCATGGCCTGACGCACCACTCCCGCCTCGGGCCGGGCGTGAGCGAGGACCAGGTGTGGCGAGAGCACGATGTACGGGCCGAACCGGTCAACTGCGTCGATCATTGAGTCGATGTACGCGGTGGTGATTGCACCGTCCGCGAGAAGCGGCTGGGCGACGGCGGCAATCGCCTGTTGCCAGGTCGCCACGTGCTTGTGGATGATCACGTGATCATCGGTGATCAGGTCGGTCAGTGCTGTGCTCATGCGTTTGGTCCTCCGTGCGCACGAGTATCGGAGCCGGCGGTGTGAGCTGGCCAACAGAAGTTTTTCCGCCTGCGGGTGCCTTGGCGGAAAAAGTGGGCGGGGGGGCGACGCGCCTGGTGGGTGCGCCTCGTGGATCCGACCGACTCGGGCAGGTAACCCCTGCCGACCTCGGCGAAGGCAGGGGAGGGCCCGCGTGGGGCTGCGAGTGTGGAAGTCAGCTCAAACGGCGGGTGACCCACTCGGTGCTCAGCCGGGCGACCTCACGGGCGGCGTCCTCGCCGTCGGCCTGCACCTGGTACAGGCGGCTGCCCTCCGGCAGGAGCGGGAAGGCCTCGGTGGCCGCCTCCGCCGTGTCCGGGAACTCCTCGGTCAGTGCGCCGTGCAGCATGAGGATGGGCCAGGGCAGATCCGCCATGGTCTTCTCCGGCGTCTGCAGGGAGACGTCGGCGAGCGTCTCCTTGCTCAGCACGTCCCACTCGCGCGAGTTCGGGTTGTCGTCGGGCAGGCGGGTCAGGCCGTGCCGGTCGAGTTCGTCGAGCTGCTCGGGGGAGAAGACGTTCTCCCACAGGATGGACTGCGGGCCGACGACGGCCCCGACGACGACGGCGGTGCGCACCTGCGCGGGACGGGCCAGCAGGGCGGCCGTGGCGCCGAAGCCGTTGGCGTGGATGGCCTGGCGGACGTAGCCGCGGTTGGCGAGCCAGGCGGACACGGCCTGCAGGTCCTCGATCTCGCCGGCCAGGGTGATCACGTCGTCGTCGGACTCACCCAGGCCGGAGAAGTCGAACTGGAGCGTGGCCAGGCCGGCGCGCCGGTACTGCTCGGCAAGTGCGTCCAGCCGATGGTCCAGGCCGTGGCGGTCGGTGAGGAAGTCGTGGGCGAGGATGACGACGCCTTCTTCGCGCGGCGGAACGGGACGTCCGGAATTGATGGCTTCTTCGTCGAAGGCATCGGGGTCGAAGGGGGCGGCGCCGTCGGGCAGGTGCATCGTCGCGGCGAGATTGATGCCGCGGGCGGTGTCGATGCGCAGATTCGGCATAGGGCAAAACTAAGGCACGGCCCGACGCAAGTCACGAGCATGGAGCGCTTCGCAGGAGCGATTGCGCTGGCAGCGTGACCATGGCGACCCGGCGTCAGCTGCAGCCGGGTGACCGATGCCGCGTCGGCGCCCGCCCACGGATGGGACGGGCGCCGACGTGCGAGCCGGTAGGCGGTCAGACGGCCTCGCCGGCACGGGCTCAGTACGAGGAGGCGTCGTCGTCGGTCTCGGCGTCCTGCGCGTCCTCTGCGCCCTGCGCGCTCTCGGCCTTGAGCGCCTCGAAGGCGGCGTCGACATCCCCGTCGGTGATCTGCGGGGGGGCGGAGGCGCCGGGCAGGGCGGCGTTGCCGCCGGCCTTGAGGGCCGCCAGACGCGCCTCGGCCTCCAACTGCTGGTCGGAGGACTCCAGCTCGGCGAACTGTGCCTCCAGCGAGGCCCCCGCGATCTCCATCTGACCGGCGGCCTGCGCCTCGACGCGGCGCACCTGGTCCTCGTAGCGGGACAGCTCGCTGGTGGGGTCCATGATGTTGATGGAGCGGATGGCGCCCTGCACCTTTACCTGGGCCTCGGCGTTCTTCTGCCGGGCGACCAGCTGGTCGCGCTTGGTCTGCAGCTCACCGAGCTTGGCCTCCATCTGCTGCAGACCGGTCTTGAGCTGGTCGACGACCTGCTGCTGGGAGGCGATCATCGGCTCGGCCTGCTTGGCCTCGTTCTCAGCAGCGATCTGCTTGGTCAGCGCGATCTTCGCCAGGGAGTCCCACTTGTCGGCCCCGGCGGCGTCCCCGCCGGCACGCAGCTCATCGGCCTTGCGGGAGGCGGCCAGCGCCTTGTTGCCCCAGTCCTTGGCCTCGGCGACGTCCGCGTCGTGGTCCTTCTCCGCCAACCGCAGGTTGCCGATCGTCTGGGCGACGGCGTCGCGCGCCTCGGCGATGGAGGCCCGGTAGTCGCGCACCAGCTGGTCGAGCATCTTCTCCGGGTCCTCGGCGCGATCGATGAGGGCGTTGATGTTGGCGCGGGTGAGCTGGGCGATGCGCCCCAGGATCGACTGCTTCTCAGCCATGTGGTTTCCCTTCGTCGTGCTCGCCCGACGGGCGGGGAGCGAATGGTATGGATATGGATGCCCTTGCGGACTGTATGTGCCCACTTTGTGAACGGGCTGTGCCATAGGCGCGGCGGCCGCGGTGCGGGCCTGCCGGCGCCGTCACCGGGACATACTCCCAGGAAAGCTCGCCCGATGGCCGGATAATCACCGGTTTTGTCGGCGACGATTCCCCATCCGGTCTGTCTGTGGTCCGCCCACGGTGGGGTGCACCGGCGTGCGGCGTAGCCCCGAGGCGACGCGACCAGCTGATTCAGAAACGGCCGCCGCCGCCACCGAAGCCGCCCCCGCGACCGCCGCCGAAGCCGCCGCCTCCGCCACCGAAGCCGCCCCCGCGGTGGCCGCCGCCGAAGGATCCTCCCCGCGGGCCACCGAAGCCGCCACCCCGTGGTGGCTGTGGCGGGCGCGGGCCGCCGCCCCAGCCGCCGTAGTTCCGGTTGCCGCCCAGGAGGATGCCGCCGAGCACGAGTGAACCCAGGTCGATGCCGCCAGAGCTGGAGGAAGCGCCCGATCCGGAGCCCCAGGAGCCGGATCGGCGCACGTCGGCCTCCGCCTGCGCCTGCGCCTGTGCCACCAGCGATTCCCCGGAGGTGACCTCGGCCAGGGCCGCCGTCGGGTCGGTGTTCTGCAGGGAGGTGGCGGCCGCCGCGTGCCGGGAGGCCTCCGCCAGGGCGGTGCGTGCGGGGGAGCCGACGGCGCCGCGATAGCTGGTGATGTAGGAGGTCACCGCGGAGATCTGTGAGTTGAGCCGCCCCAGGCGAGAGACCAGGGAGGCGCGGGCACGCGAGTCGTTCTCCTCCTGCTGGCGTGCCGGCGCCAGGGCGGCGTCGAGCGCCGACTCGGCTCGGGCCAGGTGGTCAAGTGCGGCCAGCGGGTCGCCGTCGGGATTCGAAGCGGCGCGGCCCTCGGCCACGGCCGCCTCGGCGTCGGCCACCAGCGGCTGCAACGACGCCGCGGGCACCTGCCCCGCCAGCCGCTGGGCATCCACCAGGTCGGCAGAGATCGAGGCGATCGCCGCCTCCAAGTCGGCGTCGGCCCGCTCCAGCCGCTCGCGCACGCCGCTCACCTGCCCGGCCAGCTCGCCCGCCTGGGCGATTGAGGCCTGGGCGATGCGCACCTGCTCGACGGCGGTGGACTGATTGCCGGCGTCCATGCTGGCCCGGGCCTGGTCCAGCGCAGCCCGGCCCGCCTCTACCAGTTTGTGGGCGCGCGCGGGCGCCTCCGAGATGGAGGTGAGTGCGCTGTCGGGGTAGGTGGCGTGGAGGGTGACCAGCAGCGTGTCGGCCGCGGTAATGGCCTGCTCGGCCTCGTCGGCGCGCTGGGCGGTCTCGGTGATGGAGCGCGGCAGGTTCTCCTCGATGCCGCGCCGTTCCTTGAAGGCCGCCTCCTGCGCCTGGATGGCGGCGGTGGCCTCGTTGCAGCGGGACAGAATCTCCTGGCAGAGCTGCCGCTGGCGGGTCTCATCCCCGGTGGCGTCATCCAGCTGGCCGCGCAGCTCGAAGGCCAGCGCCACCTGCTCCTGGGCGGCGGTCAGGGCGGCGGTGAAGTCATCGGTGGCGGACAGTCCGAACTGGGCCTGCGCGTAGGACAGCTCCTCGGCCGCGGAGCGCACGGCGTCGTCGGTGCTGACCAGGGTGGCGCCGGCGCGGGTGCGCAACGCCTCCAGGGGTTCGGCGGGCTGGACGGCCTTGCCGGTGCCGCTCTTCCGCTTGCGGCTGCGATTGTAGGCGGCGATGCCGATAGTGCCCGCCGAGACGGCGCCGAGGCCCAGGACCAGGGCGGTGCCCGAGCCGCCCGAGCCGGAGCCGGCGGCGTCCGCGATGGCGGTAACCGCGGCGTCGTAGTCGCCGTTCCTCAGGGCTTGTTGGATGTCGCCGCGTACGGAGTCGAGTTTGGAGTCGGACCAGACGGAGTCGTAGGCGGAGCCGCCGAAGGCGAAGCTGTTGGCGCCGTCGGCGGGCAGGTTGATCACCAGCAGCAGGTCGGTGGTGTCGAACCCGGAGGCCTCCCAGGCCTTGGCGGCGTACTGCTCGGCGGTCTGGGACTCATCACTCATGGTGACGATCCACAGGCCGATGCCGTCCTCGGCCAGCTTGTCTACGGCCGCCTGCGCCGCGTCGTCGTCGAGGACGCCGGCGTCGTCCGTGACGTGGTCGGCAATGCGGGTTGACACCTCGGCCGGTGCTACCGCGGTGTTTGCGGCACCACCGGTGTCACCGGAGGCCGCGGCGAAGGCATGCGGCCCGGCATATGGAGCGGCGATCGCCGTCGCCGTGGTTCCGGCTGCGCCGGCGAGCAGCACGGCGCCGAGTACGAGCCGGACGGCGCGGTGTGCCGCGGGCGTGCGCAAGGAGGCCGCGGGCCTGCGGGTCCTGCAAGAACGATAGGTGCCGGCGGAGGCAGTGGCGCCCGTGGACGGGCGGTCATTTGATCGCATCGGGGACATCGTCCCCGCTTGCAGGCGCGGCGGCAAGCGGTTTCGCCCCCGGCACGCCATACCGACTGACCTCAGCACGTAACAACAGCCGACCTCGGCACGTAAGATCAGCCGACCTCGGCACGTAAGATCAGCCGACCTCGGTGATTGGGCGGGGCGGGGCGGGGTGGGGAGTGCGACCGTGCGTCTTCCGGCTCACAGCTGCGACGTCGGGCTTGCGCGGACCGTGCTCGCGGCTTCAATTGTCCCCATGACCGACGCCACCGTCCCTGCCGACGCCGCGGCTCTAGCCGCCGCCCCCACGTCCACCGCCCCGATCGTCACGGTGATCGAGCCCGAGCCGCAGGCGCCCATCGGCCGCCTGCGCGAATGGCTGGCCGCGGAAGGCCTCACCGTGCGCATGGTGCGCCCCGAGGCCGGAGACCCCCTGCCGGCACTGGAGGAACTCGGGGACGCCCTGGTGGTGCTCGGCGGCCCCATGAGCGCCCACGCCGAGGCCGACCACCCCTGGATCACCCCGTTGCGTGACCTCCTGCACGGCGTCGTCGAGACGCGGGTGCCCGCCGTCGCCATCTGCCTCGGCGCCCAGATCGCCGCCGAAGCGATCGGCGGCACCACCGCCGCGCCCTCTCCCTACGGAACCGAGCGCGGCGTCGTCGACCTGGAGCTGACGGATGCGGCCGCCGCCGACCCCCTCTTCTCCGAGATCGTCGACGAGGCCGTCCGCGCGGCCGTGCGCGCAGGCATCTCCACTCACGACGGCACCCGGCTGCCGGTGCTCGTCTCCCACGATGACGGCGTCGTGAGCCTGCCCGCGACGGCCACACTGCTGGCGTCCTCCGCGGGCGCGCCGGTGCAGGCCTGGCGCGCCGGCCGCCTCCTGGCGCTCCAGCACCACCCGGAGTCCACGCCGGTGCGGATGGAGCGGGTGGAGTCGCGCATAACCGCGTGGAAGCTGGGCGCGGTTGCCGACGTGGAGGAGCTTAAACATCTCTCCGACGTCGATCTTCCTGCCGAGGCGCTGGCCGCCGGGCGACGCGTGCGCGCCGACGCGGAGCGGGCCGAGCCCGTGGTCCAGGCATTCGGGCGTGCGCTCGCCCGCGTGCTGGCGCGGCAGGCCCGCGCCCGGCGTGCCCACCGCGCCGGCGGCCGCTACTTGGAGGCCTGAAGCCCCTCCAGGTCCTCGGCGTCGACCACCTCGTAGGCGTAGCCCTGTTCTGCCAGGAAGCGCTGCCGGTGCGCGGCGAACTCCTGGTCCACCGTGTCGCGGGCGACCACCGTGTAGAAGTGTGCCTGCCGCCCGTCGTCCTTGGGGCGCACGATCCGTCCCAGCCGCTGCGCCTCCTCCTGCCGCGAGCCGAAGGAGCCGGACACCTGCACGGCCACCGAGGCGCCGGGCAGGTCGATGGAGAAGTTGGCGACCTTGGAGACCACCAGTGTGCTCACCTCCCCGGAGCGGAAGGCCTCATACAGGCGCTGGCGCTCACGCACCGTCGTCGCTCCGGTGATCAGCGGCGCCCCCAGGTGCTCGGCCAGCTCCTCCAGTTGGTCCACGTACTGGCCGATCACCAGCGCCGACTCCCCGGGGTGCCGGGCCAGCAGGGAGTCCACGATGCGCAGCTTCGCCGGCGTGGAGGCGGCCAGCCGGTAGCGCTCGTCGGCCTCGGCGGTGGCATAGGCCATCCGCTCCCCGGCGTCCAGGGTGAGTCGCACCTCCGTGCACACGGCCGGGGCGATCCACCCCTGGTGCTCCAGGTCCTTCCACGGGGCGTCGTAGCGCTTGGGGCCGATGAGCGAGAACACCTCGTCCTCCCGCCCGTCCTCACGCACCAGCGTGGCGGTCAGCCCCAGCCGACGGCGGGCCTGCAGGTCCGCCGTCATGCGGAAGATCGGGGCGGGCAGCAGATGGACCTCGTCGTAGACGATCAGCCCCCAGTCGCGGGCGTCCAACAGATCCAGGTGCGGGTAGACGCCCTTCCGCCTGGTGGTCAGCACCTGGTAGGTGGCGATCGTGACCGGCCGGATCTCCTTGCGTGAGCCCGAGTATTCGCCGATCTCGTCCTCGGTAAGGGAGGTGAAGCGCAGCAGTTCCTGCTTCCACTGCCGCGCCGAAACGGCGTTAGTCACCAGGATCAGGGTGGTGGTGGAGGAGCGGGCCATGGCGGCCGCCCCCACCAGGGTCTTGCCGGCCCCGCACGGCAGTACGACGACGCCGGAGCCTCCCGCCCAGAAGGCGTCCACCGCCTGGGCCTGGTAGGGGCGCAGCGCGAAGGCGCCCTCGACCCCCGCGGCCACATCCGCCGCCGAGTCCCGCAGCGCGATCGGGTGCGCCTCGCCGTCGACATAGCCGGCCAGGTCCTCGGCCGGCCAACCCAGCTTGATCAGCTCCTGCTTGAGGTGCCCGCGCTCGGAGGGGTGCACCACCACGTCCGCATCGCCCAGGCGCGTACCCAGCAGTCCCTTGGTGCGCTTGGAGCGCATCACCTCCGCCAGGACGGGGGCGTCGGTGGCGTGCAGTACCAGCCCGTGCGCCGGGTCGGTCACCAGCTGCAGCCGGCCGTAGCGCCCCATGGTCTCGGCGATCTCGGTCAGCAGGGCGTGCGGCACCGGGAAGCGCGAGTAGGTGATGAGCACGTGGACCACCGTCTCCGCATCCAGGCCGGCGGCGCGCGCATTCCACAGGGCCAGCGGCGTGATCCGGTAGGTGTGAATGTGTTCGGGGGCGCGCTCGAGCTCGGCGAAGGGCGCGATGGCGCGGCGGGCGTCGGGGGCGTCGGGGTGGGCGACCTCCAGCAGGACGGTCTTGTCACTCTGGACGATCAGGGGGCCGTCGGGCAGGGTGGGGGAGTAGCCGGAATCTGACATGGGCGGGAGTATCGCAGCCGTGGACCGCCGCCCGCCGTGACCCAGGCTACGCCTTCACCGCCAGCGGAGCGGCGCCTGCGGTAGATTTACGCGGATGAGCACCCAGCATCCGGGCACCGGGCGGCCTGAGCCCGCACCTGGCACCACCGTCGAACAGCTGGCCGCGCACCTGACGGCCCTGCCCGACCGCGACGTCGCCGCGCTTCTACTCGCACGCCCCGACCTGGTCGCTCCACCCTCCGCCTCTTTCACCGCCCTGGCCGTGCGCGCCGGCGCCCGCACCAGCGTGGACGCCGCCCTGCGCGACCTGGATGCCGTCACCGTTGCCGTCGCCGAGGCCACCGTCGCCCTGCGCTCCGTAGACCCCGCCACCCTGGCGCCCTCCCTGGGGCTCAGCGCCGACGACGTCGCCGGCCGCCTGGGCGTGCTTACCCGCCTGGCGTTGGTCATTGACACCGGCCCCGTCCCTGGGCTGGTCGACACCTTCGGTCCCCACCCCTTCGGACTCGGCCCCGCCGCCGCCGACCCGCCCGCCGCCGAGCAGCTCCCACCCCCGCTGTCCACCCTGGAACAGGCCGCCGAGCCCGTCCCCGGCATTGGCGTGCTGAAGGCGTTGACCTGGGGTCCCCCGGTCGGCACCCTCAGCCCCGGCCGCAGCTCCGCCGGCACGGCCGAGCTGGTCGAGCGCGGCTGGCTCGAACGCACCGCGGACGCCGCCGGACGCACGCGCTTCGTCCTGCCGCGCGAGGTCGGCCTCGCCCTGCGCGGTGGCCGCCTGACCCGTGAGCCGCTCGCGCCCCCTGCCACCGACACCCTGGAGGTGTTGTCCGCAGATGCGGTCGCCTCCGAGTCGGTCAGTCACGCGGAGGAGATGGTGCGCCTGACCCGCGAGCTGCTGACCGAATGGGGGCGCGAGGGCGGCCAGATTCTGCGCACCGGTGGAGTGGGCGTGCGGGCACTGGACCGAACCGCCGCCGCCCTCGGCCTGGAGCGCGCCGTGGCCGCCAGCGTCATAGAACTCGCCGCCGGTGCCGAACTCCTCGGCCTGGACGAGTCCGGCGCCGCGTGGGTGCCCGCGGACACGGTCCCCGCCTGGCTGGACGCCGAACTACCCGAGCAGTGGGCTGCGCTCGCCGCCGCCTGGGCCGGCTCGGCCCGCACCCCCTGGCTGGTCGGCACCCGCGCCGACGACGGCGCTCTGCGGCCCGTCCTGGGCGCCGACGTCGAGGCCGCCTGGGCGGGCCGGCTGCGCCGTCGCATCCTCGCCCTGCTCGACTCCCTACCCACCGGAACCTCCGTCGACGCCGACTGGGTGCACTCCGCCCTCACCTTCGCCCGGCCGCGCCGGCCCCTGCCCGAGGGCGCGGTGGCCGCCGTGCTCGCCGAGGCCCAGCTGCTCGGTCTGACCGGCGGTGGTGCCCTCAGCCGCGCCGGAAGGGTTCTGGCAGCCTGCCTGCG
>NZ_LK995523.1:18202-23541 GCF_900002405.1 Actinomyces succiniciruminis | reverse complement strand
AAGGGTTCTGGCAGCCTGCCTGCGTCCCAATACCGGCGCCCCCGAAGCGCCCGCACCCGCCGACAGCACCGCGGCGGACGATGCCCCCGCCGACACCGCCGGCCACCCGGACAATCACTACGGGACACTGCTGGCCGCGCTCGAGCAGGCGCTGGCCGCCGACCTGCCTGCGCCGGTCGACCTCCTGCTGGTGCAGTCGGACCTGACCGCCATCGTCCCCGGCCGTCCCGCGCCCGAACTCGGTGCCGCCCTAGAGCGCAGCAGCGAGGTCGAGTCCCGCGGCGGAGCACTCACCGTCCGCTTCACTCCCCAGTCCGTGCGCCGCGCCCTGGACAGCGGCTGGTCCGCCACCGAACTGACCCAGGCCCTGTCCCGCTTCAGTCCCAGCCCGCTGCCCAGCGCGCTCACGGCCCTGATCGCCGACGCCGCCCGCCGCCACGGGGCAGTGCGCGTGCGCGAGGTCGCCAGCGTCCTGCGCGTGGCCGACCCGGCCGTAGCCGCCGGGATCATCGCCGACGCCGCGCTCAAAGACCTGGGACTGGACCAGGTGGCACCCGGCGTCATCCTGTCCGCCGCACCCGCCGGGGTGGTGCTGCGTGAACTGCGTGCCGCCGGTCTGGCTCCGGTGCTGGAGAACGAGCAGGGCCGACTGCTGATCTCCGAACGCCCCGGGGGCGGGCGCCGCCTCCCTGCCCCGGCACCGGCCCGCCCGGGGAACGAGCACGCGGTCCGCCGTCGCCGTCCCGGGCGCCGAGAACTGGTCGCGCTGGTCGGTCGCCTGCGCGCGGGGGAGGAGGCACGCCGTGCCGCGGGCGGCGCCGGCCCGATGGCGGCCACCGACCCGGTGCACGCGCTGGCACTGCTGCGTCAGGCACAGGCCTCACGGGCGCGGGTACGGCTGCGTCTGGCCGGCCCCGACGGGAACGTGCAGGAGCGCACCGTGCGGGTGCTCGCCGTCGAACCCGGCCGGGTGCGCCTGGCAGACCTGGTCAGGGAGACCGAGCTGACCGTCGCCGTCCACCGGATCGTGTCGGTCGAGGCCCGCTGATTCGCGCATGCCGGCCCTGCGGGGCGGCGGGGAGGACGGCTGCTGGATTGGCCGCTTACACTTGAGCCGTGACTGACGCAGCGACTCAAACGTCGAAGAACACGTCGAGCAAGCCGGTGCGGGCCGCACGCACCGCCGTCGTCGAGCCCGCGGGCGACCGCCCCGGCGCCCTGCCCACCCCGGCCGAGCAGGCCACGGCCGCCAAGGACCGGGTGCTGACCTCCGGGGCCGCCATCGAGGCCGCCCGGGCCGCCCTGGGCGAGATCACCGAACCGGTCAGCGTCGGCCCGTACACCGCCTCCCGGCAGCTGGGCAAGCGGCTGATCACCCACCTGTTCGAATGCAACCTGGCCGGCTACCGCGGCTGGCGCTGGGCCGTAACCATGACCCGTCCTCCCCGCGGGCGCACCGCCACCATCTGCGAGCTGGAACTACTGCCCGGCGAGGACGCCCTGCTCGCCCCCGCCTGGGTGCCGTGGGCGGATCGGCTGCGACCCGGAGACGCCTCCCGCTCGGACCGACTGCCCCGGCGGGAGACGGACGAGCGGCTCGAGCCCGGCTGGGAGGCCACCGGCGAGGACGGGGACACCGTGGCCCTGGATGAGCTCGACCTCGGCCGCGCCCGCGTGCTGTCCCTGGAGGGTTACCGCCGCGCCGCCCAGCGCTGGTACGACGGCGACCACGGCCCCGAGGCCGACGGCGTGCGCAAGGCCCACGCCACCTGCGCCACCTGCGGGTTCCTGGTGCCCATGAGCGGGCGCCTGCGCAGCACCTTCGGCGTGTGCGCCAACGAGTGGGCCGCCGACGACGGGCGCGTGGTCTCCCTCGACCACGGCTGCGGTGCCCACTCCGAAACCGACCTGCCGGATCAGGGCCCCGAGTGGCCGGTGGCCCCTGCGCGCCTGGACGAGGCGGCCATGGAGCCGCTGGCCACCAACGGCACGGACCTGCGCGGCGGGCACAGTCGCGACGAGCTCACCGCCCAGGAGACCGCGCAACCGGAGCCGACCGCTGTCGGCGAGGCCGGGGCCCAGGACGCGGCCGCCTCCGCCGAGCCGGCCGAGAAGACCTCGCGCAGGTCCCGCAAGTCGATTGCCACCCAGGATGCCGCGGCGGGCTCGGCTCCCGAACAGTCCCCGGAGGAGCGGGAGGCAGCGGAAGAGGATCCGGAGGCCACCGCGGCCTCGCGGCGTGCCGCCTCGGCTCGCGACGCCGTCGCCGACCTGGCCCTAGAGCACGCCCACCACGACGACGCCGCCCATCCTCAGGCCGCTGCCGACGCCCTGGCCGCCCTCGAGGCCTCGCTGCCTACACGCTCTTGAGCCTGCCCGCGCTCGCGGGCGGCGCCGACCCCGCCGGGCCCGGGTACCGGCTCCGTCCCAAGGGATGGCCGGAGTTTCGTTGCTGCGGCCGCGTCTGGGACAATCACGCCACGTGACCACACATACCCCATCTCCCACAACGTCAGCAGCGGCCGGGGCGCCGGACTCCCGCAGCGCGATCGACCGCTTCTTCCACATAACCGAGCGCGGCTCAACAGTGGCGCGTGAGGTACGCGGCGGAATCGTCACGTTCTTCACGATGGCCTACATCCTCGTCCTCAACCCACTGGTGCTGTCCACATCCCACGAGGGGATCGCTCCCCTGGGCACTACCGAGCAGATCGCCGCCGGCACCGCCTTCGTCGCGGGCATCATCACCATCCTCATGGGCCTGGTGGCGAACTACCCCATGGCACTGGCCGCCGGACTGGGCATCAACGCGATGATCGCCTACACCCTGGTCGGTATCAACGGCATGACCTACGCCGACGCCATGGGCCTGGTGGTGATCGAGGGCGTCATCATTCTGGTCCTCGTGCTCACCGGATTCCGGGAGGCCGTGTTCAAGGCCGTCCCGCCGGACATCAAGACCGCCATCTCGGTGGGCATCGGCCTGTTCATCGCCCTGATCGGCCTGGTGGACGCCAAGGTCGTCCGCGCCGGCGGCACCCCGCTGGAACTCGGCCTGGGCGGCTCCCTGCAGGGCTGGCCCGTCCTGGTGTTCCTGTTCGGCCTGTTCCTGATCCTCGTGCTGCACGTGCGCAAGGTGCGCGGCTCCATCCTCATCGGCATCGTCGCCTCCACCATCCTGGCGGCCCTGATCGAGACCTTCGCCCACCTGGGTGCCTTTGACGAGGCGACCAACCCCACCGGCTGGTCGCTGTCCATCCCCGCCCTGGAGGGGGCGCCCGTTGAGCTGCCCAGCCTGGCGACCCTGGGCCACTTCAGCCTGCTCGGCAGCGTGGAGAAGGTCGGCGTCGTCTCCGTGGTGTTGCTGGTCTTCTCCCTCATGCTCGCCGACTTCTTCGACACCATGGGCACGATGGTGGCCATCGGCGCCGAGGGCGACCTGCTGGATGAGAACGGCAATCCGCCGCGCACCCGCGAGATCCTCGTCGTCGACTCCCTGGGTGCGATCGCCGGCGGTGCCGGCGGTGTCTCCTCCAACACCTCCTACATCGAGTCGGCCGCGGGCGTCGGTGAGGGCGCCCGCACCGGCCTGGCCTCCGTCGTCACCGGTGTGCTGTTCCTGGCCAGCATGTTCATCGCCCCGGTCGTCTCCATGGTCCCCTACGAGGCGGCCACGCCGGCGCTGGTGGTTGTCGGCTTCCTGATGATGACCCAGGTGACGGACATCGACTGGAAGACCCCGGAGATCGCCCTGCCGGCCTTCATCACCATCATCATGATGCCCTTCTCCTACTCCATCACCAACGGCATCGGCGCGGGCTTCGTCTCCTACCTGGTCGTCCAGCTGGCCCGCGGCAAGGTCAAGGACATTCACCCACTGATGTGGGTCGCCTCGGTGCTGTTCGTCATCTACTTCACGCTCGAGCCCATCAAGGCGATCCTCGGCGTCGGCTGATGGCCGGATCCGCGCGCCCAACGGCGCCCGGTACGAATAGGGGGCGACGACGCGGCTACGGTCACGTCGTCGCCCCCTGTCTGCGCCCGGTGTACAGACGTACAATTGACCGATCCCAAAAAAGCGCGCATCCCAGCGGGTGCGCCCGTCGTCACACCGCGAAACTGGAGTTACCTCCCCACCGTGAGCAGCACCTTCGAGTCACTCAAGTTCCACAACTATCGGATCTGGTTCTTCGCCGCGCTCGTCGCCAACACCGGCACCTGGATGCAGCGCGTCGCCCAGGACTGGCTGGTGCTGCGCATCCTGACCGACGACTCCGCCTCCGCCACCGGCATTACGACGGCGCTCCAGTTCCTGCCCGCCATGCTGTTCAGCGCCCACGCCGGCCTGATCGCGGATCGAGTCGACCAACGCAAGTTCCTCATCGTCACCCAGTCCGCCATGGGTGTGGTCTCTCTCGCCCTGGCCGTCGACGTTCTCGCCGGGCATGCGGCGCTGTGGCATGTGTACCTGGCCGCTTTCGCGACGGGACTGGCGGCGGCCTACGACTCGCCGGCCCGGCAGATCTTCGTGGCCCGCATGGTCCCCGCCGAGAACCTGGCCAATGCGGTCGGGCTGAACTCCGCCTCGTTCAACGCCGCCCGCCTCCTCGGGCCGGCGGCTTCCGGCCTGGTCATCGCCTGGATCGGGCCCGGCTGGGTCTTCCTCGTCAACGCCCTGACCTTCCTGTTCCCGGCGCTAGCACTGGCGACCATGCGCGTGTCGGAGCTGTATGACGTGCCCCGCGCCAAACGCGCCAAGGGGCAGCTGCGGGCGGGCCTGGCCTACATCCGCCACCGCACGGACATCATCGTGATCATCGCGGTCATCTCCGTGGTCTCAATGTTCACCCTCAACTTCCAGGTGACCATGGCGGCCATGGTGCGCTCAGCCTTCGACATGGAGTCCGACGCCTACGGCACCGTCTCCTCGGTCTTCGCCATCGGCTCCCTGGCCGGTGCGTTGTGGGCGGCGCGACGCAAGTCCCCCCGGGTGCGCACCTTGGTCGTGGCCTCCTTCTTCCTGGGCGTGTTCACGATCCTGATGGCGTTGACCCCGAACTACACGCTGTTCGCACTTGCCACGATCCCGGTGGGCCTGTGCGTGCTCACGGTGCTCACCAGCGCGAACCAGACCGTCCAGCTGAACACCGAGCCGGCCATGCGCGGGCGTGTCATGAGCATCTACATGATGTTCTTCCTGGGCACCACACCTATCGGTGCGCCGATCATGGGATGGGTCTCGGACCAGTGGGGGCCGCGGGTCGCCATCCTGGCCGGTGGGATTGCGGCGGTCCTGGCTGCCGTCGGCGCCGGCATCTGGGCACGGCGCCACTGGCACA
>NZ_LK995523.1:15934-18133 GCF_900002405.1 Actinomyces succiniciruminis | reverse complement strand
TCTGGGCACGGCGCCACTGGCACATCGACTTCGCCTACTCCTCCACCCGCCCCTTCCTGACCACCGTCGGCCCGCGTGAACGCGCCGCGAGTAGCGCTCCCGGCGACGGCGCGGCGGGAGCCGCGGAGGCGGGCACCCCCGGCGCTCCCACCGCCTCGGAGTAGCGCGCGGGGCCGGATGGCCGAACCCGGCATCGGCGTCGGCGTCGGAGCCGGGGACCGATATCCTGTTTACGCACATGCACATACGCCGCACCCCGGCTACGGTCAGCCGTGCTGCATCGGTCAGTGGTCATCGGAGGAGGCACCAGATGAGCGAGCTAATCGACACTACCGAGATGTACCTCAAGTCCGTATACGAGCTTGAGGAAGATGGCGTGCTGCCGCTGCGCGCACGCATCGTTGAGCGCCTGGGCCACTCCGGTCCGACCGTGTCTCAGACGGTCGCCCGCATGGAGCGCAGCGGCCTGATCTGGGTTGCCGATGACCGCTCCCTCCAGCTCACCGACGAGGGGCGCCGTCGGGCCACCGAAGTTATTCGCAAGCACCGACTTGCTGAAAGGCTGCTCCTGGACGTGATCGGCCTGGATCGCAGGCTCGTTCATGACGAGGCCTGCCGGTGGGAGCATGTGATGAGTGAGCAGGTTGAGGACCGCCTGGCCGCGATCTTGGGTGAGGTCACCTCCGACCCCTTCGGCAACCCGGTTCCCGACCGCGTTCCCACCCACCCCGCCCCCGCAAATGACGAGATCAGCGCCGAGCGCCTGGTCCGCGACGGGCGCTCCGACGCTGTCGTCTCCCGGGTGGGAGAGCCCATCCAGGCCGACGACGTTGTAATCGCCCAGCTAGAGGATGCCGGCATCGGGGCGAGTACGCCGGTCCGACTCACCGCCACGGTCGGCGGCATCCGGGTCAGCCGGCAGGACGACGACGTCTCTGTGCTCCTGCCCAGCGCCCTAGCCAGGCATCTCTTCCTCAAGCGCTGAGCACGATCGGCCCCCTGCAGTGGCGCGGTGGGCCGAGAATGTTGTCCGCGCGACCCCGCCGTGGGAGATTCCACAGCGGGCGCGGCGGGGAAAACTACCCATGGACGGGGGAACTTCATTAACTTAGAGGCCGCAGCCGGCACCCCCGGCTGTGGAGGCGCCCGCGGAGCCTAAGCCTGCCGGCGCGAGCCGCCTCCGCCAACGATTATTTCCGGCAGGCCCGGGGGAACCACTTCTCCGGCCGTGACGCTCCGGCGGACGCGGCCTCGGGGTGAAGCCCGCGTCAAGTACGCGGGCCGGGCGTCTCCCGCCCGAACCCGACAGCTAACCTCGTCGGCTCTGCAGGAGAATTCATTGTCTACAAACGTCAAGGCCCGCCACCGCAAGGCCGCGCGTCCGCTGACGCCCCTGACGGACGCCGCCCCGGTTGCGCGCCGCGGGCTTGCCGTCGCCGCCTCCTCCGGCCTGGCCCTCACCATGATCGCTTCCGGCGCCAACGCGGCCAGCGATGACGCCGATGCCACCGGCTCGGCCGGTGCACTCAGTCAGGCCGGCGTGGCCGCACTGGCAACCGACGCGCGCGAGGTCGTCACCACCAACGCCGCCATTTCGAGCGGCTCGGAGGCTAACTGGAGCGAGGACGTCGTCGAGGCCGCCACGGTCACCGCCACCGCCCCGGTGGTCGAAGAAGAGCCCGAGGTCGAGGAGGCCGTCGAGGCCGAGGAGACCGCGGAGGCGGGGGAGGCCACCCAGGTGGCTGCCACGACCTCCACCGGTGAGGGCATGGTCGCGCTGGCCATGCAGTACGTCGGCACTCCCTACGTCTGGGGCGCCGCCGGCCCGTCTTCCTTCGACTGCTCCGGCCTGGTGTCCTACATCTACGCCCAGTACGGCATCAGCATCCCGCACCAGTCCGGCCAGATCCGCGCCATCGGCACGCCGATCTCCGCAGACGAGGCCCGGCCCGGAGACATCCTGTGGTGGTCCGGCCACGTCGGCCTGTACGCGGGCAACGGCATGATGGTGGACGCGACCCCCTCGAAGGGTGTGTCTTACCGGGCCGTCTACTCCGGCGTCACCTACCTGCGCGTCAGCTGACCGCACTCGCCCCGCACCCCACCCCCGGGGAGCGGGGCGGTTCCATGTCCGCGAGGCCGGGGCCTGGCGTAGCAGGCGTGTGCACCGCAACCGGCGTGTGCGACGTTTCACGGCGG
>NZ_LK995523.1:0-15821 GCF_900002405.1 Actinomyces succiniciruminis | reverse complement strand
TGATCCCGCCGTGACGCGGGGAGGGCTCTTCGGGTAACGTGTTCACCGTTGCGGGCGCTAGCCGCTCGCGGCGCTGGAAACGAGGCCTAATCCTGCCGCTCGGTTCCGGCAGCCATATCCCACATACCAAGGCAGGAACGGGGGAACCAAAAGCGGCTCCGGCATTGACTGGAGCCTTGGGGTGAAGCCCGCGTGATGCGGGCCGGGCGTCTCCAGTCCGAACCCGACAGCTCACCTCGTCGGCATCTCAGAGGAGAACCACTACATGACTACACGCACCTCGGCTCGGCACCGTAAGGCCGCTCGGCCGTTGACCCCGATGCACTCAGTCGCTCCGGTCGCCCGCCGTGGCTTCGCAGTGGCCGCATCCTCGGGTCTGGCCCTGGGCATGATCGCCTCCGGTGCCTCCGCCGCGAACACCAACGAGGCCGCGCAGTCCGCCGGCTCACTTGAGACTCAGGGCGTGGGTGCGCTCGCCGCCGAGGCGCGCACTGCCGTCTCCACCAATGAGGCCGTGCAGGTCGCCGAGTCCGTCTCCGTCCCCAGCGACGTCGAGAACGTGGACAACCCGACCGCCGAGGCCCCGGTCATTGAGGTCGAGGAGGAGCCCGAGGCCGAGGAGACCGAAGTCGCCGCGGACGCCGCTGACACGGACGCGACCGCAACCGCGAACGCTGCCGAGGCCAGCGCCGACGCCACCCAGGCTGCGGCCACCACCGCGGTCGCCAACCCCTCCGGCAACTCGATCGTCAACATCGCCATGCAGTACACCGGCATGGCCTACGTCTACGGCTCCAACAACCCGGCCAACGGCGGCTTCGACTGCTCCGGGCTGGTCCAGTACGTCTACGCCCAGGCCGGCATCTCCCTGCCGCGTACCTCCTATGCTCAGGGCGCCTCCGGCACGATCGTGTCCGCGGCTGCGGCCCAGCCGGGCGACATCGTCTACTACGGCGGCCACGTCGGGATTTACGCGGGCGGCGGCATGATGATCGACGCCGGCAACCCGAGCGTCGGCGTGTCCTACCGCGCCGTGTACGGCTCCCCGCAGTACGTGCGCGTGGGCTGAACCGTACGCTTAACCGCTTCCTAACGTGGGGGCGACCGGCCAGGCGGCCGGTCGCCCCCACGTGCTATCTTCAAAACGTGTTTTGGAACACGCCCGCCCGCGGGGCACAATGAGTCGGGTCGAGTACCCGATGCTCGAAGAAAGGGGCACAACCCATGGCTGAAGACAAGGTCGTCCTCGTCGGAGTTGACGGCTCACCCGAATCCCTGGAGGCGGTTGACTGGGCGGTTGACCGTGCGGCCTGCAGCGGCTGGCGCGTGCACATCCTATGCGCCTACTCCCTGCCTTCCTTTACCACCGCCTCGCTCGACGGCGGCTACGCTGCTCTGGACGACTCGGCCGTGCGCTCCGGCGCCGAAGCGGTCGTCAACGAGGCGGTAGCCCGCGCTCAGGGGCGGGGCGTAACCGTGACCAGTTCCCTGGAGACGGGAGATCCCGCCGGCGTGCTGGTTGACCTGTCCGCGGACGCCACCCTCGCCGTGGTGGGCACCCGCGGCGGTGGCGGCTTCGCCGACCGGCTGCTTGGAACCGTGTCCTCGGCGCTGCCGGCGCACAGCCGCTGCCCCGCCGTCGTGGTTCCGCGCCACACGGAGGGTTCCGCTTTCACCCCCGTGCGCCGCATTATTGTTGGCGTCGACGGTTCCGATTCGGCACGCAAGGCCTTGAGCTGGGCGGTGCGTGAAGCCGAGGCCTGGGGTGCCGAGTTGACCGCTATCGCCGCCGTCCCCATGGCTTCCGGCGCGGGGGCGCTCGCCTGGTTGCCTGCCGCCGTTGATCGCGAGCAGGTTCTCACCGATGTGCGCTCCGGCCTGGACCGGGCCATCGCCGAGGCCACCGAGGGCCACCCCGACGTCGTGGTGCGTCGCCACGCCCTGGACGGTAACGCGGCCGAACTCTTGTCTGAGTTCTCCACCGCGGTTGATCTGGTGGTGGTCGGTTCTCGCGGCCGCGGCGGCTTCTCCGGGCTGTTGCTGGGCTCGGTCAGCCAGGGTGTGCTCTCGCACGCCTCCTGCCCGATCATGGTGGTTCCCGCCCGCACCCGGGAAAAGGATGTCCGCGTGGGCCGTACTCAGACCACCCCCTGGTCGCGCGCCTGACGGCGGCGATGCCGGTCGCGCACGCGGTCGGCACCACTCGAACCGGCGACGGAATTGGGGACGGGTTGCGATCGGGTAGGATCGCAGCCGTACTCAGCCGGCCCTCGTAGCTCAGGGGATAGAGCACCGCTCTCCTAAAGCGGGTGTCGCGCGTTCGAATCGCGCCGGGGGCACCAGCCGCCTTCCCGCACAACCACGCGGAAAGCGGGCCATCAGTGCGAACGTGCTGCTTTAGGCCGGACTGCCGTGGAGACGCCGGGTTTCGGGGTTTTCGGTGCGAGCGTGCCGCTGTAGACCGGCGTGCTGTGAGGCTGCCCGCCGCCGGACCGTACTGTTCGGACCGCTTTCCTCTGTGTGGACCGTCAGCCTCCATTTGGACCGCCGTTGTGCGCCACTGGGGCGGTCCAAATCGGCTTTTCCGGTTTGGGGTGTGGTGGTTGTGGCGGGCTGCGGCAGAACTGTCACCGATGTCCTGAGCCATAACACGGGGTGGGGTGTCTGGTGTGCCGGTTGGGCGTTAACGACGCTACTTGACGTTCTGCTGTGCACCTGCGGTTCCTTCAGCAGACGGTTAACCGGCGTTGTTAACCCCGAAGCGGCGTAGCAGACCAGGAAGCGGCGTAGCAGACCAGGAAGCGGCGTAGTAGGCGGTCCCGCTTCTAGGCGAGCCTGTCGATGGGTTTGTGGGCGCAGCCGGGTCGCGTGGCGGGCGTGGGGCGAAGTGAAGGCGGCCGGTCCGCCGGGGTGGGGCCCCAGACGGGCGGCTGACCGCACATTCGGACAGGCGAGTCCCGCAGGCGCAGGAGGGATGCACCTACTTGGACCCCGTTCCCCCGGTTGGACCGCGTTCCTCCGGTTGGACCGCCTGAGACGGCGTCTAGAGCGGTCCAAGTAGAGGCTGGGCGGTCCAAATGAGGCTGGGCGGTCCATGTAGGGACAGTGGTCCGGCTATTCCCTGGCTCACAAGGCCCCTGCTCGCACCCGACCGCACCGTCGCGGCGGATGCGCTATGGCACGAGTCAGACCCGAACCTCACAACATCTGGCACTCCCGGAAGCCATAAGACCCGACAGCGCTGAAAGCATGAGACAACACAGCCCTCCCGGGCAGCGTCTTCGGCGGCTGGCCGGCGTCGTGAAGGTCTATCCCGCGTCGTCGACGACCGTCCGGCCGGCGGCGAGGGCGTCCCCGCCCGGGCCGACGACGTCCTCGGCGACCCGAACACGTCCTTGTACGTCCGAGAACGTCCTCGCCGACCCGAGAACGACCTGCGCTGGCCGAACACGTCCTCGTCAGCCCGAAACCCTCCCGAACGTGGAGGGTTTGGGGCCGATGAGGTCGTATTCGGCGCGTCGGCACCCACCGAGAACGACCTCGCCGACCCGAACATGACCTCCTACACCCGAGAACGACCACCCACATCGCAGCCCCGACCCGAACCACCACATCCACAAACATGAAGAACCCATTAGGCAGGCGGCTTTTCGTTGTGCCGGTGTGGCTCCGTAGGGGACATCGGCGCAGATCCCCGCGCCATCGGTGAGTCGGCGCCGCCCGCCGCGGCCGGGCGGATATCGTGAGGAAATATGACGCCTCCACTGTTCTCTCTGGGCCGCAACCGGCACGACGCCGGGGCACAGACGCGCGACCCCGAGGACGCCGACCTGCCCGCGGAGTCCACCGCGGCCACGCAGTCCGGTGGCACCCCGGTGTCGGACGCCGAGCGTCGGGCCCGTATCGACGCGGCCCTCGAAGACTGGCGCCAGGAACTGGCCGACCTCGGCGGCACCTCCAGCCTCGACGCCTTCTCAGACCGCGACGGCATTGTCGACCTGACCGCCGCCCACCCCTCCGGCCTCGCCCAGCTGTACGCAGGCCGCCCCACCCACCTGGGCAGCCTCGTGCGCGAGCGCGTCGCACTCGGCATCGCCCGGCAGTCTCTGCGTGAACTCGCCAGCCGCACCGACCAGCTCTCCCGTCGGTTCGGCGTGGCTCCCGTGTACCTGGCCATCGGCGTGGCCGGCTGGACCGAGCCGGTACCCACAGCGGATGACGACGACGTCTTCCCCGCGTCCAGCCCGGCAGACGACGCTGCCTTAGCCGGCCCCGACGCCGCACAAGCCGCCACGAACGCCGAGGCTGACGCCTCCGTCGATGGCAGCACCGATCCGGAGGCTCCCGAAGCGGCGCCCTCCGCCACGCCTGCCGCCGACGTGACCGACACCGACGCGCCCTCCGACCGGCCGGTCGCCGTGCGCACCGTCAGCGCCCCCGTGCTACTGCGGCCGGTGCGGCTGTCCAGTGCCGGCGCGGATGCCGCCATCACATTGGACACGTCGATCGAGGTCAACCCGGTCCTGACGCGGGCACTGCGTCGCCACGGCTGCACGGTGGACGTCGACGTCGTCGCCCGCGCCACCCTGGCCGACGACGGCTTCACCCCGCGCGACGCGCTCAGCGGCATCGGCTCGCTCGGACGCGAGTTCCTGCCCGGCTTCGAGATCCACGAGCGGCTCGTTGTCGGCGCCTTCGTCCACCCCGGGCAGGCGCTCCTCGAGGACTTTGACGCCACCGTCGACCGCGCCCGTACCTCTGCGCTCGTGGCCGCGCTCGCCGGCGACGCCGAGGCCCGGGCCGCCCTGGATGTGGCCCTGCCTGAGCCCAACCCCACCGACCGCGCACCCGAAAGCGAGCGGGGCGTGGGCGACCTGGATCCGGCTCAACTCGACGCCGTCGAGGCGGTGGGCTCCGGCGCCTCCCTGCTGCTGGATGCGCCACCCGGCTCCGACGTGGCCGCCGTCCTCGCCGCCATCATGGCCGACGCCGCCGCCCTGGGCCGCACCGTGCTGCACGTGCCCGCCACCAGCGCCGACGGGCACGCCGTAGCCGCCGCCCTGCGCGAACTCGGCCTGGGCTCCATCGTGATCGACCTCACCGAGGACCCCGCCTGGCGGCGTCACGCGGCCGAGGAAATCAAGACCGCCATGGGCGTCAACGTTCCCGACCTGGATGTGACCGCCATTGTCGGCATGCGCAACCGCCTGACCTCCGTGCGCGAGAAGCTCTCCCGCTACGTGACCGCCCTGCACAAGCCGCGCGAACCGTGGGGTGCCTCCGCCTACGACGCGCTGCAGCAACTCGCCGAGCTCACCTCCGGGCGCGCCCGCACCAACGCCCGCGTCGCCCCCGGACACCTGGAGCGCCTGAACGCCGACGGACGCCGGCGCGCGTCCGAACTGCTGCACCGAGCCCACGCGCTCGGCCTGTTCACCTCCGCCCTGGCGGATTCGGCCTGGAATGGTATGGCCGTGGCCGACGTCGACGAGGCCACCGACGCGCTGGCCCGATTGACCCGGCTTGCCGACGAGCTGCTGCCCGCCGTCGGTGAGCATATTGAGGCGGTGCACACCTCCACCGGCATCACCCGCGCCGAAACGCTCGGCCAGTGGTGCGAGCAGCTGGAAATGCTCGACGGCGTGCGCGACTCCCTGGACGTCTTCTTGCCCGAGGTCTTCGAACGCTCTGCGGCCGACATGGTCATTGCCACCGCCTCGAAGCACTGGCGCCAGGAGCACAGCGTGGAGATGGGCTATGCGGCCCGGCGCCGGTTCGTCAAGCAGGCGCGGGACCTGGTGCGCCCCGGGCGGGAAGTGGCCGACCTGCACGGGGAGCTGGCCAAGGTGCAGCAGCGCCGCGAGGTGTGGCGCCGCTACGACCCCGAGGGCGGCTGGCCGCACCTGCCGCAGGGACTGGACCAGATGCAGCGTGTGGCCGAACGCGCCCGCGACGCCGTGACCGCGCTGCAGCCGATCGTTGGCGCGGACCTGGTCCTGATGGACCTGCCGCTGACCGAGTTGGAGCAGCGCGCCCGCGTGCTGGCTGCCGACGACGTCACCGTCCACAAGCTCCCGGAGATCAACCGCGTGGTCACCGCCCTCAGCGATCTGGGTCTGACCCCGCTGCTGGACGACCTGGCGGCGCGCGATGTGGAACCGGCACAGATTGATGACGAGCTCACCTACTGCTGGTGGTACTCCCTGCTCGGGCAGATCATGAAAGACGACCCCGACCTGGGCGGACTGGACGCGGACGCCCTCAACGACCTCGCCGTATCCCTGCGCGAGCTGGACGCCTCTCAGGCCGACTCTCTGGCCGGCCCCGTCGCCCAGGCCTGCACCCGCCGCGTCCGTGAGACCGTCGACGCCGACAAGGACGCCGCCCGCAGCCTGTACCGTGCCCTCTCGCTGGAGGAGGGGGTGCCACTGCGCGACATCATTGCCGCCCACCCGCTGGCCCTGGTCGCCAAGCCCGTGTGGATCATTCCGCCCACGCTGGTGCCGCAGGTGTTCACCGCCGACGCCGTGGTGGACCTGGCGATCCTGGACGCCTCCGCCCACGTGCCGGTGTCCCGGGTCATGCCTGCCTTCGTGCGCGCCGAGCAGGTGCTCGTCGTCGGCGATCCCCGCCGCTCAACCTCCGGGCTGGCCTCCGAACTCGGCCCGCTGCTGCCGCGGGTGACGCTGCCGACCGGCCGCAACACCCTGGACGCGGAGATTGCCGGCTTCCTCGCCGCCAACGGCTACGACGACGTCGTTGAGGCGATCCCGGCGCCGCCGGGACGCTCCCGCCTGTCTCTTTCCCTGGTCGACGGCCGGGGCATGCCCGCTCCGGGGCACACCGCCGTTGAGTCGGTTCCCGCGGAGGTCAACCGGGTGGTCGACCTGATCATCGACCACGCCCTGACCCACCCCGAGCAGTCCCTCGGCGTCATCGCGCTCAACGCCCGACACGCCGAGGAGATCCGCCGCGCCACGACCGCCGCCGTTGCCGGCTCGCCGGCCCTGGCCGACTACTTCGAGACGGGCGTATCCGAGCCCTTCGTCGTCGTGGACCTGGGGGAGGCGCGCTCGCTGCGCCGCGACCACATCATCGTCTCTGTCGGCTACGCCAAGACTCCGCACGGGCGCACGATCCACAACTTCGGGGAGGTTAGCGACGTCGGGGGCATGGTCGGCCTTGTGGACGCGCTGTGCGCCTCGCGCGGCAGCACCCAGGTCGTGTCCTGCCTGGGACCCGACGACATCGACGCCGAGCGCCTGCACGCTCCCGGTGCCCGACTGCTGCGCGAGGTGCTTGTGCATGCCGCCGACTCCGGCGCGCAGTACCCGCAGCAGGAGGAGGTCGCTCCCGAGCGGCTGCTCGTCGAGCTGGCCGAGCACCTGTGGCGCAAGGGGCTGGTGGTGGTGCCCCGCTACGGCATTGAAGGCGGGGTGCGCATTCCGCTGGCCATCGGCCACCCGGACCTGCCGGGTGAGTTGCTGGTCGCCGTGCTTACCGACGACGAGCAGTACGTGGCGGAGCGGAGCCTGCGCCGGCGTGACCGGCATTGGGTGGAGCGGCTCCAGCAGCGCGGCTGGCGCGTGCACATGGCCTACTCCGCGGGCGTGTTCGTCGACGTGGAGGGGGAGGCGAGCAAGATCGAGGCGCAGGTGCTTGCGGTGCTCGCCTCCCGCACCGAGACCGCGACGGCCGCCCCCTTGACGCAGCATGTGGAGGACGCCGAAGCCCATCCCGCCGAACCGGCGGAGTCAAGCGCGACCGGAGAGTCGGAGGAGACGGCTTCCCCGCACCAGACCCTGCTCGACGCGCCCGTGCGCGGCGAACGCCCGCCGATCGCGCAGGGGCTGCCGCTACAGGCCTACTCCGACGACCAGCTCGACGAGCTCGTCGCCTGGATCCGCTCCGACGGCGTACAGCGCAGCGAGGCCGAGGAGGTCGAGCAGCTGCGCGAGGCGCTGGCCCTGACCCGCCATGGGGCCGGGATCGACGCCGTGCTGGCCAACGCCGTGCGCCGGAGCCGCTGAACGATGGGCGATTCGCGTACACACGACGCGGATGAGGCGCCCGACGTGGCGGGGGCCGGTAGCAGGCGTGGTAGGCGTCGCGTCGTCGCGCTGTCCCCACAGGACGCGGTTCGCGTGGCCCGGGGCGAGGCACCGCAGGCGCAGGCGGAGGCGGAGCGTCGACGCGGCACGGACGCGCTCACCGACGCCCGTTCTCGCGAGGGCGGGGTCAATGGCCGTGAGGGCTCCGATCACGCCAATGACGCCCGGCTGCTGCGCGAAGTGCCACCCCACTGGGGCTGAGCCGCCCGCAGCGGCGAAGGCCGCGCGCGGACAAAATGAAGTGGCGCCCGCCGTAAGACGGACGCCACTTCGTTTCTCCTGGCTCCGACCGTCGGCGTCACGGCCGACCGGTGGGAGCCAGTGATCGGCTCAGCCCTGCTGCTTGAGCAGGTCGCGGATCTCGGTCAGCAGCTCGACGTCGGTGGGCTCGGCGGCCTCCTCCTCTTCCTTCTTCAGACGCGCGGTGAGCTTGTTCATCGGCGCGACGACGCAGAAGTAGACGGCGGCGGCGACGAGCAGGAAGTTGACGAGCGCGGTGATGATCGTGCCCGGCTGGATCGGGTCGGAGCCGTTGATGGAGAACTGCAACACGGAGTTGAAGTTCGGCTGCTTCACCAGGGCGCCGATGATGCCCATGATGACGTCGGTGATGGCCTGAACGATGGGGGCGAAGGCGCCACCGATGATGACGGCGACGGCCAGTTCCAGGACGTTGCCCTGGGCGATGAACTCCTTGAATCCCTTGAGCATGTGGTGCCTTTCGGTGTGGAGCGAGGGCGCAGGTGTGCCACTCGCGGAAGTCACGGTGCGGGAGCGACTCGGCAGCCCGGGGACGGGCCGCGGCCGCATGGCAAGAGGCGGGCGACGTCATGGGCTCAGCACAATGCCGAGCGCACCATTCGTGGCCGCGCCTACGATTAGGTTAGCGTCCACCGCCGGGACAGCAAGCGTAACGAGTGTGACCTTCGTCTGTGCGGTCCACCGGTCGGTATCGCCCTCCTGCTGCGTGAGCACCACCCGCGCGCCCGCACACACGACGGCGGAGGAGTTGCCCGCGTCGCCGACGGCCGCCGCGGCGCTGCGCTCGGCCACCACATCTACCCGCGCTCCGGGCTCCGCCAACTCCGCTCCAACATCGATGGGCACCTGCACCAGCCGCTCCGACGGCGTCAGGGTGGTGGCCAGGGCCGCACTCGTCATGGACGTGGTCAGCACCGTGCCCTCCTCCAGGGCGATCGCGGCGCGACTGCCCACCACGTCCGTGTCGGCCAGGCCGGTCTCGGGCAGGGCGGACTGCGCCACCGCCCGCATCTCAATGTCCGCCTCGGTCAGCACGGCACCGGCGTTGACGTGGCGGGCCGCTACAAGCACCTCCTGCAGACCCTCCGGTGCCGGGCGGAGCACGCCGAGCGCCGCCATCACGGCGGCGGCCAGACAGACGGCGACCACCAGGTGGCGTTGCCGCCACAGCAGCAGGGACGGGCGCGTCAGGCGGCGCCCACCGGGTTGTGGGGAGCGGTTGGAACGAGGCGTGCGGCCGGGGCGAGGGCGAGACATGGACTCAAAGTGGCACAGCGCGCTCACGCGCGTGCCGGCCCTGTGAATGGGGCGGGCGTGGGGTGTCGCCAACCGCCCCTGTGGACTGCGGTGACAGCGCGGCCGCGGCGAGGGGTGCCGGCGGCGGTCAGTCCTGGTCGGTGGGGGTGCCGGCGAAGGCCGAGCCCTCCAGCAGGAACCACTCGTCGGGAGTGATGACGACGTCGACGGGTGCATCGTGCGCCTGGGTCGGCAACGGCCCGGCCACCAGCTCGTCGTCGTGCACCACCGCGAACACCGGCACGCCGACGCGGCGCAGTGGCAGTACCCGGTCGTACCAGCCGCCGCCCTGGCCCAGTCGCCGGCCCGAGCGGTCGACGGCGAGTGCCGGCACGATCACGGCCTCGGCGTCGGCAATGGCGGCGGCGGGCAGCACCTCGCCGCTCGGCTCCGGCGGGCGGCCGGGGGAGCGCTCCGCCAGGTCGGCGACCCCGTGGAAGTAGCCCCAGGAGCGCGCCAGGTGCGGGCCGAGCACGGGCAACAGCACGCGCGTGCCGGATTCTTCAAGTTGTTGCAGTAGCAGTCGGGTGCACGGCTCGTGGCCCACGGACACGTAGGCGGCCACCGTGTCCATGCCGGAGATGGCCTGGAGGATATGGGCGGTGAGCCGCTCACAGGTGTCATTGTGACCGTGCTCGGGGTGGCGGTGGTGGGCGGCGCGGTGCTCGCGCAGAACGCGGCGCAGTTGCTCCTTGGCGTCGTCGGCCGCCAGTGAACTGGTGTCTGGCAGGACGCGTGCCCGAGTGCTCATGACTGCATTATCGCAGGTGGTCCGCAACCCGGTTTGCTGCCGGGCCGTCCGACGCGGCCAGGTAGCCTGGTGCGCGGTACGCCCGGGAACACGGCCGGGCAGGAGGAGGACGAAGCCCACATGCGCACTGTTGCTGAGCACCTGGCGGCCTGCCTGGAGATCGCCCGGGCCGCGGCCCCCCTGGACGTGGTGCTGCTGGACGCGGTCGGCTGCGTGCTGGCCGAGGACGTCGTCGCCGACCTTGACCTGCCCGCGGTAGACCTGGCCGGACTGGACGGCTATGCGGTCGCCGCCGCCGACGTCGCCGATGCCGCGGCCGGAAGCCCCGTCACCCTGGAGGTGATGGATGCCGTGCGCGCCGGCGACATGCGCCCCACCCGCCTGGTGCCGGGCGCGGCCATCCTCATCGACTCCGGCGCCCCGCTACCACTGGGCGCCGACGCCGTGGTGCCGTGGGCGGACACGGACCGCGGTGAATCCCGCGTGCAGGTGCGGGCGATGGTGACCGCCGGAGAGAACGTGCGCCGTCGGGCCGAGGACGTGCAGGCTGGCACCACCGTGCTGCCGCAGGGCTCGCGCATTTCGGCGCGTCAGATCGCGCTGCTGGCCGGTATCGGCCGCCACCGGGTCAAGGTGCATCCGGCGCCGCGCGTGGTCATCATCTCCGTCGGGGACGAACTCGTTGAGCCCGACGGCGCCCGCGAGGCCGGCGACGTTTTCGACGCCAACGGCCACGCCCTGGCGTGCGCCGTCACCGATGCCGGCGGCCAGGCCTTCCGGGTGGCGGCGGTGCCCGACGAACTGGGGGCGCTGGCGGAGACCATCGAGGACCAGTTGGTGCGCGCCGACGTGCTCATCACCACCGGCGGCCTGAGTGTGGGCCAGGGCGACACGGTCAAGGACGTGCTGACGCCCCTGGGTACGGTGCGCTTCGACTCCGTGGCCATGTCGCCGGGACGCCAGCTGGGCGTGGGCACGATCGAGGGCACACCGATCTTTTGCCTGCCCGGGGACCCCGTGAGCGCGCAGATCGCCTTCGAGACCTTCATTCGCCCGGTGCTGCGGCAGATCGCCGGCTGGCAGGACCTGCATCGCGCCTCGGTGCCCGCGACGCTCGCTTCCGGCTGGCACTCGCCGGCCCGCAAGCGGCAGTTCGTGCCCGTACACCTGAGCGGTTCGCCGGCGCGCGGCTACACCGCCGAGCCGACGGGGCGGCCGGGCAGCACGCGTCTACTGGCGCTGGCCCAGGCCAATGCGATCGCCGTCGTCCCCGAAGACACGCAGACCATCGTCGCCGGCGACACGCTGTACTGCCTGCTGCTCGATGCCTGACCTCCGCTTACCGACGGCGATTGGACACCTCGGCGATCTGTTGCACCCGGGCGGGCACCGCTTCCCCTGGCCGGAGGTTCTGACCGAGTCGGGGGTGAGCGCGCGCGGCCTGGCGCGCGGGCCGCGCACCGTGACGCTGCGCCCCATCCGCGTGGGCGACGAGTCGGCCTGGCGACGGCTGCGCCTGGCCGACGACGCCCGACTGACCCCCTGGGAGGCGACGCTGCCGCCGGACAGCCCCGACGCCCTAGGCAGCTTCCGCGACTATGTGCGCGCCCAGAACCGACTTGCGCGCCGCGGCGAGGCCATGCCCTTCGTGCTGGAGGTGGACGGCGTGTTCGCGGGGCAGGTGTCGGTTTCCTCCATCCGCTGGGGGGCGCTGGAGTGCGCGAGCGTGGGCTACTGGATCGGCGCCCCGTGGGAGGGACGCGGAGTAATGACCCTGGCAGTGGCGATGGTGCTGGACCATCTCCTTGGCGCCCGGGTCGGTCTGCACCGGGTGGAGATCGACGTGCGCCCGAGCAATGCGCGCAGCCTGGCCGTGTGCCGGCGCCTCGGACTGCACTCCGAGGGGGTGCGGCGGGGGCTGATGCACATTAACGGGCAGTGGGCGGATCATGTCACCTTCGCCGTCGTCGCGGAGGACGCCCCGGCAGGCGGATTCGTGGGGCGGCTGAGGCAAGTGTGAAAGCTGTTGCACGGGTGATGCGGGCCGGGGATTCGGAACGGAATTGCTAATGGAATCGCGGCCACAACCGGCGCCAACACGCCGCGGTCGTGCCCGAATTCCGCCGCCCGTGCCCTTTACGGTTAAGCCGTGGGAATCGAAACGTGGGCGCTGCTTGCACTCGTTGCGGTTCTCGCCGTGTACCTACTGCCATTCCTGGTCGGGCGCCGCGAGGCGATGAGCATGGCCAATGCGGAGGACCGCTACTCCTCGGGGCTGCGGCTTCTGGCAACGGGGAGCGCAGCCGTCTCCGGGGAGGGCTGCGGCGGTGGGCACGCCATGATCTTTCGACGCCGACCGGAGGTGAGGGCGATGAACAGGCCCGAAGTCAGGAATGTGCGGGCGCTGCGCAAGGAACGTGAGCTCGTGCGCCTGCGCCAGGCGCATGAGCGCGCTCGTGAGCACCGCCGGGTGGCCGCCTCCCACCGCGCCACGGTCGCGCTGATCCTGCTCGGCGTCACGGCGGGCACAGTCGTGGTTGCCGCGGTTTCTGCGATGCCGTGGTGGGTTGTTGCCATTCCCGGTGCACTGCTCGGAGGATCCGCGCTCGCGGGACGACGGGCGGCGCGCGCCTCGGCGGCCTCCGACCGGCGTGAGCGTCGTCGTATTGCCGCACTCGAACGGGAACTGACGGCGCTGACCGGCAGCTCCGCCGCGAGCCGGTTGCTTGCGGACGCGTCTGTAAAGGCGGATGAGCAGGCCCAGCCACGGCCGGACGCCGAGGCCCCGGCTCAAGAGACGGCTGCGCAGGTGACAGGCGCGCAGGAGACGAAAGCCGCGGCGGTGGCATCCGACGCCGTCGAACGCGACGAGCCCGCCGTAGCAGCCGGTGCCCAGGAGGGATCGGAGCCGAGCGATAAGGCGACTCCGGCGGAGGCTTCCACCGAGGAGCCCACTGCGACCCCCGAGGCCGTCGATGCTGAAACGCGCGGCGACCAGCGCGAGGCGAAGGCTCCGGCGACGCCGCCGCAGGGCTGGCACCCGGTCAGCGTTCCGGCGCCGACCTACACGCTGGCCGCCCGCGCTCCGCGTCGTAGCTATGAGCCACCCGCGGAGGAGCCCTTCGACTCTGCGCCGGTTCCCGAGCGTCCGCGCAGCGCGCACGCCTACCCCATCGCCGATCCCGAGGTGGGGGCGGATGAGCCGGTGTTCCACCCCATCGACCTGGAGGCGGTGCTGGAACGGCGTCGCGCCGGCGCCTGAAACGCGGCCGGGGGCGGCAACGGTTTCCGGTGCCGGCTGTCGGTGGCGTGAGTCACGGCGCCCCGACTTGCGGGCCGCCGCGGCTGCGGTGCTACCATCTACCGTGCTCAGGGGCTATGGCGCAGTTGGTAGCGCGTCTCGTTCGCAATGAGAAGGTCGGGGGTTCGAATCCCCCTAGCTCCACCGCTGAAGTGGAATTGATCGTCCCGCCCGGTTGACCGGGTGGGACGATTCCTTGTTTCAGGCGCCGGTATGGCACTCCTGCGGGGTCGTTGGCGTGGTCGTGGCGGTTTAGGGCGACGCGCCGGGGCCTCCTCGGTATCAGGCGAGGTGGCGGCCAAGCTCTCAGCCGCTGCCGCTGGCACTGGCGCCGGATAGACCACTTGGCTGTGCCTGCCGTCCGTTCAGTCAATGAACAACGCTGCGGTATGCGCCGACCGCCCGGCCCCATCGCTGATGCTGCTCGCGCTGCGGCGGGGGCCAGGCTGTGGTTGGTGCACCGGCACTGCTTCGCGCTTGCGACCCGTTTCTGCCGCCGTACTTGGCTTGCTTCTGACCGCGTCGACGTCGTCCATGCGGTCAATCCTCCGACAGCACATCCTCCACTGAGGGGCGTTCATCGCGGTGCGTAGCCGGCGCGGAATCGGCCGTCAGCGGAGCGGTGCCGCGCAGCCGCAGCAGCCAGTACAGGTCGATGAGTGCGATGGTGGCGTTCATGCCCACGGCGGGCCAAACCCCTAGGACCACGTTGTACGCGGTGGCTATGAGTGAGCCGGTGAGGTTGAGGCCGCGGAAGGTGCGCTGATTAGCTACCACGAGCGAGATGACGACGAGACCGGATCCGATCCATCCGATGATTTCGAGGACTGTACGAGTGTCCACGTAAGCTCCTGGCCCTGCCCGGCTGGTCAATGCCTTAGCACTGCCTTGGCACTGGTCGAGTCTGAACGCCTCGCTGCCGGGGCGCTAAAGACTATCCGGGTGTCGCATACCGGGCAAGGTGCTCCAGTACGCCTGCTTGTAGGATCACAGCGTGGAGGCGCTGTCGGACCGCGAGCTGGAGTCGATCGTGGCGCGCTTCTTCGTCGCGGAGAACGCGAGGGATTGGCGTGCGTATGCCACGTTCCTACACCCCCAAGTCGAGTGGACTCTGATCGACGGCAGCCGTGAGCGCAAGATCGTTGGGAAAGAGCGGTACCTGCGTGCAATCAAGTCCGCTTACGCGAACTCCGCCACCACGTTCCGTTGTGTTGAGGCGATGAGTGATCGTGAACGGCGACTGATTGCGACGATGTTGGTCAATGATGACGGTGAGCGATCCCTAGACGTGTTCGTCATCGAGGACGGGCTCATCCGGCGTGAGTGGGAGTTCCCGCTGGGACGCAGATGAGCACGTGTGGGCGGCGGGGATGCCGAGAACGGTGTCGGTCGTGAGCTGGTGCCAGGCCAGGCCGATGCCGTCGACTTGTGCCAAGGCGTTGAAGACGGCGTCCGCACCGGCTTGAATTCCATCGGAGACGTCCTCGCCCCCGGACACGATGTCGATGGAGCTGACCGTGGCAGACGGATCGCCGGCGACTGGGAACACGGCCCAGCCTTCACGCCCCTGCACGCCCTTGGCATCGGTGGGGAGTGTCGCGAGAAATCGCTCCAGGGCGTGTGCAGCCAACTGTGGCGTGGGGTGGGAGACGGACACCCTCAGAATCGCCGCAGCTGTCGGATCGCGCCGGTGCCACAGCCAGTCGTAGTCCACCGCGTAGCGTTCGCGGTCGCCGCCGGAGGAGCGAGGAGCCATGCGGTTACCCTAACTGTGGCCGCGGAGCGGTGGCGGCACCTGAGTGCCGGACGTCACTTCCAACCTGTTTGACGTCCTCCCGGCGGATATGCCTAAATTACTCCTCGCTGCCGCGCGAGCCTGCGGGCGAGTGCGGTGGCATGGAGAAATAGATAGTCGGGCTGCGGCATCATCGATGTCGGCGACGGACTCGAAAGAGACCGGGATCACCGATTTCGAGCTTGACGAGCGTCAGACGGTCCGGCTAATCTACTCCAGGCCTTGAGGGAAGAGGAGAGCCGGACGGCTTTCCAAACCCTCTTGGGTGTGTTGTTTGGGATCTCGATAGTGTGTCGTGTTTGTTTG